>JBGSZR010000239.1:0-5062 GCA_041750275.1 Gemmataceae bacterium
GCCGCGCACCCATCGCCCGCGCTGGTGGAAGTTGCTGCTCGTCGCGGGCCTGGGTTTGGCAGTGCTCGGTGCCGTGGTGTGGGTGGCGCTCTGGATTCGCCCACCTGAACCCGCACGCTTGATCGTGCTGAGGGCGAGCTACGACACGAATTTGACCGTCCCCGTGAATCCTTACGGCAAGGCGGCTGCCAGTGACCTCGCCAAGCTCTCCGAGCCCGGTGGCTGGTTCGGCCGCCGGCCCAGGTTGAACGGCGCACCCGAAGCCACCCGCTTCCAACGCGGCCCACTTCTCCCGGAACTCGAAAGCATCCGCGAGAGGTGCGTGGTGGTGTTCCTCGCCGCTCATGGCGGACGCGATCAGGAAGGCTGCTTCCTGTTCCCGGATGATGCGACCAACGATCGCTCGTCACGCATTCGCGTCAAAGCACTGATTGACCGCCTTGCGTCACTACCCGCCAAGAAGCAGAAATTGCTGATTCTCGATGCCACGCAAGTGCCGGCTTATGCCGATCTCGGACTGGTTCACAACGACTTCGCAGCAGCCTTGCAGGAACTCGAGCCCGCCATCGCTGCGGTGCCGAACCTGATCGTCTTCAGCAGCACCGGCCCAGATCAACGCTCGTGGGTGAGCCCGGAATGGGGCACCTCTGCATTTGCGCACTACGTGTCCACCGGCTTGAATGGCGAAGCGGACGGCGATGGCGACAAGCGTATTTCGGCGGCCGAGCTCATCACTTTTGTGCGGCCACGTGTCACGGCATGGACGCGTGATCAGCGTGCGGCCCGGCAAATACCGATGCTGCTGCCGCAAGGCGAGGAAGGCGAGAAGCGGGCCACGGCCATGCATCTCGCCATGACCGATGGAAAGGCGCACACGCCCGCGGCCCCGGTGCCCTTTGACCCGCCGGCCGAGGTGGAACAACTCTGGAGTGAATATCGGGCACTGGCACAGGGGACTCCGCCGCCACAGGCGTACTCACCCTTGATCTGGCGGGAGTATGAGGCGTGGGTGCTGCGCTTTGAAGAGCTTTCACTGGCTGGTGACAGTGCCGGTGCATCAGCGGTGCGTGTGAAAGCCACCGATGCGAAGCAGCGTATCGAGGCGGCCCGACGCCTCGACGTTGCACCGCAAACTCTGGCCATCCCAGCCGGTGTCGGTGGCTGGCCATTCCTCCCGGAACCATCCACGGAAATCGTCGCTGCGGTGGGTCGTGTCGCGGACCCCTCACTCCCCACCGCTCAGCGTGCCACCGAGTGGGCCAAGGTCCGCTCCCTCGCAGCTTCATACGAACCCGCCCAGGCTCGGATCCTCTGGGCCCGGGCACTGCTGAAGTGGGTCGCCGATGATCCGCCCGCGCGGCTCGCTGTGGTTCCCGAGGTGCTGCCCATTGTCGCGGATGGCTTCGCACTGCGGCCGGCCGAATTGAACTTCCTGGTCATGCTCGCGCGTCATGCTGTGCCGCCCGAGAACTCCGCTCGCGTGGTGGCCATCTTTCGCGATGTGCTCACACTCCGTTGGGAAGCCGAGGCCGCGGCGCTTTCCATCCCGGTGAACGGATATCCTTACTCCGAATTCTGCCTCGCCTGGGTTGCGGACCAGATCGCACTCGGTGACACAGAACGCCGACAGGCGGAGGATCTGTCATTCGCCACGGATGAAGCCAGCTGGGCACGAGCCGATGTTCACATCGCCTCCGCGCGGCAGCACTATGCGAAGGCACTTGAACTTGCTGCGAAGGTGCGGACACTGGTTGCTTCCTGGCACTCAGCCGCGAGCCGCGTGCCCGGTTATGGTGAGTGGCTCGCCCGTGCAGTGAGCAATCCAACAAGCGAGAACTCACTGGCGCGCGAAACAGCCTATCGCAATGTGCTGAGCATCTGGCCAAACATTCACACTGCCGGTCCTCTCGCCGTCATGACACCCGCCACTGCGCCTCTCAATTCGCTCAACGATCAGGGCCGCACGCTTGCCTCGCAACTCGAAAAGTTGGACGCTTCGCTCATAGCAGAAACGCGATCGCTCCTGGCGATTCACCCTGAGTTCGAAGGCAACCAGACACCGCGAGCCGAGGCCGTGCGCTGGCTGCATCGCGCGGAGGCCGTGCTCACGGCTCCACCCGCTAATGGTGCCTCACCTGCCTCACGGCGTGACCTACTGCGCGAATACCGCCGCGTCACTCGCCAACTTCTGGTAACAGGTCTGACACAGCCCGAGGCATTGCCCGAAGTGTCCCAAGCGCTCACACGCGAGCAGGCCATCGATGTGGCTCGTCGTCGTGGCCAGTTCCAGCTTGCCCGCATCGGTGAGCCCGGCTTCCGCGAACTCTCGGCTGGAAAATCGAGCGAATCTTACCAGCAGATCGAGTTTCACCTGAATGATTTTGCGGCGCGTGCCGAGGGGCGAAAGGCACTGCTGGATGCCGAGACACGACTCGGCGATGCCCTGACCCTGATGGCTCAATTCGCCGGAACGGACCGTGCGACCGACCGCTGGCAGCGACTGGTGCCGGCCAACCTCGCACCCAGCGTTCACACCCAGGTTGCCGATCGACTTCGCCGGGCGGGAGCCCGCGATCTGCTTGCTTTCCAGGGGCAGCGCACGCTGCTCGATCACTGGTATGCGGAGAACAACTCGAAGTATTATCTCCGCGCTATCGGCCAACTTCGTGCCGACGCGGACAAGCTCTCCCCGTTGCCAGCGGATGCGAAGGATTCTTTCACGGCGCTCGCCACGGTGGATGAAGATGCGTTCCCCGTGGAGCCGCTGCTGCCGTCGCGCTTCGTGATGACCGATGAACCGGAAGCCGAGTTCGCGTTGCGGTTCACACGCGTGCTGGATCGTTCTGGCCGACCGGGTTTTCCCGTCTTCTGGAATGAAGCCCCCTTCACGCGAACCCCTGGTGCGATCGCCGAGCGCACACCCTTTGGCACAGAGGCAGGTGCACCGCCCACGCCGTATGTCCGCAAGGTGCGCGGCCCTTCGCTCAACCCCAAGCCGACTTCTCCTGAAGCGATCCCGGGTGACATCCGCGTGACCGGTTTTTACCGTGGCCGCACCATCGTTCGCAACGCACCCGCGAGTGCTTACCCCGTACCCGATCGTGCGGCAATCGACTTCCCGCCGGACACTGCCGCTGCGATTGCCGTGCGTGCCGATCCGGCTCTGCTGGCCAAGTACGGCCATGGCAACGGCACGGTGGTAATTGTGCTCGATTGTTCGGGCAGCATGCGGCCGCCGCAGGCACCGAAGAGCCCTCCGCCTTATCCCGATGACACGCCTGCGGTGCTCGCGCCGGAAGGGCAATTCGATGATGCGGCAAAGGTGCTCGAAGAAGTCTTGAGCGGCTTGCCACCCGGAACGGTGGTGACGGTACGGACGTTTGGTCGCCGTAGTTCCGGGGCAAAGACGGCCGAGGAATCGATTCAAACGCTCCTGCCACCGACACGACTCGAGTTCGATCGCGCTTCACTTGTGAAGCGCGTGATGGACGAAGTGAACGCCATCAGCATCGGCGACCTCTGGCACGAATCGCCCGTGTTGCATGCGATTACCGATGCCAAGGATTGGCTGCGTGCGAACCCCGAATTTCCCGGCCCCTTCAAATCCGTGCTGTTGATCTCGGACGAGACAGACAACCGCTATGCTCAGGATCCGAAGTTCACCGAGCCGAAACGTGAACTGAAGGACATACTCAAGGCGGAATTTAATGGCTCAAACGTTTATCTCGGCGTGGTGGCCTTGAAGGTGGTGAACGAGGCCGACACGAAAGCGCAGGCCGAGTTCAAGAGCGTCGAATCGCTGAACCCGGCCGGCAAGATGGTGCCGCCTGAAGAAGTCGCAAAGCTCGTGCAGTGGCTCCGCACGGGGCTCCTGCCGCGCATCCGCTACACACTCATTGCCCCGGATGGCACCGAAACCGAACTCACCGCGGCCTCGGCCGATCCCGAAAACTGGTACACACGGCCCGGGCTCACGGGTGCGTTCACCATTCGCATCAGCGGCGATCTCGACTTTGCTCAGGATGTGGAGTTGCAACCCGGCGACCGGCTCTGGCTGGAACTCAGTGAGAATGCCAGCGGCCTCCAACTGACACGACGCTGGTTCGCCCGCTCCTGGCCCACCACACTCGCTCAGGCCGGCAACGCGGACTGGCGCATTGCAGCCCTGCAAAACTGGGAGAAGAACGGACAACTTCGCATCGTCGCCGGACTCGACGAACGGCCACGCGCAAGCCGACTCGTTCGTGAAGCGGCTCGTCCCGAAGTGTGGTTCGACCTCCACCCTGATGCCGAAAAGGCAAAGCCTCTGGCCGTTCGCTGGCGGCCCGAGCCCGGCTTCCCGGGTGCCTGCTGGTCCGTCAGCGTTGCTGGTGGATGGCAAGCGGGTGGCAAGGCGGCCCCGCTCCTCGATGCCCACTGGAGTAGTGCCGATCGCTTCCAGCCACTGCATTCCTGGGTGCCGCCCGATGCCCCGGGTGCCGTCGGCATTCGCTCGACACCGCTTTCGAGTGACAATGCGGTGTCACTCGATTCGGTGGCTTTTCAGGAGCACGAAGTGGAAGTGGCACCCGATGTTTTTGAGAAGCGTCTGTGCCTCGTCGTTCGCATCATTCATGCTCCGGGGAAACCGATCTGGGTGCGGCCGACAGGCTTTACACCGGCCGGGTCCGAGATTCGTTTCTTCCAGGAGGCGAACCGCACGACCTGTCTGTTCTGGTGGAACGACAAGGAGCTATCGCCCTCATCGGTGAACGCCGCCATCACCGGGTTCGAAGTGTTCGCGCTGCGTCAGTCCCTCGAAGCAGCCAATGCGGATGGACGTCACCTGAAACTGGACACACTGCCACCACCCACGGACAAATCGTTGCCACCAACGCCGCCACTCTCACCACCCAAAAGGGACTGAGTTTGGCAAATGGTGCGGAGCCTTGCGGCCGGTGATTTCGGTCACGCACTCTGCACTTCGAACCCCGCACCTGGAAGGTAGGAAACCATGGCCGATTCACCGTCCGTGACTCCCACCTGGGGCCCCGGAAAGCCTGCACCACCGGGTCGAGGCCGT
>JBGSZR010000240.1:0-5763 GCA_041750275.1 Gemmataceae bacterium
TGGCCACTTTGAGCAGATTGGACATCGTCGATCTCCTGGGGTACGAGGTGTACCCACGAGATTAACGACCCAATCTGCCGCTCCTCAAAGTGGCTGGTTTTCAAGCGCCCATCACTGGCTGGGTTTGAGCGCCCCCTGACATCTGCCTCGACCCGCTGTGCGGCACTGGCCAAGCAAGCGGACCCCGTGCTGAAGGCGTGCCGGGACCGCGGCATGACCATCATCCACGCTCCTTCGGACTGCATGAAGTTCTACGCGGATCACCCCGCACGCCAACGAATGCTCGCCGTCGCAAAAGCCGAGTTGCCAAAGGAAAAGGAAGTGAAATGCCCGCCGCTCCCCATCGATGACTCGGATGGCGGTTGCGACGACGAGAAGCCTGTGAAATCATTCAAGGCCTGGACACGCGAGCACCCGGCCATCGCCATCGACTCGGAGAAAGACTACATCTCGGACAACGGCCACGAGGTGTTCAGCCTGATGAAGGAGAAGGGACTGACCACGATTCTTGTGATGGGTGTGCACACCAACATGTGCGTGCTCAACCGCAGCTTCGCGATCAAGCAAATGGTGAAGTGGGGTGTCACGACGTATCTGGTGCGCGACCTCACGGACGCAATGTATAACCCAAAGATGAAGCCGCTGGTCCCACACCAGCGCGGCACCGAACTCGTGATCGAGTTCATCGAGACGTACTGGTGCCCCACCATCGAAAGCAAGCAGCTTGTGGAGATGAAGTAGCCGGATTCGAGACCGCTCGGCGGATGTTTCTCCGACCACCAAACGAACAGGCCCGGGGTGATCAACCCCGGGCCCTTCGCATGATTGGTTGGCGTTGTGGCTCAGTCGCCCATGTTGAGCAGTGAGCCGATGGCGGAGCCGGGGATCTTGGCCGAGACGGTGATGTTGCGATCCTTCACCGTGCTCTTCAGGCTCTTGGCGGCGTCGGCGATTGGCTTCATCTTTGGATCGTTCGCGGCCAGCAGTGGCGCGAAGCCCTTCACCTGGGTGAGCACATCCTCGACGGCCTTGCCCATCTCATCAGCGGCAGCCTCATCCTTCATGGTGATCGTGACATCGAGCGTCAGGTCCGTGGTGACGCGGACCACGGCGGTCACCGAGTCCATGTTACCCAGCTGGCCCTGCAGATTCTGATTCATGCCGCCCGGGATGCGGGCATTCTCGAGTCGGCCGTTGACGAGTGCCGCAACCCAGATCGAGGCCTTGTCGTCCATCTTGGTGACCAGCGCGCTGAGCTTCTTGTCCAGCACCGGCTTCTTGTCGCCATTGGCCGCGGTCAGAGCCGTGGAGATGATTGGCTTCTCCGTGGCCACGATGATGGTGCTGTCATCCACGACGGTGCCGTAGACCGGGTTGCCCATATCGCCCTGGAACTTGAACATCACATCCTTGCCGTCCTTGATCAGCGCGAAGCGATCCGGGTCGGTCTTCGTCTGGGCCTCCGCGGCCTTGTAAAGCTTCTGGGCGTCGAACTTGCCGTGAATGATGATCAGACCCTTGATGTCCGTCTGATCCTTGCCCGAGCCGGCGAGGACAATGCGCTCGATGTCCTTCAAGGGATCAAGGCCGATCTGCGTGAGGAACTGCTGAGCGTCCTGCCCCTGAAGGAACTGCTTCATTTGCTCCAGTGCATACTTCTTGACGATATCGGATTCGAGAACCTGGCGGACATTCACCGAAACGATGGTGTCCGCGTCCGAGGGGGTCAGCTTATCCGGTTCGGCCGCACCAACAGACGGCACGAAGCAGAAGCTGGCGACCGCAGCCGCAATAAACCCAAAGCGGGACGAACGCAGCATCGAAGATTCCTTGTGAAAATAAGTCGCGAGCTCAAGTGCCGCGGCAAGTGGGAAGAGCCACCCCTGATTCTACCCCGCACCAGTCGGAACGGTTTCGCTTTTTTCAGCGGGTGCATGCCGCCTGGGGGCACCGACCTGCGATCGGATGCATTCCGTAAACAATATCAATAATCAGTGGGTACGACGTTTGCGTTGACTCTTCCAGCGGCCTTGGCGGTCAAGGTCCACTTAATGGGAGTCAATCATGCCGGATTTCAACTGGGGCAAGTGCAAGGATTGTAAGTGGTTCCAGGTCGAGCCTGGAGCAAACCCTGAAAATACCACGATGGGCCTGTGCATCGAAGAGACGCTGCAAGACCTGCGATTGCGGGTCTCGGGGAATAGTGGCTGCAACATCTTCGTGGCGGGCGAAGTCGCCTATGCGAAAGGATCGAGCGACGCGCCACCCACAGCGAAGCCGACTCGATAGGTTCAGGCTGACGACTCAAGCCTGTGCGAAATCTTGCCCATCACGATCGGGCAAGATTCCTCTCAGCGTCTGCATCGACCCACCCATCAAACTCGCACAGCCGCGGCGACGCGAACAAGCTGGCGGCAGAACGCTGGCAAATCATCTGGGCCGCGGCCTGTCAGCAACATGCCGTCGCGAACCACGGCTTCATCGCGGTAGTGGGCACCGGCGGCCCGCACATCGTCGCGGATGCCCGGGTCGCAGGTCACCGAGCGACCATCGAGTGCGCCGGCGCTGATGAGAAGTTGCGGCCCATGGCCAATGGCTGCCACACGCATCCCGCCGTCCTGCATGAAGGTGCGAGCCACATCGACTGCTTCTTCCCGCTGCCGAAGCCTCTCCACGGCAATGCCATCGGGAATGATGAGCAGGTCGTACTCGGCGGGGTTCACTTCATAAATGGGTGCATCCGGCTCGACGCGGTAGCCGTGTTGGCCGGTGAGGGCTCGCATCTGTGGGCTGGCAAGCTTGACGGTGGCACCATCTTCTCTCAAGCGATACCAGGGAAGAAAAAGCGAGAGCTCTTCGAATCCATCGGTTACGAGAATGAGGGCTTTCATGAATCGAGCCTTGATGAGGTGGGTGGGATACCGGCGGCTGTACACATTCTAGCCACAGTGGCTTATCGGCGAAAGTCCATAATGAAATGTGCAGATATTGGACAGATTTCTGCATGCGACGTGGACCGCGTAAACCCCATGATTCGTTCATTTTGTGCAGTCTGAAGCGTCAGCGAGTCGCAATTGACCAAATTCACGACCCTCCGTACTATCCCGCCGCTTTGCCGAACCCCTCGGGTGTGCATCAACAGGACCGGGTATGCGGGTTGCCGTGCGGAGTTGGTTGATCCGCGGTTTCATCCTTGCCGGGGTGGCCGTGCTCATTGCGCTTGTCTGGGTGGCCAGTTCCTGGGTCAGCCCGGAGCGGGTGCGTGCGCAGGTGATCGCCAGCTTGAACGATCAGTTCCAGGATGTCGACGTCCACGTCGGCTCGGCCCGCATGCGCATTCTGGGTGGCATTTCGGTCACCGACTTGAGGATCACCCGCCGCTCCGACCCACAGGGGCAGCCATTTCTCGTGGTGCCTTCCGCTATCGTTTACCACGACAAGGAGCAACTCTCCCGCGGCCGGCTCGTCATCCGCAAGGTGGAACTTGAGAACCCGGAACTTCATCTTGAGCGCTCGGCGGCAGGTGTGTGGAATTACGAGGAGTTGCTGAAACCGGGTGGGCCCGCTGACAAACCTGTGCCGACTCTGGTCGCCAAGGGTGCGACCATCACGGTCGTCGATCGTCAGCCCAATGCCTTGCCGGCCCTGACGCTTCAGAATGCCCGCATCACACTGCTGAATGATCCCTTGCCGTTGCTCACGGTGGAAGTGGAAGGCAACCTCGCGAACTTCGGGCCAGTGCAGGCTCGCATTCATACCAATCGCCTGAATCAACATGCCACCTTGCGTGTGACCTTGCCCGAACTGCCCGTGCGCGAAGTGCTCGCCACGGCGGCCCGTCTCGCTCCGGACCTTGCACCGCAGTTCGCCGGTCTCACGGCCACGGCCTCGCTAAGTGCCGACCTCTCCTTCACACCGGAACGGGCTATGCCCTGGCGACACGATATCCAGGTGGATATTCAGAATGGCCGTTTCGAGCACCCTGAACTCCCGCACCCGATCGAGCAACTGGTACTGAAGGCGCGGAGTGTCGATGGCCGCATCAGGATCGACGAAGCCAGCGGGAAACTCGGCCCAGCCCAGGTGAAGCTCTCACTGGAAGCGCGTGCCAACACGGCTCCACGCGAGGTGAAGGCCAGCACGGGCGAGGTCCTCGACCGACTCGAAGAGCAACTGGAGAACCTCGACCTGGTGCTCACCGGTGTACCACTCGATGAGGCGCTCTTCACGCGGCTCGGCGAACGCGGAGCGATCATCCAGCGCATGTTCTCGCCCAGTGGCACGGCCGACTTCGCCTACAAATTCTCGCGCGAAGCCACCGGCTGGAAACGCGAGTTCGAACTCCGTCCACAATCCATGGCGCTGGTCTACGAGAAATTCCGCTATCCGCTCACGGATGTCCACGGCTGGGTGAAGCGCACCATCACGCACACCGGTCAGGACAACACGCACATCGATCTGCGTGGCATGGCCGGCGGCAAGATCACGGTGAAAGGTCAGGTGTCGGGCACCGGCGATGACCCCGCCATCAGCCTGCGTGTCACCGGCACCGATGTGCCGCTCGATGATAAGCTCGTCGCCGCGCTGCCGGGCAAGTACCCGAATTTGATTCGTCAGTTTCACGCCACGGGCCGCGGTGACTTCGTCGCCGAGATCACGCAACTTCAGGACGTGAACCTCAGTGAAAACGAATTCCGGATCGACATCCGCGATGGCACCGTCGCTTATGAGAAGTTCCCTTATCCCCTGGAGAAGGTGAAAGGGCGTCTCGTGGTTCGCACGGAGGCCACCGACAAGGAACGCCCCATTCATCCCGGCGAAGCCATCGTGGCGTTGCCCGATCGCGATGAACTGATTCTCGATGGTTTCACGGCTCTGCATGGGGGTGCGTCGATCTGGATGCACGGTTCGAAGCGGCCGGTGCCAGACACGCCCGATCGGCTGCTGGTGCTGCACCTGGGTGGCAACACGTGCCCCATCGACGCCGATTTGAAGAAGGCACTCACGAAACTGGAACTGGACGGTATCTGGTCCACCTTCGATCCCCGCGGTGCCGTCACGTTTGCGGCTGATGTGGAGGTCATCGACCGCGGTGCCCCGGAGGCGGAACTCCCATTCGACGCGGCCCGTGATCTGAAACTGACCTTCAATTTCTTCGGCCCCACGGTCACGCCGCGCTTCTTCCCATACGAACTGACCGATCTCGCCGGCTGGCTCGAATACCGTGATGGCCGGCTCGATCTCGCCCACTTCGCCGCCCGTCATGGTACGAACCGGTTGAAGCTGGATGCCGGTGAGGTTCGCTTCTATCCCGATGGGGCCGTCTGGGCCAATCTCGGCGGCCTGGAGTTGAAGCCGTTCGTTACCGATGAGGCCTTTCTCAAAGCTCTGCCCGGCAAGCTGCGCTCGGGCTTCGAGGAACTGAAACTCAAGGGCGGCGCGGACCTGAACGTGAAGCACCTGGTGGTGCTGACGCCACCCGATGCGCCGGCGTTGCCGCCGCCGGAGTTGAACCCGATCGGCCCGCGCACGAATCGCACCTTCACACCGAGTGCGAACCTTGCAGCCCGAACGCCAGCGAGTTCGATCATCATCCGCGGCCAGGCTCCAAGTTCATCGGCGGCTTCGGCAACGCCGGATCCCATTGTGTACTGGGATACCGAGGTGAAACTGGCCGGTGCCTCGCTCAACACGGGCGTCGCCTGGGAGGAGCTTTTCGGCTCGCTCGCCTGCCGGGGCCGCTACGATGGCACCCACCTCAGC
>JBGSZR010000241.1:0-4446 GCA_041750275.1 Gemmataceae bacterium
TGGCCACTTTGAGCAGATTGGACATCGTCGATCTCCTGGGGTACGAGGTGTACCCACGAGATTAACGACCCAATCTGCCGCTCCTCAAAGTGGCTGGTTTTCAAGCGCCCATCACTGGCTGGGTTTGAGCGCCCCCTGACAGTTGTTCCCCAATCTCACTGCCGATCTGCTTGCCCTGGTCGATCGGTGGATCCTTCCGGAGCCAGGCGGCATTGGCACTGACGTTGCGAAAGGAAGCGAGAGCCGGGGCCAGCTTCCGGAATTCGTCACAACATTGGGCGACCGCGCGGCCATGGCGAACAATGAAACGTAGACGTTGCCACACCTTCACCCTTCCACCTTACTGAGGCATTACCATGCCAGATCCCAGGGATTCTGAACGCAACGAAAAGGATCGACATCGAACACCCGCCAGCCCGCACGGACCACATCCACGAAAAGTTGATGAGGCGGCGGGTGGTGCCGATAGTTCGCCGCACGAAACCGAGCCGAGTGCGTCCACCGGCACCCTCCCGGGCACGGAGAACAAGTCCGAGGAGGAAAAGAAGAATCGTTGAAGTGAGGAAGCAGAAAAGCGGGCGGCGGGTCATTCTTGCAAAAAATGACCCGCCCGCCCGCTTTTCAACGCCTGGCGATCAGGCTCCGGTTCCTTGATCATCCTGATGACCTTCATCCCACACCTTGCGAATATCGTCCAGCGGCACTGCGGTGCCGGCGTGGCGCAGTTCTTCGGCAACCTGCTCCGGTGTCGCACCTCCGCCCAGCTTCGTCCTGGCTTCGAGCACCATTCGCGGTAATCCCATGACTTCCGCTCGCGGTGGTTGCTCCGCAGGGTTTGTGCTTTTCCAGTGCGACTCCGACGATCCGGAGTGGGGAGTCTCATTCGATTTCATGATGTCCTCGATTTGATGGTGAGAAATTGTGATGATGCATCCTGCCAGTTAACCCGCCCGTGTGGCCCCGCCGATCAAGGTTAGCACTTCGCCGTTGATGTAGCTCGAGTCGGCGTTCGATGCGAAGAACACGTATGCCGGTGCCATCTCTTCCGGTTGAGCGGGCCGGCCCAGCGGCGTGTCCTGACCATGTTCTGAGGTCTTCTTCGCGCTTCCCGAAGAGGGGATAAATGGCGTCCAGACCGGTCCAGGAGCCACGCAATTTACACGAATGCCCTGCTCGATCAGGTTCTGCGCCAGCGATTTGGTGAAGGCGTGGATGGCCCCCTTGGTCGAGGCATAATCGATGAGCGTCTTGTTGCCTTCGAGCCCGGTGATGGAGCCACTGTTCACGATGGCTCCGCCCCACGGCAAATGCTTGACCGCGGCCCGCGCCATGTAAAAGTAGCCATAGATATTCGAGCGAAACGTGGTGTCGAATTGCTCGTTGGTGATGTCCTCGAGCGAATCCTGCCGCTGTTGATATGCTGCGTTATTCACCAGAATATCGAGTCGACCAAACGCATCGACCGTGTCCTGCACGGCCTTCTCGCAAAAGTCGGACTGGGTGACATCACCGGGCAACAGCAAGCAGCGTCGGCCTTCCGCTTCCACGGCCTGTTTCGTTTCCTCCGCGTCGGATTGCTCGGCTGGCAAATACACGATGGCGACATCTGCTCCTTCACGTGCGTATAACACGGCAACCGACTTCCCAATTCCGGAGTCGCCGCCGGTGATCAATGCGGCTTGCCCCTCCAGCTTCCCGGCGGCCTTATAGAGCGGTGCCTGGAAGCGCGGCTTCGGGCTCATCTCCGAATCCAGGCCAGGCTTCGGTTGAGTTTGAGGAGGTAGCGGGCTCTTCGGTTCCTGCGGAGTGTCAGGCATGATGCTCCTTCCTTCCGGGCAACAAGAATGGCCGGGCACAGGCTCCCGGCCATTGCTTCATCCCGGCATTTCTCATGCCATCAGGGCTTAAGGACGACCTTCACACAACTGTCTTTCTCGGTGGAAAAACGCTCATAGGCCGCGGCCGCATCCGCGAGGGCGTAGCGATGCGTGATGACAAACGAGGGGTCGATCTCGCCCTTCTCGATGCGCGCCAGCAGGGGCTTCAGATATTTGTGCACATGCGTCTGGCCCATCTTCAGGGTGAGCCCTTTGCCGAAGGCGGCCCCCATGGGGAACTTGTCGATCAAGCCGCCATAGACGCCCGGGATGGAGACGGTGCCACTTTTGCGGCACGCCATGATCGCCTGCCGCAGCGCCGTGGGCCGGTCCGTGGCCATGTACGTGGCGGTCTTCACCTGGTCATAGAGTCCGCCGAGGCCGGTGCCGTGTGCTTCCAGCCCTACGGCATCAATGCAGGAATCAGGCCCGCGCCCGCCGGTGGCATCGTCGAGCCACTTGAGGATATCGACCTCGGCGAAGTTCACGGTTTCCGCCCCGCACGTCTCATGGGCTTTTCGCAAGCGGCCTTCGACATCATCGATCGCGATGACACGCTCCGCCCCCAGCAGGAACGCACTCTTGATGGCAAAGAGCCCGACCGGGCCGCAACCCCAGACCGCGACGGTGTCGCCGGGCTGGATGTTGCAGTTCTCCGCAGCCATGTAGCCGGTGGGGAAGATTTCGGTCAGGAACAGGACCTGTTCGTCCGTCAGGCTCGCAGGCACCTTCATCGGCCCCACGTCCGCGAACGGAACCCGCACGTACTCGGCCTGCCCGCCGGCATAGCCGCCCAGCATATGCGAATAGCCGAACAGGCCGCTGCCCGAGTAGCCGTACATCATCTCGGCGATGGCAGGCGTGGGGTTCGAGTTGTCGCACATGGAATAGAACTGCTTGTTGCAGTAGAAGCAGGAGCCGCAGGCAATCGTGAAGGGAATCACCACGCGATCGCCTTTTCGCAGGTTGCCGACGCCTTTGCCGAGTTCGACCACCTCGCCCATGAACTCGTGTCCGAGAATATCGCCGGACTGCATGGTGGGAATGAAGCCGTCGTACAGATGCAGATCGGAACCGCAGATGGCGGTGCTGGTGATCTTGATGATGGCATCGCGGGGGTTCAGAATTGTCGGATCAGGCACCCGCTCGACCGCGACATCTTTCTTGCCACGCCAACAGAGCGCTTTCATGGAAGAACCTTAATGGTGAGTGAGAGGGAGAATGAATGTAGTGTGTGCGGATCAGCGCTCGCCGTGCGCTTGCCCATCCACGGTCGCGGTTTCGCCGGTCTCGAGGATTTGCTTGAAGTGGCGGAGGTCCGCACGAATTTGCGCGTCCGGTGATTTGCCGACGAGCTTGGCCACGAGTGAGCCCACCTGCCCGGCCGGCGGATCGTACTTCAGGCTCACCTTCACCTCGGTGCCGCGGCCCTGTGGCAGTTCCCGAAAGTGAACCGAACCCGCATTGTCCACATCCGCACCGGGCAGTGATCGCCAGGCGATCACTTCGCCAGGCTTCTCGTTGACGATCTCCGCTTCCCACTCGACACGTAGCCCGAACGGCCCCTGCGCGATCCATTGCGAGCGGCCGCCCACAGACGTGTTCACCTCGAGCAGGTGCGTCATAAATCGCGGCAAGTTCTCGAAATCGCGCCAGAAGTCGTACGCCTCGGCGGCCGGCTTCATCACGATGATGGAGACATCCACACGCGAACCATGCGTGGCGGCGACGGCCGTCTGCTCGGCGGTCGTATCGCTGGTGCTGAACCCAACGGCCTGGTAGGCGATGCAGTTTCCGGTGGCGGCCCGATAGAACATGTAGCCACTGGCCGCCAGGGCTAGCGGAGTGGGAAGTACGCCCCGCAATCCCAGTGCTGTGAGCACGCCGCCGAGGCCCAGCGAGGCCCAGCGTTCCGTGGAACTCACATTGGTGTAGGCATTGGGCAAGTCCTGAATCGCCCGCGTGACCGGAGAATCATGACCGACCACGGACTTGGTTGCAGTGGTAAGAAGTGTCGTTGCCATCAGCATCCTCGGATGTTTCGTGCAGGAATCCGGCCGGCACATTCCGTGCAAACTAAATGCCGCTTACATGGTTTTTTCCGAGAGCGGGGTCTTTGTGAGAATCCCGCTGAACGACATCACGACAGTGAGTTCATCGCCACAGTTCGACATGGATGCTGTGCGATCACGGCACAATTATTCATTTAGGTTCGTCGCTGGTCTATCGCGACATCCCGCTCCGGTCCGCGTACTGCGGTGCGAAGCATACGATTCAAAGGTCCAATCAGTCGCTGCGGTGAGAGCTGATTCGCAACAAGAGCAATATGAGGGCGACGATGAGGCAGTTGCCGGTCGTGAACACGCCGCAGTGTGACTGGTTGAAGTAGCAGCTGCCGCAAAAGGCTCAGCCGGTGCCGCCGATCTATCTAGTACTACAACGCTTCCTAGCCACTTTCGAATCCGCCCTTGGGCAGCTTGCTGACGCATATTCCAAGGGCGCGGAGCGTTTTCAGGGTCCTTTTCCGATGGCTTTTACGCGACCGCGCGTTTCGTGCCTGCGTCCGCGT
>JBGSZR010000242.1:0-5470 GCA_041750275.1 Gemmataceae bacterium
GGCGGGACTGCCAGGGCCATTCCGGGATTCCTTCCCCTGCCGGGCCGGGACTTCGTCCATGAAGCGGGGCGATTGTAAGCAGATCGAGAATCGCGATGCAAGCGCAACTCGGAAAACGCTACTGGACCTGCGCGTTCACCACTCCAAATGGTTTCAACTCGCTTCGACCCCAACCAGGAATCATGCCCACCTCGTGGAAGATCACATACAGAGTAATGACTTGCGCCTTCTCGCTTCTATCAGAATCGAACCCGTGAAGTGGAGCCGCTATAGCAGGCTGATGTGTACGGATTGTCGAACGACTCGACAACAACTGGCTAGCCCGGGCCGCTGCGAAGCAGGAGCTGCAAGTGGATGGCGGCATCACGCTCGACATTTGACGCATTAGCTTATCGCGGGCAAGAGATGATAAGTTGCCGCACGTGCCGCCGTTGCGGGATTTGCTGTGGAGGAGAGACGAGGGATTTTGGCATTCGCCTTCGCACACACGCCGTGCAAGGAAATCACTCAATCACCAACCACTGACGTGTGCCGTCTCGTTGTGTAGCCTCAGTTCGTCACGGTGTCCTGGCTGCTAAGGGTGCGAGCGGGTGGGGCATGGCGAACGAGGCGATAGCGGTGCACGCCGATCCAGAGGAAGAGCGAACCGCCCACGATGGCGTGGAGTGCGGGCCAGGCCCAGTCCGGCAGGAATGGCAGCAGCAGGTTCTGGCCAAGATAGACGAGGCCAAAGAGGAAGTGCAGGCCCCAGTCCGTGAGGCCGCGGACGAAGAGGCCGAGGCCGCCGATGATGTTGAAGCCGAGGTAAAGGGTGGCAATGTCCAGGTCCGGGCGCAGACAGTAGGCGGCGAACAGCGAGCTGGCGGCAGCGAGCATGCCAATCTGCAACGCGAGCCCGGCACGCTCCACGGCGTTCAGTTCATCCTTGTGCCGGATGCCCTGCCACCAGAGTGTGAAGATCCACAGCGCGAAGTGGGCCGTGAAAAGAACATACACCCAGCGATCGTGGTCGTGGAAAAGCAGGAACGCGGCTGCACCGTGGAAGAGGTACTGGGTTCCGCTGCCGATGATGAAGCTGAGCCAGGTGTTCATGGAGGCGGTTTGTCGCTTCCAGTTCAGGGCCCCGCCCAGATCCGCGAGCACACCCCGGGGGCGGGCTTCGACGGGTTCTTCATGGAGGAAGCGGACGAGATCGTCGGCGAGTTCTTCCGCGGAACGGTAGCGATCGCGGGGCCGTTTCTCCAGGCATTTGCGACAGATCGCTTCCAGGTCTGGCGGCACGCCGGGCCGCAGGCGATTCAACGTCGGCGTGGGGTCTTCCTGCACTTGCTTCAGTACGGAGAGCCATTCGCCGGTGCCGAAGGGTGGGCGGCCGCTGAGCAGTTCGAAGAGAATGGCACCGAGTGCCCACACATCGACGGCGGTGGTGAGCCCCTTCTCGCCGCGGGCCTGTTCCGGGGACATGTAGGCCGCGGTGCCAGCTATGCCCCCAGTGCCACTGGCGTTCACATCGAGCGAGCGGGCCAGTCCGAAATCGGCGACATATGGCCGGCCCGCCTCATCGAGCAGGATGTTGCCGGGCTTCAAGTCGCGATGAATGAGCCCCCGGCGATGGGCATGATGCACACCGTGGGCGATATCGCGCACGAGTTCGGCGGCTTCAACTGGTGAGATCGCATTTGAGGGACCAGCATTCTTGAGGCGCTGGGCCAGGCTGCCGCCCACGAGCATCGGCATGGAGAGGAATGGCACTCCGTTTTGCTCGCCGGAAGTGAAGACTTTCACGATATGCGGGTGGTCGAGTGAAGCGGCGGCCTCGGCTTCGAACTGGAATTTGGCCCGATCCGCCCGGGACATATCACCGGTGGGGCGGAGCAGTTTCACGGCCACTTCACGGCGGAGCGTGGGGTCGAAGGCACGATAGACGGTGCCCATGCCGCCGCGGCCGATCTCCTCGCGAAGTTCCAGGTCGCCGATGGAGATGCCGGTGAAGGCCGAGTCTGGCAGGGCTGTCACAGAAGGACGCAAGCCGCGTTGCTGGGCGAGAAACTCGGCGAGTTCGACGGCATGCAGCGGATGCTTGGCCAGCCAGTCGGCAACGGGTTTCCAGTCGCCGGATTCGGAAGCCTTGCGGGCGAGGGCGATGCCTTCTTGCGAGCCGTATGAAGCGGTGGGATCGTGTAACATGATGAGCGCCTCATGTTTGCGGATTTCGCTCGTTGCGGTCCTCGTGGGGTCCTCCGCAGTTCCTTGTTCACATTGTGACGCGCCGACGGTCCGATTCCGAGCTTCAATCGCGGTTTCGCGCCGCAGTGCGTGATCGCTCACGCACGACCTTCCTGCAAATTTCGATTCGGCTTGTAGGAATGAGGCCAGCACGGGAACTTATCGGTGATGACACCTGCGTTCCTCCGTCTGGTGGTCCGGCACGCTGAAGGTTTGGCGAATGATGCCGGCTGCGCTTCGGATGCGGATCTTGTGCATTCGCTGGCCAGCGAACGCAAGGCCCGTCGACCCGGGGACCGGCCCTTCGCGGAGTTGCTGCATCGCCATGGGCCCATGGTGTGGGCCACCTGCCGCCAGTTGCTGCCGGTGAGTTCCGATGCTGAAGATGCGTTCCAGGCCACGTTCGTGGCGCTGTTGCGCTCCGCGGCAGCAGTGCGCAACCCGGCTGCGATCGGAAGCTGGCTTCATGGCGTGGCGGTGAATGTCGCCACCAAGTTGAACCGTACGGCGGTGCGCCGCAAGCAACGCGAGCAGAAAGCGGCTCGAAGTGAGCCGGATTGCCCTGTTCCAGATGCTTCGTGGGAAGCGCTGCAGGCGGTCGTTCACGAGGAAATTGAACGACTGCCCGCCGATCTTCGCACGGCGTTCGTCACCTGTGAACTGCAAGGCGTGCCACAACCGGAAGCAGCGAATCGCCTCGGCTGGAAGCCCGGAACACTCACAGGGCGACTCACGCGAGCCCGGCAGGCGCTGCTGCAACGGCTCCAGAAACGTGGCATCGCCCCGGCAGGTGCCGCGGTGACCGTGACATTCGGAACCGCCGCGTCCGCCCTTTCCCCACACTTGATCGACAACGCGATGACGTTCACGGCCATCGACGGAACCGTTCCGTCGGCCATCCTGAAACTCGTGAAAGAGGTTACTCCCATGTTCAGCAGTCAGACAAAGCTCCTGGCCGCGGTGCTCATGACCGGCGGCCTGGCGCTGGGGCTCGGTTCCTCGTTAACGCCAGGTGCTCAAGCCCAGCCTGCTGGCGCTGCTCCGCAACTGAAGAGCAAGAATGATCCCGCGCCGACGACTGGAAGGCTAAACCTGAACACACTGGAAGAGCCTCAGGCTGAGGCTGTCGAAGCGGAATACCTGGTGGCGCTGGCACCCACCGCACCCGGCGCAGAGTATCACTTCGTGGGCAAACCGCGCTCGGCCCTGGAACTCGCCAAGTTGCTGGAGGAACGGTCTCGCGGCGGCTGGGAAATGCTGGCCATCACGGCGTTCGACAATGCCGAGTTGCGTGCCGCCGCGAAGGAACGACCTCAATCGTTCTCGAATATCAGCCCCACCACCACGGAAGTGATCGTGCTGAAGAAGCGGCACGCGATGGTGCTCAACGCGATGGCACCGATGGCTGGTAACGGGAACTCGATATTTCCACCCGCTCTGCCTGGTAAGCCGGCACTCTGGGTGGAGGACAAAGCCCCCCGCATGACGACTCCGGCAGCACCGACCACTCCCAGTCGCCCGGGCACCGCTTTTGCTCCCGCGACGAAAGACAAAGTTACTCTCGTTCTGCAATTGCGTAACGTGGCTGCCTCGGATGTCGCCAAGGTCGTGAACGGTCACTTGGAGAAGCAGGGAGTTGTCGTTGAACTGCAAGTTGATCCTCGAACGAACAACGTGATCTTGAGCGGTAACGCGGATTCCGTTCAGGGTGCGAAGTTGCTGATCCAAGCAATGGACAGCGAGCGATCAAGCATCCCGACCGCTGTGCCGGTGCCGACAGTGACACCTGGGATGCCTCTGACGCGAGCCTCAAATGCCGCTCGCGAGGAGGAGATCACCGTGCTGCGGCTCAAGCACGCCCAGGCTCCGGAGCTTGTCACCGTGCTCACGGGCGTTTTCTCGAAGGAAGCCCCGAAGATCACCGTCGAGGAACGCACGAACTCGCTCATCATTCGCACGGACGCCGTCACGCTCAAGAAGGTCACCGCGCTCATCGAGGAACTCGACACCAGCACGGAAGGTGGAGTCGTGCCGCCGAAGATTAAGCGCTGAGTTCACATTCGGTGTTGGCCGTGGCCGGCCTGGATCGTGAAAATGGGGAGTGTGATGCATTCCCGCCTTCGATCCGAGCTTGCTCATGCCGCACCGTCCGTCTTTCGAGGAGTTCACCGAGTTGGCCCGCGGGCACACGGTTGTGCCCGTCTTTCGCCGGCTCACCGGCGACACGCTCACACCCGTCACCGCGTTCTGCCAGATTCAGGAAGGCGACTGGTCGTTCCTCTTCGAAAGTGTGGTCGGCGGCGAACGCATCAGCCGCTACAGTTTCCTCGGCTCCGGCCCGTTCCGCACATTCGAGGCCTGCGGCAATCGCATCCGCACCCGGGAGGGAGCGGGCGAATGGATCGAATCCGAATCCACCGATCCGCTGCGCGTGCTTGAAGAGATGATTGCCGAGTTCCGCGCACCGCAACTTGCCGGACTGCCCCGCTTCTGTGGCGGTGCTGTCGGCTATGCTGGCTACGACACCGTCCGCTACGTCGAACACCTCCCCAACGCCCCCGCCGACGACCGCCACATCCCAGACCTTTCCTTCGGCTTCTACGATCGCATGGTGATATTCGACCACGTCGCGAAGACCATCGCCGTGGTGGCTCACGCCCGCATCGGTGGCGAAACGCCGGCGGATCTTCAGGGGGCCTACACGAAAGCGTGTCGGCGTGTCGATGAACTCGTGGAGCGATTGCAGCGCGGCGTCGCGGATATCCAGTTAACCGACATCGATCCGCAGAAACGCTCTACCCCGGACTCTCATCCCGGGCTCGCCGGTGTCACATCCAACTTCACCCAGCCGGAATTTGAAGCCATTGTCGAGAAAGCGCGGGAATACATTCTCGCGGGCGACATTTTTCAGGTGGTGCTCAGTCAGCGTTTTCGCACCGAGACAAATGCCCGGCCCTTCGATATCTATCGCGCGCTGCGTGTGGTGAATCCGAGCCCGTTTATGTTCTTTGTGCGGGCTGGCGAAGCGACGCTTGTGGGTGCATCGCCCGAGATCATGTGCCGGGCGGAGAACGGCGTGATCACGAACCGCCCGCTGGCTGGCACTCGCCACCGCGGTGCCTCACCCGAGGAAGATCGGCGACTCGCGGAGGAGTTGCTCGCCGATCCCAAGGAGCGGGCCGAGCACATCATGCTGGTGGACCTCGCCCGCAACGACGTGGGCCGCGTCGCCGAGATTGGCAGC
>JBGSZR010000243.1:0-55613 GCA_041750275.1 Gemmataceae bacterium
GACCGACACGCACGCCGCCGTCGGCGAGGGCCTCGATGAGCACGTAGATGAAGGCCGGGCCGCTGCCGCTCAGTCCCGTGACGGCATCGAGCAAATGCTCGGGCACCGTGAAGGCGCGGCCGACCGCGCTGAACAGCTGGCTCACGAGTGCGGCATCCGCTTCGGTCGCGTGGGCTCCTGCCGCGATCCCGCTAGCACTGGCACCCACGAGGCAAGGCGTGTTCGGCATGACGCGAATAACACGCGCCTTCTCGCTGAGTCCTTCGGTGATCGCCTGGAGTGTGATTCCCGCCGCGATCGACACAAGCACGTGTTGCGAAGCCAGGTGTGGACGAATCTCGGCCAGAACGCCGGGCAGCACCTGCGGTTTCACGGCGAGAATCAGCACGTCGCATGAAGCCAGCACCTCGGCATTGGTGGCGACCGCCTTCACACTGGTGACCTGTTCGAATTTCGCACGTGCGGCCGGGAACGGATCGCTGGCCCGGCAGCGGTTCACGTCGAGCAAGCCCGCGGTTTTCCAGCCATTGGCCAGGGCGGTGGCCATCTGGCCGGCACCGAGGAACCCCACGGTGAGCGGGGTAGTGCCATCGCCAGGCATGGGGCAGTCTCCCAAAAAATCGGAAACCCCTATCATAGCAACCCGCCCCACAAACGAGCGGAAATGTTGGCATCGCTTGCCGTACCACGGTATATGTGGTCGAACTCGCACGCTTCTCAACCCGTGACCTGACGGATTCGCCATGTCCCAACCTTCTCCCGATTCCCTTCCCGCTGTGACAACCCGTAAGGGCTGGGCCAGCCTCAAGGACTTGACGGGCTACCAGTGGTTCGTCTTCATCGTCTGTTGCCTGGCCTGGGATATGGACTGCATGGACCAGCAGTTGTTCGCCCTCGCCCGCCGGCCGGCCATGCAGGAACTGGTGCCCAAAGTGGAGCCAACTGATCCACGCGTGGCAGCATTGAAGACCGATCTTGAGGAGAAGGCGAAAGAGCAGGGCAATCCACCGCCGACCGAGAAGGCCGCGATCACTGCCGTGCAGGACGCGGACATCGGCAGTGCCGCCGGCTGGGCCACCACCTGGTTCCTCGTCGGCTGGGCCATCGGCGGCATCGGCTTCGGCGTGCTCGGCGATAGATGGGGACGCGTCAAAACGCTCATGGCCACCATCTTGCTCTACGCTCTCTTCACCGGGCTCAGTTCACTCTCGCAAACCGTCTTCGAATTCCATGCCTACCGCTTGTTAACAGGGCTCGGTGTCGGTGGTGTCTTTGCCGCATCGGTCACACTTCTCGCCGAGACCATGCCCGATCACGCCCGGCCGTTTGTGATTGGCCTCTTCCAGGCGTCCTCCGTGCTCGGCAACTGCAGCGCAGCCTTGCTCAGCGTGTGGTTTGGTCGAATGGTGTACAACGGCAGTTTCGATGGTGCGACTCTCTTTGGCTTCGGAATCACTCCGTGGCGGTTGATGTTCCTCGTCGGCATCATACCGGGCTTGCTCGTGGTGCTCATCCAGGCACGCTTGAAGGAACCCGAGAAGTGGAAACTAGCCATGGCCGCTGGTGGGGTGAAGAAAGCCGGTTCGTACCGCGAACTGCTCGGCGATAAACGCTGGCGCTGGAACGCCGTCTTCGGCCTGATCCTCGCCCTCTCCGGCGTCATCGGACTCTGGGGTATCGGCTTCTTCTCCTACGATTTGCAGCAGTACGTCTTCAAACCGACGTACATTGCCGAGGCGAACGCTCTCGTGCAAGCGGGTGAGCTGGATCCCGCACGCGTGGGGGCCTACGTGCAGTGGCAATCGACTCTGTGGGCCGGGCTTACCTCGCTGCTCCAGAATACGGGTGCCTTCTTCGGCATGCTCACCTTCAGCTACATCGCCTTCCGTGTGGGGCGTCGCCCAGCATTTGCCGTGGCCTTCATCATCGCTGGAACGAGCACTGCACTCGTCTTCGGCGTCCTGAGCGAGAAGTGGATGATCTTCGTGCTCATCCCGCTGATGGGCTTCTGCCTGCTTTCGCTCTTCGGCGGCTACGCGATCTATTTCCCCGAACTCTTCCCCACACGGCTCCGCAGCACTGGCACCTCATTCTGCTATAACGTGGGCCGGTTGCTCTCCGCACCGGGGCCAGCGATGCTGGGCTTCCTCACGAGTTCCGTCTTCGCCAGTTATGCTGCACCGTTGCCCTTGAGATATGCAGGCATGGCGATGTGCAGCGTGTTCGTGATCGGTTTGCTGGCACTGCCGTTCCTGCCCGAGACGAAGGACAAGCCGTTGCCGGAATAGTAAGACGATGAGACTCCGCCCACGGACGTGGGCAGAGCCCCGCACAACGGAGAAGCCCACTTGGCCACGATGATGTTGACGGTGCCGGAATGGCTCACGAAGCGCGATTGCTCGGTTCAACCGGGCATCCGCGATGGCGTGCTCTTTGTGATGTTCGCGGGCAAACCGCAGTACCGCCTCGATGTGCGGCCCGCGAACGGCACCTTCACCTGTGCCGTGCTGCAGACCGTGAACGGGAAATCCGTTGGCGATGCCACCACCTATCCCAACGCGGATGCGGCTCTCGCAGGTGGGCTCGAGCAGCTCCGCAACAAACTCGGCTGGTGAGCTACTTCGCCCTCGCCAGGAACAGCATGCGGGCTCGCACCGTCTGGCCCACCTGGCAGATCTGATCAAACTGATACCCCTTCAGCAGGCGAATCAACGTCTCGCCTTCCTCCGCATTCGCCACGTCGAACAGCGGTCGGCCATTCTCCGTGACCGACCACTTATCGCCGATCGGCAGTGTTCGCAGCGAACCCAGATCGAAACGCCGACCCTGAGCCGCGAAGGGCACCTTCCGCGGGGCCTGGCCGTTGATCAGGAAGAACGTCAACCCGTTTGATCCGAAACGGCAGAACTCGGTATAGCGGCCATCCTTGATGACCTTCGCCGCGTCGCGGGCCAGCCATTCCGTGGGGCCGAAGCGTGCGACGATGTCCGGGCCGAAGGCCACCACCCATTCAAAGCCATCCTTGCGCACTTCCACTTTGCTGGCGTCGATCTTGATCATCTCCCCGACGAAGCCCGCACCCGGAACGGGGATGCCCGTGCGTGTCAGGGCCTGCTCTTGCAGCGCTGCGGGAATGCCTCCGCTGGGCTGCGCGGGCATGCCTTCGGCCTCCGGCGTCGCGAAGAAGTACGCCATTGCTGGCACATTCGAACCCGCGAAGCCGATGCGATTGAAGCCATATTTGTGGATCACCGCGGCGGCCTGGTCCGCATCCGCGCGATTGGGGCCGAAGTTAAACAGGATGTTCGCATCGTCGCGGAGCACCCACACGCCCTTGATCGCTTCGGAACGCACTGTTCGCAGATCGATCGGCATCACCATCTTCGGGAAGCCCGCCACCAGAGCCGGTTTGCCGTTCGTCAGGCCGTATTCCACGACGGGCCGCGGCGAACCGATGGCACCCCACTCGGTGGGTCGCAATTCGCGAATCACGCGGATGATGTCCTTCGCGGCGTCCTCATCGTTGGCCAGGTCGCGGAGCATGCGTTGCCCGGCCCACACCTGCCAGTTCGCTCCCACACGCTTCATCGTCACGGAGCCCGCGTCCATGCGGAATTTCTGCTCCACGAACGGCAACGGCACCTCGTTCTTCGGTGCGGGTGGCTGGCCGGTCGAGGCTGGCGTCGGCGTGAACAGTGGCGGCAACGGTTTCGCGGCCGGGAACATCCCCGGCGGAATCACATTCGGTGCTGCGGGACCATAAACCGCAGGCGCATTCATCCGCGGTGGGATCGGGTAACCCGGCGGGATTGGCAGCGGTTGCGGCGGAAGCTGCCCAAACGACGCCGAAGCGTGCAAGACCACACCCAGACCCACGGCCGTGATTCGCTTACCCATGATGGACACTCCCGGCCAACAATTTGGCTTTTTCGGAATGTATCGGTTGTGCGGGCACGGCAAGTGAAACGCCATCTGCAATTTCGCTCAGAAACTGCAGTGACCGTGAGTGGGCTTGCCACTGTGCCGACTGCTCGAAGGGCCGATTAAAAGGTGCGGGTTGGGCAATTCGCGCCCAGGTGTGGGCAATTTATGCTTGACGAAGTGGCGTCCGTTTCATCCTAATAGTCAGGGTCCCCAAACCGTTCGGCACCGCCCCGCTTGGACTGCCTTGAACGGATTATTACTGGGCCTAATATTTTACGGGAACTTCCTGGCTTGCGGCCGCGTCCAATGTGGGCGCATATCTGCCGAAGGCCGGGACGGACCTTGCCCGTCACGACACAGACCCACCAGGATTCGCCGTATGACGATCATCCGGACTCGCCCGCAGCACATCGGCCGCTTCCTGCCCGTGGCGGGGCTGACACTCCTGGCCATGCTGGCCAGCCCGGACTGGGCCTTCGCCGAGGGCGAGGGTGCCAAGTCCAACATCATCATGCACATGATCGAGTCGGTGGGCTGGATCTTCGGCCCGCTGCTCCTCTCGATCTCCGTGATTCTCATCGCGCTCGTTGTGCTGCTCGTGCTCGACCTCCGCATGACCTCGGCCATCCCGGTTGGCTTCGTGGATGAATTCACCGACACCGTGAACAAGCGCAAGTTCAAAGAAGCCTTCGACATGGCCAGAAACGACCCATCGTTCCTCGGGCGTGTGCTCACCGCCGGCATGAGCCGCTTGCAGTACGGGCTCGAAGATGCTCGTGAAGCGGCGATGAACACACTCGAAGCCATCAAGAGCGACAAGGAACAGAAGAACAACTACACCGCGGTGATTGCCAGCGTCGGGCCGATGATCGGGCTGGTCGGCACGGTGTACGGCATGATCGGGGCGTTCATGGAACTCGGTGCCGAGGGCGGCTCGAAGAACGCCACTGCCTTGGCCGGCAACATTTCGCACGCCCTCGTGGTGACGCTGTTCGGTATCGGCATCTCGATCCCCGCCATCTTCTTCAACGCCTTCTTCCGCAACCGCATCACGAAGGTGTGCATGGACGTCGGGCACATCGCCGATGACCTGCTGACGCAGATGTACCACAACTCGAAGAAGCCCGGCGGCCCCGCCGCGGCAGCTCCGCCCGCCGGTGCACCACCCGCTGCACCGCCCCGGTAACGCCGTTGTGTGTGCCCGCCGTTCGCGGCGGGTCGGACTTCTTTCTTCATCGTCAGACGGAACCTGATCCATGTCGCACGGCAAATCGGAAGAACCCAACCTGGTGCCACTGCTGGACCTCGTCCTGCAGCTGGTCATGTTCTTCATGGTCTGCGCCAACTTCGTCATGGAGCAGGTGAACGAGACCATCAAGCTTCCGCCGGCGATTGCCTCGAAGCCACTGGACAAGAGCGGCGACAAGGCACTCTTCCTGAACATCAACACCAAGGGAGAAGTGCTCCTCTCCCAGCTTGATGCTGTGGGATCCGACTCCACGCTCACGAATGCCGAAGCGGTGAAGAGCTACATGATTCGCCGCTACGATGAGGACATGAAGGGGCTGAAGCCCGGCGAGAAGGGCCCGCAACTGCGCATCATCATTCGGGCAGACGAGAACGCGAAGTTCAAGGATGTGTACGGCATCATGTCAGCCTGTCGCAAGGCGGGCTTTTACGATGCTGAAGTCCGCGTCATCAAGCAATAACGGATCGCCACCAGATCACGGGAATCACCCATGTTCGGCAAGCACCGCAAGCGTCAGCACACCGACTTCGTCGAGCCGGACCTGCCGATCACGCCCATGCTGGACATGACGTTCCAGCTGCTGGCGTTCTTCATCTTCACGTTCAAGCCGCAGGACAGCGAAGGCAAGATCGCCCTGACATTGCCTGAAGAAAAGGGTGGCGGTGACGGCATCCCGGACCCCACATCCGATGAGCCCAAGCCGATTGTGATCGTGGTGACCGTGCGCTCGGCCGAGAATGGCAAGATCGCCTCGATGGAAATGCGAATCGAGGACAAGAACGCCCAGGCCGGTGTGGCCCAACCCGCCGAGGGACTGGGGGCTTCGCCCGATGCGCTGAAGCAAAAGCTGACTTCGAAGTACAGCGAGTACAAGGCTGCGAACCAGCCGAGCAAATTGCAGTTCGAGATCAGCGAGGATCTCGCCTGGGCCTATGCCGTGCAACTCATCGACATCGGCAAGCAGATCGGCTTCACCGACGTCGCCCCCACCGTGCTGCCCAAGAATCAGGACTGATGGTCCGGGCCATCCGCGGGTGCGGTTCGCGCATCCGTTAATGCGTGCCCACCACCACGTGCCGCCAGTGGCGAGCCTGGCTGTTCTTGTAGCGACGAGCGGAATCGTCGAAGTTCCCGCCGGAGTCGTCCGCCCCTTCGCTCACGCGAACGGGATCGGCGTAACTGGCCTGAGCTTCCTTGGACCCCGGCCGCATCCATGCAACCAGGACCAAAGCAACGAGCACCACGCAACCTGCAAACGTGCGACGCAACGTCATCAGCCACCTCCGGCATCCATGCCTGACGGGCAAATACCCACCCTCGCGATTCGAATCAATCCGATTTGGGCACGGTCATCCGCCATCTCACGCTGGCGGCTCGCCCTGCTACGAACCGCCTGCCAGCGGATCGCGTTCCACATGGCTGGCCCAAACGCTCACCGCGGGCCATTCCGCAGCCAGCTTCTGGGCCAGTGCCTCGACCGCGGGCCGCTCCGTGGCATAGTGCCCCGGCAAGATCACGCCGATGCCCGCACCACGAGCGGTGAGGGCATCATGGAATCGCATTTCGCCCGTGAGGAATACATCGGCTTTGGCGCGTAAGGAATCTGAGAGGAATTCTCCGGCAGCTCCACACGCAATCGCGACTTTCTGCACCGTTCGATTCAAGTCCCCTACAACTTGAACCGAAGCAGCGGCGAGTTCACGCTTCACGATTGCCGCGAAGTCACCCAGTTTGTTAGCCGTTGCCAGGTCGCCAATCCGCCCTTCACCGCCACGCAACGACGGCCTCAATGCATAGACATCGAAGGCGGGCTCTTCGTAGCTATGTGCCCGCCGGAGTGCCGCGAGGACACTCGAAAGTTTCGCCTCGGGGACCACCACTTCGAGCCGCCATTCGTCGACCTCCTCGCGCCGATTCTTTTGACCAACGGTGGGATTCGTGCCTTCCGTACCAAAGAAGGTCCCCTTCCCCGCGAGTCGGAAGCTGCACTGTTCGTACTGCCCGATGACACCTGCCCCGGCCGCGAAGAGCGCATCGCTCACCTTCACCAAATCTCCATCGGGAACGAAGACCGCCAGCTTATACTCCCGCGCGGCCTCGCGCGGCCGCAATGGCACCGCGTTCGTGACACCCAGTTTCTGGCAGAGCATGTCGTTGATGCCACCCGGGCAGTTATCGAAGGCGGTGTGCGGCGAATAGACCGCGATACCCGCCTGCACCAGCGGCAGAACGATCCGGCCATCACCCTTTGTCGCCGTCAACTGCTTGACGCCGCGGAACAGGATGGGATGATGCGAGACGATCAGGTTCACTCGCCCGGCCACGGCTTCCGCCACGACATCAGGTGTGAGTGTTAGGCACGTGAGAATACGTTCAACCGGTGCCGCGGGATCGCCTAACAATAAGCCTACGTTGTCCCATTCCGCAGCGGTGGATGCGGGCGCGAACGCTTCCAGTGCGGCGACAAGCTCAGCGATCGTGGGCATGATGCAACCTCTCGCGATTGAGCGGAGTTCCGGTTACCTTGAGTGCGTCGAACGTGTCCTCGTAGTAATCACTGTATCGCAATCATGTGAGAGGCTCGACATGCCCCTTCAAATCCAGTGCCCCTGCGGCAAGCGCTTGCAGGTGCCCGATACCGCGGCCGGGAAGCGAGTGAAGTGCCCGGCCTGCCAGACCGTGCTCGCCATCGAGGCCCCGCCACCCGTCGTCGAGGAGGACGAGTTCGAAGTGGTGGAAGAGGAACCACGGCCCAAAGCCAAGCCCGCGGCGAAGAAACCCATGAAGGCGGTCATGGCGGACGCGGACGATGAAGAGGAGGACGAGAAGCCCAGGACCCGACCCAAGACTTCGTCAGTCTTGAAGGGGCTCAAGAACTCCGCTGTCAGCACCCTGGGCGGCAGTGTCGAGGATGATGAAGATCAGGATGAAGATGATGAACCACGCCCAAAGAAGAAAAAGAAGGGCTCCAAGAGCAAGAAGAAGCGAGCTTCTCTCAAAAGCGAGGACGATGAGGACGAATCGAGCGCCTTCTGGAAATCGCCGCAGGGGATGATTCTGAATGGCCTGGGTCTGATCGGCCTGGGCATTGGCGGTATCGTGTTCTACTTCGTGGAGGATCCGCGGCCCATTGGCCTGCTGGTAGCCGGCATCCTGTGCATCGGCTTCGGCATCGGCGGCATCATCACCGGCCTCACCAAGAAGGGCCAGGCCGGTGACGACGACTGAGACCGATAACATTCGGATGGGATGTCCGCTCAGAACCGCAGATTCATCCCCCTGAGTCGGGCCACGGTCTCGGCCATCAGGGCATCTTCTTCTGCCTCATCCTTCGCGATGTACGTCCCGCTGAAACGCAAATACGCACCGGCATCGTCCCAGGGCACGCAGCAGACGCTTTGTTCGCGAATGAGATACTGCGAGGCCTCCTCGGCATTGGCGAAATTGCGGTCGCCGGCACCCTTCGGTGCGGCAGCATAAAGGAAATAGGTGCCGCCGGGCATGCTGCACTGGAAGCCGACTTGCTGCAATGCCGCAACGATCTTCTTTAGCCGGCGCTGGTACTTGGTTCGGATGGCTGTGGGAATGGCCGGTGTCCGCAGCGCGGCAGCGGCAGCGTGCTGAATGGCCATGAACTGGCCGCTATCGCTATTGTCCTTCACATCCGCATAGGCTTGCACAATCTTCGCATTGCCGCATACGAAGCCGAGCCGCCAGCCGATCATGTTGAAGCCCTTGGACATCGAGTGCACCTCCACACCGACATCCCTGGCTCCTTCCACCTGCAAGAAACTGAGCGGCTCGCCCTGATAGCTCAGCAAAATGTGAGCGGCGTCCTGAACGATGACCACCTGATGCTTGTGGGCGAATTCGATGACGCGTTGGTAAAACTCGCGCGTGGCCACCGCACCAGTGGGCGAGTTCGGATAGTTGATGACCAGCAACTTGGCCCGCTGCTTGATATCGGCCGGGATGCCGTCCAGGTCGGGGAAGAATCCATTCGCTTCGAGCAGCGGCAGGCGGTGCACTTCGCCGCCAAGATACTTGGTCCAGGTGCCGGCGACGGGGTAGCCGGGGACGGTCATCAGCGTGACATCGCCGGGGTTGATGAAGCACGCCGGGAGCATGGCATAGGCAGGCTTCGAGCCAATGCAGTGGCACACCTCGGTCACCGGATCAAGAGTCACGCCAAAGCGCTGTTGCATAAACTCGGCAGCGGCGTCCTTGTAATTCTGGATGCCGTTATCTGCGTAGCCGCGATTCTCGACCTTGTTCGCCTCACTCGCGAGAGCGGTTCGCACGGCCTCATCGGCCATGTCGTCGTTTTCACCGATGCCAAAGTCAAGGAGCTTGCGATCCGGGTGATCGGCGAGTGCCTGACGCTTGGCACGCTTGATCTTCTCGAACTTGTAAATGTCGGTGCCCTTGCCATAGCCTGCACCACCGATGCGCTCGGCGAACAACGACTGAAACCACGGATCAGCAGCCATGCGGAACTCCAGGATGAGGGAAGCTCGACTCAACTGTTCTAGGAACTCGTCAGCAACAGACAGGATCGACTCGACCACACACCAGGCCGCCATTCACGGCAGGGGAAGTCAGTCGACCGTTGCCGAAGGTCGTGGGCGTTTCTACGATAACGAATCTCACTGATCTTTGCGGAGTGGCAGGTTATGAAGAAGGGCATTCACCCGAACTATCGGCCCGTCGTGTTCATGGACGCGGCCGCCAATTTCTCGTTTCTCACCCGGTCTTGCGTGGAAACCCGCGAGACCGTGACGTGGCAGGATGGCAACGAATACCCGCTGTACAAGGTGGATATCTCGAGCGCGAGCCATCCGTTCTTCACCGGCAAGATGAAGTTGCTTGACACCACCGGCCGCGTGCAGAAGTTCCAGGACAAGTACAAGAACACCAAGTTCGGCAAGAAGCCCGAAAGCGGCAACTGAGCCTCATGAGAGAGAACTCAACCGCACGATTCCGACTCGATCCCGTGCAGCAACCAGGCGGTCTGCTGGTTATTTTTTGATCGATTCTCCAATCGGTTATCATCGTGCGGCGGGTTCTGCCCGTGATATTCGTCGCTGTGAAGTGAGATCACCGGCCATGACGAATGCTACATTTCGAATGATCCAGCACCCCCGGCATTAGCCACGCTCGGTCGGGGTGTTGTCAGCTCGTTCGGAATTCGCCATTCGTTTGCATCCGAGGTTTCACATGATTCCTGCCATGGAGCAGAAGCTCGCCCGCTTTCGCGAGCTTGAAGAACAACTCGCTGACCCCGCCGTTGCCTCGGATCACGGCCGATTCGCCACGGTCGCCAAGGAGCACGGTGCTCTGGCTAAGGTCGTCAAGCCATACATCGAATACGCTGAGCTCGGTCGATCGATTGTCGACGCCGAGTCGCTGGTTGCCTCCGACGATGCCGAGATGAGGGCGTACGCCGAAGAGGAACTCGCCACGCTCCGGCCACGCCACGCTGAACTCCACTCCAAGATCGAAGACATTCTCCTCGTCGATCCCTCCGAAGACTTCGACCGACTCATTGTGGAAATTCGCGGTGGTGAAGGCGGCGATGAAGCCGCCCTTTTCGCCGGCGATTTGCACGAGATGTACACCCGGTATGCACGTCTGATGAACTGGTCGATCGAAGAGATCGACTTCAACCCCGGCGAAGCAGGCGGCTTCAAGGAAATCACCTTCGGCATCAAGGGCGAAGGCGTCTATCAGTACCTTCGCTACGAATCCGGCGGCCACCGTGTGCAGCGTGTTCCCGCCACCGAGACGCAGGGCCGCATCCATACCTCGCTTGCCACCGTTGCGGTGCTTCCCGAACCGGAGGAAGCTCAGGTGGATCTCAACCCCGATGATATCGAGTGGGAGCGCATGCGAGCGGGCGGTGCGGGCGGGCAAAAGGTCAACAAGACGGAATCGGCCGTACGCATCTGGTACCGAAAGGGAACGCCCGACGAACTTGAAGTGAAGTGTCAGGACGAGCGCAGCCAGCACAAGAACTACGACCGCGCGATGCGAATTCTGCGTACCCGCATCTTCGAACGGCAGCAGGAGAAACTGCGGCAAGGTCGGGCGGACATGCGCAAGAACCAGGTGGGCACGGGCGAACGCGGAGCCAAGGTTCGCACGTACCACTTCAAGGAGAACCGCGTTACCGATCACCGCATCGGCCTGACGGTTCATAAACTCGACGCCATCATGGCCGGAGACATGAGCCACATCATTGAGCCCATGAAGGAGCACGTGAAACGCGAACGCCTCGCGGCTGTCGAAAAGTAATGGTGCGAACAATGAACTCGCTGTTCGAGGTGGGTTACCGAGGGAGTTCAGCTTAACTCAAAGGATTGTGCACATGCCGCCGGAACCTGCGACCACTCCGACGGTGTGGACCATCAAGGCCTTGTTGACGTGGACCGCGGAGTTCCTCACCAAAAAGGGCATTACTGCGGCCCGGCTTGAAGCACAGATTCTGCTGGCTCACGTGCTCAGTTGCCCCCGCATTGAACTCGTCGCCCGTTCGGATGAGGTGGCTCTCGACTCGCACCGCGACTGGTTTCGCGAACTCATCAAGCGCCGCGTCGATGGCTGGCCCGTCGCGTACCTCACCGGTGAAAAAGAATTCTACCTGTTAAAGTTCAATGTCACCCCCGCCGTGCTCATTCCTCGCCCCGATACGGAACTGCTGGTGCTCGAAGCCTTGCGTCTCGTGAAGCCGTTGCCCACACCGGCCGTGCTTGATCTCGGCACAGGTTCGGGGTGCATTGGCATCTGCATCGCTCACCAGAAAAAAGATGCCCGCGTCACCCTCAGCGATATCTCACCGGACGCACTCGAGATCGCCCGAGCTAACGCGAAGCAGCACGGGCTCGCCGAGCGGCTCGCCTTCCATCAAGGCGATCTCTTCGACGCATTGCCCGCGGACGCGACGTTCGATGTGATCGTGAGCAACCCGCCCTACGTGACGCCCGGCGAGATTGCCACACTCGCTCCCGATGTCCGCGACCACGAACCGCGACTGGCTCTCGATGGCGGCCCCGATGGGCTTGCCTTTTATCGACGCATTGCCGCGAAAGTGGAATCGCGATTAAAGCCCAGCGGTTCGGTGCTGGTTGAGATTGGCGAGACGCAGAACGAAGCGGTCCGCAACCTGTTCGCGGAACGCCCTGGCCTGGAACTCGGCCCCACACTCAAGGACGCCGCCGGTCATACACGCGTGGTGACCGCGAAGAAGTTGGCCGCACCCTGAGAGACAAGATCATGCCGCAAGATGAAAACCGATGAGGAATTCGAGAAGAACAATGATTCAGGATTATCCTCCATTGTGTTGATTGATTTTCTACTTCACCATGGATTTGAATCGGCTTGATTGTGCGGTAGTTTCTGCTTGATCGTGCGGCTGATCGTCCAAAAATTAACTCTGAGGGTTTCGTTACTGATGGCCAGCTTGCTCCAGATCACCAAAGCTCACAAACATTACGGCGAACAGGTTCTGCTCGATGGTGCCGAGGCCACCATCAGCGACAACGTGAAAGTGGGGTTCGTCGGCCGCAACGGCGCGGGCAAGAGCACCCTGCTCCGAATCCTGCTCGGCGAAGAGGAACTCGACAGCGGCGAGGTCGTTCGCCATCCCAGCCTGCGCCTCGGCTACCTCCGACAACACGATCCCTTTCTACCCGGCGAAACCGCCCTCGAATATCTCATGCGCGACAGCGAACAGCCCGACTGGCGCTGTGGCGAGGTCGCCGGGCAGTTTGAAATCAAGGGCGCGTATCTGGATGGACCGGTCGCCAAGCTCTCCGGCGGCTGGCAAACGCGCCTGAAGCTCGCCGCGTTGTTGCTCCACGAACCCAACCTGCTGCTGCTCGACGAACCCACGAACTTCCTCGACCTCCGCACGCAGATTCTCCTCGAGCATTTCCTCCGCGATTATCGCTCGGCCTGCCTCATCGTTTCACACGATCGCGCTTTCCTCGGTGCCACCTGCACACACACGCTCGGCCTCTCGCGCGGCAAGCTCAACTCCTTCCCCGGCAAGGTCGATGCGTACCTCGAATTCATGCGCGAGAAGCGCGAGCATGATGAACGCTCGAATGCCGCAATTCAGGCCAAGCGTCGCAATCTCGAAGACTTCATCGCTCGCAACAAGGCCCGCGCCAGCACGGCCGGACTCGCCCAGTCGAAGGCGAAGGCACTCGAAAAACTGGAACTCACGGATATCGCGACCGACGAACCAACGGTGAGCATCCGGGCGCCACGTGTGACGCCGCGAAAGGGCTCCGCCTTGCGTTGCCGCGATGTCGCCATCGGCTACCCTGAACGACAAATCGCCTCGGATGTGCAACTGGAGATCGACCACGGCTCACGAGCCGCCGTGGTTGGCGACAACGGCCAGGGCAAGACGACCTTCCTTCGCACCATCGTCGATTCGCTGAAGCCGCTGGCCGGCGAAGTGAAATGGGGGCACGGTTGCAAGATCGGCGTCTACGCGCAACACGTCTACACCAGCTTGCCCGAACGCCAGACCGTGCTCGACTACCTCCGCGAAACGGCGGCCTTCGGCAAGAAGGAGCAGGAGATTCTCGCAGTCGCCGGCTCGTTCCTGTTCCGCGGCTCGGATGTGAAGAAACCCATTACGGTGCTTTCCGGCGGCGAGCGTGCGCGATTGTGCCTCGCGGGGCTGATGCTCACGGAAGTGAACGTGCTCATCCTCGATGAACCCGGGAATCACCTCGACGTCGACACCGTCGATGCACTCGTCGATGCACTGAGCGAGTACGAAGGCACCGTGATCTTTACGAGTCACGATCGGCACTTCACCAAGCGCGTGGCGACGTGCATCGTCGAGGTGCGCGACGGCAAGGTGATCAATTACAACGGGCAGTACGACCACTACCTGCACATGGTGAACAAGGAAATCGAAGCCGGCGAGCGCGAACAGGCCGCCGCCCGCGCGAAGTTGCCTGAGGAAGTGGCGAAGGCTTCACGCCCCGCACAGCGTGCCCCACGACGAAGCGAGAAGGAACTTCGCAAGGAACTGAAATCACTGGAGAAGACCATCGCCCAGCTGGATGAGCAGAAGCGTTCGCTCAACGCTCGCCTGTTCGAAACGACCGATGCGAAGGAAGCGCTACGCTTGCATAACGAGGTTGCCACAATCGCGGAGCAACTCGACCCGGCTGAAGAACGCTGGTGCCAGCTGCAGGAAGAGATGGAAAGTGTTTCGTGAGCCCGATCACTTCTGCAGAATCAGTTTCCCCCGGCGTGTGATGCGCAAGCGGTAGCGCACGCCATCCAGTTCGATCCAGACCTCGCGCTGGTCGCCAAAGAGTTCATCCGCACGGACAACGCGGCCCGGTTTCTCATTCGGGTCGTTCGGTTCCTCCTCACCGACGTCGTCGCGGGCCATTTCCCACCCTCCCTCGATCATTGCAATTGAGACGCTGTATCAGCTGCTTCAGGCGATTCACCATACCGTACTGAATCAGTTCTTTTTGTTCTTGATGCTTGACTGTAGCAGCTAGCTGCTTAGAGTAAAGCCATCTTATTGAGAATAAGTCTCATTATGATCGACCTTGCTCATGAGATTCAGGTCGCCCGCCGAGTACGCTCCGCCATCGTTCGGGGTGCGACAGCGGAAGAGTGTGGGTTCCCCTCCACGGCTCGCCTGCTCCGCTCACCCGCCGTCGCAATGCGGCTCACCTCCGTTTCATGCCCCGTTCCGAGGTGCGCAGATGCGTGCAAGTCGAGGTGCGTTTACGTTGATTGAGTTGCTGGTGGTGATCGCGATCATCGCCATCTTGATTGGCCTGCTTCTGCCCGCGGTGCAGAAGGTGCGCGAGGCTGCCGCCCGCATCAAGTGCGCAAGCAACATGAAACAGTGGGGCCTGGCCATGCATAACCACGAATCCACGCTGGGCTTTTATCCCGCACTGGGCGAGTACCCCGCGGGTGCAACAGGCACTTCGTGGAGCGTGCCCGCTAGGCTGTTGCCCTATGTTGAGCAGGAGAATCTGCAGAAACTGGCCCGGCTCGATCTGCCTTATTCCGACCCGCTCAACGGTGCCGTCACTCGCTTCCGAATTCCCATTCTGGTTTGCCCGAGCGAAGTGAACGACAAGGAGCGCGTGGACGGGGCGATCACGCATTATCCGTTGAACTATGGTGTCTCTGCCGGCACATGGTTCCTCTATCAGCCCTCCAGCGGCACGACAGGGGATGGAGCCTTCCAGGTGAACCGGCGTGGGCGTGTGGCTGATTTCACCGATGGAATGAGCAACACACTCGGCATGTCCGAGGTCAAGGCCTATACACCATATTTGCGCGATTCGGGCACTCCTGGGACCGCGGGAATCGCCGCACCCACCACACCCTCCGCGGTCACAGGCTACGGGGGCGAATTCAAAACGAATTCCGGCCACACGGAATGGGTTGATGCCCGTGTACATCAAGCCGGTATGACCACGACATTTCCACCCAACACCAAGGTGCTGTACTCAAGCGGCGGTGCAGACTTCGACGTGGACTTCAACTCGAGCCGGGAAGGTCGCACAACCAATCTGCCCACATATGCTGCGGTAACCTCACGCAGCTACCACACTGATGGTGTGAACGCCCTGCTCATGGATGGCTCCGTGCGATTCGTGCGAAGTGGCATCTCACTCCAAAACTGGCGATCGCTGGGAACACGCAACGGTGGCGAGCCGAGCACCGCAAACAACTGAAAGACGGAGTTGGAGAAATGCCCGAAGGGATCCCGGCTGGCGTTCGAACGATTCGTGGCCGCTCGCGGTTTCGGAGTTTCGTGCAGTTGTTGCGTCGTGCACACCTTTATGCGGGTCTGCTGATGCTGCCGTGGGTGATTCTGTTTGGCATCACGGCCTTCCTGTTTAATCACCCCACGGCGTTCAGCGATCAGGCCACCACGTCGTTCGGACGTGAGGGCATCGCGGGAACGCCGTTCCAGACACCGATCTCGGCCCCGGAAATCGCCCGGCAGGCGGTCGCAGGGCTCCAGGCTCGCGCAGCTCCCGGTGTGACATACACCCTCGTGGACCAGGATCAGGCCCGTTTCACTCGGGAGTTCGTCTTTGCCACGGTGAAGGCCGAGGGTCAAGAAATCAGCGTTCTGTTCGATGTGCACGGAACCGGAGGCACCATTCGGAGTCGGCCCTCGCCACCACCGCCCACCGAGGATCGCGCTCCATTTGCAGTGGGTGGGCGTGCCAATCCGCGTGGCGGCAACCGACCCACCTCCGAAAGTGGACCTCGTGCTGAACGCGGTTCGCTCGGTTCAGGAGACGCCCTCAAGATCGACAACCCGCTCCATGAACAGGCTCTGGCCACTCTCCCGATCCTGCTCGAACGGACGGGCTTTCCGCAGGGTGAAGCGACGGTCACAAGTGTGCCGGATGTCTCCTTTCTCATGGAGACAGATGGGAAGGTCTGGCGTGTCACATACAACTGCCAGACCGGAGTCCTCAATGGAAAGCTGGCCGAGGAAGTGGCCGAGCCCGAGGCCATTTCGGCGCGTCGATTTCTCACCCGCTTGCACACCACGCATGGCTATCCGGGCGAATTGAATGCGAAGTGGGCCTGGGCGCTCATCGTGGACGTGATGGCATTCATCATGGTCTTCTGGGGCTGTTCGGGCTTGCTCATGTGGTGGCAAATTCGTTCGACACGCTGGCTCGGCTTGCTGGTGCTGCTCGTCAGTGCTGGCCTGGCCAGCTGGCTCGGCATCGAGATGCACGATCTGCTCTCGGCTGGCGGCCGTTGATTCCACCGGCTCGCAGGCTTCGGCCAGCGAGCCGGCCCTTCACTTCGACCCTTCAGATCCTGACACTCCGTGAATCTGCATCGTTCGTATTCGGCGGACCGGTCCGGTTAACACGGCAACCGGGCGAAACTTTAACGCCTGTTTCTTGCCTCTTCGCCAAGAGTGTCGGGTATAATATCGCAGGACTTAAACTTTTCCGGTGGTCGTGTTGAACCCCACACGGCTTGCGGGCGTCTCAACCTGTTGAAGGGATATTCAACCTTCAAGCTCAGAATCGATTAGTTTTCTCGAGTTGTAGCGACCGGAACCGGTGCAACTCGACTTCAGAACGGATTATCTGCCAGCGGCGCGAGCAGCGTCGGAGGTTTGCCTCCGCCCTGCGCGCACGAGCAACCCTGCGTAACAGACTTGCTTACTATCGGTTGGTGCGACCAGCCGAGGAATGGGTCACGATATGAGTCGGATTATTCGACACAGCCAGACCTCCTCCGATGATCTCGAAGCCCGTCTCGATGAAGAGTCCGTCCACGATGAAGTGGATGCGCTCGATGCGGACGATGACGAGGCCGACGAGGAAGATACAGACCTGGAGCCTGCGGCCGCTCGTGCTGAGGATGAGCCACCGGCCGATGAAGAATCCACCTCAGGTTCGGGCGCGGACGACGCGTTGGGATTGTATCTACGGCAAATGGGTGCGATTCCACTTCTGAACCGGGAGAAAGAACTCTCGCTGGCTCAGAAACTGGAGCATCACCGCGACCGCTTCCGCCATGCGACCTTGCTGTGTGCGCGGATTTTGACACGTGTGGCAGACAAGTTCGAGCAGATCGCTGCCGGGCACACGCCTCTCGATCCGCACGTCGATGTCTATTCCTCCCCGGAACTCAAGCTCAAGCGTGAGAACGTATTGAGCCGCATTGGCCGCAACCTGAACACTCTCAAGAAGCTGATTGCTTTCGAGGCAGAAGAATTCGCCACGGGACTGCGGGATGAGTACCCCGGCAGTGCCGAGTGCTGGCGTCGCGTCCGTTTTCACCGCCTCACCAAATGCGAGAAACTTGCCTCCGAACTCTCGCCACGCACGGAACTCCTCGAACGCTGGACCGACGAACTCACGGACCTTGCCGATGAGCTCAAGCACCTGGTGAAGGCACACGCATCCGCTGAGGGCAACCAGGAACGTGCTCGCACCGCCAGGATCCTGCATGATGCCCAGGTTCGGGCCATGATGACACATGATGAACTGGCTACACTCGTCAAGGTGATTCGCAAGCGACGGCTGAAGTATCAGTACGTTCGCAAGGAACTCGCCGAGGCCAACCTGCGGTTGGTGGTGAGCATCGCCAAGAATTATCGCAACCGCGGCCTGCCCTTCTCCGACCTGATCCAGGAAGGGAATCGCGGCCTGATGCGAGCCGTGGACAAGTACGAATGGCGGCTGAACTACAAGTTCGGCACGTACGCCACGTGGTGGATTCGGCAGGGCATTACGCGGGCACTGCACGACAATGCACGAACAGTCCGTGTGCCCTGCCACCAGATTGGCATGCTCGCCAAGATGGAACGCAAACGCAGCGAGATCTCCGCTGCAACCGGCAAGGACCCCACCAACGAAGAACTGGCCCTGGCCCTGGGCGTGAAAGCCGAGGACACACGCAGCCTCCGCGTGGTTGGGAAGCACCCCGTGAGCCTTCACGAGCCAGTAGGTGGCGAGGGCGAGCGAGCGCTGGAGGATTTCCTCAGCGATCAGCAGACGATCAACCCCGGCGAACATGTCGATGCGGGCTTGCTGAAAGAACGCATCATGGAAGTGCTCAAGTCGCTGGCACCCCGCGAACGCGAAGTGATTGAACTGCGGTTTGGCCTGAAAGACGGCACGGCCAAGACGCTGGACGAGGTTGCCCGCATCTACGGCATCACGCGCGAACGCATCCGCCAGATCGAAGCACGAGGCCTGCTGAAGTTGCGACAACCCACCCGTGCCGGCCGGCTCGAAGAGTTCGCCGACGTGGATGAGTAAATGATCAGCGAGCCGACTCTAACGGGCTGGTGACAGGAATGGAGCCCTGGCGAGCAGATTGCTCGCCAGGGCTCTTTCGCACTCCGCATCGAATCCTCAATCATCATCGTCGTCGTGATCTGCTTTTTTCGGGCCAATCGGAATGAAGAATGCGGCTCGCACCGGTGGCGGAACCTGACTGGCTTTGCCCTTCACCGCTTGCCAGATGATCTGATTGAAGATCAGGTCATCCGCCTGGTCCTCGGTGGCAAGGTTGAGTTTCTCCGAGACATCCGCTCCCAGCGCACCAGGCAGGTTCTTCGCCTCCAGATCGACCTTTGGCATCTTGTGCTGATAAGTCGTGAAGTCCGGCTTGGCGGTGAAGGCGTTGTACATCGGCTTTGCCGCCGCATCGAACTGGCTCATTGGCTTCAACCCCTCGATCAGCTCCATCGTTCGCAGCATGCTCGAGGTCGAATAGAGCGTCGAATCGACGAACTTGCGTTTGGTCCAGGGTGATATCACCAGTGCCACCACGCGGTGGGCATCGACGTGATCCGGGCCGTTCTGGGCATCGTCCTCGATCACGAAGATGGCCGTTTCCTTCCAGAACTTGCTGTTCGAGACGCCTTCCACGAGCAGTCCCAACGCCAGGTCGTTATCGGCCACCATGGCCGTCACGGTCGGTTTGCCCACACGTGTTCCGGCGGTGTGATCGTTCGGCAGCCGCACCACCTGCACCCGTGGCATCTCGCCCATTTGCTCGAAGCGTTTCACCTCGCTGACGAATCGCTCGGCCCGCTTCACATCGCGATAATCGAGGTCGTAGCCGCGGAACTGTGGGTCGAAGCGGCCCTGCAACTCGGGCACGGCGGGCTTGCCATCCTCGAAGGTGCCATCGGGGTTCATTTTGCCGTTGTTCACCCATTCGCCATAAGCGCGATAGCTGATTTTCGCATCGATGCAGCGGTTCCACAGGTAGCCGCCGGCCGGGCGTTCCAATTGATCGTTGGCCCCTTCGCTGGGATAGCCGAAGGTGCCACGCCCGCCGCGATAGCTCAATGGCCAAACCTTTTCGACGAAGTCCGACGCATAGGCTCCCATCGTCCACTGATGGCCATCAGCCGAGACCTCGCCCTCGACGTAGAAGTTATCGAGCAGCACGAAGTCGCGGGCCAGCTTGTGGTGGTTTGGTGTCACGGCTTCCGGGAAGAGGCACAACTCCGGCTCGCCATTGCCCTGCGGCATGTCGCCGAGGACCTGGTCATAAGTGCGGTTCTCCTTCACCACATAGATCACATACTTGATCGGACTCGGGTCGCCGACCTTCCTGGGGATGGGGTTGTCGGCTGGCACATCGTCCGCACGTGCCGAGGCGTCCTTCCGCAGTGGGCTGCATTCGTAAGCGGTCTTCGTGTATTTCAGCATTTGCTCAGGTGTAGGCGTGTCGATGATGCCGAGCGTGCCCTTGAAGAGTTGCCCGATATATTCGTTCACCGTGCTGGGCGGCGCTCCAGGAATCGGGCCGCTGCGATTGGGCTTGGAAACCACACCCTTGCCGTTCGCCACGTAAAGCTTGTTATCGAGCGGGTTGAACCGCACCGACGTGGGATACCAACCCGTGGGGATGAAGCCGAGTGATTTCGCGGTGGCCCGATCGGAGACGTTGAAGACCGAGAGATTGTTGGCATCGGCGTTGGCCACGAAGAGCATCTGGCCATCGGGCGTGAGGGTCAGGCTGTTCGGCGTGTTGCCGCTGGGTGCTGCGGGATACAGCGAGCAGATGATTGTCTGAACGCCCTTCCCCGTGGCGGGATCGAGCACGCTCACCTGCGTGGAGTTGGCACAGGCAACGTAAAGCGCCTTGCCATCGGGTGCGAGCACCATTTCCGTGGGGTGGGAAGCCGTGGGCCAGTTGGCGACCAGTGCATTCTTCTCGAGATCGATCACGCCGACCGCGGCCTTCCCCCACAGGCTCACAAAGGCGCGTTTGCCGCCCGGCTCCACGAGGCAGGCATACGGATAGGCTGGTTCCGCAGGCTTCCCTTCCGCCTGCCGCTTGGGTGCAACTTTCGCATTGGGATCCTTGCGGCCATCATCCGGGCTGGGCGGATCACCCTTCGCCGCTTCCTTTTTCTTCTCAGCCGGTGCCGTCATCGGAATATAGACGCGATTATCCGGATTATCGAGCGGAACGCGCACCACACAATCGCCCCACGGCGAAGCAACGAACAGGTCCGTTCCTTTCGGATCGAGTGTGAGTCCACCCACGACCACACGCTGCTTCTCCTGCGGTTCCTTGTCGGGCCGGCTCACATCGAGTTGCCTGGTCCTCTTGATATAGCCCTGGTCGAAATCGAAGACATGCACCACTTCATACTCGCCTCCGCTGGCATAGATTTGCTTGCCGTCGCCCGAGAAGGTGAGCCCATAGAAGGCCTGCTGAATAGGGGCCCGCGATACGATGTGTGTGTTCTTCGCATTCAGATCGACAATCACCACTTCATGCGTCTGGTAACCGGCGTGCAGCACGGCCGCGAACTGCCCCGTGGGGTGAATCGCGATGTTGACGGGCAGGTCGCCCACCTCAATGTGCTTCCCGGCCGGCCTGAGTTGCCACTGGTTCGGCAACTGCACGAAGCCGTCCTTGCGAAGGCCAGGGAGCACACGCTCAATCGCTTTATTCACCACCGGCTCGGGTTTCGGATCCGGTTGCGGCGCAGCATCCGGAGTCGGTGTCTCCTCCGGCACCGGTTCGGCCGGGCGATTGCAACCGGCAAACGTGAAGAATGTTAGCAGAACGAATAAGGGCAAACGCATGATGTGTTTCTCCGCGGAGTGTGACCGGCTGACGTCTCGCTTCTATTGTGCAAACTCGCGAAGCCAGTAACGTGAAGATTTGCAGCAAGTGTACCGAGGAACACGAAGTGAACGGCCCGGCGAAGACGAAGAAGAACGCCGCCGATCAACGACACGATAGGAGTGGTTCTATTCAAATCCCCATTTCTCGGTGTTCATCTGCGGCCCATTACAACGAACCGTGCGGCAAGGTTAAGGAGTAAGCACAATGCCTCCCTCATCAGACTCGCTGTTCGAGGCGGTCGGCTTTGCGGCCCGGGCACATCGCCACCAGCTTCGGAAGGATCGCGACACGCCGTACGTCAGCCATGTCTTCCGTGTCTGCCTGGTGGTGCAGCACGTGTTTGGGTTCGCTGATACCCAGTTGCTCACCGCCGCCTTGTTGCACGATACGATTGAAGACACGCCGACAGACTGCGATGACATCATCGAGCACTTTGGCAGCGATGTGGCTCGCTGGGTTGCAGCATTAACGAAGGACATGCGTTTGCCCCACGAGGAGCGAGAAGTTGCTTACACGAGGGTGCTGCGCGAAGGAGAGTGGCAGGTGAAGGTGTGCAAGCTCGCGGACCTGTACGACAACCTCGCCGATTCCAGGCACCTGAGCGTGGAAGCACGCAAGCGGAGCGTCGCAAAAGCCCGGTTCTACCTGGAAGCGATTCGCGCCGGTATGAGTGAGTCGGTGCTCCCGGCATTCCGAATCGTCGAGGCCCGCCTGACCGAACTCGAATCGCGTGTTGCGTAGACCCCATCCAATGGGCAAGTGCGAATTCTTCTTGCCGCGGTTCCTCGCGGCCGGGAATAATGTATTTATGGCCGGGTTCGCGATTCCTCTCAAACCCGGACTCGTTGAGGACCACACACCATGACTGTTCGCTGGCTTGTTCCCATTCTCGCAATCACAGCACTCGTTGCGGCACCACGTCCAGCCGAAGCGTGTCCGTTCTGTGTGTCACAGGGTCAGACGCTCGCGGGCGAAGTGGCCCAGGCCGACTTCATTCTTTATGGCACGCTGGGCAATGCTGTCCCGGCTGCGGAAGGCTTCGGCGCGGGCACCACTGAACTGAACGTGGAACTGGTGATCAAACCGCACGATGTCATCAAGGGGAAGAAGATCGTGACCATTCCGCGGTATGTGCCGCCACCGAAGGAGAAAGTGAAGTACCTGATCTTCTTCAACTATAACCCCGCCGATGGCACGCTCGACCCCTACCGAGGCGAACAGGTGTCCGCCGATAGCCAGCTTCCCGATTATTTGAAGGGTGCCATCGAGGTCCGCGAGAAGGACATCCCCACCCGCCTGGCCTACTTCTTCAAGCACCTGGAGGACAAGGACTCAGTGATCAGCAGCGACGCCTACTCGGAATTCGCCTCGGCGGACTACAAGGATGTGCGTCTGGTCGCCGAGAAGCTGCCACCCGCAACGCTGCTCACCTGGTTGAAGGACCCGAATACTCGCCCCACACGCTACGGGCTCTACGGCCTGATGATCGGCCACTGCGGCAAAGCCGAGGACGCGAGGGCGATTCGTGCAGTGCTCGATGATCCCGAACGCTCCTTTAGCAGCGGCCTCGAAGGACTCGTCACCGGCTACATCATGCTCGACCCCAAGGCCGGCTGGGACTACCTCATCAATATGGTGAAGGACGCCAACAACGAGTTCCCCGTCCGCTATGCGGGTCTTAAGACCGTTCGCTTCTTCTGGGAATTCCGGCCCGATGTTATCGCCCCGACCCAGGCTCTCGAAGCCATGAAAATACTCATGGACCAGGGTGATCTTGCGGATTTGCCCATCGAGGATTTGCGGAAGTGGAAAGTCTGGGAACTGTCGCCGATCGTATTGGGGTATTCCGAGAAGAAAACGCACAACGATATTCCCATCGTGAACCGTTCCATCTTGAAGTACGCCATTGCCGCAGCCGCGGCTGACCCCAAGAACACCGCGGCTGTCGAGTTCGTCAAGAAAGCTCGTGAGAAGGACGCCAAGAAGGTCGAGTTCCTCGAAGAGTTGATCAAAGACGAACAGCGGCCACTCCCTGGTGAAACGACTACTGGTAACAAGTGATTCGCCTTCCGTTCGGGACGCGAATTCGGTTATCACATCCGCGGTCGGCTCCTGCATCACGTATGGCCGGCCGCGTAATCGTTTTCTAAGGCGTCGACCCACCGAGGGGAAAGCACATGGCACGCGTGGCACTGGCACTCGCCGCAGTTCTCGTGGTGCTTCCCGAGTCGCCTGCTTGCACCTTCTGTCGTGGCAATCTTCGCTCGAAACAAACGCTCCGCATGCATTTCGCTTCGTCCAAAGCGGTGCTGCACGGCCAGCTCAAGAACCCACGTTTTGACGCGAAGACGGATGAAGGTTTCACGGACCTGCACATCAGCACCGTGCTCAAGGACGATGCCGCCCGTGGCAATCGGGCCGTGCTCACCTTGCCGCGGTACTTGCCCGTCGTCGGCGACACGCCCGCAGACTATCTCGTCTTCTGCAACGTCGCCAATGGCACACTCGACCCCTCGTACGGCGTGGCCGCGTCGCCCGCAATTGTCGATTACCTCAAGCAGGCCGCGGCATTGAACGACACGGACGCGGGAAAGAAACTCGGTTTCTTTTTCTCGCATCTCGATAGCGCCGAGCCCACCATTGCCACGGATGCTTTCTTCGAATTCGCGCGGGCTTCCGACACAGATATCCTCAAGGCTCGCGCCTCGTTTGATGCCGGCAAACTCCGCCGACTGCTCGCGAATCCGGCCACGCCCGTGGAACGACTCGGCGTGTTCGCCTTCTTGCTCGGCACCTGCGGCACGGCCGAAGATGCGGCGTTCCTCGCCCAGTTGCTCTCGGCCAACCCACTCCCCGAGCGCACCGAAGCAGCCTTCGGCGGCTTGCTCGCAGGCTATGTGCTACTCGATCCGCAAACGGGTTGGACATACACTTCGAGTGTGCTCGGTGACGCGAAACGCAGCTTCGGACTGCGACTCTCGGCCCTCGAGACCGTGCGGTTCCTCCAAGTTAGCCGTGGTGCTGAGGTGAAGAAGGAAGTGTTGAAGTGTTGTGCGGCACTCCTTCCCAGTGGCGACCTTGCCGACCAGGCCACCGAGGACTTGCGCCGCTGGGGCTGGTGGGAACTCACCGACGAGGTGCTCGCTCAATTCGGCAAACCCACTCATCAGGCACCCATCGTCCGCCGGGCCATCGTCCGCTATGCTCTCACCTGCCCCGATGCAAAGGCCAAGGCGTTCATCACGCAACTGCGAACGATGGACGCGAAGCTTGTGGGCGATGTGGAAGCCGGCCTTTCTTACTACGATCCCATTGTGCCAAAATCGAAATGAACACACCAACCACCCGCTTCGAACTCGCCACGGATTCTGTTTCAGCCGCGGCCGACTGGCTCGTCGTCGGCATCTGGGAGGGCGAGCCAGCGACGGTTGCGGATGTCCGACTCGATCACGCCCTGGGCGGCTCGCTTTCGCATCTCATCGCGGCCGGTGATGTCACCGGAAAGCTCTTCGAACTCGTCTCGATCCTGAACCCCTCCGGCATCGCCGCCAGGCGTGTGCTGCTGATTGGGCTTGGCAAGCACGACGCAGCGAACCGTCAGTCGCTCCACGAAGCCCTGGCGGCCGCAGCGCGAAGTATCACCACGAAGCAACTCGGCACCGTCGCGATCGTGCTGCCCACGCCCGATTCGCTGCTCGCCGCGGGCGTGGGCTTCGCCCACGGTTGCAGCGGGCCGGGCATTCGCAAGGCCAAGCCTTCACGCTTCGCACCGGACCGCATCGTGCTGATTGGGGATGTGAAGGGTGATTGCAGCCGTGTGCAAGCCGAAGCACACGGCCTCTGGCTGGCACGCGACCTGGTGAACACGCCGCCTTCGGAACTCTACCCCGAGACGTTCGCCACACGAGCCGTGGACACGGGAAAGGTGTGTGGCTTCGAGGTCGAAATCTGGGATGAAGGCAAGCTCGCCGCGGAGCGCATGGGGGCACTACTCGCCGTCTCACGCGGCTCCGTGCGGCCCGCCCGGCTCGCCATTCTTCGCTACAACGGCAATCCCGGCGGGCCCACGCTCGGCCTTGTCGGCAAAGGTGTCACCTTTGATAGCGGCGGGCTTTCGCTGAAGACCACCGAGCAAATGGTCGACATGAAGTGCGACATGGCCGGGGCCGCCTGCGTGCTCGGTGGCGTGGCAGCCATCGCAGAGTTGAAACTCAAGGTGAACGTGCTGGGCGTGCTCGCCCTGGTCGAGAACATGCCCGGCGGCCGGGCCTTCAAGCTCGGCGATGTGCTCACCGCCCGCAATGGCAAGACCATCGAAGTGCTCAACACCGACGCTGAAGGCCGACTCATCCTCGCCGATGCCTTGAGCTATGCCTCGGAGAGCGGCGCTTCGCATCTCGTCGATTTCGCCACACTCACGGGTGCCTGCATGATCGCACTCGGGCCACACGTCGCTGGGCTCATGACGAACGATGATGCCTGGGGCGAGCGCGTGCTCTCGGCAATCAGCCGGGCCGGCGAACGAGCCTGGAAACTGCCCATGGACGCGAGCTACGACGAGATGATCCGCAGCAAGATCGCGGACATGCGCAACACCGGCGGCAGCCGATATGGAGGTGCCATCACCGCGGCGAAGCTCCTGCAACAGTTTGTCGGCAGTGTGCCATGGGTTCACATGGACATCGCCGGGCCATCCTGGGCGGAGGGCGAAACACCCGCACTCGACGCCGGCGGCACGGGCACCATGGTCCGGTCCATTGTGGAGATGGCCCTGGCCTTCGACGGGCAATGAGACGAGGAATGACTTCAGTTCGCGTGTGCTCCCTCAACCGTGAGTGCAATGCGGTAGAGCGATTTCCCGGCAGTGATGTAGAGTGTCTTGCGGTCAGCCCCAGCGAAGCAGCAGTTGTTAGGATCCTCGGGTGTAGGCAGGAAGCCCAGCTTCTTTCCCTCGGGACTGATGAAGTAAATCCCGGCCGCGTTCTTGCTCCCGGCCGTGGCCACAATCATGCCATCACGGGTCACGGTCATACCATCGATGCCGCGTTCCTTGCCGAAATCGTAGAGTTCTCGCCGCTTACCGCAGGAACCATCCGCATTCAGAGGGTAAGCCACCAGCTTGCGGGCACCGCTCGCCTCGCCACTGTGATCGGAGACATAGAGCATCTTGCCGTCGGGCGAAATCACGAGGCCATTCGGCTTGTTCACATCCCTGAGCACACGCGTCACGGTGCCATCGGCATCAATGCGGTAAACCGATTCATGCTCGAGTTCACGCGGTTCATCGCCCACATAGCGCGGATCGGAGAAGTAAATCCGCCCTCTGGAATCCAGGCACAAATCATTCGGCGAATTGAAGCGCTTGCCCTCGAACTTGTCCGCAACCGACTTCACGGTGCCATCCTTCTCGGTGATGCTGATGCGTCGACCACCGCCAGTATTGGCACCTTCGCAGGCGATGAGCCGACCCATTGCGTCGAACTTCAGGCCGTTGGTGCGGCCACCCGGATTGCGGAATTCAGTGGTCTTGCCAGTCTTCGGATCGAATTTCATCACACGATTGCCGATATCGGAAAAGTAAATGCAACCATCAGGTCCCTGGGCTGGGCCTTCGGTGAATTCTCCCTCGGACCAGAGTTTCTCCAGCTTGGCACCCGGAGCGATGAAGGTGGGCTCATCGATCGCAGGCATCAATAATACGAATGCGAATGCAAACATGAGTAATCTCACATCCAGGCGAGCGGCCCCCGTAAGGGGGCTGTTCAATTGCAATAATAAATACAATTCATTCCAACCAGTCGACGCATAGAAATTCAATTCTCAACATCGATTTTTCTGCGATTCTCCAGACTCCGCCCGCGGACGCGGGCGGCTTGCCAGATATCCGATGTCACTTCTTGGGGAACTGCCAGTTCTCGTCGAACAAACCCGCCGCGACGACCTCGTGGGCCGCCGGGTCTTTCTCGGTGGGTGTGGGCTTGATCACGGCCCAGTCGCCGAGGCGCGGGTAGAGCAGAGCGTTAGTGCCTTTCAGGTCCGCCTCGCGAAAGGTGTGACCGGAATTAAGGACAAGATAACCCTGGTTTCCACTCAGCGGATTCGGATAGATCAGCACGGGCACGTGCGATTTCGCATCGTATTTCACACCATTCACCACAAGCTCATCCTTCGTCCAGGTAATGGGTAGCTGCGGCAATGCCTTCGCGATCAAGGGATTGCTCTGAGGATCGCCAAACAGGATGAGATTCGTCTTCCCATCCAGCTTATCGGTCGCGATACCTGGCAGCGTACCGTGAAAGTATTTGTCCCACAGGTGCGCGAACTGGCTCTGGCCTGTGGTGATGTATTTCTCCGTCGCGGGCACCCAGCCTGCGGCAGCTGGCCCCACGACAACGAAGCGGGACAGGAAGGCATCATCGATAGGGCCTTGCAGCCCACTCACTTTTTGCGGGTTCTTGGCGAGTTGATCAGCGTTGGCTGTGAGGTTAATACTTTGCCATGTCCCATTGCGTTTTTCAAATGCCACCCTGGACGGATGGGGTTCCATCGGGAACATCACCTTCACAGGCATCCCATCAATGACGATTGCCAGATCCTTGGCCGGTTGGTCGCTGGTGTTGATGAGGAAGCGACGTACATTTAATGTGCTGATGGTGTATGTATTTTCTTTTCGTGTCGCATCGATCACAGCCCGCTCAAAGGTCTTTTCGAGTGCCTGAACGGTGATCCAGTCGCACTCACCATATCGCGGCGTATACGTTACAAAGCGGATCCGTTCGGGGTTGGGGTTGCGCCCTTTATCCGAGTACTTTCGATACTCGGCATCTGCCTTGGCTTGCCATTCCGCGGGCATCTGGTGCATCAAGCCCGGAGCGATGAGGTGTGTGAACCGCAGCGGTTCCTTGAAGTTTTTTAGTGCGTTCTCGATGTTGTCCGCGGCCTTCTTCTGAGGATCGTTGGCACCACTATACGCGACCACGGGCACATCGAAGGCGTTCTCGGCATAATCGACTGCATCATAGATGTGGAGACACTTCTCCTGGTATTCCGGGAGTTCCTTCGGCAGGCTGGCAATGTAGCCATGGGTATTCGTGAAGCCGGCACCGGGGCCGATGACGCAGAATTTGCTCGGGTGATGTAGCCCGATGTGCCAGGTGCCAGCTCCGCCCATGGAGAAACCGCGAAGCACGATGCGGTTGGGATCCACCGGGCTTGTGATCGGCTGATCGAGTTGTGGCGGAGTCATCACACGACCACGAGCATCCGCGAGAGCCTCGAAAACGTCCGCTTCTCCAGCCCAGCGATAGGCGTTGTTGCCGCGGCCGAAGACTTGCATTTCCAGATGATCGAGCGTGGCCGGGGCTGCCTTGCCCTCATTACTCGACGCAAACTTCACCTCGGTGAGCGAGCCGTCGCGGCCGTGCAGGATCACATCCATCCGGAAACGCTTCTGCGGCTCACCATAGCCATTCGGGAAGACCACTGCATACGGCTGAATCGAGCCATCGACTTGTGAGCGGTAGCCCAGGACCACCCATTTGCCGCGAACCTTCAGCCAGGGCCGCTCGCCTTTCGCGAGAGCAGCCGCGCGGGCGAGGCCGATGTCGAGCGTCTGCAGTGTGCGCTTGCCGCTGTCGGCGGTGAGCCATTCACCATGACGCACGATGCGCTCGGCCGCGATCAGGAACAGTTCCACATCGGGAAGCTCGGCGTCCGTCTTCGTCGCTTTCAATTCGGCGACGGCCTTGCGAAGTTGCTCAGTTTTCTGTGCGATTTGCTTGAGGGTCGCCTCGTCAGGCTTGGTCGACTTTGGTGGGTCAAACTTCTGCTGACCCTTCTTCGCTTCCTTGGGCGGTTGCTGAGCAGGCGAGGTACTCAGGGCCAGCGCTCCCGCGGACACCGCGAAGAGGCACAGGGAGAGAATCGGACGCATGTTGGCACCTTAATGACGGACGGGGCACGCGTGCTGGAAACGGTATCCGCTTGGACGCGTACTCGCAAGAGTTCACTGCATCGCAGTCGCCGCTATTCTCAACGACGGTTGCCGGTCTAGAATACCCGGACGCGCGGCGGTCACCGTCCCGGAGTGGCGGCGCGGATAACCAGGAGAACCGCAAATGATTTCGTTGAAACTGCTCGCGCTGGGATTCGTCGTCTTTGGCATGGTCACGGCCGGGGCTGCCAAGGCGGCCAATCCCGTGGTCGTGATCGAGACCAACCAGGGCACCATCAAGCTGGAACTGTACGAAGAGCAGGCACCCGTGACCGTCAAGAATTTCCTCTCGTACGTCGATGCCAAGCATTACGATGGCCTGATTTTCCACCGCGTGATTGATAGCTTCATGATCCAGGGTGGCGGATTCGATCCGGAAATGAAGGAGAAGAAGGGCAAGGACCCCATCAAAAACGAATCTTCGAATGGCCTGAAAAACGACAAGTACACCGTCGCCATGGCCCGTACCAGCGAGCCGAATAGCGCGACCAACCAGTTCTACATCAACGTGGCGAACAACGAATTCCTCAACAAGGAAAAGGCCCGTGACGGCGTGGGCTATTGTGTCTTTGGCAAGGTGATCGCTGGTGAGGACGTGGTGGACAAGATCAAGGGTGTGAAGACGACCACTAAGGCTGGCATGTCGGATGTGCCCGTCGAACCCGTTGTGATCAAGTCTGTGACACGTGAAGTGAAGAAATAATCACCAAGATGCAATGCTTGCTATTTACGAGCCCGCAAGGTGTGCCAGGGAATCTTGACGTGACCCTGGCTTATGCAACGGGCTCGTGATCTTCTGACATTTCACTCGGCCGCTTCGAGCACGGCGGACATGGAGCCCTGGCACTGCGTGATGCGTGGGTCGGGGCCGTAGCCGTGGATCTGATCCTGTTTCAACTCTGCACGTTCCAGACTGGTGGTGCAGACGATGGCCCGGCCCGTTTGGTCCACTTCACGCGCCAGCAGGAAGCCTTTCTCGATTGGGTGATTGAAGAGCGCCTTGAGCATTTCGATGACGTATTCGTAGCTGTGATCATCGTCATTCAGAAGTATCACGTGGTACGGCGGCTGCCGGCGTGTTTGAGAATCCACTTCGGCATCAGTCTCGGGGAGAGTTGCGGATTCACTCATGGGTATCCCGCCTCCATGGGCTCGGGATTCACGCGATCTTGATGGGTTCGGTCGGCGTCGTGGGGCCTGTCCGGGACATGTTTGTCCCGGGGCCCACACCATCCTCGAGGCGACCGAAGCAGACGATGGCGATATCATCGTTCTGGGGTCGTCCCTTGGCATGTCGGCGGACACCGTTGACCAGACGCTCGCCGGAGAGCTTGGGCCGGGTGCCATCGGCTGCAATGGGGTCGTCCAGCGTCAGGAACTTCTTGACGGCATCATCGCCGAAGAGTTCACCACCCGGGGACATGGCATCCGTCACACCATCCGTAAAGATGGTGATGGTGTCGCCTTCATCGAGTTCAAGTGTCACGGACTCGTACTCAAACCCGGGCATCACACCGAGTGGCAGCCCCGAGAGATCATTCGAGATGGCGTCGGTGATCGAGGCATCCTTGGCACGATACAGGAGCGGGTTCATGTGCCCGGCATTCACCAGCGTCACCAGGTTCGCGGCCGGGTCAAGGATGACCACGGCGAGTGTGACGAAGCGGTCGCCGAGACCACCACGCATCATCTGGTCATTCAAGAGGTTAATGGCCCGGGCCGGGTCCGGTTCCGTGAGCAGGCAGAAGCGCACTTCCGAACTCAGCTTGGCCACAAGCAACGCTGCGGGCACGCCCTTGCCGGCCACGTCCCCCACCACAATGGCAAGGCGATTGTTCGGAAGCTGAATGTAGTCGAAGTAGTCACCGCCTACCGTCTGGGCAGGGGAATAGTGGTGGTAGAACTCAAAACCGATCAGATCTGGTGTGGTCTGTGGCAGGAAGCCGAGCTGCACAGTCCGTGCGAGTTCGATTTCCTTGCGCTCCTTCTCACGGTAGAGCAGCGTTTCGTGCAACTTGGACTTCTCGATGGCCACCGAGGCGAGGTTGGCCACGATGGTAAGCATGCTGAGATCGTCGTCACGGAACTTCTTGACGCGGTCCTGAGTATCGAGTTGCAAGGCCCCGAGCGGTCGCCCTTCGGAACTGGCGAGTGGCACACACATCACCGAGCGAATCTTGAACTCGGCAATACTGGCCGCAGGGCCGAGCGAGGCATCGCTCGAAGCGTCTTCGCTGAGGTAGGACTGCAAGGATTCGACCGTCTTGCGAACGATTGTCTTGCTGAAGCGCGTATCGTCCGCACCGGGTCGGCGGCTCTTGGTCACCTTCGGAATGGGCTTGCCTGTGTCGTCCAGCAGGATCACGAAGCAGCGGTCCGCCTGTTTGAAGACATCAAAAAGTGTCCGGGCGATCGATTCGAGCAAGGGTGGCAACTCGAGGGAGCCTTTGGACATGCCGGTGCTGATTTCAAGCAGGGCTCGCAAGCGATCGGAGGGTGCGAGTTCGAGAAACGCCTGGGCACTGACGGGGCTCTTGGTTGCCTCGATGGTGGTCATCGCACCCGGGTCGTCTTCACCCTCATCTTCCGCGTTGGTGTCGGGGAGCGGGATCGGCTTGGCAGCGGCCTTCTCATCGTGGAAGCGGAACAGGAAGTCGCAAATCTTGATCTTGTCTTCGGCCTTGAGTGCCGCTCGGCCGGCCACTTCCTTATTATTCACATAGGTATGATTGCGGCTTTTCAAATCTTCGATGTAATAGATGCCCTGAGCCTGACTGATCTGTGCATGCTTGCGACTCACCGCGTGATGGGGAATCACAATCTGGCAGGTGTCGGCATCGCGGCCGATCACGAGCAGATCACCATCCAGACGGATCGTTTCGCCGGGAGCAACCCCCGCTGGCGACTTCAACAGGATCAAGGAAGGCATAGGTTCGTCCGGAGTTAAAGTGCCGGCAATCGAATTCCGGATCAGGCCATCCCGATGTTACCGATGATTGAGCATCAAGGCAAGCAATGTGCGGGATTCCGTCGAGTAGAATAGATGCACAATCGTTTCCATGTGTTGTTTGCGATTCACCGCCACGAGGCTCCTGATTATGCCGAAGAAACCATCACGCACGAATGACGACCCGAAAATTGGAAGCATCGTCGGTATTGGGCTGGATGCTGTCGATGAGCACAGGCGGGTGACCCAGACGGAGGAGATGCTCCTGGTCGGTGGTTCGGAAGAGACGCACGAGCGCATGCAAGAGACCGCGATTCGGTTCTCGGAAGGTTTGGAGAAGCGTGGCAAGGCGTTGCCGGAAACCTCTGTGCGGGAAGCACTCGACATTCTGCGCGAGGCGATCGAGAAACAGGGAAAATCCTGAATGCCACTTCCTCCGCAGCGAATTCCCTCTTTGAAACCCGGGATTCCAGTGACGGGTATAACCTGTCAGAGGGCCGTTCGTGTCCGATGCCGCTCTCGTTCATCGCTGTCTGACGGGTGAGTCCGCTGCATGCCGTGAGCTGGTCGAACGGTTCCAGGCGGATGTGCTCGGCCTCTGTACGCGTTTGCTCTCGCACCAGCACGATGCGGAAGACGTGACACAGGAAGTATTCTTGCGCATCTTTCGAAGCTTGCGCCGCTGGGATTCGGATCGTCCACTGCGGCCCTGGATTCTCGGCATTGCGGTGAACCGCTGCCGCACCTGGATGGGCAAGAAGGCACGGGCACCGGAGCTGGCAGACTATCTACATGAGACGCCCGACCACCGCCCGGAGGACGACTCTGCCGAACTCCAACGCGGTATCCGGGCCGCGGTGGATGAACTCCGGGCGAATTACCACACCGTGTTTGTGTTGTTCCACGAGCACGGGCAGTCTTATGAGGAAATTGCGGACGCGATCGGTGCTCCCGTCGGCACCGTGAAGACCTGGCTGCACCGGGCCCGCGTGGAACTGCTCGAACGCCTTCGCAGTCGTGGGCTTGTCCCCCAGGAATCGAACTCTCGCGATGTAACCCGCCCATGAAGAGAATCATGAAGCCACTGGTTGGACCTGAGCACGAGGTGTCGGTGCCACCGGCTTGCCGTGCCACCACAGACCGCATCCAGCGGACGCTCGACGGTGAACTGGCCGTGGATCGCTGGCCACTCGATGCGCACATCGGGGAGTGTGGCGATTGTCGCGAGCGCATCCACGCCATGCGACTGCTCCTGGCAGCACTGGCTGTGCCTCGGCCACCCATCACCGTTCCCGCAGGCCTCTCGAAGTCAATTCTCGCGTCTGTTCACAGCGATCGTCGGGATCGGGCCCGCGTGCGGATGTTGGCTCGGGTGGGAAGCTTTGCACTTGCGGCCTCGGTGGCACTCGTTGTCTGGCTGAACGTGCCGACACCGTCCCTGTCGTCGCTGCCCACCCTTGATGTTGCCGTCTCGACACCGAAACCCGAAGTGCCTGACGTGAAGCCGATGAGGTTGGGTGATGAACTGGCGAAGGCCGGGGTTGCCTTCCGAACGACCACACAGCCTCTGACGGAGCCAGCCGCTGCCGCCCCGACCGCCTTTGCTTCCATCACAAACGCCCTGCTCCACCCGCCGACACCGATGGCCGTGGCGAAGCTGGAGCCAGCGCGCAAATCGCTGGCTGAGCTCCCCGAGGCGGCCAGGATTGGTTTCCAGCCGGTCACAGGATCCGCCGAGAAGGCGTTGAATCGCTTTCTCCGTGATCTTGTCGCCATCAAGCCGAATTCCTGAATGCATCATTCCGAGGTTCGTCAATGCGGCCATACTCCCTGTTCGTGATCGCGGCACTCTTGACGCTCAGCGGCGCGACGGTTGGGAGTGCCGCATCGCCGCGCGAGGAAGCACTCCGCCTTGCCCCGCCCGACGCCGCCCTGGTAGCCGTTGTTCAAAATGCACGCGAACACTTTCAGGAGATGCGCACCTCGCCTTTCACGGAGTGGCTGCCCGCTTCTCAACTGGGCCAACAACTCCTGGGCAAGGATGGTGTGAAGTCTTTTCTCGAGAACATCACGCCATTGTGCCGCGAGCTTGGCACCACGCCGGATGAAGTCATCGATGAGGTGCTCGGCGACGTGGTTGTGTTTGCCTACTCGCCCTCCGACGCAGCCCAACAACGCGACGAACGCGCCGTGTTCCTGATTCGGCCACGCAAGCCGGAGACACTGCAACGCATTGTGGAACGCGTGAATGCGATCCAGCTGAAATCCGGGGAACTCACCACGCTCACGCCGCGCACACAGAACGGTGAGCCATACTTCGAGCGCAAGAAAGCGACTGGCACCTCGGACTTTTATTGCTTCCGTGGCTCGGTGTTCGCCTTCTCCAGCACTGAAGCCGACATCCAGGCCGTCATTGATCGCGACAAACTCGATCAAGCCGTCCCCGAACTTGCTCGCCGAATCAAGCAACTCGGCCTGACAGACGCAGCCGGCATCGTCCTCGTGAATCCCCGGGCACTTGATGCGGAATTCGCAGCCCGCATCACCGAGGCCAAGCCGGATGAGCGTGCGTTATTGGAGAAGTTCCGCGAGGTCTGGGCCGCAACCGAATACGCAGCCGTTTACCTCACCCTGGATCGTGATCTTGAAGTGGGCGTCGCCGTCCACTTCGATCCCGACAAAATGCCAGCCTGGTCCCGCGGCTGGTTGAATGGCACGAAAACGCCTTCCGCAATCTGGCCCGCGATTCCGGATCGCACACTCTTCGCAATCAGCGGCCGATGCACGGCTGCCGAGGTGCTCGATCTGATCCTGGCTCTGCTTCCAGAAGAGGGAAAACAGGCACTCACCGGCGTGCTCACCGACGCGGTCGGTCCGATCATTGGCAAGGACAAGTTGCCCCTCGTCCTCAAATCACTTGGCCCGGACTGGGCACTCTGGGCGGAACCACCCGACGGCGAGGCGACCCTTCCAACAATCGTGGCTGCCCTGCGAATCGGCGGAACCGCTGCCGAAGGCAAGACCGCGTCAAAGGCCATCCTTCAAGGGCTCGAATTTGGGTTCCAGAGCATCCGCGTGGCTTACAACGGCTCGCACGAGGACCAGATCGAGATTCTCGAGAGCGAGGATGGCACCACCACCATCACCTCACTCGTAAACGACAAACTCTTCCCGGCCGGTTGTCGTCCCTCATTCGCGTTGAAGGGTGGCTACCTGTTGCTCGCCAGCAACCCGGACGCGATTCGTCGCTTCACACCTCCAACAGCTGCACCCATGGCCGGCGGCGAGACCACAATCGCTCGCTTCTCCGGCACCAGCACGCGGCAATATCTGCAAGTGAAAGGCCCCAAGCTCGCAGCATTCCTCTCAGCACTTGGCGATGGCAACGAGAAGGACCTGACGAAATTCTTCACCCAGCTCGATGCCGTTCTGGAACTGGTGGACAGTGCGAATGTGTATGTGAAAGGCGACGCCAGCAACCTGCGTATCGGCATGCGGGTGAAGCTGGTGAAGCCCCTCAAGAAATAGCGATCAGACCTGGGGCAGCTCGAAACGGCCCTTGGGCGGCGGAGCCGATTTCGTCGCACACTTGCCGCATCCGGAACCGCAGCCCACCTTCGTTCCACTCCACGTCTTCCAGGTCGCACGGCCCAGGTAAGCCGCGGCGACAGCAATCATGGCAATCACGGCGATGAGTTGCCCGTCCATTTGCGACACCTCAAAATGCATCCGCGATGAACTTGCCGATCTGGAAGGTCAGGAGCGCACCAAGATACGCGAAGACCGTCATGTACACGAACGTGAAAAGCGGCCACCACCAGCTATGCGTCTCGCGATAAATCACGGCAAGTGTCGAGGCGCATTGCAGGCAGAGCGCGATGAACACCATGATCGAGAGCGCCACCGGCACGGCATAGGGCCCCCGCACGGGGTCCTTCGCCCATTCACGCTTGAAGGCATCCTGCAACCCGGCATGTTCCTCGTCGTCGTCATCGTTGACATCATAAACCATCACGAGCATTCCAACGATCACTTCACGAGCGGGGAAGCTGGCAATCGCGGCCATGCCAATGCGCCAGTCCCAGCCGAGCGGGGCGAAGGCCGGTTCGAGCGCCAGCCCCACACGTCCCAACACACTATTTCGCTTCCACTCGCCGTTGATCTTCGCTGGCAATGCGGCCTCGGCTTCCAGTTCCTCGGGAACTTCGATCTCGTGCGCTTCGAGTGCTTCGATCTGCAGGCTCGCCACCTCGGCCCTCTCCTCGGCCACGGCCAGGCTATCTTCGTAGCTCACGCCATTCGCATCACTGCTGGGGAAATAGAGCAGAGCCCAGATGATCACCATGGAAGCGAAGATCACGGTGCCCGCTCGCCGGAGAAAGGCCCAGCCCGCGTCGCCCATGCGCTGCGTGATGCCGCGGAGCGTTGGCCGCTTGTACGCCGGGAGTTCCATGACGAAGACGGGCGTCTCACCTTTCAAGAGCGTGCGCTTCAAGACGAGTGCAATCAGCGGGGCCAGCGTGAAGCCAAGCATGTACATCGCGAAGAGCACCACACCCGGCAACCACGCTGGTCGGCCTTCACTCAGGAATGCCCCGATCATCAAGATGTACACCGGCAGGCGCGCGGAACAACTCATCAACGGGGCCACCAGGATCGTCGCAAAGCGGTCGCGGCGATTCTCGATCACACGGGTCGCCATGATGCCGGGCACCGCACACGCCACGGACGAGAGCAAAGGGATAAACGATTTGCCGCTCAGCCCGCACTTGCTCATGAGGCGATCCATGAGGAACGCCGCCCGGGCCATATAACCACAATCTTCGAGCACCGCGATGAAGCCGAAGAGCACGAGAATCTGTGGTAAAAAGATCACGACACTACCGACACCCACCACGATGCCATCGGCGAGCAATGAGCGAAGCGGTCCGGGTGCCATCTCGCTTTTGATCGCCTCCGCGATGGCTTCCTGACCCGAGACGATCAGTTCCATCACGGGCTTGGCCCAGAAGAAGATCGACTGGAAGACGAGGAACATCAGGCCCAGAAAGATGAGCGTGCCCCACAGCTTGTGGGTGAGCACGCGGTCGAGGCGATCGGTCCAGGTGACGGGCCGCTCAGCCGGGCGAGCCACGGCGGCGGTAATAATGGGGCGAATCCAGCCGAAGCGGGTGCGGGCTTCCACGGCGGGCACTGGGCACCCTTCGGCCGCAAGCCGAGAACGAGAATCGGCGAGATCGCGTCTCAATAGTTCCCCGTGCTTCTCGACCAGCCACTGTTCGGTATAGCCGCCAACATCGAGAAGCAACCGCCGGGTGAGGAAGCCGGGCACTTCGGCTCCCACGGCATTCTGCAGATGCGAGACTTCCTTCTCGAATGTCTCGGGAAAGGCCGGGCCCGTGGCAAGCTTTCCCGCCTGAGCCGCAGCGAGCACGGCAGACTTGAGTGCCTCAAGACCAAGCCCCTTGTTTGCCTGGATCGGCACGACGGGAATGCCGAGTTCCTGGCTGAGTCGGGCATAGTCGATCGTGATGCCCTGGGCGGCCGCGGCGTCAATCATGTTCACGGCAAGCACGACCGGTTCGCCGAGTTCCAGCAGTTGCGTGGTGAGATAGAGGTGGCGATCGAGGTTGGTGGCATCCGCGATGGAAAGCACGACATCGGGCCGCGGTTCCTCGGGCCGCCGGCCCAGTAGCAAATCAACGGCGACCATCTCATCGGGACTGCGGGCCGCCAGGCTATACGTGCCGGGCAGGTCGATGAGGGCAACCTCGGTGCCATTGGCGGTGAAGTGTCCCTTCTTCATCTCGACAGTGACGCCGGAGTAGTTGCCGACGCGTTGCCGCAGGCCGGAGAGTGCATTGAAGAGGGTGGTCTTCCCCGCGTTCGGGTTGCCAACCAGTGCGACAGTGAGCATCAGTTGAAGCTGGGAGTTGTGGTGTGGGGTGTGTCAGGCTTCATTCCGCGAGCTTGACCTGGATGCCGGCGGCTTCGGCTTTGCGGAGGCTGAGGCGGGAGTTACCGACGCGGATTTCGATCGGATCACCGAGCGGTGCCACGGCCAGCAAATCGATGCGCTCACCCTCGATGAGGCCGAGTTCATACAGTCGCTGCACCAGGCTGGGCGATCCATTCAGGGCCACGACCTCGGCAGCTTCGCCGGGCTTGAGTTGGTCCAGTGTGCTCATCCCGCCACCGCTTCGGGCCGCGCCACCGGTCGCACCAGAATCTGAGAACACTCGCCTGACCGCAGGCAGAGTTTGCACCCCGCGATGCTCAGCAAGCAGGGAGAACCGGATTGCACCACCTGCAGGCGCGAACCCGGGCGCAACCCCAGTTCGGCAAGTCGGCACACCCAGTGTGCCTGCCCGGTCACTTCTTCAACCTCCGCCCAGTCCCCGGCACGGAGCATATCCAGCGGCATCAGCATCGGCCACCGCGTTTCGGTATCCGGCTCTTATTGAGACAACGTCTCAGTTAGTATTCCGTATCGGCTGTCTGCCGTCAAGGAGTTGAGAGGGATTCTTGCTGGAATATCGACAGAAGAGCGAAAGCTGCCTCACACGGCTGGTGTGCGGTTCTTCCGTTCGGCGAGATAAGCGGCGAGCGCTTTTTGCCAGGGGCGGGGCAACGGGATGCCGAGGGTGGCGAGTTTGTGGTTGGCGAGCACGCTGAAGGGCGGTCGCTGTGCGGGTGCGCCAAATTCGGCGCTTGAAATGGCTGTGAGATCGGCCTTTACACCAGCCTGGTGGAAGGCTTCCGCGGCCAGTTCAAACCAGGTGCACGAACCGCCACTCGTGACATGAAACAGACCGGTTGCATTCGCGTGAATGAGGCGAACCACCGTCTCCGCCACATCGGCCGTGTAAGAGGGAGTGCAGTGCTGATCATTCACCACTTTCAAGGGCTTGCCCTGTCCTGCCAACCGCAGCATCGTTTCGATGAAGTTGCCACCTTTCCCGCCCGTGCCCCACACACCGTAGAGCCCGCAGGTGCGAATGATGAGATGGTTGGCATGCGACCAGCGCACGGCGTACTCACCGGCCAATTTGCTGAGGCCATATACGCTCACCGGCCCGGGGGCATCGCTCTCAGTGAAGGGGTCCGTTCGTGTCGCATCCAGGCCAAAGACGTAGTCTGAACTGAAATGCACGAGCTTACAATTGATGGCAGCACAGGCTTTCGCCAGGGCCCGCACCCCCCAGGCATTCACAGCGAACGCGGCGTCCGGCTCTGTCTCGGCCTTATCCACGAAGTTATAAGCCGCACAGTTCACCAGCACCCGCGGCCGCAACTGTTCCAGCAATGCCGGAATCGACTCCGGCTTGGCGAGATCGATCTCTGCACGCGTCAGCGATACGACGCCAGCGCCGAGCCGTGTCACCAGATCACGACCCAGCTGCCCCAACGCTCCGAGCACGGCAATCGACATGAGCAACCTCCCTGGAGCGCGGCCGTCCCGGCCGCTATACACAGACCAATGAAGGGTAATCGAGGTTAGCCTTACGTCATGACCATGCATGCGTCGAGCGGCCGGGACGGCCGCGCTCCGCGGAATCGGCTTTGGCAAAGCTCTGCAGAAACGCCAACGCCCGGTGGGATGAGCCACCGGGCGGAGTGCGTTGCCTTGCGATTCACGTGAGCCTATGGCTTCTTCTCAACGGGCGGCACGGGCGGCACGGGAGCCACAGGCATGGGCGGTGTCGGCGGAGCGATGAAGCTTGTGTCCTTGGTTTCGATCGTCGTCGTCTGATTCTGGTCGAGGCGGACGTTCGTGTCCGTGCCACCGATCACCACGACGAGATCACCACCCACCTTCAGGGTGATCTTGGCTTCCTGAATACGGCCCGTCTTGGCGTTGTACAGGATGACACCAGGGGCATCGTTGGTGGCGGTCAGGGTGCCGGACTTGATCTTGAAGAGCAAGCCTTCGGCTTCCTTTGGGGGAGTGAAGGCCAGCGTGGTGGTGACTTCGACTTTGTCCAGGTCACCCTGCTTGCCAACGTACTTGAACTTGTAGGTCACATCGTAGGTCCCGATCGGCCCCAGGTTGAGCGGCGTCTTGCGTTCCCAGGTGCCGTTCACGGCCTGCGGTTCGTTCGGCGTGAGCCCGAGCGACGGATCGAGCATCTGCTTCAGCGAATCATCCGTGAGGATCTTCTTGAGCAGTGCGTCCATCTGCGGGTTGTTGTTGGCCATCTTCGCGAGGAACGCTTCTTTGTCCTTCGCATCCACTGATTCGACGTGGAAGTTCTTGTCGAGCGTCACGGTGAAGGAAGCACCCTTCAGGTTCTTGAAGAAGTTGACGAGCCCGGGGTTCGAGGCGGCTCCGGTGTCGGCTTCCTGTGTGGAATCATAGGTGACGCCGTTGCCCGAGATGTCCACACCGATGCGCAGGCCCTCGACGGTCTGCTTGATCTTCCACTTCTCGCCTTCCTGGGCGATCGGCTCCCACTTGTAGTAGAAGGTGCTTTCCTGCTTCTGGATCAGGTCCTGACCCTGCACCTTGATGACCTGGGAGACCGTGGTGCTGCTCTTCTGGTAGTAGGGAACGAGCGCGCCCTTGTCGTCCTTGAACTTGAGTCCGAAGGCTTGCTTGTCCTGGGCCGACAGGGTGACGGCCAGGCTCATGCTTAACACGGCGGCAACGCCGAAACGGAGACGCGACACAGTCCTACCTCCACGATATGCGGTGCCGCCTGGCGCGTGCCAGTTTGCGGTTACGGGATTCGTTCGTTTGTATCGGTCGTGCCGGGGAAAACAAGGGGGCGAATTCGCGCATCAATGAAGGAACTCGAGCACAGCGTGAGGCGGTATCTGGTCCGCTTGAAACTCGACTTCCCCGTGGCAACGATTCTTGAGTAAACTCCCGATTCACACCCTTGCCGCACCAGGGAGCCGCCACGGATGGCGTCCAGCGCGAGTTCTCAGTCACCGGCCACTTTCGTGAATCGGCTCTCGCCCGTTCGCGTGGTGATCGTCGTTGCCGATTCGCCGCGGGTTCGTCCAGTTCGCGCGTGGCTTTCACGCAATCGCACGCTGGTGCTGTTCCTGCTCTTTCTTGTGGCGACGGATGGTCTCATCGGCAGCCTGGCCGGTGTGTGGAATCGTGCCTCGCCGGATGAATACGCTGCCCGCGTCGCGGGATGCGCTCGCCTGCCGCGAGACGTTGTTTTTGTTGGCGGTTCACCCGTTGCCGAGGCGATCGATCCCGATCGCATCACGGCGAATGGCTACAACCTCGGCCTCTCCGGCGGCACGGTCTCGGACTTTTATCATGCTGTGATCCACGCCTGCCCCACACCGCCGCGCCGGATGGTGTATGGCATCACGGCCAGCGACATCAACGATGCAAGACACGAGCCACATGGCCCGCACTCGCTCATGACCTGGGGCGACCTCGTCGGCTGGGTTCGCTTGCGGCCCGAGTCGGGCGAGTGGGTGACGCGTCACTTCGTGCAATCGCGGTTTGGCAGTGCATCAAACCTGTACCGCCATCGCCACGGCATCCGCATGTGGCTGGCGACGTGGGCCGATGAGCAAATCCCTGGCAGTTGCCCACAGAGCCGTGAAGAAGCTCACGCCTTGAACGAGCAAGCGCAGGCGCTGTTCGACGGCAACGGCTACTGGCCCGCGAAAGGCTACGCTTCGGGTCGCTATGACCACGTGAAGGCGAGCGGCGCACCGCAAGCGCCATTCGGTTTCCTCAACCGTTATCGCACCGGCTCGCACCTGAAGTTCTTGCACAAGCTCATTGACTGGTGCGAATCGAATCATGTGCAACTCGTGCTCGTGGATATGCCCGTGACCGCCGATCTGGAAGCCCGCTTCGTGAACGAGTACGCCGAATTTCGCAGGCGACTGCAGGAGATCGAATCGGAACGCGGTCTGAAAGTGCTGCGACCACAGCGTGAAGCATTAGGCCTCACCGATGCGGACTTCGCCGATGTGATTCACATGAACCGCGAGGGAGCCCGGAAGTTCAGCGACTGGTTGAGTCGCGCCGCCCGGGATTGACGGATGATCTTCGCCAGCAAAGCGTTCTTCGTGTTCCTTCCGATTGTGCTGGTGCTGTACCACATGCTGGGCCGGCGTTCGCACCGCTATGGAGTGCTGCTCGCCGCCAGCTGGCTCTTCTACGCCTGGATCAGCCCTCAGTATCTGTGGGTGATCATCCTGTGCACCATCATCGACTATGCAGCCGGGATCAAGATCGAAGCAACCGCGGATGAACGGGGCCGCAAGCGATGGCTCTGCCTTAGCATCATCGCGAACCTGGGGTTACTCTTCGCCTTCAAGTACACCGCTTTCGCTTATGACAACGCGATGTCACTGGCCCGACTGTGCGGTGTCACGATCACCGATCGCTACTGGGATATTCTGCTGCCACTGGGTATCAGCTTCCACACGTTCCAGGGCATCAGCTATACGGTGGACGTTTATCGTCGGCAGATCAAGGCCGTGCATTCGTTCCTCGATTATGCCTTCTTCGTGGCCTTCTTCCCGCAACTCGCCGCGGGCCCAATTGTGCGGGCTGTCGAATTCTTGCCGCAAATGGTGACGCCACCAACGGTGACCGCGAAGCATGTTGCGGATGGGCTGCACTTCTTCCTCCTGGGGTTGTTCAAAAAGATCTTCATAGCCGATCAGCTGGATGTGCTGTTCGTGTCGCCGGTGTTTGCCGATCCCTCGGCCTTCGACGCGGCTGCACACCGCTGGGCCTGCCTCGCCTGGGCCGCCCAGATCTATTGCGACTTCTCCGGCTACTCGGACATGGCGGTGGGTTGTGCGAAGTGGTTCGGGTTCGACCTGCCGCGAAACTTCAATTTCCCCTACATCGCCACGAGCATTGCGGACTTCTGGCGGCGCTGGCACCTGTCGCTCTCGACCTGGCTGCGCGATTACGTGTACTTCCCCATGGGCGGTAGCAAACGTGGCGAACTGCGCACATCCTTCAACCTCGTTGTGCTGTTCGTGATGTGCGGCCTGTGGCACGGCGCGACCTGGGCCTGGCTGGTTTATGGACTCTATAACGGCGTGCTGATGAGCTTGCATCGTCTTTGGGATCGCTCGCTGCAGGGCCGGGCGGAAACGCTGAACGCCCTGCGTGCGACATGGGCCTGGAAGCTGGCCGCGTGGTTCGTCACGCTCATTGCCATCTCGGCCGGGCTCATCCTGATTCGCATGCCGAACTGGGGCGCTGGCTGGCTTCTGCTCCGGTCACTCCTCGGCCTCGACCTGCTCCACGGCTGGAGCACGGCCGTGCCCATCTGGGTGCCACTGTTGCTCGTGCTCGTGGCGCTGGGTCATCTGTTCAGCGGCCTGCGAAACCGCGTCTGCGGCCTCCTGGAAATGCCGGCGGCAGTGCGGGCCGCGGTCTACACGGCTGCGGTCGTGTTGCTCGTCACGCTCAGCCCGGGCGTCAGCAAAACCTTCATCTACGTGCAATTCTGAGGCATTGCCGCACGTGAACCACTCAAAACGTGCCGAACGGCGTTGCTTCTGCTAGCATCACGATCGTTGCTCATTCTTGTGGGGAGTGGCCCGCCATGCGGCGATTTCGCCGACCCGATTACCTGCTCACGGTCGTCGTATGTGCCTGCGTCGTCGTGGCCATGCTTTTTGCGGCGAGCCAGATCGCACTGCGACGGCGGCAGGCATTGCCGGAACCGGTCTCGGTGCCCGGTGGCGACTGGGAAATTGCCTGGATCAACACCCCCACGGCGAGCGACACCTGGGACGAATTCGTGACCGGCTTAAAGCGGGCCGAGATGCAGGTGCCGGGGCTCGTGGTTGATACATCCGAGGCGTTCCCCGAACACACAACAAGCGTGCCGCGTGTGGCGATCTCGCGCCCGCCTCAACAGGGAAAATTGCACTTCCGCTGGTACAAGACCGGCACGGGCGTCTCAACGGCGGACTGGCTGGCGGCACTGGCCCAGCGTGATCCCGCTCCGATTGCGGTCATCGGTGGCTGGTCCAGCGATCGCGCCATCGAACTCGCCAGCATCTTGAACCGTCAGGTGGAATGGCACGGCGACCGGCCGCTGCTCTTCATCACCGCGGCGACTGTGGATCATGTGCAATCGAACGCCGGCTCCTTCGGCATCCCGGGTGAAGAGCCGCAACTCACAGATCTCTATCCCGGCCGCATGTTTCGCTTCTGCTTCACGAACAAGCAAATGGCCGAGGCGGTCACGGACTACCTCGCCCAGGACCCCTCGCTCTGCCCCGGCTACGGCAGCTGGCCCGGATTTCCCTGTTTCTGGGGTGGTGCGGCCGGTGGTTGGCCTGCAACGATCGGCCTCGCAGCACTGAACGGGCCCGGCCCCGCCATCTTCACGTTGCAATGGCAAGACGATCCTTTCTCCGAGGATCTCGCCGACTACTTCACTGAGGCCATCGATCGTCGATTCACACGTTGCACCGATCGGAACAGTTTCGTCCGCCCGCCAAGTGCACCGGCCTTCGTGCAGCGCAATCGCATCCCCTTCAGCATCGGTGGCTTCGCGCGGACCAATAGCGGCGAAGCCGAAGCCGTGCGCGAGATCGTGCGACAACTGCGGCCACCCGGCGAACGCTCCGTGCTGATCATTCCGAGTGTCACAGCGCCTATGCGGCGCGTGTTGCTCGCGCTCTCGGAACGAATCCCGGGAGCGGGCCGCCGACTCGTTGCGGTCACGGGCGATGGCATGTCTGTGAATGCCGTGTATCGCGATGTTGAATTCACCTGGCCCTTGCGCTCGATTCCGATTCCACTCGTGATGTTCAGCCATCAGAACCCGTTCGGCTGGGATGATGCCAGCAGTCCGCCGCCACCGCTGGGCTATGTGCTCGATCCGCTCAGCAAGCGCGGAACGCAGTCCATCCTGCTCTACAACGAGATGGCCCTGATGCTGATCGAAACGATGCTGCCAGAGTCGGGTGAGGTGGGTGCCAAGGGTGCGGATGAACTTGCGGTCCGTTTTCAAACTCGGATGCCTGCCGTCTTCGATGCGAGTGGTAACCGTCTGGGTGGCAGTGGCGAGCATGTTCTGGTGGTTCGCCCCACGAGCCGGCAAGCGGCCGTGGCCTCGCCGCAACGCGCTGACGCAACCATTACCGCGTTTCGTCGATCTGCGAAGTCGGGCTGGCAGAAGGTGAAGACGGTCGAGGTTCGCGCCGAGGGAACGGCTGAGGGGAGGCCGCACCCGTGAGCGACACCGCGATTCCGGAGGATGCGCCCGAACGCGACTCGGCTCCGCCGCTTCACCTCCGCAAATATGTTGGCCGACTTGTGCCGCTCGTCATCCTCTGGCTGGGCTTGCTCGCCTGGCTCGGCTGGCTGCTGCTCGCCCGAGCCAACTGGGGCCGCGAGACCGACGATGCGGACATGCGCGAATGGCTGGACGAGACCCGCGTCTTCCGCAAATCGCTCCCCGAACTCGTGCGCGAATACGATGCCTTGCTCCGCGAAGCCGAGGTCAACCCGAGCCTTGAGACCGAAAAACGCTTGAAGATCAAGCACGATGAAACGGTCGAACACCTGCGAGCCCTCGCCGAGCCCACCCGGGTCTATTCCAGCAAGCTGCCGCTCTTCCCGGAAGTTTATGCCGTGATCGTGGACGTGCCCGGCCGTTCGCCGCCACCCAATCGCGATACGCACCCGAACTGGCGTTCACCCACCACGCGTCCGGGTGGTGCCGACGATCAGTTCCGCGCACTCGAATACTCGCCTTATGGCATCAAGGACCACAGTGCGATCATTCGCTGTGAATACCGCGTGCACACCTTCAATACCTTCCAGCGTGAACGCCGCGATACACGCATTAATCAACTCATTGGCCTGGGGGTGCTCTTCCCGGCTTCCTTGCTCGTGGTTTATCTCGTCTATCGCGTGCTGCGTCGGGAACGCCTGCAGGAGGTGCGGCAATGGCGTGCGGCTGTGGCAGCAGAGCACAGCGAACGCGAACTGCTCGAGACCCGCATGAAACAGCAAGAAGCGGTGCGCTCCTCCGAAGAACTGGGCCGCAAACTTCTTGAGCAAGAACTGGAAGCCGCCCAGCTGGCCAGCCGTGCGTCCGAGGCCGAGCGCTCAGCACTCGAGATGAAGTCCCAGCTCTATGCCAGCATCGGCATCATGGCCGGCAGTTATGCCCACAACATCAAGAATCTGCTCGTGCGGCCCAACGACCTGCTCACGCGCTGCATGGAAGCGGACGGCATGAACGACAATCAGCAGGGCATGCTGCTCGAAGTGAAATCGACGCTCGGCACCGTCACCGAGCGCTTGCAGCAAATTCTGCGGACCGTTCGCCGGGATCCGAGCAAGGCAGAAGTGACTCGCATCGACCTCGCTGAACTCATCGCCGAGACGCCCCGCACATGGTCCGTGATCGCATGGGACAAGTGGAAGGTGCGACTGACGGCCGAGGGCACGGGCGAACCTCTCGTGGTGCAGGGTGATCTCTCGCACTTGCAACAGGCCATCGAGAACCTGATCTTTAACGCGCGCGATGCCACCTTCGAGATGCGCAACTACCTGCGAGAGGAAGCACGCCGCACAGCCGGGCTCGATGCCGTGGCCCGCAAACAGCGTCTGATCGAGGCCGCATCGTGGAAGGGCGAGATTGAACTGCGAACACGGCGCGAGGGCGACTTCGCCGTGCTCGAGGTGCGCGATAACGGCATCGGCATGACCGAGGAAGTGCGGCGAAACTGCCTGACCACGCACTTCACCACGAAGCGCGACAATGCCCTGTATGAGGGCTACAACGCGGGCATGGGGCTCGGGCTCTCGTTCGTGGCGGTGGTGCTCGAACACCACAACGCCACGCTCGAGATCGAATCTTCACCCCTCCGAGGTGCCCGCTTCCGCTTCCGCATGCCCCTGGCCGACGCCAAGGAAGAGGCACAGTAATCGCTGCAAATCTTCGAGCCTGAACTCGCTCCCCGCAACTGGATGCCCGAGGCAGATTGATGGCTGAGTGCGACTTCGATGCTGTCATCGTCGGTGCCGGCGCGGCCGGGCTCATGGCGGCGATTCATGCCGCCGAGCGAGGGCGTCGGGTGCTGCTGTTGGAGAAGGGCAAGAAGCCCGGCGTGAAGATCCTGATGTCCGGCGGCACGCGGTGCAACATCACGCATGACTGCGATGTGCGCGGCATCATCGCCGCCTTCGGACCCAATGGCAAGTTTCTCCACTCCGCCCTCGCAACCCTCGGTCCGCGCGACGCCATCGCCTTCTTCGAAGCAGAAGGCGTCGCCACGAAGATCGAGGAGACGGGCAAAATCTTTCCCGTCAGCAATCGCGCGGTCGATGTGCTGGACGCGTTGCTCAACCGCTTGCGGCGCAGCGGAGCGACACTGGCACTCAGCGAACCCGCTAAGGAACTGCTCGCTCTGCCGGGTGGCGGCTTCCGCATTGTCACCACGTCGCGCACTCTTATGGCGGAGAAGGTGCTCATTACGACCGGTGGCAAGTCGTATCCCGGGTGCGGCACGGTTGGCGATGGCTACGCCTTCGCTACAGTTTTCGGCCACACCATCGTGCCGCCGAAACCCGCCCTCGTGCCGCTCATGGTGCAACCCGCCTGGATCGGCGAACTCCGCGGCATCACGCTCCCCGATGTGAATCTCAAGGTCTTCGAAGGTGACACGCTGCTCACGTCGCGGCGCGGCTCGATGCTCTTCGCCCACTTCGGTCTGACTGGTCCTGCTCCGCTTGATGTGAGCCGGGCCGTGAGCCGGCATCCGAAGCCTTCACAATTGACACTCGAAGTCGACCTGCTGCCATTGGAAGCAGAACAACACTTCGAGGAGTACTTGCAAGCGGAATCGCTGGCATCGGGCAAGAAGCAACTTGCCGTGGTGCTTGCCGAGAAGGTGCCACGGCGTGTCGCGGACCAACTCCTGTTGCAGGCCGGGATGCCGCTCGATCGCAAGGCCGCTGCATTGAGCAAGGCGGACCGCAAAGCACTCGTTGGCTTTGCCAAGCGGCTTCGATTACCATTGCGAGGAACGCTCGGCTTCGAGAAGGCCGAGGTGACAGCCGGAGGTGTGAATCTCGCCGAGGTCGATTCACGCACCATGCAGAGCAAACTCTCTCCGGGGTTGTACCTCGCGGGTGAAGTACTCGACCTCGATGGCTGGATCGGTGGCTACAACTTCCAGTCTGCCTGGAGCACCGGCTGGCTCGCGGGTCGTGAGTTGTGAAACGCGGAACTCGCCTAATTCGTCGGTGTTAAAGTGGGTACCTTTCCCTCTGTCGCAGGAGTCGTCACGATGATTCGTTCCACGCTGTTCGCCGGCCTCGTACTCGCGCTGCCGCTCGCCGCGGCCGAGCCAACGACACCTGCCACACAGATGAACTCGATCGGCAAATTGTCGCTGTCGGATGATCTTTCCGCTGCGTTCGGCAAGGAGTGGAAGGCCGCCAAGGGCAAGTGGGAAGTGGTCGATGGCGGGATGCGCGGAGCCGAGTTGCCTGCGGACATGCACGGTGCCGTCTCGCGTCGAAACGTCGAGATGAAGGACGCCGTGATTGCATTCTCCTTCAAACTTGATGGTGCCAAGCAAATCAGCCTCAGCTTGAATGGAGCCAAGGGGCACGTCTGTCGCGTGATCCTGCGATCGAACGGCATGATCGTGCAGAAGGACGATCAGGACGGCAAGGGTGGCCCGGACAAGGGCGAAGCACTCGGCAAGGTGGATCTCGATATCAAGCCCGGTGTCTGGCACACAGTGGTGGTGGAACTGCGTGGAGCGGACATTCTCGCCACGCTTGATGGCAAGGAGACCGCCTTCGGCACCCACGCAGCCATTAATCAGCCCAAGACCAATCTTGGCTTCACCGTGGCTGGAGAATCGGCCTCATTCAAGGATCTCCGTGTCTGGGAATCGACGGCGGCTCAAAAAGACTGGGATACCTTGCGCAGCAAGCTTTTCGAAGCGAAGAAGAAGTCATAGCACCTTGACGCGATTGCATGAGGATTCTGCACAGGCAGGCGAGCGGCCGGTACTAACCGGCTGTTCTGTGAGCGTGAGCAAACAATCATTGAACACCGCCCGGTTGCTCGTCTTATCGAGGTACCAAGATGACACGCCTATCAGCACTCCTCTTTCTGGTGATTGCCTCGCCGCTTGCGTTTGCCGAGCACAAACCGCTCTTCGATGGCAAGACCTTTGATGGCTGGGATGGCGACACCGAGAAAACCTGGAAAATCGAGGACGGCTGCTTCGTCGCCGGCAGCCTGGACCAGACGCAACCCCGCAACGAATTCCTGTGCACCAAAAAGTCGTTTGGCGACTTCGAACTCAAGGTGAAATTCAAGCTGATCGGCGATAAAGCCAAGGCCAACGCCGGCGTCCAGTTCCGCACTCAGCGCATCCCGAACCACCACGAAGTCAGCGGCTATCAGGCCGATATTGGCCAGGACTACTGGGGTGCCCTGTACGATGAATCACGCCGCAAAAAGGTGCTCGTTAAGCCCGAGAAAGCCGTGTTGGACAAGGCGGTGAAACTCGAGGACTGGAACGAGTATACGATCCGCTGCGAAGGGCCGCGTATTCGACTCTGGCTCAACAGCGTGCTCACCGTGGACTACACCGAGATGGATCAGAAGATCGACCGCAACGGCATCATCGGCGTGCAAATCCACGGCGGTGCGAAATCCAAGGTGTTCTACAAGGACATCACGATCGAAGAGTTGCCGGCGAAGAAGTGATCCTTTCGCGACGTATCCCACGGCGCAGGATATTGGCCGCCGGACAGTACAAATTGAAACGGTGGTGGATGGTAAAATGATCAGCCCGCAGTGAACACAAGGGTATAAGTCTCATCTTGCTTTCGCTGCGGGTTGGTTGATGATCTCTGCACGCGTGCCTACAGCACTCGCAGCTTCGCGGTGCTGCGTCGACCGGAACTCAACTGCGCTTCCACCGTCCGTTCGAGCCCTTCCTCAAACGTCACGCAGGGTTCATAACCCAGTTCGAACCGGGTGCGGCTGATATCCGCTCGAGAGAACTTCACATCGCCCGTGCGGGTTGGGCCGAAACTCGGCTTGATGTTGGTTCCCAGCGACTTGTTCAGCGCCGCGACCAGTTCCAACACGCTCACGCTACGGCCGGTGCCGACGTTGTACACGTTGCCAGACACTTCCGGTGCCTCCGCCGCTCGTGTCAGTGCCTGCACGGCGTTCTCCACGTAGGTGAAATCGCGTGCCTGCGTTCCATCACCATGAATTGTGGGGGATTGGCCACGGAGCATCATGGCCGCGAACAGGGCGATCACACCGCTATAGGGGCTATCCGCACGCTGGCGGGGGCCGAAGATGTTGAAGAAGCGGAGGCGGACCGTCTCGATGCCATAGGTGTGGGCAAAAGCTTGCATGTAGAGTTCGCCGGCGAGCTTGGCGGCCGCATAGGGCGATTTCGCGGCAGGCAGCAAGCTCTCGGATTGGCCCGAATGGGCCGGCGACGCACCGCCATAGGCACTGGAACTGGCTGCATAAACGATTCGACGCACCCCAACCTTGCGAGCAGCATCGAGCAGGTTAAGCGTGCCGGTGGCACAGGCCGCGTGGGTGGCGATGGGGTTCTCGACGCTCCGAGCCACCGATGCCAGAGCTCCGAGGTGGTAGACGACGCCCACATTCCGCAGGGCCCTCTCGACAGCGGCCGGATCCGTCAAACTGCCTTCAATCACCTCCAGGCTAGCTGGGAGACGTGAGAGATTCGAGTTGAGCCCTGTGCTGAAGTCATCCAGAACGCGAACCGGTCGACCGCGACCCACGAGATCTTCGACGAGATGTGAACCGATGAAACCGGCTCCGCCGGTGACCAGGCTAAGTTCATCCATGAGGCATTCTCCGCCATCCGTGCCCGGAAACAGTCAGGAATCAGGCCACTTTATCCGGCACGGGTACTGCGTGTCTAGCCGGGGTTGAGTGTGAACAGGGCCAGTTCCGGGCGGACGCCGAAACGGAATCGCCAGCCGAAACCGACTCCCTTGTTCACATAGATATGGCCAGGACCGTGCGGATAGAGTCCCGCGGCCCAGCGTTTGGCTTTTTTGGCAAGCAGCAGGCGACCGACACCCGGCCAATTGATTTGCCCGCCGTGTGTGTGGCCGCTGAGCATCAGATCGAAACGCAGGGGATCAACACGCTCGACTGATTGCGGATTGTGTGCCAGCACCACACGCGGTGTGCCCGGATCGATCGAGCCCAAAGCCGCGACCGGATCAGATTCGCGGCTCCAGAGGTCATCGATTCCCGCGACCACCAACCGAGCTCCCGCGCGATCAAGCTGGATGGATTCATTCCGCAGGACACGCACGCCTTCGTTCGCCAGGGCATCGGCCATGGATTGATGTAAACCGCGGTGACGGCGAATACCGAGTGCATTGCGAACGGAGAAGTCGTGGTTACCGAGTACGGCATAGACGCCGAGCGGCGCGCGGAGCTGGCGAAAGAGTTTGGCCGCATCTGCAACGTAGCGATATCCCTTGTGCACAAAATCGCCGGTGAGGGCGATGATATCCGGTTTCTCGGCATCTGTGCGGGCCACAGCATCTTCGAGATAGCTGACAGGTATATGTGAGCCGCAGTGGAAGTCCGTGAGTTGCGCGATCTTCACCCCCGCAAACGAGGAGTGGAGATCGCGGACACCAAGTGTGAAACGATTGATTTCGAGCCAGGTCGGCTCAACATGGTAGCCATATCCCACCCGAGCCCAGTTGCGACCAACAAGGCGGGCGATGCGTGACTTCGTCGACGACGGAGCAGCGATGTAAGAGTTTGCGAACTGTGGCAGAAATGGCGGCTTCACGGCGGAATCACCCTCACGTTAATGGCCCCGTGACATTCTAGGCCAGAATTCGAGAGCGGTGTGAGGCTTGCGGATTCCGTCGGGTGTAAAAAAAGGCAGGTCTGCGACCTGCCCGTTCCGAGCTCAAAGTAGGTGGCGACCGTGTTGGCTACACGTCGGGATCGTCATCGTCTTCCTCGTCATCATCATCATCGTCGTCATCATCGTCGAAGTCGTCGTCGAAGTCGTCGTCCAGATCGTCGTCGAGATCGTCGTCCAGTTCGTCATCGAATTCTTCATCGTCGAAGTCGTCATCTTCGAGATCGTCGTCGAGATCGTCATCTTCATCGTCATCATCTTCATCATCGTCTTCGACTTCGTCATCATCTTCCTCATCAGCCGCCAGCTGAGGAGCGGGCGGAAAGCCGAAGCCCGACCACGGTGCCAGTTCATCGGCCGTGGCGAATCCCGGCAGGGTCAGCACGGAGCGACCAGGCATGGGGCATTCCTCTAATACGGGGTGAAGGCAAACGGACCCAATTTCTCCAGTCGTATCGGCGTCCATTGGCCCAGAATCTACTTTTCAGCAAGCTCGGCAACCGGCCGCTCTCGGCGAGGTGCATCACAGTCAATTCCGTCGCTCATTCCGTGCGGTGAACTGCTTGCGGCTTACCGCGAAGATCAGCGGACGGTCAAAGGTAGACGCTTCTTAGTGAAGCCACTCGAACACGTCAAGCACGAGTATTGAGAAATTCAAGTTTCCGCAAATGCTATTCCGGAAGCAGCTTGTGATCACACGCTCCAGAAGTTCTACAATGCGACGCAAACGCTTTCGCCGTCGCACATGGAGCCGTAGCATGCCTGCCGATCACGAAGGCCACGAAAAATCGACCCAACCCGACTGGGCATTCGTCACCAATGGACGCATGCCGGATGGCGGGCCACGCTACACTGAAACCCCACTGGATCCGTACCGGGCCGATGCTCGACCGATCGCGGAACCCTGGAACGCCATCACGGCATCGTTCTTCATCCTGATCGTGGCTGCGTGGGCCTGGCGTTTGCGTGGCCGCTATCGCGATTATCCATTTCTTGTCTGCTGCATGCCCATTCTGCTCGCCGGTGGGATTGGCGGCACGCTTTATCACGCACTGCGCACCTCGCGTGTGTACTTCCTCATGGACGTGATTCCCATCTCACTCCTGGGGCTGGCGGGTGCGGTGTACCTGGCCTTGAAGCTCTCACGCCGCTGGGCCTGGGCCTACATGCTGGGTGCCTTGCTCGTTTACTTCGCGGTGAACACGCTGGTGTTCCGCCTTGTGCCGCAGCAGAACATCAAGTGGGCCGTGAACATTTCTTATGCATCGCTGGCGGCACTGATCCTGACGCCGATGGCCGTGGTGCTGGTTCGCACGAAGTTTCGCCACGTGGGCTGGGTGGTGGCCGGGCTGATCAGCTTCGTGATTGCGTGGTTCTGCCGCCTGCTGGACGAGGATGCCGCCGAGATTCTGCCGATGGGCAGCCACTGGCTCTGGCACACCTTTGGGGCACTCACAACCGTGCTGCTGATCGAATACTTCTACTGTGTGGAGGGGGAGAAGCCGCCGGCCCCAGGGTGACCTTCACGGCCGCGCTGATAGAACAGCGAGCAACTTCTCTGCAGGGGCTCGAACATGCTCACACTCGCGAAATACTCCATCGGTGTCGGCGATCGCTTCTCGCATCAGGCCCAGGCCCAGTTGCAGGCGTGCAGACTGGCGCTGGCCCAGGGCGTCGAGGTGATCCCGGTTTGGAACAAGTCCAACCGCGAGCACACGATCATCGGCTCGGAACCGACCACGACACGGGCGGCCGCCGATGCCGCTGTGAAGACCCTGGGCTGGAACCTCCCCTACCATCTCGACGCCGACCACATCCGGCTCGAGACGGTTGATCGCTTCCTCGAACCGTGCGACTTCTTCACCATCGATGTCGCCGATTCAATTGGCCAGCCTGCCGATCCGGATGCGGTGACGGCATTCGCCAATCTCTGTTCGAGCATCACGGGCCGCGTCACGGTGCCAGGCATCGAGGAAGCCTTCACCATCTCGCGGCTGGATGTAGAGACGATTGCTGCGAAGTACCTCAAGGCGGTGCAGGACGCAGGTGAGATCTATCGCAAGATTGCCGCGGCGAAGGGTGAAGGCAACTTCATCACGGAAGTCTCGATGGACGAAACGGACAACCCACAGACACCGCCGGAGTTGCTGCTGATCCTGGCGGCGCTTGGTGCTGAGGGTGTGCCCGTGCAGACGATCGCACCGAAGTTCACGGGCCGCTTCAACAAGGGCGTCGATTACGTCGGCGATCTGGCCCAGTTCGAGAAAGAATTTCGTGAAGACCTGGCCGTGATCTCGTTCGCCACCCGCATGTTCGGCCTGCCTGGCAACCTCAAGCTCAGCGTGCATTCGGGGAGCGACAAGTTCTCGATCTACGCGCCGATTCGCAAGGCGATCCGTGAATTCGATGCCGGGTTGCACCTCAAGACGGCCGGCACCACCTGGCTCGAAGAAGTGATCGGCCTGGCCGAGGCCGGCGGCGAGGGGCTCGAACTGGCGAAGGCGATCTATGCGAAAGCACTGAGCAAGAAGGATGAACTCTGCTCACCTTACGCTACTGTGATCGACATTGATGCCGCGAAGTTGCCGAGCGCCGAGACAGTGAATGGCTGGTCCGCAGCGGAGTTCGTCGCGGCCTTGCAACACGTGCCCGCGAACCCGGCGTTCAACGCTCACTTCCGCCAGCTGCTCCATGTTGGCTTCAAGGTCGCCGCACAGATGGGCGAGACTTACTTGAATGCGCTGAAGCAGTGCGAACCCTCGATTTCCCGGAACGTCACTGGCAACCTGTACGAACGACACCTGAAGCCTCTCTTCGTGGAGTGATACATGACCAACCTCTTCAGTCTGGGATCGGAAGTGGCCGTGGTGCTCGGCGGCACGGGTGTGCTCGGCGGCGCGATGGCCGAGGCACTCGCTGGTGCTGGTGCGAAGGTCGCCATTGCCGGCCGCAGTGCCGAG
>JBGSZR010000244.1:0-3159 GCA_041750275.1 Gemmataceae bacterium
CGGGCTCGCCGGGTTGGCCGCGGCCACGACACTCGCGCCACGCGGCTATCGCGTCACCGTGCTGGAATCGCGGCCCCGGCTTGGCGGACGAGCCAGTTCCTTCACTGACCCGAATTCCGGCCAGATCATCGACGCCTGCCAACATGTGAGCATGGGCTGCTGCACGAATCTGGCCCACTTCTATCGGACTGTGGGTGTCGCTCACTTCCTGGAACCGCAACCGAAACTCTGGTTCGTCACCCCCGATGGCAAGCGGAGCGTTTTCAAGGCCGATCCCTGGCCCGCTCCATTCCACCTTGGCCGGGCATTAATGGGTGCCCATTACCTCACCGCACTGGACAAACTCCGCGTCGCCTTCGGGCTTGTGGCGTTGCTCGCGACTTCGCCAAGCGTCGATCCGCCGCTGCGTCCCTGGCTCGAACGGCATGGCCAGAACCGCCGCACCATCGAGCGATTCTGGGGTGTTGTGCTCACCAGTGCGCTCAACGAGAGCATTGACAACGTCGGCCTGAAATATGCCCGCAAAGTCTTCCGCGATGGCTTTGTCCGCCACCGCGATGGCTTCACCGTCCATATACCATCGGTTCCACTGAGCCACTTTTACGGCGAAGAATTGGCCGCGTGGTTCGCCACACACCATGTCGATGTGCGCTTGCGGACCGCCGTGAAACATCTCGTTCCCACCGCCGCTGGTATCACGCACATCGAACTCCGCGATGGCTCGACACTCTGCGCCGATGCATACGTGCTGGCCGTGCCGTTCGAACGCATCGCGGACATGCTTCCCACGGAGCTCCTTGCGCGGGAACCATACTTCGCGAAGACCCAGCAGCTTTCACCCTCACCTATCACCAGCGTTCACCTCTGGTTCGAGCATTGTGTGCTCGATTTGCCGCACGCAGTTCTCGTGGATTGCCTCGGGCAATGGGTCTTCAACCGCGGCGAGGTGGCACCGGGCGAGCACTATTTGCAGGTGGTGGTGAGTGCCTCCGAATGGTTGCGAAGCCAGGGCCGCGACGAGGTGCAACGGCTCATCATCGAGGAACTCGGCCGAGTTTTCCCCCGCGTTCGCCAGGCGAGGTTGCTGCGGGCGAAAGTGGTCACCGAGCATGCCGCGACATTCCGGGCGGTCCCCGGTGTGGATGCGTATCGCCCACCACAAATGTCACCGCTTGGTAACCTCTTCCTGGCAGGCGACTGGACGGCAACGGGCTGGCCGGCGACGATGGAAGGTGCGGTTCGAAGCGGCTACCTCGCAGCCGAGGCCATTCTCCAACGCGATGGCCGACCTTTGAAGTTGGTGCAACCCAACTTGTGACTTTAGCGACTGGGTAAAATCAAGTGAGAGTGGCGGCTCGGACTTTCCCGCCAGCACTCGACTTTCTGCGTACTTTCGACCGATATCCTGACAAGGGTCTGGCATTTGCCCGCCATAAACGAGAGAATTGGTAAGAACGGCGTTTCCGGTTTCTCACACCCGGCAACGGGGCCTTCCATGATTCGCACCATTTTGTTGTTCGCAGTCACACTCACTGCAGTAAACGGCGTGCGCGCGGCTTCACCCGACCCCGCCGATCTGGCCATTCCGCCTGCCGAACTTCTCAAAGCCAAGGAACTGGTCCGTCAGTTGGCAAGCGAGGACTACAACGTCCGTGAGGAGGCGAACAAGTCACTTGCGAAGATGGGCCGACTTGCTCGTCCGGTCCTGATGGAAGCCGCTGCCACCGATCCGAGTGCCGAGGTCCGCAGTCGTGCGGCTCGCTTGCTTCCCAAGGCCGAAGCGGAAGAGCTTCAGGCTCGCATCGACACGTTCCTCGCAGACGACGCCCTCGCTTTCGAGCATGAGTTGCCTGGCTGGTCCGAATTCCGGGCTACGACCGGAGCCGAATGGCGTCTCTTTGGCATTTCACTTTTCAAGGATGTGGAGATTGGCAAGGCGGCCCGGACCGTGTTCGCGGAGTTGCTTGAAGCCACGACGAATCGCAGTCTGCTCATGGGCATTGGTGGCGACCCGTCCGAGCTCGGCCAGGCGCTCGCGGCTCGCAAATGGGAACTGTACAACAACCGTTTGCCGCGTGGGCCGAATCCCATGGTCCGCAACCCTACCGTGCCGGACGTTATCACCCTGCTCTTCGCCGAATCGCAAGTCTCTTCGCGATTCATCCCTGCTGGCCGCGTCGTCTCGGTCAGTTTCCTGTTGAACTCGGCTGGTATTAATGGTGCCTTCTCCGGTGATGGTGAGAAGGTCGCCGTCTATCGGGCCGTGATTGCAAAGTGGATTGAAACTCGCGACGATTCCTCCTCGCAGTACCAGGCGATGTCCACGGCCACGAGCCTGAACCTGCATGGGCCCGGTTCGCGAGTCGCCTGCCGATTGCTGCGGGACAAGAAGGGCACTCCCACCTATCGCGGGCACGCGGCCGTGAATCTCGTGCGCTGGAAGGCGGACTGGGCCCTGCCTGACCTTGAGAAAGCCATGACCGACGATAGCGTCGTCTACGCGGTGCGAAATGCGATTAACCAACCGCCACACGATGCGATCTTGATGAAGGACGTCGCCCTCGTCGCCGCGATCTTCCTTACAGACCAGAACCCCGCCGACTACGGTTTCCAATCACGCACGAATTACGGCAGCACCACCAGCATGACCAGCTACATGCAATGGTCCATCCCCGGGGATTCCTGGGGTTCGTTCTTCATTCGCCGATCGCTCGCACTCGGCAAATGGATCGAGTGGCGGCGCGAGAACCCGGAAAATGCTGCCAAATCTGGCCAATAGTGCTGCTATAATCAGGTGACGATTCCGATTCATTCCGGTTGAATTTCCTTCCGAAGGCGGTGGCTGATGAACCGGTTCGGGCTGGCGCTGGTGTTGAGTGGACTACTCGCAACTTGGTCGTTCGCGGTTTCGCCGGACCCCAAGGAACTGGCAGTCTCCTCGGAAGATGTTTTCAAATCGCGGCTGCTGATCCGGCAACTGGCGAGTGAAGACTATGGCGAGCGGGAAGAAGCTCACCGGGCTTTGGCCCGCATGGGTCGACTCGCCCGCCCCGCCCTGGCGGAAGCGGCGGCCACCGATCCGAGTGCCGAGGTTCGCAGCCGCGCCGCTCGGTTGCTGCCGAAAGCGGAGGCGGAAGAACTCAAGGCCCGCATCGAGAC
>JBGSZR010000245.1:0-10484 GCA_041750275.1 Gemmataceae bacterium
GGCCTTGCTGCAGCGGTTGGTGATGCGTGCCAGCGAATCGCCCGCGTACCAGCCCGGACGCATCGTTCGGCGGTTGAAGCAGTGGCTGAAGATGGCGGCACTTCGCGGCCCCTGCCCCGCCTTTGTAGCGGTGAAACGCACGGAGACACTCGAAGACTTCTTTGCCAGCCTTCGCACGGTGATGCCGGAGCGACTCTCGGCGTGAAGGTGCCCCAGAGCCGGCTTTACAGGAGCACGGGCTTTAGGCGACAATTCCGGCCACCGCACCTGGCAAGGAGGCCGATCGTGGCGCTGCCCCTCTGGTTCAAGAAGTTGTTGATTCGCACACGCATCGCGGGCTTGCTCCCGGTGGCCCATCGCCTCACCGATGGCGGCCCTCATTACCTGCGGTATCTTTCGGACCGCGTGCTTGCTGCTCCGCATGAATCGCTGCTCGACCCGGCCTTCTTCCCCGGCCCGGTTGACCCCACGGTGATCGACTTGCATACGGCCAGCCCACGCTTCGACTTGGCCAGTGTTCGCGTTCCCACCGATATGCACGAAGGCGAGTGCTTCGCGGGGAGCCACGCCCTGCGGAACGCCATCGCCGATTACCACGTCCAGCGCGATGGCCGCATCCTCGATCCAGAGCGCGAAATCCTGGTCACGCATGGTGCAAGTGCCGCGTTCGCGGCGGCGCTCGATGCCTTCCTGAACCGAGGCGATCGCGTCGCGCTCTTCACACCCACTTCACCCTTGTTTCACCTTGGTGCGAAATCGCGCCAGGCCTGCCTCCTGGAAATCCACTCCTGGAACGAGGAGGGCCGGCTTCGCTTTCCCGTCGCAGCCTTCGAGAAGGCCGTGCGGCGTGTGAAATTGCTGGTGCTGTGCAATCCCAACAACCCCACCGGGGGCTGCCTCGCAAAGGAAGACCTCGAATACATTGCCTGGTTCGCAGCCAGCTACAACGTGCTGATCTACTCCGATGAATCGTTCGCTCGCTTCGCGCACGATCAACGGCTCACCTCGCTGGCCACCTTGCCGGGCGCAGAAGCCTGCACACTTACGGTGGGATCCTTTGCTCAAGCCTGGGGGCTCACGGCGGCGCAAGTCGGCTGGCTCGCGGGCCCGCGAACGCTTGTGCGAGCCTGCACCCTCACGGCGAACCTCGCGGCTCCGCATGTGCCCATGCTGTGCCAGCAACTTGCCACGCGGGCGCTGGTCGGCGGGGAGGATGCCTACCATTCTGTTCGGGAAGGCGTCCGCAGCCGCCGCAACTACACCATCGATCGCCTGAAAGCCGTTGGGCTTGAACCCGAGTGGCCCGCTGGCGGCTTCTATGCCTGGGTCTGCGTGAATGGGATGGGCCTGGATGGGCGTGCCTTCGCCGAGCGACTGCTGAAGGAGAAGCAGGTGCTTGTTGGTCCGGGATGTGTTTATGGCACGGGTGGTCTGGGCCACATTCGCATCAACTTCGCCACCGAGGATGGCCGACTGCGGGAAGGGCTGAGCCGCTTGTGCGCCTTCGTGCAGGAGCTTCGCACGGGAGCGCCCGTGGCTGCACCCGTGGCAGAAGCCGAGCAACCGACTGAGGAGGCGAATGCAAGCGAAGCTGTGCAACCCGTGTACAGCCGCGTGTGAGGGATGGCAGCACACGCAGGTGGACGAATCCTAGCCCGCAGCGTGAGCAACTGTCGCGCGCTTCCTGTTGTCGAATAGGTAGTACACCGGGTCGCTGAAACGGCTTTTCGCGATGCTCTCGGCACTGAGCGTCGTGCGCTTCGACGCGTACGGATTGGATGGCCCTTGCTTGCGCTGTGGGCTCAGGAGCGTCTTGTTCTCCGATCGTGATTTCCGGATCACGCCGATGCGCTGGAAGCCAGCGCGTTCGAAGAAGGGATTGGCCTGACCCATCGCCGAGAGTGTTTCGATCCAGTCGATGTCGCACAATTCACACGCTCGCCGCACGAAGCGAGCCGCGATCCCGGCTCCGCGATAGGTGGGGTGCAGCACCACGCGCTGCAAAAGCCAGAGGCGTTCGTTGAGCGTGGTCAGGCCGATTCGCGAACGCGGATCCTTCAAGTTGAAGAATCTCGTGCGCAAAGCCAGCGACGCGGCGGGTGCCCCGAAGACGCAGATGCCCATGGGTTCGCGGCGATGCCAGAGCAGGATCACGCGTTTGATGAAGGCGAGGGTGTGGCTGCGATAATGCCACCGTGCGAAGTGCGGCCAGTCGGCTGCGGTGCCATCCGAGAGCCAAAGCTCATCCGCGAACGAGATGCCTCGCCTTTGCCACCTCCGGCGTTCGACCGAGATGTTGCCTTCGCCGTGGCACTGCACCCAGACATCGGGTGCGAGGTCCGCGGTGATGTCTTCGTGCGTGGTGGCCGCGAGCACGCCGACACCGCTGCGCGAGGCGAGTTTCCGCAGATTGAACGCCACCACCCTGGCCAGCGGCCGATCGAGCATGGCGGTGAATTCATCGGCCAGCACGTATTGCGCAGTGCGAGTTGCGGAATGTGGAATGGAAGAGTGGGCATCGCTTTCATGTCCTGCATTCATCACTTGCTGGCGAAGCTGGGAGATGCGGAAGGCCAGGCGGAAGCGGTAGCGCTGGCCTTCGCTCAGTTCGGATGGCGTGCGAAGCAACAAGCGCGCTTCGGAGAGACCGCAGCCGGCGAGCGTGGCGAGGCGCTCCTCGACTGTGCCGGGCAGGGCATCGACAAGTGGTCGGTTCGGCAAGTCTCCGCTGAAGGCATCGACGGCACCGAGTTGCTCCCCGGTTGCTCGCAACAATGAAGACTTGCCGGACCCGCTTGGTCCCGTGAATAGCACCACTTCGCCCGGGCGAATATCGAGGCTCACGCGGTCCGCGATCAGGTGCGGCGGCTCCGCCTCGGGCAGGCCGAACAGGTCCGTGACGTGCCCCGTGGCCAGGCTGCGCCGAGCCGGCCGAAACGAGTAGCGAATGGTGATGGGTTCAAGCATGGCATGCCTCGCACAGGTCAGGGAAATGCGGTAAATTGAAGGGAACCACCGAGGGCCGATCATGGACATGGAATCGCAGCCAGTGCTGATGGAACCCGAAGATCTGCTGAAAATGCCAGACGGCGATCACTATGAACTGATCGATGGGATTCCAGTGGAGAAGACCATGGGAGCGAAATCGGATCGGATCGCACTGCGGTTGGGTGGGCGAATGGATCAGCACTGTTTCCGAAACCAGGGTGGGCTCGTCTTCGGATCGCAGACCGGTTACCGCTGCTTTCCCCACAACCCCCGCCAACTCCGCAAGCCCGATGTTTCATTCGTGGGTCCCGGTCGCTTTCCCGATGATGAAGCTCCGGAAGGCGACATTCTGCTTGCTCCAGATATCACGGTCGAAGTGGTCTCGCCGAACGACTTCTACGAAGAGATCGAAACGAAAATTGCTGATTATCGCGCCGCCGGTGTGAAGCTCATCTGGGTCATTAGCCCCAAGGCACGCACGGTGGTCATTCGCCGGCTCGATGGCAGCTGTGCCGAACTGAACGAGGCGGGCGAACTCTCCGGCGAAGATGTGCTGCCCGGCTTCACCTGCAAGGTCGCGGAACTCTTCGTGTGAGTTCACCATGCCCGCGGCTCGCGGCGATCGAGCAGGTGCGCGGTCCCCATCGCGGCGGCATCCAGCAAGTCATCATGCTCGGCAAACGGGAATGTCGTCATCTCCTCGAAAAGTTTCGCCTGGGCTGGATCAACACCCTTCGCATCTCCCTTCAAGCGGAAACACCCATTCTCCACGGCCACGCTGAACGCTGCCACGCGTGCGGCCTTGTCCACACTTTGCGTGATCCCCTTCAGCTTTGCCCCAAAGCGACTGTGCCGCACGAGCAGGTCGCGGATGCCGGTGAAGGCGGCGTTGGACTCGAACAGGATCACGGCCGGGTTCCAGCGGCGATCGGTGTCGTCGATGAGCGCGACCAGTTCCGGCGCGGCCACGCGGCGGGCCGTCGCTTCAAGCACATGAATGGCGGAGGAAGCGCCGGTTAACAGTGACGGCTCGCCCTGCACTTTTCCGAGCACCACCAGTGCACTCGCATCAGCCCTGGCTTTCGCACTCACGGCAGGATCGACCGCGAGAATCACACACTCATACGGCACGGGTTCCGTCCAGAAACGCACCCACTCCGGGCGGATCGGCGTCTCATCTTCCGCCAGCGGCAGCAACTGATAGCCGCGGGCGAACGATGCCGCTCCGATCTCGGCCCTCCGCGCCCGCAACTTCTCCCGCGGCCACTTCTCCGGCCACAACGGTGTGAACTCCGCATCGATGGCCCGGCGAAACACGGCATATGCGCTATTCTGCTTCAAGCGGGCATTCACATCATCACCATGCCACGGGGTGAAGAGGCCCCAGAAGCGGCCATCGGGTTCGAGCAGGTTCATCAGGTTGTTGCTGAAGTAGTTGCACGTGCGTTCGCGCTCGGCCCGACTTTGCAGCGAACGCACATCGACGATGTCGTCGCAGACGAGCAGATCCGCGCGGGTGCCGGTGCTGCCGGCACCGATGCCGAAGGCGGCGACGCTCGGGCCGATCACATCGGCCGGGCGAGCCACCGTGAACGCCTCGGCGGCCCATGGGTTGCCCCGCTTCAGTGCCGGGAAGACGTGCCGCACCCAGGGATTGTGGGCCACTGCATCGCGCAGAAAGCGCGACCGCTCCGCGGCCACCACCTCCGTCGCACAAACTACTTTCACGCGCAACGCCGGGTTGCGGCCCAGTTCCCACAACAGTCGACAGCAGACCTGGAAGCTCTTGCCGTGATCGCGCGGCAATTCAATCAACGCTTTCGAATGAAGTGTCAAGAATGCTTGCAATTCCCGGTGAATCGCAGCCTGGCGAATGCGGCGACCGTGCGTATCGGTGAAACAGAGCGAAGTGAAGAGATTGGGATCAAGCCGAGCCTGTGTAAGGTTGCGGGCCAGGATCAGCTGGTTCCTCAATCGTGGCCTGTTGCAGTTCGGCGACGAGCCGGTCGAGTTCTTCATCACTGTGCCCTTGGAGATAGGCCGCGAATCGGGCGGAATCGGAGGTGAGTGCGTTCGTGGAGTGTTCGAGGTGCGATTTGTCATCCAACTTCGCCAGCGTGAGCCGTAACTCCACCAGGAACTCGGCGGCATCGCGGCGCACCTTCTCATCGTCGGAGCGCAGCAGTTGCCGCAGGATCAGCACGGACTCGGCACTTGCTTCGGCGACCAGTCGGCGCTCGGCCTGGTGCAGCGCCGCTTGCCAGCGTTCGGGGTGGAGTGCGGGCCATTTGCGGACGGTCTCGGCGGAGCGATTGAGCTTCGCGGCAACGGCTTCCCAGTTCGAACCACCGGCACGCAGTTCCGCGGCGCGTGCGAGAACCGCATCGGATGGGATGGGTTGGCGGGGCATGACGGCACCGGTGATGTGCGAGAAATGACGTGAGCGCGAAAGCGTACACGATAGTATACGGATGTCAACTATGCGCGAGATCGGCACCAAACGCCGGCCTCTCGTCTTCCAGGCTCAAGGCGTGGTTGTGTTTCACCTGGTGAGTCTGCCGCGTGAATCGCTCGAGGCTGCACAAATCCCGCACCTGAAAAAGTCTCACAGTCTGACGCCAGAGCAGAGTGCCGCCCGCTCGGTGGAGTGGTTCGGGCGGTTTGCGAAACCCGATCACAACTTCCCCCGATTTCACTTCAGTGGCCCACCTTGCGGCGTCGATGAGCGGAGGGTGCCGCACTGCGAGGGGAATCGCGTGACCCGGGAACTCAATGTCCTGGCCCTGTTCAAGGGCGATGAGCGGTTCATCTTCGTCTACGACGATGAGAGCCGACAGACTCTCGTGGACGAACTGCGGCACAAGGCCGCTGACCCCACGCTCGCCATTTCCTGGTTCGACGCGGCTGTGCTCACCGAACGCATCAAGAATCCCGAGCCGAGCCTGCCGGCTTCGGATGTCTGGGAATAACGCACCACGAGATCGACACCGTGACGCTGGAGCAAGGGTTCGCCGAGTTCCTCACGCACCTCGGCCTGGAAAAAAATGCTTCGGAGAAGACCGTCAAGTCCTACCGCGAGGATCTGACGCAAGCCCTCACATTCGCCCGCGAACGCCTCAATAAGAACCAGATCGAGCCCGAAGACTGGACCACGCGGCTGCTGCGTTCGTTTGTCGCCTGGCTGCACGAGAAGGGGTACGCCAAGACCACAGTGGCCCGCCGGCTCGCGGCGGTGCGCTCCTTCGGCAAGTACCTTTGCCGTGAGGGCGTGCTCAGCGAGAACCCGGCCAAGAGCCTGCGCGGGCCGCGCCCGGATAAGCCGCTGCCACACTTCCTCACTGTGGCGGATATTCAAAAATTGCTGGCGGCACCCGACAACATCACCTGGATCGGTCGCCGCGATCGTGCCATTTTGGAGACGCTTTACTCGGGCGGAATTCGCGTGAGTGAAGCCGTGGGGCTGGACCTCGACGATATCGAGGTGAATGATGGCGTGATGGCCGTTCGCGGCAAGGGGAAGAAGGAGCGGCTCGCACTGCTCGGCCCCGAAGCCATCACCGCGATGCTGGCCTGGCTCGCCGAACGCTCGACCTTGCTGCAGAAGATCGGTCGCGATTCGCCCTCCGTCTTTATCAACGGTCGCGGCGGCCGACTGACCACGCGGAGCGTCGGCCGGCTTCTCGTGAAATACCTGAGGCAAACGGGCCTCGACCCACGAACCAGCCCGCACACGCTGCGGCACAGCTTCGCCACGCACATGCTCGATAATGGTGCCGATATTCGCGGTGTCCAGGAATTGCTCGGCCACAAGAGCCTGAGCACGACACAGATCTACACACACATCACGACGCAGCGCTTGCAAGAGAGTTATCGCAAGGCCCATCCGCGTGCGTGAGGGTCGAGTCAACCTGGCGACGGCACCTTTGAGGATCGTTCATGTTCGCATCCGCACCTCGCACGGCAGCGCTGCCGGCCGTGTTCGCACTCGTGTGTATCGGCCTCACCGCCTCGCCCAGCGACGCCCAGAATCCGCCGCCTGCTTTCACCTGGCGAACCGACTATAATGCCGCCCGCAAGGAAGCTACCGAAAGGGGTCTGCCACTGCTTATCGTGGTGGGCTCGGATAACTGCTTCTATTGCCGCAAGCTCGAAGGCAGCACCCTTCTCGATCGACGCGTCACCGCGTTGCTCGGCGGCCACTTCGTCCCCGTGAAGATCAATGCGACGCGGCAGCCCGCCCTGGCATCCGCCCTGAAGGTGCAGGGATATCCCACCACTGTGCTCGCGGCACCCGATGGCAAAATCCTCGGCTTCCTCGAAGGCTATGAGGAGGCGGAACCGTACGCCGCGGCCATGTACCTGACGCTGGCGGAAACATTGCAGAAGGAAGGAAAAGAGGCGGATGCGCTGACGTGCCTGGAGCGAGTGCAGAAGCTTGCCCCGAATAGTCGCTACGCTGAAGTGGCGCAGGGGAAGGCGACCGCCCTTCGAAAAGCGAATCCCGCCACGCTGACGGGCTCCGTGAAACCCTGAGGTAAGACGCAAAGCGCAAGGAGGATTCGAGGGACAATACTTGGTCTCACGCCTTCAGCGTGAAAACCAAATTCACGAACCAACCCAGGGCGGCGTCGCTACGCTCCTTGCCCTGGGCTATTTGGTCCCACACCTTCGGTGTGAAAACCATGCTCTGTGCCCGGTGAGTGCAACACCACTCTGTGCCCGGTGAGTGCAACACCACTCTGTGCCCGGTGAGGGCAACACCACTCTGTGCCCGGTGAGGGCAACACCATTCTGTGCCCGGTGAGGGCAACACCATTCTGTGCCCGGAAAGGGCAACACCACATAGCCCAGGGCAAGCCTTTGCGCCGCCCTGGGTATCGCAAGCAAATGGTAATTTGCCCTGAAAGGGCAACACCACATAGCCCAGGGCAAGGCTTAATAGACGGCGTTCGGGTCGACCTTGCCTGCACCGCTGGTGGAGGCGGTGCCGCCGCCGTAGCGGGCGTGCCAGCCTTCAGCGGCGCGCAGGTTGCTGAGGTCGTCCGTGCTCAGGCCGTACTTCGCGAACCACGGGGTGCCCGTCTTCACGATGCTGTCGGTCTCGGTGACGCGGCGAACGCATTCCGTCTCGGCGAACTTCTGCCGCTCGGCCGGCGTGGTGTACGTGAAGAACTCCTTCCAGAAGGCCCGGCCGCCGAGCACGCCGCTGGCTCCGGCCTTCATCGCCATCTCCACCTGCTTCTTGTACTTGTCGTAATCGACACCCGCGGACAGCAAGACCCACGGCTTCACGCAGGCATCGTTCAGCTTCTTGAGATTGTCGACGAGCTGGGCATCCGTCTCGTGGCCGAATGTGCCGGGGAACTCGGACTTGTACACGTCGCAGTACCGGCTCAGGTACTTCGCGGAGTCGATCACCGTCTTCGCCTTGCGGGCAATCTTGGTGGGGCTGTCGTCCTTTTCGCCGTTGTACGCGAAGTGGATCGGCTCCAACAGGAAGAGGATATCGTGCTCGATGCACTGATCGTAAATCATCTTGGTGAATTCGAAGTTGCGCTCGGCGGAGTCGAACTCATCGGGTTCGAACTGGGCCAGCAACTTCACGGCATCGGCCCCGCAGCGCTTGATCTTGGCGACGCCCCAGCCGGGTTCGACTTCGCCGCACGGTGCGCCGGCCTTGTTCTTGTCCGCGCCCGATTTCTCGACGCGGATCAGCAGCCCTGTGCCCGCCGGAACGGCGTGTGCGGCCACGGTGCTCCAGTAGCCGTAGTAGCCATCGACGAGCAAGCCCGAGCAGTGCGGCGAGAGTGCCTTCGAGAGCATCACCTTGGCATCGGCGACTTCCGGATAGGTCGGATCCTTCCCCGTCGCCTTCTTCATCATGGACATCATGGAGCTGTTCTGATCGGTGGCGACCATCGTCAGCGTGCCATTGGTGTTGCTAATGCGTTGTAGGCCCCGGAGTTTGCCGGGCGTGAGGCCAAGGCCGAGCAACCGCGTCACCGAAATCGGTGTGGACATCGAGCTTTACTCCCAGTGTTTGGAGAGGTCACCAATTATCTTAGGAGTGAGAATTCAGACGGACAGGCGTCTGTGCTCGGCGTGGAGCGCCGGGTTCCGCACACCATTCGGGATCGTGCGTTCCGCTGTGGATCAATAGCCAATCGCCATGCCGTCCTTGCGAGGTTCGCTGCCGCCGTGGAGCATGTTGGTGGTGGGGTCGATGAGAATGCCCTGGTAGCCGCCGCCGTTGATCTTCACACGTTCGACGCGGTGGCCCCGGCGTTTCAACTCGGCGACGACCTCGTCCGGAATGCCAGGCTCGGCCTGGATGGTGCCGCCATCGGGTTGGCCCGTTCGGCCCGTGGGTGTGGCCGAGCCGACGTGTTCGACGCGGGGTGCCTCGCCGGCTTGCTGCACGTTCATGCCGAAGTCGATGAGGTTCACGAGCACTTGCACATGCCCCTGTGGTTGCATGTCGCCGCCCATCACCCCGAAGCAGAACCAGGGTTTGCCGTCCTTCGTAACCATCGCGGGGATGATGGTGTGGAAGGGCCGCTTGCCGGGCTCGAGTCGGTTGGCGTGCGTGGGGTCGAGGGCAAAGAGGCAGCCACGATTCTGCAAGCCGAAGCCGGTGCCGGGAGCGGAGAGCCCGGAGCCGAAGCCGCCGTAGTTGCTCTGGATAAGCGAGACGCAGTTGCGATCCTTGTCCACGACGGTGAGGTAAATCGTGTCCGCCTGGCCGAGTTTCGGATCGCCGGCGGGGATGTCGGTGAGTGCCCGATTCGGATCGATCAGCTTGCCGCGCGTCTTCGCATATTCCTTGCTGATGAGTTCGGCGACGGGCACCTTCGAGAAGACCGGATCGGTGTAGAACTTGGCCCGATCGGCATACGCCAGCTTCTTGGATTCCACCAACAAGTGCCAGTAGTCCGGCGAGGTTGGGCCGAGTTTCTTGAGGTCGTGCGGCTCGAGCAGGTTCAACATCTGCAAGGCGGCGATTCCCTGGCCTGGCGGTGGAATCTCCCACACATCGTAGCCGCGATAATTCGCCTTCACGGGTTCGACCCACTCGGACTTGTGCTCGGCGAAGTCCTTCAGGGTGAAGAGGCCGCCAACTTTGTCCGAGAGGGCGACGATCTTCTCGGCGATTTCGCCCTTGTAATAGGCATCGCGGCCGCCCTTCTCGATGAGCCGGAATGAGCTGGCGAGGTGTGGGTTCTTGAAGAGTTCGCCGGCCCGCGGCGAGTGTCGGCCGCCCTGGCCATCGCGCACGAGGAAGGTCTCGCGCATGCCGGGGTCCTTCATGCGCTCGGCCGAGCGCCAGTAGCCTGCGATCACCTCGGGAACGGGCACGCCGTTCTCGGCGTAGGCGATGCTCGGGGCCAGCAACTCCTCGAATGAGCGTGTGCCGAATTTGCGGCGCAGTTCGTCCCAGCCATCCACGCAACCGGGCACGGACCAACTCAGCGGCCCGGTGGTCGGAATCTCCTTGA
>JBGSZR010000246.1:0-67004 GCA_041750275.1 Gemmataceae bacterium
CATATTCTTCCACATTGCACAGCACCCCGAACGCCACAGCAAAGCCCCCTCGCGGGAACCCCACCATCACATCCGACGCACCCCGCAACACGGAGTCGTTTCGATGCAACTTCATACCCAACCTACTTGTCAAAGATCGCATCAACCACGAGTCACTTCTGACCCGCGGGCGTCGATGCTCTCAGCATTCCTGCCGAGTAGCAATCGACTTTCACCTCACTCTACAAGACAAACTCGCTTGAGCTTGTGAGATAGTGTGAGAAGGTGAAATCTATTGGCGACTGACGCCATCGTCAACCTGTGTCCGCGAGATTTATTCGCGAGACACTTCCGAGAGACGAAACTCATCGGATTGCGACGATTCGGTGTGGAGAAGAGGGGACTCGAACCCCTGACATCCTGCTTGCAAAGCAGGCGCTCTACCAACTGAGCTACTCCCCCGTTCGCCGACCGTGCCTGCCAACTGTGTGCGCGTACTTGGATTCGAACCAAGGACCTCAGCTTTATCAGAGCTGCGCTCTAGCCAACTGAGCTATACGCGCGACACCGACCCCATGAAACGCGAAGGCCAAACCTGATCGGGTTTGGCCTCTCCGACACGATGATTTCGTCGGCGAGAGCTACCCACACTGAAGTGGAATAATAAGTGTCGCCAGCGAAACCAAGCTCAGAATCATTCAGGCTCACCTGATGGGGTGGTAATGCACTCTGAGATTATAAAAGCGAAGCCGGAGGTGTCAACCAGGCGCGTTCCGAAAGTTGCCCCACATGGGCTGAGTGCAGTCGTGGCGCATTATGCCAGAATGACTTCCGGCGACGGAGGCGATTTCAATTTTCCTGTTCGCGACTCCACAGATCGACTATGTTCAAGATGAGACGAGTCGTTTTCTCGTGTGGATTCGCTGCCATGTCATCGTTTGATTCCGGATGCCGATCACCTGGTCGACGACTGCATGAAGCGTGGCAAGCGGGTCCTGTTTTGCTGCCTGGGGTCTTTTGCCCCTTTGTGGCAAAACTCGCTGAACGCATCGGTTTCCGTGCCGTTTACCTTTCGGGCGGTGCCCTCTCGGCCGGCAACGGTGTGCCGGATATCGGGCTATTATCGCTGAGTGAATTTGTGCAGGCAGCCGAGATGACAGTCGCGGCGACGGACTTGCCTCTGATTTGTGATGCCGATACAGGGTTTGGCGAATCGCTTCAAGTCGAGCGAGCGGTGCGAATGTTTGAGCGTGCCGGGGTAGCAGGCATTCAGATTGAGGATCAGCAGATGCCAAAACGCTGCGGGCATCTTTCGGGAAAGTCACTGGTCGAACCGCAAGAGATGGTCGCGAAGATCCGGGCGGCCGTGGCGGCCAGGCGAGATCCGGATTTCGTGATCATTGCACGGACTGATGCTCGCGGCGTGACGGGTTTCGAGGATGCGGTGCGCCGGGCAGAACTCTATGTTGAGGCAGGCGCGGACGTGATTTTCCCAGAATCACTGGAATCGAAAGATGAGTTTGCAAGTTTTGCTCGTGAGATCCCAACCGTGTTGCTGGCGAATATGACCGAGTTTGGGCGGAGCCCCAATCTTGATGTTAACGCACTGAGTGAGCTAGGTTATAAACTGATCTTGTTTCCATTGACCGCGTTTCGCGTCGCCATGAAGGCAGCCGAGCAAGCGCTTTCACAATTATTTGCGGCCGGTATACAGACTTCGCTGCTGCCCAGCATGTTGACGCGAGCGGAACTCTACGACACACTCGGCTACACAGGATACGAGAAACGAGATCAAGAGTATTTTGGCCGCCAGTAGTTAACAATACACACAGGTCGCACGACCAAGTACCATTCAAAGACGCGATTGCAGGGAAAATAACTTGGCTCGTGCTCGTGAATTTATCGCACCATTGATCGCGTCATCGCTCGCCGCTTCATTGAGGGAATAACATGGCAATGGCAGCTACCTCATATGCTCCTGGCCTCGAAGGTATCATTGCGGGTGAGACTGCCATCTCCACAGTCGAAGGGGGGCTGAGCTACCGCGGCTATTTCGTTGGTGATTTGGTCGAGCGATGCACCTTCGACGAAGTTGCCTATTTGTTGCTGCACGGTGGCTTACCGACTTCGAGAGATCTTGAAGCATTTCAGGAACGCGTGGCGGCGGCGCGACGATTGCCCCCGCCGGTCAAGGAGTTCTTGGCGGCGTTGCCCAACTGGACGACGCCACTGGATGCGTTGCGGACCAGTGTGAGTGCTCTGGCACACTTCGATCAGGATGCAAATGATAATTCCCATGATGCGAATGTGAGAAAAGCTGAGCGGTTGCTGGCTCAGATACCCGTCGCCATTGCGGATTGTTATCATTTTAGCAAAGGCACGATACCTCTTGCCGCCCGAAAAGACCTCTCACATGCCGCCAATTTTCTCTACATGCTTCGTGGCTCGGAACCGAGTCCAGAGGAAATCAAAGCATTTGACGTCTCACTCATTCTCTACGCCGAACATGAGTTCAATGCAAGCACGTTTGCGGCACGAGTGATTTGCTCGACCCTCTCGGATATCCATTCCTCCATCGTCGGTGCAATCGGTGCGCTGAAAGGCCCGCTCCACGGTGGTGCGAACGAAAAGGTTGTGGATATTCTCCTGAATGCGGGTGACGCCTCGACAGCGGAGTCCTGGCTGCGAGAGGCTCTCGCACGAAAAGAACGCATCATGGGTTTTGGGCATCGCGTCTACAAGAGTGGTGATGTCCGTGCGGCGATTCTCAAGCCGTACTCGCGAAAAGCGGCCGAGGCATCGAATACTCTCGCTCTCGAAGAGACGGCAGAAGTGTTCGAAAGGGTCATGGCGAGTGAAAAGCAGATGTTCCCCAACCTGGACTGGCCCGCCGGGAGACTTTATCACGCGATGAAGTTGGAGATTCCGCTCTATACGCCCATTTTTGCCATGTCGCGAATCACCGGCTGGGCGGCTCACGTCATCGAACAACTTGATAACAATCGATTGATTCGACCGCGAGCACTGTACATGGGTTCTGAACGAAGATCTGTGGAGCCAATTGAATCACGGTGATTGACATCGTGAATCGGTTCTCCCGGTAATCGCAATGCATCCACTATCTCACTGAATTGATCATGACCGAATCTCATCCTAGTCATCACACTCTTGAAGCGATTCTACTGGCGACACTATTTGCCGTGGCCCATACCCAGGCACCGCTCTTCTTTTCCAATCAAAATCAATATCTTCTCCATGGTTTGTCTGCTGCCGGTGTGGGCGAACTGAACCACGACTGGCTTGCCAACACAGCGGATCCGACGCCAGCCTTCAGTTGGCTGGTGGCAAATATTTATACTGTTTCTGGGGCAGTGGGTTTGCATGCCATCTTTTTTCTGCTCCTGATGGTCTATTTCCTCAGTATCCGCAGTTTCGTCCAGACCCTGCCCGGAAGTCCGCAGACACGCTCCTTTCGCGTCGCATTCGCCGCAATCTTCACAGCCCTGCATTCGGCCCTGTTACGTGTGGTCTGTGTCATGGCCTGTGACGTCGATTATCCCTGGTTCTTTCAGTCCGGATTGGCCGGGCAGTATTTGCTCGGACCTGGCCTGCAACCGTCCTGTTTTGGTGTGTTGATCGTAACGGGGCTAGCACTCGTGGCCCACGGTCGACCCATACTGGGATGTGCCACGGCGGCGTTTTCTGTTGCGATGCACATGACCTATGCACTCCCTGCTGGCTCATTTGTGCTATTTGTGATGATTTTTTCCATTCGGCAGAAACAGACCCGTTCCGCAATCACCGCGGGTGTTGTCTCACTTCTCATCGTGATGCCCAATTTCCTGTACACCTGGAAAACATTTTCCCCCACGGATCCGGGCACCTTCCAGGAAGCGACGAGTATCCTGGCCACGATTCGCATACCGCACCACTGTGTCGTGAGTCGGTGGCTCGATGCGATTGCCGGGTTGCAGATTCTCTGGATCGCATTCGGTCTCTATCAGATGCGAGCGACTAAGGTATTTCCAATTCTGATAGCGATGACGGGGCTTGGAGTGATGCTTACGCTCATCCAGGTGGTGACAGCGGATTCCACATTTGCACTGGCCTTTCCCTGGCGTGTCTCCGTTGTGCTGATTCCTGTATGTACGGCGGCGGTGATGGCGAAATTGGCCGCTCTGGATCGAGACCGGCCGGCGGTCACCTGGCTGGGTGCCATCTCACTGTTGCTCCTCGCAACTGGTGGCTCGATTCTCATGCTCGAGCGACGCGGATATGCCATGGACGATCGCGAACTCCCGCTTTATCAAAAGATCCGCGAGAAGAGTCAACCGGACGATCTCTATCTCATACCCTCGCGCATTCCCCAAGTTGGCAAGGGTCGCGGCGTAAAGTCTGCAACCTTTGTGACACCGAAATGGAATCAGATCCCTGCGAACCTGCAGCGTTTTCGCCTTCTCGGTGAGCATCCCATCTATGTCGATTTCAAGTCGGTTCCTTATCGTGATATTGAAGTGATTGAGTGGCACCGGCGTATGAAGCAATGCGAGAACTGGTATGACGACTGGAAGCGGCCGGGTGTGCGTGAGGAGCTAAAGCAAGCAGGCATCACCAAAGTCGTGACCACGGCAAATCGCCCGATCTATGTTCCATTTCTCGAGCAAATTCACGCGGATGAACTCTATCTCATCTACCGCGTGCGATAGCACCACGGAAAGCGTTCGGCACTTTGCTCGCATCTGCAGGGACATCTGGTGTCATGATCGATAAGCCCGCGTTGAACCGCGGGCCCTGAGGCGTTGCAATCGTTGCCGGCCGCACGAACCGCAGCGATTGCCGCGACACAGTCGATGCACCGCACGGAAAATCCTTCCTAAACCCCCATCTCTGGGGATAAACTGACCTATCCTGCCTCGTATTCATGCTTGGCTGTCACGCACGGAGTAATCCGCATCATGCGCTTCCGAAGACTCTCCCTCACCGCCCTCGTTGCCGTTCTCGGCGGCCTCATTTTCACGATTCGCAACAGCGCAGCGGTACCGCCTCCGCCACCTGCGGAATTCGCCCAACCGCAGTCGCCGACCAGGCCGGAGCCATTCCCGATCAAGATGATTGATCAGGAACAGTTTGATACCAGGTTGAAGGGCTACTACCTGCCCGAAGGTTTTAAGTGCGAAATTGTCATCGATGCGCCCGATACGATTAACCCGGTCGGCATGACGTTTGGCCCCGATGGTTCGCTCTTCGTACTGGAATGGCGGCCCGACCCCGTCTCCGGGGACAAGTGGTTCGAGGTGAAGGAGACCTTCCGCTACAAGGACGGCACGGTCCGGCAGGTCGCCACGATGAAGAAGTTCACAACCGATCTCGTCAAGCAGTTCAGCTACAACCCAGGGACGGGCAAGTTCAACGCACCCAAGGTCATCATTGCCGAGGAACTCCCGTCCACCATCATGTACCATGATGGCTGGCTGTATGTCACAGGCCGAGGCACGGTGCGACGCTGGCGCCAGGGGCCGCAGGTTGGCATTGGCGGCCCCGGCGCAGATCGCCCGGCCAATCCCAACGATCCGTGGAGCCTTCGCGAGACGATTGCCCAGGGCTTTTGCGGCTTTCACCACCATCAGGTATCGGGCCTGACCGTCGGCAACGATGGCTGGCTCTACATCACCAGTGGCGACGACGATAACTACCCCGAAGGTTCGGACGGCAGCCGGGCCACGGCACTCCGCACCGGGGCCGTCTTCCGCTGCAAACCCGATGGCTCGAAGATGGAACTCTTCTCGCTCGGATACCGCAATCCCTACCGCGATCTCGCCTATGACGATAAGTTCCACTGGTTCCACGCGGATAACGATAACGAGGATGGCAGCCGCTTCATGGGTTGCCGCATCATGCACGTGGCGGAAGCGGCCGACTTCGGCTGGCGGCTCCGGATCGGAGCCCGTTGTTGCCGTCCAGACCTGACACGTGCTTCCATCGCGGACGAACTTCCGGGCCGCATGGCCCCGATGATCAAGACGGGCCGCGGCTCACCCGCCGGGTTGCTCATTTACAATGATTCGTACATCCCCGAACAATACCGCGGTTTGTTGTACTACCCGGACGTGTTCCGCAAGGTCGTGCGAGCGTACAAGGTCGCACCAACGGGCTCGACCTTCAAGATCACCAATGAATTCGAGTTCATGAAGAGCGATGATCCCCTCTTTCGCCCCTGCCAAATGGTGACCGGGCCTGATGGTGCAATCTATGTCGCGGACTGGCGCACAGACTCGGGCGGCGCGGGCAAGCTCTCAGGCGACGGCAAGAATGGTCGCATCTATCGCATCACCTGGGCAGGGACGAAGCAAATCCCTGCTATTCCTCGCCGCGGCATGGATAGCTGGGCCAAAATCACCACGATGACGGATGATCAATTAATCGCCACACTGGGTGCCAGGGACTTCAGCGATCGCGTGGCGGCTCGAAAAGAACTCGTGCGGCGCGGCCCGAGGTCGCGCGATCTCGTGCTCAAACAATTCATCAGTGGCAAGATGGATGGCGATGCCCGGCTCGTCGGCCTCGGTGTGCTACAAGCGTACTGGAATAGCGATGTCGAAGACCTGTTCCGCTTGCTGCTCAATGATGAATGGGAGGATGTGCGTCGCCTCGCGGTGGAAGGCCTCGGCACCAACGCCAAGCCTGGTGACGACCGCACTTACCTGGCCCTGCTAAAGTCGCTCACCGACCCTAACCCCGAAGTGCGTCGGGCTGCAGCGCTGGCGATTGGCCGCATCAGGGCGGATGGCTCGGCCGATACGCTCGTGAACGCCTGGAAGAGCGACATTGAAGCCGATGCCTATTTGAAGGATGCCTACCTCCGTGGTCTGGAACGGCTCGGCAAGCCCGGTATCGATGCCCTGCTCGTTCTGGCAGCTTCGGGTGACAAGGATCTGGATCTTGCCGTCGAGGCGTTTCTGACACTGCGGACACGCCCGGGTGCAGATGCCATTCCGGAACTGCTATTCAACCCGCACCTCACGCCGGTGCAGCGTGAGAAGCTGGTGATGTCCTACGCCAACTATCAACTCGATCCGCCCGTCTCGCTCGATCCTCTCGCAGATTTTCTCTCGCGTCGACCGGATGAACCGCCCGCGGTCGTGGCGGCTGCACTTGAGGTGTTTGCAGATGCCGATGCTCCGATTTCGCAGAAAGCCAATGCGGCGATCCTGGCGCTCCTGAGCCGACCCAATCCTGAAGTACGCCTGGCGGCCATCAAGGCCGTCGAGGATAACCGCATGACGGCCGCCGGGCCGATTCTCGTGAAGATGCTCGGTGACACCTCACGCCCCGCGGCCGAACGCACTGCCGTCATCAAGGCCGTGCGTGTGATGAACAACAAGGCGGCGGTCGCCCCTCTCAAAGCACTGCTTTCGGGCAACGATGCGGCCACGTTGAAGGTCGAAGCACTCCGTTCTCTTGCGGCACTCGATATCGATGCCGCACGAGTGGCCTCCGAGAAACTGCTCGATCAACCTGACCCGAATTTGCTTCAAGAAGCCGTGGTGACGCTCGGCACATCCAAGCCCGGTGCCAGGCTCGTCGGTGAACGCTTCGTGGCGAAGAAGTTGCCAAACAGCCTATTTCCCCAGGTAACCGAAGCACTGAAGAAGTTCGCAGGTGAGGACGCTGCGATTGCCAAGTTGCAATCGGAAGTGATGAAGGGTGCCCTGCTCCTTTCGCTCGAACCGGGGCAAATCGAGAAAGTGCGGCTGCAGGTGCTCACGAAGGGCGACGCGAAGAAAGGCCGCGAGATTTACTTGAACACGAAGCTCCTCGCTTGTGCCACCTGTCACAGCATGGAGGGTGTGGGCGGTAGTGTGGGACCGGATCTCTCCCGCGTGTGGGAGACAGCCACTGTTGATAAGATCCTCGAGGCAATCGTTGCTCCCAACAAGGAAATCAAGGAAGGCTTCCAGGCTTACCGCGTCGTGACCCTGGACGGCAAGGTTCTCACAGGCCTGAAAATCTCGGAATCCTCGAAGGAGTTGGTGCTGCGAGACGCGAACGGTCGCGATCTGCGGATTGCCAAAGAAGACATCGAATCCGCGGATGCTTCAAAAGTATCGCTGATGCCCGATAACGTGGTCTCGCAACTTAGCTTCGATCAGTTCATCGACCTGCTCGCCTTCCTTAAAAGCCGCAAGGAACAGGAATCGCTTCGTGGGCTCGTGGTGGAAGCGAAGCTGTCGGGGCTCTTTCCGGGTGACCTGGCTTCGAACAAGGCCGAGGTGATGCAAGATTCGTCCGATGCGACGACCTGGCAGACGCTTCAGGCCGAAGCCGGCGGCGTTTTTGACTTGAAAGAGGCATTCACAGATGCCGCTGCGAAAGGTGTGTATCTGCGTGCCTTCGTCTACTCGCCAAAGAAACAGACAGTGACGGCCACACTGAATGTGGAGGACCCGCTTCGAATCTGGGTCAATCAATCGAGTGTGTTTACTCGCGAGAAGCCGCAAACTTCGAGCACTCCAGGAGAAGAGACTTTCAAGACAACCCTGGAGGTTGGGTGGAACGAAGTGCTCGTGAAGGTGGTGAACCATGGCAAATCGCACCGCTTCGCCTTGCGGCTGAGCGGAGAGGAATTGCGGACAAGTTCACGTCCGGAGCCGATCGCGGCACCCCGCACGCCTGCGACTCCCATGCCCGCGAAAAAATTCCTGCGGCTCTGGAGCTTCGAATTCGCAGGCTGATCGTGCCGCTGCAAGACCGTTCCATAAGGAGCGGTCCGGCAGCGAGTTGGGGACGCTTAGATAATGCCGCCGTGGATGCGTTCGGGCGTCAGGTGGCTAGGCTGGTCGTTAAACCAGAATCGCCGCCATTCGTTGCCGATCTGGCGCAAATCTTCCGATTGATACAGCAACTGCTGCATCCGGACGTTTGGCTCACTGGAATATTGATTCATGAGGCAGCCGCTGTTCGCGGTCAGTCCTACAAGGGCGATCAGCCCCAGAATGAGTTTGCGGAACATGGACCGCCTCCGTGCACATTAACACCCCGATCCGGGCCGCCCTTCCCCCAGTGCGACCCGCATCAGACCCCGATCGGGGCTTACAGTTAATATCGGCGCAGGCGGCATCTCCCTTGAATCCGGATTGCAATTCCCACAAGGTTTCTTTTGACGCCTGAAAATGGAACCGCCAGGCAGCGAGCCTGGCGGTTGTTAAGTCAATGCTAGTGGCGTGTTGCGTTACGAAATTCCGGCACCGGCCGGAACCGCACCACTGGCCGCACCGGCCGATGCCATCATGGAGCCATCGAGCAACTCATCCGCCATGGCATCCGGGCGCTCAGGTGCGGGCTCCGCCTTGCGGCCCTTCTTCTTCGAATCGATAGACTTGCCAGACCGCCGAACCAACTCTTCCATCTCCTTGCCTGGCTGGAAGGTTACGACCTTTTTCGCCTCAACATCAACGCGAGCACCTGTGCGAGGATTGCGTGCCTTCCGGGGTTTGCGTTCTTTCACTTCGAAGACACCAAAGTTGCGCAGCTCGATGCGGCCTTCCGCCACGAGAGTTTCAATAATGGCATCAAAGGTCCACTGGACGATTTCCTTGGTCTTGAGCTGGGTGAGCTTGGCCCGCTCTGAAATTCGCCGAACGATTTCTTTCTTGGTCACGAGAGCAGTCCCCCGAGGAATCGCAGCCGCAGGGATAACGGCGACATGGCTTCAAAACTAGATGGGGCAACGGTTAGTGTCAAGCAAATTACTGAGAAGTCTCCTCACGAGCTCACTGAACCACGCATCATCGCCACGAAAACGACAAGACACACGAGCAAAAGCAGCCCCCACTCGGGATTATCGCGGAGCCAACGTCCGAACTCAAGAGCCAAGCTGCTACCCCTATGGTTTCCCCGGGCCGTGCGTGCCAGTTGCCGCAGCCTGGAATACTCATTGCGGAGCGCAGCCTGTGCCTGAAACCAGTCCTCTGCCACGCTCTGCCGTTGATCGGGCAAGAGTCGTCGGAGTGTGTCCAGGACGAGCGGTTGATTCAGGAGAGTCACCACCATGCCTCCTCCAGCACCGGTGTCGCCAATAACTCCTCGAAGGGCGTGCAGATGAGGGCGCACCTCGGCAATGGCTTTGAGGAGGTTCAGCACACGGCCCGGACGATCCAGAAGGTTATCCGGGTTCGCCAGGGTGGGCTGCAGTTTCTCCCAGGACTTCATGGCTTTCCGGAGGAGAGCCATGCGTGCATAGATCCAGCGCCGTGAGTTTGCATCCACGTCTAATTGCAAGCCGACAGGCACTGCCTCGACGATATTCGCGGCGACCGTGTTCGATTTCAAAGGTGCAGGCTCATGCCATTCCTGCTCGGAAACGGCTAGATTGCTCGCACGAGGCTGATTCGTCTCCACAACTTCAAAGGTTGGTATCGCTAGCTCTTGCGTGGCATCCAGCGAAGCGGGGAGTCCGAGCGGAGCTTCCTCCGGGAAGGCATCGTCCAGCACGGGCTGGGCCACAACCAGCGGCACAGTGCGTGGCGGTTCGGCAATCAGACGCGGGGTGATTTTAAGGGTAGGTGGCTCCACGGCTGTGGCCGCCGGAAGCCCGAGATCCGCATCGTAGGCAGCTTTGCCGGCTGGCTCCGTCAAGGTAATGAGAGCCTGGGCAAGGCGATTCATTCCTTCGGTAACAAGCTCCGGATGCAGCAGCTGGTGCTGCCGAAGCTTGTCCATTCGCGCGAGCACAAGTGTCTCGACAGCCGCCGCATCCACAACCCCGGGGCTGATTGCCAGCAACACGTAATGGTCAGGCGGCCACGCACCTGGTGGCAAACCGAGCCAGGATCGCAGCAGATTGTGATCCACTCGGTGTTCCACAGCGACTGGGGGAAACGTGTACACGGGTGAATCTTGCGGCGAAACCTGGGCCACGGCAAGCCGGCTTGTCCGCGAAGGCGGGGTTGGGTTATAACCCCCCCGCCTAACCGAGTGACCCGCCAACCACGAACCGGCGCGCCCCCGATGCGGAATTTTTTACGCAGCCTCAAGTGTTCCTGGCCATACCGTTATCGCCTCGCGGCCTCGATCTGCTGCGCGTTGGCGGTCGCCCTGCTCTGGAGCCTGAATCTTTCCGCCATCTATCCTGTCTTGAAGATCCTCAGCACCGATAAGAACTTGCAGCAGTGGGTCGATGACGAAATCGACGATCATCAGAAGCAACTCGACGATCGCCTTCGCAACCAGGCCCTGGCCCAGAACAAGGCGATTCTTGAGGCCATCCAGCAGAATCCAGACTTCCCCGATCGCGAGAATGTCGAGCGCAAGGCCACACGCGAAGTGTCCACGATCGAGAGCGATTTCAGCTATCACCGCGGTTGGATTTACCGCTATCAGCTGCTCAAGGATCGCGTGATCCGCCACTTCCCCCAGGATCGATTCCTCACATTCGTCTGGATCATGGGCTTCGTGGTCATGGGCGTCGCGATCAAGGGCGTCTTCGAATTCCTGCAAGAGACGCTGGTCGGCAGCGTGATGAACCGCACGCTCTTCGACCTCCGCAACCGCTTCTTTCGCCGGGCCATTCATCAGGATGTGCGGCAACTCTCGGCTACTGGCACCACCGAGATCATGGCCCGCTTCACTAACGACATGGAGCAACTCGGTCTCGGCATCAAGATTCTTTATGGCCGGATGATCGCCGAACCGCTTAAGGGGCTCGGCTGCCTCATCGTGGCCTGCTGCATTAGCTGGCAACTCACATTGGTGTTCGTCGTCACGGTCCCGCTGGCGCTGGGCCTGCTGATGAAGGTCAGCAAACTGATGCGGCGAGCGGCTCGCAAGATGCTCGAACGCATGTCCGCAATTTACAAGATCGTGCGCGAGACCTTCGACGGCATTCGCGCCGTGAAGGGGTTCACGCAAGAGCCGCACGAACGCCGGAAGTTCCGCAAGGCCACCGAAGACTATTACCGCAAGGCAATGCGCGTCATTCACATCGATGCCTTCACCAACCCGATGATCGAGTTGCTCGGTGTCGCAGCCGTGGGGCTTGCGCTCGGCGCGGGCACTTATCTCGTCGTGAGCGGCAAGACGCACATTTTCGGCTTCCGCATGACCTCGGAAGTCCTGGGCTTTGCCACGCTCTTGCAACTCTACGCATTCCTGGCGGCCATCGCCGATCCGGTCCGCAAGATGTCCAGCGTCTACACGAAGCTGCAAGGTGCGGAGGCAGCCTCGAACCGCATATTCGAGTTGCTCGACCGCATGCCCACGGTGCGAGCCAATGCGGAGGGGCCACGGATTCCAGGCGTGAACAAGACGCTCGAATTCCGCAACGTTTGCTTCTCATACAACCCCGAAGCGGATGTGCCAACACTCAGCAACGTCCACCTCACCGTGAATGCGGGCGAAACCATCGCCATCGTCGGCTCCAACGGCTGTGGCAAAACGACACTCCTCGGGATGCTGCCTCGCTTCTTCGACCCGGACCACGGAGCCATCCTGATCGATGGCGTGAACATCCGCTCGGCTCACTTGCGCACTCTGCGCAAATGTATTGGGATTGTGACACAGGACACGCAACTGTTCGACGACACGATTGCTGCAAACATCGGCTACGGGAAAAAGCGAGCGACACGCGAGGAAATCGTGGAAGCGGCGAAGCGTGCCCATGCCCACGACTTTATCACCTGCATGGAAAGCGGCTACGACACCCCCATTGGCGACATGGGCAATCGTCTCTCCGGAGGGCAACGACAACGCATCGCCCTGGCCCGCGCAATCCTGCGTAACCCGAGCCTGCTCATCCTCGATGAATTCACCAGTGCCATCGACCCGGCGAGCGAAGTGGAGATTCAGGCTGCCTTGAGGGAATTCGTGAAGGGCCGCACCACCTTCCTCATCACGCACAAGTTGCACACGCTCGAGATCGCCGACCGCATTGCCGTGATGGACGCCGGCCAGCTTGTGGACGTCGGCACACACGCACAACTCATCGACCGCTGTGAAGTCTATCAACGGCTGCACGAGTCCACACCACTGCGGAAGGCCGCATGATGCGGCTCTACACAGCGAATCCCACTCGAGAGACTGGGGTTAAATATCATCAAACACGCATATCCAACCTCATTACGCCATTCGTGCTCATGCTCTTCCTGAGCGCTCTCTTCCTGGGGTTTCTCGGCCGCCGCGATCTCATCAGCAGTCACGAAGCACGAGCCGCCCAGAATGCTCAGCGGATGCTTGATACGGGAGAATGGGGCTTGCCCGTGCTCTACGATGGGCAAACCGATCTGCAGAAGCCGCCGGGCTATTACTGGCTTGTCGCAGCGGGTGGCTGGTTCAACAGCGGCGAAGTCAACGCACTCGTGACGCGCTTTCCCGCGGCACTGGCGGGGCTCGCCACCGTGTTGACGGTCTATCTGTTCCTGCTCCGTCAGGGCCGGCCCACGGCCGCAATGATCGCGGCCATCACCCTGGCCACAGCCATCCACTTCACCGCGATTGCCCGCACGGCCCGCATCGATGTGCCTCTAACGTGTGCCATCACCGCCGCCTTGATCGCCTTGCACTGCGGCTTGAAACCAGGAGCGCCACGCCTGCGTTGGCACTTCGCCGCCGGTGTTGCCGCCGCGGCCGGCGTGATGCTAAAAGGACCACTGGCGCTCGCCCTGTTGGGGCCGGTGGCACTGATCTCGTTACTGAAACAACCAAGCATTGTTGATGTCGGAAGACCGACCTGGAACAGTCGGCTCTATCGAATCACTTCTCTGATGCTGGGTGCCGCCACCGTCATGCTGCTGGCGTGCCCGTGGTTCCTTTGGGCGAACCATGCCACTCAAGGGGAGTTCTTCGAGGTCTTCTTCTGGCACCACAATGTCGAACGCTTCACTGGGCAGTCGGCAACACTTGCCTCGCACCCGTGGTGGTATTATTTGCCACGCTTCGCCGTTGATTTTTTACCCTGGTCCCCCGCCTTCGGGTTGCTGGCCGTTTGGGCTGTGCGTTCCGATCAGTGGCGAAAAGATCCCCTGCTCCGCTTCGGACTCCTGTGGTTCGGAGTCATGTTCGCGCTGCTCTCGCTGGCGAAGTTCAAGCGTTCGGATTACCTGCTGCCACTCTACCCCGGCGCGGCAATAGCACTGGGTTGTGCGGCAGAAAGTTGGCTCGCTACGCGAACGATGCCATGCACCGTGCGCCGCGTGAAGCGGGCCTTTGCTCTTGTGCTTGGCCTCGTTGTCATCGGCTGGCCTGTCATGATTTTTGCCATCGAACCGGCTGCCCAGGCCGGAGAGGAGAAGCGAGCCTTTGCCACGGAGATTCGCACCCACGCTCCGCAACCACACACGATTTTGTTCTTCCGAACCGAATCGCACCTGCTCGCGTTTCACCTTGGTCGGCCCCTGTATACATTCGTCGAATGGAAGGAACTGAACGACCTCCTGGCGGAACCCGGCCTTCACTTCGTGGTCATGCCGGCGGAATACGTGTATCCTGCACAGGAGATCGTTACCAGTCGCCGACTCGCGGTCGTGGCCCGGCTGGACGATTTTACAAAGGCAAGGCCGCACCGCCCGCTGGTGTTCCTCCGCACCGCGGATTGATGACTCCGAGTGCTCATGGCGAAAACCTCCCCGCCGCGCGACCCGGTAACGGTCGTGATACCTGTCCATAATGCCGCCGACCGTGTGGAAAAGGTCGTGCTGCAGTGGGCAGATTTGCTCGCTCGCCATGGCCGCGAGTACGAGATCCTTCTGATCAATGACGGCTGCCACGATGCCACCCCGGCTGTGCTCGAGAAGCTCGGCGCTCGGGTAAAGCATCTCCGTGTGCTGAACCACGCACAGCAACTTGGCTTCGGTGCCTGCCTGCGTACCGCACTCGCCGAGACCTCGCACCCACTCTTCTTCTACACGTCAATCGATTATCCTTACACACCCGCGGACATTCGCCGCATGCTCGAACGCATCGAGGTACGAGACGAAGTCTTCGGCCGTCAACCTGACCTCATCAGTGGTTGCCGCATGGGCCGCACCACTCCGCTGCTCGTGCGTTGGACGGGCAAAACCTGGCGGCTCTTCTGGCGCGTCGCCCTCGGGCTGCCTCTGCAACCGCCGCAAACCTGGCTCGGCTGGCGCGAAAGTCTCTACGGTTCTTTCGTGGGCTGGATCTTCGGTGTGCCGCTCGCCGATGTGAACAGTTCCTTCAAGCTCTATCGTACGGCCTTCTTGAGACGCTTCCCCATCCAATCCGATGGCGATTTCGTCCACACAGAACTCGTCTCAAAAGCAACCTTCCTGACAAGCATTATGGATGAGTTGCCCTTGACCGCGAAGCCGGATCCGGTGCCGCGGACATCCTGTGCGGGAATGTGGAGTGTTTTCGCGAACCCGGACTTCGGCAATCCCACGACCTCAGCCCGATCACCCGAACATGAGCCGGTGCCGGCAACCACCCCATGAGCGCCATCCGGCCGCGGTTGCTGTTCGTGACCGGGAAGCTCGCCGAGCCCGCCCTTCGCCGTGTGTTGCAGGAACTCGCTCCGCGTGCCGACTTCGACGCCGAAGTCGCGGTCCTGAATATCACGGTCGCCGCTCTGATGACAGCCGACTGGGTGGCTCGCCACCTCAGGGTGCCCCCATCAATCGAACGCATCATCTTGCCGGGTTATTGCCGAGGCGACATCGCAGTATTAGCGCATGAGGCAGGTATTCCTGTGGTGCTTGGGCCGAAGGACCTGCGAGATCTCCCCGAGTTCTTCGGCAAGCAGTCCGGCCCGCCGCCCGGTTATGGTGCATTCGACATCGAAATCCTCGCCGAGATTAACCACGCACCCGCAAAGAGCCTTGCTGTTATTCTCAGTCAAGCCCAGCACTACCATGCGAGCGGTGCGGACTGGATCGACCTGGGTTGTGATCCCGGCGGCACCTGGTCCGGCGTCAGTGAAGCCGTGCGAATGCTGCGAGACGAAGGCTTCCGCGTCTCTATAGATTCCTTCAACACAGTTGAAGTCGAAGCCGCACTCGCCGCGGGTGCGGAACTCGTTCTGAGCGTGAATGGCAACAACATCGAACACACACAAGGTTGGCTCCAGCTTTCACCCGATGTTGAAGTCGTCGCCATTCCGGACACGCCAACGGATGGGGACAGCCTCGCCCGGACTGTCGAGCGCCTGTCACACCTGGGTGTGAAACATCGCATCGACCCCATTCTGGAACCCATCGGCTTCGGCTTCGCCTCATCACTCGGCCGCTATCTCGGCACACGCCGGCGCTTTCCGAATGCCGAGATTATGATGGGCATTGGCAATCTCACCGAACTCACCGATGTCGATTCGGCGGGAATTAATGTGATGCTTGCTGGCTTCTGCCAGGAACTCGGCATTCGCAGTGTGCTTGCCACGCAAGTCATCAACTGGGCCCGCTCCGCTGTGAAGGAATTCGATCTCGCTCGCCGACTCGTGCACCATGCCGTGCGTGAGAAGGTGCTTCCCAAGCGGCTCGAACCCAACCTCATCCTGCTCCGCGATCCGAAGTTGCACGAACAGGGAGATACGGCCCTCCGGGAACTCGCCGAGCGCATCACGGACCGGAACTACCGCCTCTTCGCCGAACGCGGCGAATTACACGTGATGAACGGCTGCGTCTATCTACATGGCACAGATCCGTTCCAATTATTTGAAGAGATGCTCGCGACTGATGCGAAGCTCGACGCATCGCATGCCTTCTATCTCGGATACGAATTCGCAAAGGCCGTCACCGCACTCACACTCGGTAAGAACTACACGCAAGATCACGCATTGCAGTGGGGCTTTCTCACGGTGCCCGAAAAGAATCATCGGTGAACAGTCGCCGCACCAATCATTGCACTATTGGCATACGTTTTGTTGATATTTCGCTTGCATGGAGAACCAAAGAACTTCGGAAGAACTTTGCAAATAGCTTTTCACCTGCGCGAAGTCGGCTGGTATCTTGTTGTGATTCACGTACTTTGCATCACTTGAGTGAATAACACATGACTGACATCTCGGATCTATATCCGTCATCGCCGGCCGATGTGCCCGCCGACTACACATCTCCCACTGGCCGTTATCAGGCTCAGGTGTTGCTCGTGCTCCTCTGCCTGTTTGTATTTGTCGTCGCCTATCTCGCCCTCACGGTTGGAACCGCGTATTTGTGCTATTATTGTTTTGCCAAACTCGCCGAACCCGAACCGAGCGTGGTCGCGACAGCCACACCTCCATCCTCACCACCTCAGAAAACCCGCAGCGGCCGCAGCACACCTTCGGGGAGAAACACCCGTTCATCGCGAAGTGAGAAACCCGTTTTCTGGCTCCTCGTGGGTGGAGTGACCTCCGGGTTGATCTGTCTCTTCTTTCTAAAAGGACTCCTCAAGCGATCACGGTCCGACCCCGGTGTGCGTGTCGAGGTCAACGAGCAGGAACAACCGGTCCTCTTCGCATTTATTAGTCGCCTCTGTCGGGACACGCGCTCGGCTTTTCCGCATCGCATTTTCCTCGTGCCCGATGTGAATGCTGCGGTGGCGTTCGATGAATCATTTCGGAACTTGCTGTTCCCTTCCCGCAAAAACCTCATCATTGGTCTCGGACTCGTCAATCGCTTGAATCTCACCGAATTCAAGGCTGTGCTGGCCCACGAATTTGGCCACTTTTCACAGAATAGCATGAAGCTCGGCAGCTATGTGTATACAGCCAATCGCGTAGTTGCAGATATGGTCTATGGTCGCGACTGGCTGGATGATGTTGTGGCCACGATGCGCCGCATTGATATCCGCATTGCTGTATTTGCCTGGGCATTTACCGCCATTCTCTGGACACTCCGCAAAGGTCTTGAGATGATGTTTCGAGGAATTAATTTTGCCAATGTGTCTTTATCGCGGCAAATGGAGTACAACGCCGATCTCGTTGCCGTGAGTGTGACTGGGAGCGATCCGCTCATCTTTGCTCTCGGTCGGTTGGATTTCGCCAGTGAGACACTTGGGCAAGCCTGGAACGACCTGAAGACCGCGGCTGATCATGGCCACTTTTCGCGCGACCTGTATTTCCATCAGACACGTGCCGCCGAATATCTCCGGAGTCGTCGCACCGATGCGAAACTGGGTGAGGTTCCCGCTCTGCCGGATAACCCCAACGAGACCGTACAGGTATTTAAGCCCGAGGACATTAGCGTGCCCACCATGTGGGCCACACACCCGGCGAACCATGACCGCGAACTCAATGCGAAACGCCGATATCTTCGTGGTCCGCAGGATGAGCGCTCTGCATGGGAGCTGTTCGCTGATCAGGCGACTGTGTGTGAAGCTGTCACGCTCCAGGTCTATGTGAAAGCGCGTAAAGAGGAGCCACAGTTCCTGGAGGAGCCCGAAGAAGTCCAGGCGTTCATTGATACCGAACACGCGGAAACGACGTATGATCCCCGTTATTGTGGTGTGTTCGATAACCGCTACATCAAACCTGGCGACATCGCGGATCGGAGCGCCGAGGTCATCCGTGGTGAGTTCGAAATGCCTGAGCGTCTGGCGGCAGCACACGCCCGGCTCATCGATGGTTCACTCCTGGAGCGGATGAAAGCTCACCACGCCCGGCATGATGAAGTCAATCGACTGGCGGGGATCGTCCACGGAGCAGTCGCATTGACGAATCAGGACTTTGAACACCGTGGCAACCGATTCGGTCGGGCCGACGCACCACGACTGCTCAAAGAAGTGGAGACGGAACTGGAACGAGACTACGAGTGGATGCACAAGCTTGACGGTGAGATGTTCCGCATACACTATGCCATGGCACGGCAACTTGGTGGTGCGGAAGGCAAACAATTAGAAGATTGGTATCGCTTTCATCTGGCGGTTCAAGAATTGCGAGCCACTCTGGTATCCCACTCGAACCATGTGCAGGAAACACTCACTCACATTGCAGGTCAACGTGAAATTGCTGCGCACGAGTTTCAAAATGCGCTGGGCGTGTTGCAGGATGCTCACCACACACTTTATTTGCAACTGAAGCGGGCAACCGACTTGCACTTGCCCGCGCTAGCCAATGTCACAGCGGGAGATCCGCTTCGGCCCTTGCTCTTCAAACAAAAACTCATCCGGAAACTGCCCGATAACGCACGATCGCTGGACGGAGCGTGGATTCAGGAGTTCATGAACCAACTGGGTGAAGTGATCGACAAATCCGCCCGCATCCTTTTCAAGAGCCTCGGCGGCTTGCTCCGGAGCCAGGAACGCCTCGCCGATGAGTGGAAAATGCGCTACGCCACGGAACCGAGTCCCGCTAAACACGATGGGTGAAACAGTTCTGGTGATTCCATCTTTCACTTCCTCACGGGCAACAGGCTCATCACGGCGAGGCTCATGGTGCGCGTTCCGGTGCGGATGCTGGGTTCGGGGAGCGGGGCGTAAGCATCCGTGTGCATGCCGGGGAGCGGGATGCCGTTGGGTTTCTGTGACGCATCGACCTTTTCTTGCGAAACGGTGCCGACAAAGTAAATGAAGATGGGCGTGTTCCCTTCGGCGTAGCGACCGAAATCCTCGGCTCCCATCACGGGGCGACGATCGCGGACGTTCTGATCACCAAGAATATCGCGGAAGATTGCGGTGGTGTGACGGGTGAGCTTTGGATCGTTGAGTGTGGCGGGGGTGAATTCGTCCAGGTTCACACGCACCTCGGGCTCGGGAGCGCGAGCACCGGCGGCGGCGGTCTTCACCACGCGGTCGATGGCCTTGAGCACGTGGTCGCGCACCTCAGTCTTGGTGGTGCGCACGGTGAGTTGCAGCCGGACTTCGTTCGGGATGATGTTGTGCTTGGTGCCGCCGTGGATGGAACCGACGGTGATGACGCAGGGATCGAGCGGGTTCACCTCGCGACTCACGATCGTCTGCAAATCGAGGATGATGCGAGCGGAGAGCACCACGGGATCGACGGTGAGATGCGGTGCAGCCCCGTGGCCGCCCTTGCCGCGAACGATGATATCGACGGTGTCCGAGTTGGCGAGCGCGAGCCCTTCGGTAAAGCTGATGGTGCCGACGGGTGCGAGCGGATCGGAGTGCAGAGCGAGCGCGTAATCGGGCTTCGGAAAACGCTTGTACAGGCCATCATCGAGCATCATGCGGGCCCCAGCTACAATCTCCTCAGCGGGCTGGGCGATGAAGACGACCGTGCCAGACCACTCTTTCTTCAGGGCCACGAGCACGCGGGCGGTGCCGATCCAGCAGGTCATGTGCACATCGTGGCCGCAGGCGTGCATGACGCCGACGTCGTTGCCGGTGCGGTCCTTCATGCGAACCTTGCTGGCATAGGGCAGGCCGGTTTGCTCGGTGATGGGGAGTGCGTCCATGTCCGTGCGGACGAGCACGATGGGCCCGGGACCATTGCGGAGGATGGCGACAACGCCGGTGCCGCCGACCTTCTCGGTGACCTCGCAGCCAAGCTGGCGCATCTCGTTGGCGAGCCGGGCGGCGGTCTTCACCTCCATGAGTGAAAGTTCCGGACTGGCGTGCAGGTGCTGATAAAGCGCGATGAGATCCTTCACCTCGCCATCGAGTTGCCTGTCGACTGCTGCCGCTTGCTTCTTGGCCCAGCCCGCGGCAGGAGGTTGCAGTTCCTTCGCTGCTGGTGCTTGGTCCGGATTCAGCTCAGATAAAGGCAGAACTTTGAACGAAGCATGAGCCACGAGAGCAAGAAGTGCGGCCAGGACCACAGAAAAGCAGCGGATCATGGGTCACCTTGGGCAGCGGGGAATTCGGGCTGTAACGAGTCTGGCGAAGTTTGGCAGAAAAAACGACCAGAATGAGCGACGAGAAGGCACTTCCCGAGTCGTATATTACAGTAGTCGTTTCACCGCCTCACGGCGTCTACCGGGGCCGGGTGTGGCAACTCGCCACACGCCGCGTTATTCTCAGTGTCCCCGGAACCCGTTACGAGAAAACGGTTTCCGACCAGGCGGCCAGCAATGAGACTGGCGAGCCGTGGTCCAGTTTGCATCCGGAGGAAAACTCACATGCCTTCGAAGGGCTTGACAGTACACGAACGAAAGTCCATTTTCCACGCCCTGGTTTCCGCCCAGGACGAGGGAGAAATCAACGTTTCCGAGTCGAAAAAACGTGTGGCCGAGCAGTTCCACATCACGAAGGAACAGCTGGAGCTCATCGAGAAAGAGGGCGTGGACAAGGACTGGCCGCCACTCGACGCAAGCTGAATCGAGTATAACGCCTGGCCGCAACGCGGGTGACTTCGTTGCGGCTCTTAATGGGCGTGATGGTGCTGGAACATTTGCATATCTGTGCCAAAGGTGGCGGCGAGATTATCCGGTGTAAGGATTTGCTCGGGTGGCCCCTGGCATTGAATCTTCCCATCTCGCAGGCACAACACGTGATCCGCGTGCCGGCTCACCATGCTTAATTCGTGTGACACGAGCAGCACGGTGACGCCGGAGCCGCGATTCAGGTCTGCGATCAAATCGTAAAACTTCTGCTGATCCCGAAAATCGATACCAGCCGCGGGTTCGTCGAGCAGGAGTAACTCCGGTTGTGGTTCGAGCGCCAGCGCTAACAGCACACGCTGAAGTTGCCCGCCGGAGAGCCCTTCAACAGGTGTGTCGATGTTGGTACTCATGCCGACGCGGCCAAGCAAGCGTTCAATTTGTGCATTCGTCTTGCGTGAGATGCCCAGGAACAGCGGCCGACGGCTCAGAGCGAGGGCAAGGAAGTCGCGCACGGTGAGTGGCAGGCGGGCGTCGAGAGTGAGTTTCTGCGGAACGTAGCCGATGTGCTCGGGCGTGGGGTGCGAATGGTCGTGGCCGCAGTGAAAGCGGATCTCGCCACGGAAGGGATACTCCCGCACGACGGCGCGGAGAAGCGTGGTCTTGCCGGAGCCGTTCAGACCGATGAGTGCTGTGACCTTTCCACGCAATAAGTCTGCCGAGACGCCATCAAGAATAGGCCGACCGCCCAGCACCACCTGCAAATCGCGAATGGTGACGAGCGGTTGAATCGGGGAACTCTCGGACACAGGAAGCGAAATCATTTCATCGCCGCTTTCAAGGCTTCGAGGTTCGCCCGCATCTTCTTCTCGTACCAGTCCGGGGCTAAATCGGCCGGGATCACCGTCTCCAGCGTATCGATTTCAACCAGTGCCGGATCGGGAATGCCGGCTTCCTTGAGTCGCTCCAGGACCACGCGACCCGCCGTATTGGACGTGTACTGCGGTTCAACGGCCACCAGTCGCACGTGTTTGTCCTTGCATTCCTTGATCAGTTTGTTGAGTTCTTCCGTGGTGGGTTCGACGCCAGGCTTGGTTTGCACGGTGCCGACCACGTTCAGCTTGAAGGTGCGAGCAAAGTAGCCTAGCGAGTCGTGGAAGCTGACGATGTTGCGATCAGTCTTGTCCGCGAGCATGGCAATCCCATCGGCCTTCAGCTTCGTCAGCTTCTCGATGTACCCGGCGGCTCGCTGTTCGTACTGCGCGGCGTGCTCGGGGTCGAGGGCCTTCAGTTCATCGCAGATGCCCTGCACTTGCAGAATGGCCATGTCCGGACTGAGCCAGATATGCGGATCCATGCCGTGCGAGTGTCCTTCGTGGCTCTCGTGATGGCAGACACCTTCCACGAGGGAGCCTGCGGGGATTTTCGAGCCGAGTTCGACGATCCTGAGTTCGCGATTGCCGCTGCCACGCTTGAGCGTGATGGCGGGTTGCGTGTCGAGGTCGATGCCGTTGATGAAGAACACATCCGCCTTGCGGAGCACGCGGGCATCGGCGTCGGTGGGATTGAAGTCGTGTGGCCCCGCCGAGGTCATCAGGTTCTTAACGACAGCATCATCACCGGCCACGTTCACGGCGAAGCAGTAGAGCGGGGCAAATGAAACAACAACCTTCGGTCCTTCACGATCGGGCCATTCGTTGTCCGAAGTGCACCCGACCGCGAGACCAGGTAGCCCCGCACTGCAGAGTAAGAGCAGTAATCGCGTGAACCGAGGCATGACATCACCCGCCAAGGCGAATAACTTTGTAAAACCACTGATATTGTATGCGACGCCAATCGCACGGACAACAGTCTCGGTACTACGTCGGAAGCGCTACGTTCAGTTCACCGGCTACCTTGCGAATGAGTTCCCAGGTCCCGTCTGCAATGGTGATGCCATCGAGGGTGCGCTTCGTCTTACTCAGGCGTTCCGGGTCGCCGGGAAGCGTGATGCTGGCGACGCCTTCGGCACGCGGGCAGCTTCGCACGAAGTCGGTGAGGCCATCGCTCTGCTCCAGGAAATGCTCGATGCCGCCGAATAGGGCCGGGTTGAAGACGACGAACACGGCAGTATTCCCCTGGCCCGCGATGGGAAATTGCGGTGCACTACACGGTCCACCGGAGAGGCCGCCACAGAGCAAGTCGAGCAGTAGGCCGAGGCCGAAGCCCTTGTACATTTGCGGGCCGCCGAAGGGCAGGATGCTGCCGCGCGGCTCGTTATAAAGCACGCCGGGATCCGTTGTGGGCCGGCCCGCGTGATCGACGAGCCAACCTTCGGGCGTCGCTTCTTTCTTCTGGAAGTTCACCCTCACCTTGCCCTCCGCAACCGCGCTCGTGCCGAAATCAAGCACCACAGGTGCAGTTGATGTCGGTGTGCCGATGCAGATGGGGTTCGTGCTGATGCGGCCCTCGGTACCGCCTGGAGGCGAAACACGGCGGCCGGCTCCGTGCGAATTCACCGTACCAAAGAAGGCCATGTGCTTCGCCGCGGCCACCTCGGCATATTCGCCAAGTCGACCGGTGTGGCCGCAGTTACGCAGTGTGCCCGCGGCAATGCCGAGTTCGCTCGCCTTCGGCAATATCTTCTGCATCAGGCGGTGCGCCTGCACCTGGCCCAGCCCCCAACCGCCGTCGGCGACGAGGACTGCCGGCGTTTCCTTCACCACGGTGAGTGGCACGCCGGCCTTATACGTACCTTTTCGCAGGAAATCGATGTACTGCGGGACACGCATCACCCCGTGCGAATCGTGGCCGCACAGGTTTGCATCAACGAGGCTGTTCGCCACCACGGCGGCGTCCTCGGCCGGCATCCCGGCAGCGGTGAACAGGGTACGCGTGACATCTACGAGCGTTTCGGCGGGAAAGGTTGGCATGGGTGTTCCATGTGAGAGTGTTGTTTCGCAGCGTATTATCAACATCCTCTATCGGCTACACCGCAAAGCGAGCCTCGAATGGGACCCACCTCCAGAGGGACCCTGAAACCGGAGCAAATCCCAAGGCAGAACAGGCTCAGGTAGCGATTCCGGATATACTGTTTGGCACATTCCTGACTGGCTGTCCCGCTGGAAGCTCTCACAACGTTCGAGCAACACCATGTCATCAAGACTCCAAATTCCAGTGCTGATCGTGATTCTCACCACGAGTGTAACTTCACTCAATGCGGCAGAGCCGGCACAACTGATCATTCGTGTGCAACCCGAGGGTTGGGGTGATGCGAGTGCAGAGGATATTCAAAAGGTGCTCGAATCCGCTGGCCGGGAGTTGCTTCGTTACACGCCGTTGGATCGATCGATCCGAGTGCGAGTCGTACCGACAACGGATGCACCGCAAGTGGATTTTCGCCGAGCGGCCGACGGCGAGTTCACTGTTCGACTGGCTGTCCGCGATCGGCACTGGGCTCAATTCGCCTTCCAGTTCGCGCACGAACTCGGGCATATCGTGACGCACTACGAACGGCGTGCCGACAACAAACTCGGCCACGAGAATCAGTGGTTTGAAGAAGCCGTCGGCGAGACCGCCTCCCTGTTCGTGCTGATGCGCATGGCGGAATCGTGGAAACAGAATCCGCCGTACGCGAACTGGAAATCGTATGCACCTTCGCTCGCGGAATATGCTGCGAATCGCAACAAAGAGGTCGAACCGCCCGCACCGGATGGCATGGCAAACTGGTTCGACAAAAATCGCGCAGCCCTTCGCACCGACCCTTATTTGCGCGATCGCAACCGCATCCTCGCCAGCCATCTCGCACGTATGCTGGAGAGTGAACCGGAGCGATGGGAAGCCTTTCAGTACTTGAATCTGGGCCGTCCGGACCCCAGCAACAGCTTCGAGTGCTACCTGGAAAACTGGTATTTCAGTACACCTCGAGCACACAAGCCCTTCGTGAAGAGCGTGATTGATCTCCTGGGTGTGAAATGTGAAATGGTTGAATCACACATCAAGAAATAAACGTGTGAGAAATGCAGGCAAGCATCATAACAGTCCTTTTGCCAAAGCCAACGCCCCCAACCTCTCTTGATGTGGGAGCGTTGAACGACCAGCTTCGATCCTTGACCCACTACGGCTTCTTGAATTCCGTCAGTTCCATCTTCAGCATCGTTGGCATGGCACCTGTGGTCGTGGTCTCGGACTTCACTAAACCACCCGGAACATCGTCCGATATCCAGGATTTCGATTCGACTTCGATCCCGTTTACTTTCGACTTGATCTTGAAGCACTTCGCCTTCACGTCCATGCCGCTGATCTTGAGAGTCTCTGTGCCTTCTTCGACAAGTCCCTCGGCTTTCTTGTTCGGGTCTGGCTTCGGGGTCCCCGCTGGCAGCGTCACAGACTTCGGCACCTCGCGTTTTGTGGGTGGGCTCTTGAACTCCATTCCATTTACCGAGGAGACAACTGTCATCTCGACCACGAGTTTCTCGTCGGCGACCTCCAACAGGGTAGTCGTGATGGCCGTTTCGCTCTTGATTTGACCCATGGCGTTCGATGTCTTCAAAGTGATCGACGTCCCCGGTTTGAACTTGGCCCAGGATGCGAACTCGGGATTGTCAATCTTCTCCTGGGTCAAACCGGGAGATGCCACAACAAGCAAACACAGCGAACCAAACGCAAAGTTTCTCACGAGTATCCTCCTGACGAGAAATGGGAGAGTGGCACGGGAAAGATAGTGAGCCACGCATCGCGGACCAGTGCCAGCATCACACAAGCCGCTGCTGCTGGCACAAACGCGGTTGCCTTCATCCGTGCGAAGAACACGGACCTTAGCAGTGACAAGAAACACCACAGGAGCCGTGTGAATGATGGTGGGTAGTTGCCAGAACTCGATCCTTCGAGAAGGACGGTGTCAGGTTGTGACGTCTGATAAAATAATTGAGTCTATTTAAAAGTGACCACATCAACTCCGAGTCGCCCAGGCAGTTGTGCGACCGTTACGGCTAATTTCTCTCCTGGCAGCCGGCATTATTGAAGCTATCAGCTATGAAATTAGCCCACGGTGAGTGCCATGGCTCCCAGTCAAGACGTGAGCGAGGCGACGGGTGAACGTGATCCCGTTCCGGCGTTATTCGCTCCCCGAGAGCCAATCACGTCTTAGTCGGTTCAACCGATTTGTACCCGAGCGCGGAACCTGTCTAAAATAGGTTTCGATCGAACCGAGAACTTCACCGAGGAGAGACCGTTGACCGTACCACGGCCAAGCAACCTTCAGGAACTCCGTGCCAGTGGCTGGCAATCAAAATCCGTCAAACACGAGCTTCGCGACAATTTCCTCGCTGCTATCCAGCGTGGCGAGGAACTCTTCCCTGGCATCATCGGCTACGAGAGCACCGTGATCCCCGAGGTGAGCATCGCTATTCTCGCCGGCCACGACTTGCTGTTCCTCGGCGAGAAGGGGCAGGCCAAGAGCCGGCTCATGCGCTCGCTCGTGCGGTTCCTCGATGAATACTTGCCATTCCTGGACATTCCCGGCTCACCTGTCCACGAGGATCCGTTCCAGCCGATTACGAAAGCCGGTAAGGAATTCATTGCAAACAAGCCCGAGGAGCAAATCCCGATTGGCTGGTGGCACCGCAGCGAGCGCTACGTCGAGCGGCTTGCACCCGGCACCAAGTTCGCGGATATCATCGGCGAGATCGACCCTGCCAAACTCGCCATGGGCACCAGCATGTCCGCCGAGGAGGCCCTTCACTTCGGCCTGATCCCGCGCATGCATCGCGCCATCTTCGCCATGAATGAAGTGCCTGAACTGGATGAACTCATCCAGGTCGGGTTGTTTAACATTCTCGAGGAACGCGACGTGCAAATCCGAGGCTATCCCATTCAATTCGATCTCGATGTGCTCGTGCTTTTCTCCGCGAATCCCACCACGTATAACCGCTCGGGGAAGGTGATCCCGCAATTGAAGGATCGTATCGGTTCGCTGATCCAGACACATTATCCGCTGGAGCGAGCCCAGGGTATCGACATCACCGAACAGGAGTCCGGCCTCGATCTCGGCGGTGAGTTCCCAGTGTTCATACCACTATTTATGAAGGAAATCATTGAACAAATCACCATCGCTGCTCGCAAATCGAAGTATGTTGACCATGCCAGCGGCGTGAGTGCCCGCTTCAGCCTTGCCAATTATCGCACCATGATCGCCAGTGCCCGGCACCGCGGGGTGCGTCTGGGTGAGAAGCCGGCCGTGCCACGCATCAGCGATCTCGGCCACTTGCCCACATCCTCCCTCGGCAAGCTCGAACTCGATCTCATGGGTTCGCACCAGATGAGTGAGAAGCAGGTGCTCGAGGCGATCATCGCCGACGCCGTGCGGGTCGTGTTTGAAGAATATGTCGAAGCTCACGGGCTCGATGATGTTGCCGATGTGTTCTCGAAAGGTGTTAAGATTGAAGTCGGCGATATGCTGCCGGCGAGCGAGTACGCGAAACGTCTGAAGCGTGTGCCCAAGGCCTGGGAAAAAGCCTTCGAAGTGAACGCGAGTGAGTCGGACGCGGTGCGTGCCAGTTGCGTCGAGTTCGTGCTCGCCGGACTCTACGCCAGCGACCGCATCAGCCGCAGCACCCGCCACGGCCGCATGACCTATGAAACCTGAGGTGAACGATCGATGCGGTCATCCCTGACGAAGAACGGCTCAATCGGAATCGCCGCTGGGCTTTGCGGGAGGGAAGCATCCACTTCTAAAAAAGAAAGTGCGGTTCAACAGGCGCTGATTCGAGTCTCTCGAGAACTTGAGAGAGTAAAATGTGCCCTACGCTGTCGCCGGTGGCATGGCATTATTTTACCATAGCTATCGCAGATTCACCGATGACGTGGACATCATAGTTACTGGGGACTCCCTCAAGGTCATATATGATAATCTCGAAGGTCGTGGGTATCTGCCAGCCTTCGCATGCAGCAAGAATCTGCGTGATGCGATTTCAGGTTTAAAATAGTCAAGTTTATCGTGGCGGGAGAGGATCCCGGTGATGGAAAGCCATAACCCACCACATTTCCTGACCCTGCAAGTGCAGCCGTCGAGATAAATGGTATAAAGCTATTTACACACGACTCTTTGATCGAATTGAAACTTGCTTCAGGCATCTCCCATCCTCTCCGAGGTAAAGATATTGTCGTTGTTCAGGAATTGATTTCTGCTCTTCGTCCTAGTGAAGCTTGGTCGATTGGTCTGAATCCTTATGTCCGGGATGAGTATCTTGAGCTCGTCCGACTCCTCCGCGACAATCCTGGGCGTCTCGATTGATCAATCTCAGAGCCAGTCGTGACCGAGATGCTAGCCATCTGTGACAGAATGTCATCCTTTGATAACGGGAAGCATAAAGACCATGGATGAACCTCGCGAAGCGAACACACCAGGTGGCATTGTCCATACCTATCAGAGGTATGATCCGGTTAATTTCCCGAGCCCCACGGCTCCGCCTCCGGATATGGTTTCGCCGCTGTTCGATCATTTATTGATGTACGGCGATATGGAGGATTTCACCGAGGAACAATTGGCGAATGCCATTCGACTGGACGCCTCGCAGATTGCGGGTCTGGGGCCCAGTCTTGAAGCCCTTCGAGAGATGCTCCTCGAACGCAAGCGGAAGATCCTTGCCACGTACGAAACGAAGCGAGTTCAGAACACAGTGGCGAACGCCTACCGCAACGCCGCTCAGAAACTGACGCCTCCTGCGAAACTCGCCAAAGACTACCGCAAGGCCGTGAAGGAGGAGCAACTCAGCGATCTCGAAATGCTCTATTTCCAGGCCGGCGATGATGCCAGCACATTCGCACGCGGTCTGGTCTCCCTTCTCGACCGACTCGGCGACAAATATCAGGTCGATGAACTCGCTGGCAAATACGAGTTCACTGGCCGCGAGAAGCTGGACGTGCCGAAAGCACTCGAAGTGAAAGAAGAACTCGAAGCGATCGACAAACTCCTGAAGCAAATCGAGGAAGCCAAAAAGACAGCCCAGCTCGCAATTATTGACATGGAGGAACTCGAGAAGTATGCCGAGCCCGGCGACATGGATCGACTCGAGGCACTCCAGCAACAAATCGAAGAGTACATTCGCCAACAGGCGGAAAAACAAGGTCTCGAAAGTGATGAGACAGGCAAGTATCGCCTCACACCCAAGGCCATGCGGCTCTTCCAATCGAAGGTGCTCACGCAAATATTCAGTGAGATGCAGGCCAGCCGCAGTGGTCGGCATCCCGAGGCCGTCGCGGGTGAGGGTGCGGTCGAGAGCCCCAAGACGAAAGACTACGAGTTCGGCGACTCGGTCTCGCAGATGGACATCCCGGCCAGCATGGTGAATGCATTATTACGCTCGGGTCCCGGCCTGCCGGTGCGAATGAAACCGGATGATATTCAGATTCACCGCACACGTGTGAACCCCAAGGCCGCGACGTGCGTGCTTCTTGATATGAGCGGTTCCATGGCTTATGGAGGGCAGTACATCAATGTGAAGCGCATGGGACTCGCACTCGATGGCTTGATCCGCTCCGAGTATCCCGGCGATTTTCTTCAATTCATCGAAATGTATACATTTGCCAAACCCCGGCACATCTCCGAGGTTCCGCATCTGATGCCTAAACCGGTGACAATTCGTGAATACATCGTGCGACTCAAAGCCGATATGAGCAATCCCGATATCAACGAATTGCGCATCCATTCGCACTTCACGAACATTCAACATGCGTTGCAAACCGGGCGGCGCTTTCTCACCACCCAGGATACACCCAATCGGCAGATCGTGCTCATCACCGACGGACTGCCCACCGCCCACTTCGAGGGCAATATGCTCTATATGTTATATCCGCCCGATGAGCGCACCGAGACTGCCACAATGCGAGAAGCGATGCTCTGTGCCCGGGAAGGGATCACCATTAATATTTTCCTGCTCTCGAACTGGAATCAGAGCAGCGAGGATGTCCAGTTCGCATACCGGTTGGCAGAATCAACCAAAGGTCGGGTGATCTTCACGGCCGGCCGGGACCTCGATCGCTTCGTCATCTGGGACTATATTAAACGCCGCAAGCAAATTGTGAGTGGCTCATGATTTGATCATCTCGCCAGAGAATTTGTGCGAATGAATCAAACTTTGGAACGGGATAGTGCTTGCACCTGGCGCACACACGATCTGGCAGAGTGAATGATTTGGTTTCGTGATCACACGCTTTCACCAGCGACAACGGGCAGCATTTCCTCTTCGAGAATTGGTCATGGCCTTCACTGTTAACACTCTCGAACGCTCCGCAGGGGGCCGCACCGCTCCTGTGTATGAACTCATCAATGAGGAAACAACAGTGCGGGCGGAAGTCTGGCCAGCGTGGGGCTTCAACTGCCTCCGCTGGCAGGTGAACCGTGGCAGTGCTGGCTGGGGCGATATTCTCTTTGCTGCTCCGGACTGGGAAACGAACCCGGTGCCCACGCGAAGCGGCCACCCGATCCTCTTCCCGTTCCCGGGCCGCCTGAAGGAGGGCCGATTTCCATTCGAGGGCAAAAGCTACCAGTTACCGCTAAACGATTCCACGAAACTGCACGCGATCCATGGCTTCACACCACGGAATCCCTGGCGTGTGACCGACTTCGATGGTGGCGACGAGTTCGCTTTCATCACGGGGCAATTCCGGCTCTCACGTGACCTGCCCGCACAGGCCGATCAATGGCCCGTCGATTTCTCCATCGATGTCACCTATCGCCTGTACCGCGATAAACTCCGCGTCGATGCCAAGGTCGAGAATCGCGGAGCCGTCCCTCTGCCGTTCGGTCTCGGTTACCATGCTTACTTCCAACTTCCGGGTGTGCATGATGTGGACATTGGCGGGCACCTGCTGCAGGCAAATGTCGATCAGATCTGGGAGGCGGATGAATCGAACCTGCCCACGGGATGGCGCACCGACGTTGATGGCGAACTCGATTTCCGCGAAGCGCACCTCATCGGCTCGACGACGCTAGACACGGTCTACACCAACATAACCGCGAAGCCGAGCGACTACACGAATCTTGTGGAGTTGGCGGTATTGTCTCATCCGTTTGCGGATCGTCGTTTGCGTGTGCTGGCCGAGCCGGCGTTCCGGGAACTGGTGCTGTTTACACCTCCCCACCGCCAGGCAGTCGCGATTGAGCCCTACACCTGTTCTGCCGATGCCGCCAACCTCTTTGAACGCGGTATTGATTCTGGCTGGAAAGTGTTGAAACCGCACGAGGAGTGGGAAGTCGCTGTGGAATACCGCTATGAGGCGTAGGATCTTGCCTGATGTGCGTGGCCGCGGGAGTTTATCACCGAATCCGCGACCACTCATGAAGCTAAGAGTGAGGCCATCCGCACTCCCTCACCGTGCCGCGAGACAACAAACACTTCGATTTGCATCCTGTGACCACGATTGGTCACAGGGCACCGTGTCAACTTAAACCACTTTTTCAGGCACCACGAATGGCGCACGATAAGCACGAGTCAGCAGCGCATCCGCCTCGGCGTCGTTCTTGAACGACTCTGTCTTGGCGTCGAAGTCGAGTTTGCGACCCACGCGCAACTTCGTGTCGGCAAGTTTCACACCATTCTCTGCGAGGTGCTCTTCCATGCGGGCCAGGGTGTCCGAGGCGAAGTCGTTGCCGACCACGGCACCCGAGCGTGGATCGAACGATTGTTCCTGGCCCAGCCGATAGCTGATATTCGAAAGGTGGCACAGTGCCGCGGAGACGTGCCCCACTTCGATATCCGCGTGCAACTGCTCGGTCTTGCGGCTTCGCACACCTGCAATGAAGTTCGCGAAGTGATCTCCGCCACGCTTCTCGGCGTCCTTGGGCTTCGCCAGGGCTTCGCCCTCGCTCTTCCCCTTCGGGTAGAACTTGCCGCCGGCGATGGTGCCAGCTTCGAAGTGGAGCATATTGCCGATGCCTTCCCCGCGGTACTTGTCCGTCTTGAGTCCACGGACCTCGAAGATCAGCAGCGTTTCGCCGTAATCCATCACGCTGATCTGGCTGTTGGGTGTCTGGCCCTGGTCCGTGTAGCCGAAGCGGCCGCCGAGACTGACGACGCTCTTCGGCCAAACGGCTCCGGGTATCAGCCAGCGTGCCTTGTCGATCTCGTGAACGCCCTGATTGCCGATGTCGCCGTTGCCGAAATCCCAGAACCAGTGCCAGTTATAGTGGACGAGGTTGGCGTGGTGCGGTTGCTCCTGCGCTGGCCCGAGCCAGATGTTGAAGTCCATGTTCGCAGGCGGCGGCGAGGCGGGCTTGGTGCCGATCGAGCCACGGGGCTTGTAGCACAGGCCACGCGAAACGAGCAACTTGCCATACGTGCCGGACTTCGCAATGGCTGCGATGTCGGCCCAGCCCTGGCTGCTGCGGTTCTGTGTGCCATGCTGCACGATTCGCTTGTGCTTCCGGGCGGTATCGACAGCGATCCGACCCTCGTGCACGTTGTGCGAACACGGCTTCTCGACGTAGACATCCTTGCCAGCCTGGCACGACCAGATCGTCATCAGGGCGTGCCAGTGGTTCGGCGTGGCGATCGAGACGGCGTCGATGCTTTTATCTTCGAGCACCTTGCGAATGTCCGAGGCAACAGGCGGTGCAGGCCGACCCTTGTCCGCGAGTTGCTTGATGCGCTTCTCGTAAGTGCGCGGATCGGGATCAACGAGGTGCACAATCTCCACATCCTTCATTCCAGCGTAAGCACCCACGTGGGCACTTCCGCGGCCGTTGAGACCGGCCACGGCAATGCGAACGGTGTCGTTGGCACCGATCACGCGGCCCGAGGATTTTGTCCCCGCCACGGTGATGGTCGCAGCCGTGGCGAGCGTGTGTTTGAGGAACGAACGACGAGTCTGGCGAGCCATGAGCAGCAATCTCCTGACGTGGAAGAGGGCAGGATTCCGTCTCGTGAACGATAACCGCATCGTGCTGCGAGAGCAAACGAAACTACGCATCAATCGAACGAAAGAGTGTGGACGCTTGGCTGATTCGTTGAAGGATTCGCCTCGAACAAAGCGTAAACATCTGGGCCTGGACGGCAGCGGTTCGAGTCGATTTCCGTTCACTCGAGAGCAACGGATCAGCCCAGCGCGCATGCGCAGAAGCAGACTTCTACTCTCTGAATAGATCACGATCGCAGGATATTGATGGAGAAGTGTGTCCTTGACGGCTCGAGCGTGTTCCACTCTTCAGGCGGAAGCGGCGCATCGCCCTTCCGCACGAGAGGAAGTTGCTCAGGTGCCATCGACACCTGACTTCAAACTGGAATTGCGAACAATCGGCATCCAGATCGCCTTGTGCGGCGACTGTTCATCCCGATTACTTTGCCGGAGCCGCGGCAGCCTTGATGCGCTTGGCCAAGCGACTCTTCAGACGGGCGGCCTTGTTGGCGTGGATGTAGCCCTTGGTGGCAGCGCGATCGAGCACGGCCTGAGTTTTTTGGACTTCCGTGGTGGTCTTGGCCGCGTCGCCGGCGGTCAGTGCCTCGGTGACAGACTTGCGAGCCACGCGAATCTTCTTCGCGATGGTGCGGTTTTGCTTCTTGCGCTTCTCGGATTTGCGGTGGCGCTTCGCAGCGCTGGGTGTATGCGGCATTCTGAATTCTCGTGATTAATTGTGAATGAAGAAACCACACTGTTCTCGCAGCGTGGTTCTGCTGTTAGAGTGCAATCGCTCCGACCTTGTAGCGCACGAAGCGGACTGGCTCGAGTCCAGCCTTCTTGAGTGCAGCCCCAACGGATGTGTTGGGGTACTTGGCCGCATTCGCCATCGGCTGCTCACTCAGAACAATCTCGGAGAGCTTCGTCTTGAGCTTGCCTTCGGCGATCTTCTCGATGATGTTCGCGGGCTTTCCGGTGTTCTTGGGATCGCCGGTGATGTCGGCCATCACCATTTCCTTCTCCTTGGCCACTTGCTCGGCCGGGACATCCACCACGTTCGTGTAAGGCGGATTCATCGCCGCGATGTGTGCTGAAACGTCGCGGAGCACCTCGTCGTTGGCCGCGGCACCCTTGCATTCGAGCACCACGCCGACGCTACCATCGTGGTGCACGTAGGAACCGTACACATTGCCCGTCAGCCGTTCGAGTTTATGTAGCACCATCTTCTCGCGGATGATGCCCACCGTATCGTTGATGCGATCCGCGACTGTCGAACTACCGAGCGGTTGCGTGAGTGCCTCGGCAACGTCCTTGGGGTTTGCCATGGCCACGTGCTTGGCGAGGTCATTCGCCAGAGCGATGAACTGATCGCTCTTGGCGGAAGGGGCGGACTCGCATCGCACTTCCACAATCGCCGCGATCTTGGCGGAATTATCGACATACGCACCGATGCGGCCCTCGGCCGTCTCGTTGCCTTCTCGCTTCACGCCCATCTTGCTGTTCTGGCTGCGCAGCCACTCGATGGCCTTCTCCATGTCGCCGGCATTCGTGTCGAGCGCCTGCTTGCAGAGTCCCATCGGCTGGTCGGTTCGATCACGCAGTTGCTTCACCATCACCGGAGTAACCGGGTTGCTCATGTCATTCTCCGTCAGTGTCGAAAAGCCATCATGCCGAGTTGGCCCAAACACACGAGTGCTGGGCCATGCTCGACACGAGGACTTGCTGAATTAGACCGCCGGTGCCTCTTCGAGGTTCGGCTCCGTGGTTGCGGCGGGGGCAGCGGCCTGCGGCGGCTTGGCCACCACGCGCGGCTTGATGAGTGCCTGCTGTTCTGGCGGCAATGCTGCACGACCTTCAAGGCAGGCGTCGGCGAGTTTGCCGAGGATCACTTCGATCGAACGGATGCTGTCGTCGTTGCCAGGAATCGGCAGGTCGACGGGATCCGGATCGCTGTCCGTGTCGATGAGAGCGATGGTGGTCACGCCCATCCGCTTGGCTTCCTTCACCGCGATATGCTCGCGATTGGGGCCCACGATCACCAGGGCATCGGGCAGCTTGATCATGTCCCGGATACCCATGAGGTTCCGGCGAATCTTGAGCAGTTCACGGCTCAAGCTCGAGATCATCTTCTTCGAGTGCGTGCGAATATCCGACGTGTCCGGTGCCTTGTTCGGGTCGAGTTTGCCCGCGTCCGTCATCATCCCGGCGATGTACTGATTCAAGTCGACGCGGTTGACGTTCTCACCAGCGGGCAACCACATGGCTTCCAGTTCCTGGAGACGCTTGAGACGGTTGCGGATTGTGCGATAATTCGTGAGGGTGCCACCCAGCCAGCGCTCGCTGACGAACGGCATGCCGGCACGGCTTGATTCGCGTTCGACGATTTCCTTGGCCTGCCGCTTGGTGCCGACGAACATCACCAGACCACCACGGGACACAACCTGGGACAGGTAGCGGTAAGCCCGCAACAGCCCGCGCACGGTTTCCCGGAGATCGATGATGTGAATAAGATTGCGCTTGCCGTAGATGTACGGCCGCATCTTGGGATTCCACCGGCTAGCCCGGTGACCGTAGTGAACGCCTGCTTCGAGGAGATTCTTCACATCTACGAGAGCCACGTTGCCTCCTTCGAGGACTTCGATACAATCACGCACAATTTTCGCATGATGGCACAGCCTCCGAACGCACAAAAATGCACTCCGACACGATATTGGAGCGCGAATGGGAAAGAGTTTTGCAGCAAATGGGCTCACGGCAGACATCAGCCGTAAAATTACCCGGAAGCTCGTAGTATAAAAACTGCTGCGAATACCGTCCACTGACACTGCAGGTTTCTCTCCCACCATGAGTGAACCCAATTCGGAACGCCGGGTCCGCATCATTCCGGTCATGGATGTGATGGAAGAGCAAGTGGTTCGAGCCGTCGGTGGACGGCGAGAACTCTACCAGCCGCTGGTGAGCCGCATCACGCATTCCACGGATCCGGCCGTCGTCGCTGCGGCAATCCTGCGAACCGTGGCCGTGGATGAACTCTACGTCGCGGATCTTGATGGACTGATGGGGCACCGCCCCCAACTCGGGTGGCTCCGCGGGCTTGGCGAACGCGGTGTGAAAATCATGGTGGATAGCGGTGTCCGCACTGTGGCGGAGGCGAGAAATATCTTTGAAGCCGGTGCCAGCGCTGTTGTGCTTGGCACGGAAACTCTCGCACACTTCAACGAGTTGAAGACTCTCTTCAACGTGTTCGGCACCGACCGCATTGTTCTTTCCGTGGATCTGCGCAATGGAAAGGTGGTGTCTCCCGACAACGCCTGGGATGTGGAACCGGAACCTGTGGAGATCATTCGACTGGCGCAGGAGCTTGGAATTCACCGGGTAATCGTGCTGGAACTGGCTCGCGTGGGCACGGGAATTGGACCCGGCACCGTGGGGTTGTGCGAAGTGATTCGTGAAGCGTTTCCGGCTCTTGAACTCATCGCCGGTGGTGGCGTTCGCAATCGCGAAGATGTCAATCGCCTGGCCGCGGCCGGTGCGGATGGCGTCCTGGTCGCCTCCGCCATCCACGACGGCCATCTCGTCACGGTGGGTTGATGATCGTTTCAATCCTTTAGCGGGTCGTTTCCGACAGGTTTCAGGCAGTCTCGCTGTGTGGGATGGGCTTCATCGTCGACTCCGCCAGTTGTCGCAGCGCAGCTCCTGTCAGGCGATAGACACTCCATTCATCCATTGGCACCGCCCCGAGCGAGCGGTAGAAGGCGATCGAGGGCTCGTTCCAGTTGAGCACGGACCATTCCAGTCGGCCGCAGTCGCGTTCCACGGCAATTGTCGCCAGCGCCTTCAGCAGTGCTTTGCCGTGGCCGCCGCCGCGACACTCGGGCTTCACGAACACATCTTCGAGATAAATGCCGGGCTGACCGAGAAAAGTCGAATAGTTATGGAAGAAGAGGGCGAAACCTACGATGGTGCCGCCCTGCTCCGCCAGGAGCACCTCGGCATAAGGACGTGGACCAAAGAGGTGCTGGTGCAACCGGGCCTCATCGAAGCACACGGCGTGAGAAAGCCGTTCGTACTCGGCGAGATCGCGGATGAGTTGAGCAATTGTGGGCACGTCAGCCGGGGTGGCATTGCGAATCATGCTTATTTCCATGAGACGAGAGCTTCGAGCAAGCCTGCGGCTTCCGAAACGCGTGTTGACCCGGGCGGGTGAGTCCAGTCTACTCGCGGATGGTGTTCCGGGAAACGACTTGATCTCCAACTCCAAAAGGGCCTCTCCATGCGTGCGTTATTAGGATTCGTGGTCTTGGTTCCGATCTGCATGGTATGTGCCGCGCAGCCTGAACCACTGCCGGCGTGGGCGAAAGGGGCTCGCCTCGCCAATCCGCTAGACAATCCGCGACTGGCGGACACCCTGGTCTTCAGCGACCCTGCCGTTTGGAAGTTCGAAAAGGATGCCGACGACAAGTTCTGCCTCGAACTGGCATACGACCGCAAGGCCTACAAGAGCAGCTACAAACCCAAGCACCGCTCGCCGATCCACATTGCCCTGCTCAAAGGCTACAAGCTCACGGACTTCGTCATGGATGTGGAAGTGAAATCCACCACCGAGCTTTACAACCACCAGGATGCGTGCCTGTTCTTCAGCTTCGAATCTCCGGAGAAGTACTACTATGTGCACCTCGCACCCGCACCGGATCCCAACGCCCACAACGTGTTCATTGTGAACGATGCACCCCGCAAGAACCTGCTCGAGCCGCAGAAAAAAGGCATCGCCTGGAAGAAGAACACCTGGCACAAGATTCGGCTCGTGCGCCAGGCCACGACCGGTCTAATCGAAGTCTACTTCGACGATATGACGAAGCCCGTGCTCACCGCCAACGACAAGACCTTCCAGACCGGCTATGCGGGCTTTGGCTCCTTCGACGACACCGCCCGCTTCCGCAACGCCACCATCTACGCCAAGGAGCCTGAACTCGGCAAGGAACCCGGCTTCTTCAAGCCGCTCGGGAAGTGATGGATCGACGCAATCGTTTTTTCATTCTCTTTGATTCCGGCGGACCACCGCACACCCCTTAATCGGAACGTCCGGAATCATGCCCCGATTTCGGAACGATGCGGTTCGGGCAACGACTTGCGCTGGGCGACACGCCGCCGGAATCATGTCAGCGTAGCGCAAAAGTCACATTCTTTTGAGTGCTTTTCTTGCTTGACGGCGACGGATTTTCAGGTCTGACTAACAGACGCCAGGTAAGCGATTTGAGAAAATGCGGGCTGCACTGACGCGGTCGTGACACAGTGAGTCATGGCCGCGAGATGTGATGCCCATGAGATCAGGGCCTACGCATCAAACTCCCCCCAGATTGTTCGCGGCGGGTTGATTTTGTCAAGCCTCTGCCCGTAGGATTCTCCGCGTCCCACCCCCGACACGGAGTCGATCCATGGACACGGTTTTCCCCACTCGCCTCGCCACCCACTTCGCCACCCTCCGCGACCACCGCGTCCGCTCCCGATGCCAACACCGACTCCTCGATGTCGTCCTCATCGCTCTCTGCGCCGTCATCGCCAACTGCAACGACTGGCAACAGATCGCCCTTTTCGCCCGCGAGAGACTCGACTGGCTTCGGCGATTCCTCCACCTTCCCAACGGTGCGCCTTCCCACGACACCTTCGAACGTATCTTCGCACGACTCGACCCGGTCGCCTTCCAACGCTGCTTCGGCTCTTGGACGCGTGCCGCCAGCGAGGCCCTCGGCATCACCCACATCGCCATCGACGGCAAGACCCTGCGAGGATCCGGCGGCGGGGCGTCCGGCCTGGGCCAATTGCACTTGGTCAGCGCCTGGGCCACCGACGCGGGCCTGAGCTTGGGGCAGGTCGCGGTCGAGGGGAAGTCGAACGAGATCACGGCCATCCCGAAGCTGTTGGAGTTGCTGGACTTGAAGGGGGCGTTCGTGACCATCGACGCGATGGGTTGCCAGAAGGAGATCGCCAAGCGGGTGGTGGAGGGTGGAGGCGAGTACCTGCTGGCGGTGAAGGGGAACCAGGAGCGTCTATTCGACGACGTGCGAGAGGTGATCGGTACGGCGCTGGATGAAGGAGCGGGTGGTTCCGATTATGAAGTGCATGTGACCGAAGAAGTCACGCACGGTCGGAAGCGGACGCGGACGTACGTGGTGGTAAAGGCGGTGGAGGGGATTCGGGATCGGGCCTTGTGGCCGAAGTTAGGGTCGGTGGGGATGTGCATTTCGGAGCGGGAGGTGGATGGCAAGTCGGTGGGAGAGACGCGGTACTTCATCAGCAGCGGGAAGTGGGGTGCGAAGGAGTTTGGGGAGTTGGTGAGGAACCACTGGCGGGTAGAGAACCACCTGCACTGGCAGTTGGATGTGACGTTCCGAGAGGACGAGAACCGGGTGGGGGAGCGGAACGCGGCGGAGAACTTGGCCCTGTTGAGGAAACTGGCGTTGGGGTTGCTGAAACAGGAGCCGACGAAGTTGAGCATGGCGTGCAAACGCCTGCGGGCGGCGATGAGCACCCCGTTTCTCGAAAAAGTCCTCCACTCGGCCGATAATTTAGGCAAAGTTTAATGCGTAGGTTCTGCCCATGAGATCAACCCGCAGCTAACGTCAGGACTTTGGCAGCGTTCCAAACAGCGCCATGTTGCGGTTCCAGCCCGAAGTAGAACCTTCGATATTATTCAGGTCTCTTGGCAATTAGAGCGGTTCGACGTGCTTACCTGATGGCAACCAGCAACGCTTGTCCAGACTCTGCCGCGCGTTGTATATGTGCCCTCATCTCTTGCAGATAACCGCCGTATTCCTGTTTGAGGTCTTCGAGCGGCTCGTCCCAAATTTGAGGGTAGATTTCCGCACCGGTGAGTCCGGCCGGATCGAAATTGCGATCAAAGTCTGCATCGGAAAACGCAGCAAGCCCAGCGTTGAGAGCAGCCACGCCGGCGGAATCAAGGATACGTGCCGGACCATAACCAACATCTTCGTTTCCAACCGGCACCCCACCCCCGGCCAAGAAGTTGAGGGGCGGTTGCCCTCCCCACGCAGTCCCAGTCAGGACAAAGTGCAATCCATGCCAGCTCTTCTCCAAAGAGAGTACCGAATCCGAGCCTTCCAGCGATGCCAGCACATTGTGGACGCTGCGTGGATCGGCAATGAGTTGACGCGCAGTGTGAGAGGGAACAATGAACAACTCGCAGATCATGCTCATTGATAAGCACTCCGTCGCCGAAAGAGTCCATGCAATGATTGTGTGGATTATCACGAGTGATAACCCATTGCCTGAACCCCGAGGCATGCCATGAACTGCACCACGATTCTTGCCATTGATATGGGCAGATTCAAGGGTCTGCACCGGAATATCACCCGCCACAGGACCAGGACCAAGAGCAACTGAGCCTAGCTTCGTCGTGCGGGTGTGGGCTTCACCTTCTCGAAGATGAGCCCGACGAGTTGTTCGAGCAAGTCGATGTATTCGGTGTTGGCGATTTCACGGACCTGGCAGAGCAGATGGCGGCGGCGTTCCACGAGTTCCACGCAATTCTCGACGCCGAGCTTCTCCAGTGGCCCCGCTGAGCCCTGCATCTCCAGCAGTTCCTGGATCTCATCGGCACGCAGTTCGGCCGCTCGCTCCTTATTGCGCTCGAGCCAGTTCACGAGATCCGGGAGCGTGGCGCGTTCGTAGAGGAGCTTCAGCGCTTCTTCGTCTGCGGGCGGCTTACCGTGCATGCGCGGCAACAACCGCTCCAACGGCAGGTTGCGAAGTTCGCTGACCGTCAGACCGAGTGCGTCGGCGCACTGGCTGACTGTCGCATTGCGGAGCCGACGTTTCGGTCCGCCGTGCAGGATTTGTCGAACTGTGTGCCGGTTGAGCTTGGAGATGCGCGCGAAGTCTTCCTGATTCCAGCCCCGCTCTTCCACCAGTCGCGCAATCTTATTGGCCAGTTCCGCTCCGGAACCGACAGCCATCGCCGCGTTCATCCGTGTCCCTTTCCTCCGTGCATCGCGAGTGGGTCCTGCTCCCCCAAGCAGCGAACCGACCACGAGCGCGGACGCCTCCCGTGAACCGTCAAAATTCGTCCTGATTCGATAGTTCGCGTGGTTTGCCTGTCCTGCGAGTTCCGCCCCTTCCCACCCATACTAATTGCGGCTTGAACGGTTGGAAGGGTGAACGCGAAAGGTTCATCAAAAAAGACAACCGGCCGGCCGTTCAACCTGAACGACCGGCCGGTGTGACCGCGGTTCGGACCGCACGCACGGTCAGTACGGGCTGTTCACACCATTCATTTTCGGCGAGGAAACCGGCACAATCCCCGGCGTTCCTTCAGCAGCGCTGGAGCTCGGCCCCTGGGGCAAATCCGGCAGCTGCGGAATGTTCAATCCCTCTGGCGTCGAGGGTGGTTTCGGAATGGCCACGGGTGCGGGCTGCTTCGACTCGGTCGGCTTCGGAGCCGGTGCCACGTTCGGGTCGAGCTTCTTCGGCTCCACCGACTTCACGGGAGGAGGGGCATCGGAACCGGCCTTCTTCGGCACCGTCGCCTTGGGCTCGGGCTTCGCAGGCATCTCCATCGGCGGCTTGTTGGACTCCGTCACGGTCGGTGTGACTGTGCCGGGCGCAATCGGCGTTCCGTAGATGTGTGCACCGGCCGACGGCATGCAACCGCACGGGCAAGTGCTTGGGCACGGGCTTGCCTTGTCCTTCTTTTTGAAATGATTCTTCAACCGTTCCAGGAGTGTCGGCTTCTTCTCCGGAGCCGGAGGACAGCACACCACAGCGGGTGCACTGTTGCCACAGCAAGGTGTCTGCACGGTGATGGGCGGATTCACGGTCACGGGCACCGGCGTGGGATCGGCACCCGCCAACCAGGGCGATGCCATCAGTAACAGGGTCGCTGTCATCTCGACCTCCTTGAATTTCGAGCCCGGGCATCTCCGCGAAACATTCCCTCGCCTCACAGCCACCCGGGCGACTTTCTAACCGTTCGGGCGTGTTGATGAAATCGACCAGTTCCAGCGCACCGCGTGAAATTGCCATGACTTTCAACCGGATTCATGGGGCTTTTCGATCGCTTTGCACGCAACGCGGACGATGTGCGTGGAAACGGCTTTATGCTTGTAGCGAAGCATGAGAGGAACAAGCCAGAAAGCATGAAGAACGGGAGCGGGCGGTTCAGGCAATCTGTGCGTTTCCGATCGGCTACTTGTCGTTGTCGCTGCTTCCGGTTCTAACAATGCTGACACGGATTCCCTCGATCCCATTGTGAGAACGGCTTTGGCTCGCGCTTCCAAAGACTGGCACTTGCACCCGTGCGATGAGAGCGCGGCGAACCGCCTGGCCCAGGGCGCGAAGGTGTCGCCGGTGGTCGCCCAGCTTCTGTTGAACCGCGGCATCACGGACGCAACCGAGGCACGCCGTTTCCTCGATGCACCACTCGCGGGGTTGCATGCGCCCTCTGCCCTGCCCGATGTGCCCGCCGCAGCCGAGCACATCGTCCGAGCGATCGCTGCAAAACGCATTATCTGCATCTATGGCGACTACGATGTCGATGGCATCACCGGCACAGCCATCCTCATCCAGCTTCTCGAGAAACTCGGTGCCACCGTTCAATTCCACGTGCCGCTGCGTTTGTCCGAAGGCTACGGCATCAGCAGCACGAAGCTTCAAGAACTGGCTGGTCTGGGCGTCGCGCTGGTCGTGACCGTCGATTGTGGCATCGCCAGCCTCGAAGAAGCGGACGAAGCGAAGCGGCTCGGGCTCGAATTGATCGTCACCGATCACCACGAGATGAAGGACCGCCTCCCCTCGGCCGATGTGCTCGTGCATCCACGCTTGCCGGGCAGCACGTACCCATTTGGCGATCTCTCGGGTGCCGGCGTCGCCCTCAAGCTCGCCTGGGCCATCGCCCAGATTGTGAGCCAGAGCGAACGCGTGAAGCCCGAGCTTCGCGAGTTTCTGCTCGATGCCGTCGGCCTCGCGGCGCTGGGATTGGTTGCGGACGTGGTGCCATTACGCGATGAGAACCGCATTCTTGTTCGGCACGGCCTGGATCGCATCGCGGCCCAACCTTCGATCGGTCTGCAGGCGTTGATGACAGCCGCGAAGATTGGAGAGGGAAAGCCGATCACTTCGGAAGACGTCGCGTTCAAGCTTGCACCGCGGCTCAACGCAGCGGGGCGGCTCGGCTGTGCTCGCCTTGTCGTGGAACTGCTCACCACGAGAAATGCACCGCGTGCCAGGGACCTGGCCGAATATCTCGAAGATCAGAACTCCCAGCGGCAATCACTCGAACGCAAGATCACGCAGGAAGCGAAGGAGCAACTCGAAGGCACGGACTGGGCCACGACCCCCGGCATCGTGCTGGCCTCGACGGCGTGGCACCAGGGTGTGGTCGGCATCGTGGCCAGCCGGCTCGTCGAGCACTTCGCCCGGCCCGCCCTTGTCATGACCATCAAGGAAGAGGAAGGCATGGCCGTGGGCAGCGGCCGCTCGGTTCCCGGATTCGCATTGCACGAGGCCTTGCAGGCATGCAGCGAGCACCTCATTGGGCACGGCGGCCACGCCGCCGCGGCCGGGTTCAAGCTGAAGCCCGAACACATTGATGCTTTCCGTGCTTCCTTCATCGGTTATGCCGCGGCTCACTTCCAGAACATCACGCCCCCCGCCCCCCGCCTGACACTCGATGCGGAGGTGCCGCTCAGTGCCATCACCCACGGCCTGCTCAAAGATATCGACAAGCTCGAACCCTACGGTGCTGGCAACCCCAAGCCGAAGTTCCTGGCTGCGAACCTCCAGGTGGAAGGTGCCCGCAAGATCGGCACCGGCGACGTGCAACGACACATGGACTTCAAGGTGCGGCAAGGGGAAACAGTGCTGCGAGCCGTGGCCTGGAACATGGCCGACCGACTTGAGGAACTCCTGAGCGCGGGAGGTGTCTGTTGCCTGGCCTTCTCGCCGAAGATCAACGAATGGCGCGGCCAGCGCAACATCGAGTTGCAGGTCATCGATCTGAAGCCAGGCCCCACTGTCCCACTCGTGTGATCCCGGAATCGCGTTCACACACCGGAGCGGAAGTGCAGCACGTCGCCGTCCTGCACCACGTACGCCTTGCCTTCGAGCCTGAACTTTCCGGCCTTGCGGGCACCGCCTTCGCCGCCGAGTTCGACGTAATCGGTGTACGCCACGGTCTCGGCCCGGATGAAGCCGCGTTCGAAATCGGTGTGGATCACCCCGGCTGCCTGCGGTGCCATCGTGCCGGAGGGGATCGTCCAGGCCCGTGCTTCCTTCGGGCCGACGGTGAAGTACGTGACCAGATCGAGCAACTTGTAGCCCGCCCGGATGACGCGCGATAAGCCGGTCTCGGTGAGTCCGAGCGAGGCCAGGAATTCACGCTTGTCCTCGGCGGTCGGCAACATGCTGATCTCGGCCTCGATGCGAGCCGAGACCACCACGGCCGGGGCACCACGTTCGGCGGCCATGGCCAGGACCTGGCGGGACAAGGCGTTCCCCTCGGCGGCGCTGGCCTCGTCCACATTGCAGACGTAGAGCGCGGGCTTCGCTGTGAGCAATTGCAGTTGTTCGAGCCGCCGACGTTCAACGAGGTCGCGAACGTCCAGGCTGCGGGCGGGACGGTTGGCGTTCAATAGCACCAGCACACGCTCCATCATCACAGCCAGGTCAGCCGCTTCCACATCGCCTCCCTTGGCCTTCTTCAGCATGGCGGGGAGTCGCTTTTCGAGGCTCTCCAGGTCGGCGAGCAACAGTTCCGTTTCCACGATATCGGAGTCGCGCAGCGGATCGATTCGCCCTTCGACGTGGATCACGTCGCCGTCCTCGAAGCACCTCAGCACGTAAATGATGGCGTCGACTTCACGGATATGGGACAGGAACTTGTTGCCGAGCCCTTCGCCCTTGCTCGCACCACGGACGAGCCCGGCAATGTCCACGAATTCCAGTTGCGTGGGGATTTGCTTGGCGGAGCCGGCAATCGCGGCGAGTTTCTCCAGACGATCGTCGGGCACCTCGACTCGACCGACATTCGGCTCGATCGTGCAAAACGGATAGTTCGCAGCCTCCGCCTGCATGGTGGAGAGCAGAGCATTAAACAGCGTGGATTTGCCGACGTTCGGCAAGCCCACGATTCCGCAGCGAAACCCCATCAGTCGCTCCGAAGAAACGAAGCGGGCGCGTCTCGCAGAGCCGCACTTCGCAGCCACCGGACGCACCCGTTTGTGTTACGTTACAGCCTCCGCAAGCCCCGGCAACAGTCGCTTCAGCGAGCACCACTGTCAAAGTGTTGTCGGCGGCAAGGAAATCCGATCGCTGCGAGAAGGTGTGCTCATGATGTGTAACAACAAAACGGGCCGGGACAAATGCCCAGCCCGCGACTGACAACGCACTGTCACTACTTGGTCAAGGCGAACGTGACCTTGTCGATCTTGCCGGTGAATGCGTATATGCCCTTGTCCTTGTATGCAGGACCCACGGGCGTGATCGAATCACGGCCAACCTCGAATGGCTCGAGCCCGTGGCGGGGATATGTCCGCTTCAGTTTCCCTTCGCCTGCCAGCTTTCCATTCACGAATAATTTCAGCGTCCCACCGCCGATCTTTGAAGTGGGATCTGGTGTGAACTCGGTCTTCAATTCGACCTTTCCATCAGGAATTGCGATGGTGCCGGGAATCTCCACGTCCGCAATCTCGAACGCCTGGTAGCGGAACACGGGCTTGTTGTCCTTGATGTACAACGTCCACCCGGCGGAGAACGCGCCGGCACATGTGACAACACCTGCCGCGCCGCCCTGGGGAATGGTAAGTTCGGCCGTGATCGTGTGTGCTCGCGGGAAGATCTGCGGGCCGATTGGCTCCGGCAACCAGACGTCATTGCCGAAGTATGTCCACGAGGTGGGCGGAATGCCCGCAATGCGGAGCTTCGGGTCCATCCGCTCGGCCAATCGCGGATCGAGTGGGAAAACGTCGTACTTCTTCGCTTCCTTCTCGAACAGACCTTGCAACTCCTTGAGCTTGTCCGGGTTCTTCGCGGCCAGATCGTCGGCCTGACTGAAGTCATCCTCCACGTTGTAGAGTTCCCATTTTGCGGATTTGAGGCCATCCAGCGTCTTGCCTGCTGTTTCCCAGGGAACGCCATAGTGGCTGCAGGCCACCCACCCATCGTGGTAAATCGCCCGGTTCGTCAACATCTCGAAGTACTGGGTCGCCCGCCTGCCTTTCGCATTCGCATCGTCGAAGGTGTAGACCATCGACACCCCTTCGATCGGCTTTTGCGGAATGCCGTTCACAACCTTCGGCTCGGGGATTCTGCAAACCTCGAGAATCGTCGGCACCACATCGATCACATGATGAAACTGGGTGCGGGTTTCACCCTTCGATTTGATGCCGTTGGGCCAGTGCACGACCATGGGGTTGCGAGTGCCGCCGAAGTGGCTGGCCACTTGCTTGGTCCACTGGAAGGGAGAATCCATGGCCCAGGCCCAGCCGACCGGCACGTGCGGCTCGCTCTTCGGTCCGCCGATCTCATCGATCCGCTTGAGACTGCTTTCGAGTCCGAGTTGCGTGCCGATCAGGCTGGCAATCTCGCTGAATGTCCCTTCCAGCCCGCCCTCGGCACTGGCACCGTTATCACCGACGACGTACATGAGCAGGGTATTTTCGAGTTCTCCCGACGCAGCGAGGCTGTCGATGTAGCGGCCGACTTCCGCGTCGGTGTAGTCCATGTAGCCGGCGTAGTTCTCCATCAGCCGCGTGTAGACTTTCTTCTCGTCGTCCGATCGGCTGTCCCACGATGGAATCTCGGCGGGCCGCGGTGTGAGCTTCGTGCCCTTCGGAATAATGCCCATCTCGAGTTGTCGGGCGTGTGTCAGTTCACGCTGCTTGTCCCAGCCGTGATCGAACTTACCCTTATATTTCGCACGATACTCCACAGGTGCGTGGTGGGGCGCGTGCACACCGCTCGTACTGAAGTAAACGAACCAGGGCTTATCGCGATCAGCAGCGCGGACATTCCGCGTCCAGGCGATGGCCTGATCGGTCATGTCGGCGGTGAAGTGGTAGCCCTGTTCCGGGGTCTTCGGCGGCGGCACCCATGTCGTGTTCTTGTAGATCGTCGGGTAGTACTGGTTGGTTTCGCCTTGATTGAAGCCGTAGAAGTAATCGAAACCCAGCCCCGTGGGCCAGCGGTCGAACGGTCCGGCGGGGCTGATATCCGGCTCGGGCGTGTTGTGCCATTTGCCGAACATACCGGTGGCGTAGCCGTTGTCGCGGAGCGTCTCGGATACCAGCGCGGTGCTGCGGGGGATCTTGCCCGTGTAGCCGGGGTAGCCGGTGCCCATTTCGATGATGACGCCGGTGGCCGTGGAGTGGTGATTGCGACCGGTGAGCAGTGCGGCACGTGTCGGGCTGCAGAGCGCAGTGGTGTGGAAGCGCGTGTACTTGAGTCCGTTATCCGCGAGCTTCTGCAGGTGCGGTGTCGGCACAGGGCCGCCAAAGGTCGAGGTCATGCCGAAGCCCACGTCGTCGAGCAGAATGAGCAGCACGTTCGGGGCACCCTTGGGTGCCTTCACAGGAAGCGGGTAGTCGGGAGTCGAGTCCTGAAAAGTCTCGCCGATCTTTCCCTTGAACGCAGGATCGGGCATGGGAAGTTGCCCGACGGACGTCGGCGCGGGTTGGGCTTTGCCCTCCTGTGAATACGACCCGCCGACGAGCCGAGCCGTGGCCAGCCAGCTGCTGGCACAGCCAAGTGTAATAAGCAAGGCGGGGAGGTAGATGCGCGAACGCATTGCGAATGACTCCGAAGAAGAGGAATGCTTGGCTCAGGGGACAGGCTTTCCGGCCCCTGTGTTCGACCCGTTTACTTCAACTCGATGACAACCTTCTCGATCTTGCCCGTGAAGGCAAACGGCAGCTTGTATGTGAAGTCCACGGCCGAGCCGGTCTCCATGCCGATGTCGATGCCTTCGCCGAGCGAGAATTGAATCGGACTGGTTTTGGGCAGTTTGCCCTCACCAATCTTCTTGCCGTTGGCAGAGAGCGTCACCGTTGCAGGTTTGCCAATTTCGTCCGCTTTGCCCTCTTAGTCGTGATGCATGCTCAGGCTCACCTTGCCTGCGGGAAGTGCCCCGCCCGTGATCGTGAACCTCTCGACGGCGAGGCAATGATAAACAATTGTCGGCATGCGGCACTCCGGTGCGTCCTTGTCGTGGAAACTCTTCAAGAAGTTCGTGCCTGCAATGGCGTCTGCTCGATACCGTTGAGCATCCTCGGCGGCGTGATGTTATGGCGTCGCACAGCCCTGCCAGGACGAGCAGACGCGAGAGCATGATGTGACTCTCGATGGAACTGATCGGAGCCGGAGCCGTGCGTCTGCACGGCTCCTGAAAGAAGTGTTCGTCGCTACTTCGAGCCGCCGCTCTCCAGCAGCTTCTTCATCACGTCATCGAGATTGAAGCTGTCCGCCTTCTGGCGCGGTGGGTACTCCTTGAAGGTTTGCAGGAACTTGCCCACGTACGCCTGGGCTGGGACGAGCAGGAAAACATGGTCCATGAGCCAGTCGTAATAGGTGTTCGAGGTGATGTCCGCCCGCTCGTACGGATCGAGCCGGAGATTGAAGATCTTGGGAACACGGAGATTCGTGAACGGCTCGGCCCACACGAGCAATGTGCCGGGTGCCCGCTGTTCCATGAACACCAGCTTCCAGTTGTCGTAGCGCAGGCCGGTCACCTGCTGATCGTCGTTGCAGTAGATGAACGATTCGCGTGGGCTTTTCTTCGCCTCACCGGTCAGGTACGGGAGAAGATTGTACCCATCGAGGTGCACCTTGAATTGCTTGTCCCCGGCCTGGTGACCCTTGAGCAACTTCTGGGTGATATCGGGGTCGCCAGCCATCGCGAGGATGGTGGGCAGCCAATCGTTGTGACCCACGATCTCGTTGGAAACACTGCCGGCTTTGATCTTGCCCGGCCAGCGCACCATGCACGGGATGCGGTAAGCGCCTTCCCAGTTGGAGTTCTTCTCATTGCGGAAAGGGGTCATGGCCCCGTCCGGCCACGTGTTCATATGCGGCCCGTTGTCGGTGCTGTACATGACAAACGTGTTGTCCGCGATGCCGGCATCATCGAGTGCCTTGAGCACGGTGCCCACGTTCTTGTCATGGTCGATCATCACATCGGCATATTCGCTCATCCAGCGCCCGGCCTGGCCGCGACTCTCGGGCTTCACGTGTGTGCGGAAGTGCATGTGCGTGAAGTTGACCCAGAGGAAGAACGGTTTGCCGGCGGCGGCTTCGCGCTTGATGAACGCGGCGGACCGCTCCGCAATATCATCGTCGATCGTCTCCATCCGCTTCTTGGTCAAGGGGCCGGTGTCCTTGATGGTTTGCTTGCCGACCTTGCCGAAGCGGGGATCGACGGTGTCGTCGTCCTTATCTGACGCCTTGCATTCGAGCACGCCACGGGGACCGTACTGAGCCCGGAATGCGGGATCCTTGGGATAGTCGGGGAGTTCCGGCTCTTCCTCGGCGTTAAGTTGATACAGGTTGCCGAAGAATTCATCAAAGCCGTGCATTGTAGGCAGGTACTCGTTGCGATCACCCAGGTGATTTTTGCCGATCTGAGCCGTGGCGTAGCCCAGTGGCTTGAGCAGCTCGGCGATGGTCGGATCTTCCTTCTGCATGCCGGCTTTCGCGCCAGGGAGGCCGACCTTCGTCAGGCCGGTCCGCATGCCGTGCTGGCCGGTGATGAACGAGGCCCGTCCCGCGGTGCAACTCTGCTCGCCGTAGTAATCCGTGAAGATCATCCCTTCTTTGGCGATGCGATCGATGTTCGGTGTCTGCACGCCCATCAGGCCCATCGTGTACGCACTGATGTTCGATTGACCGATGTCGTCGCCCCAGATGATGCAGAAGTTCGGCTTCTTGCCATCCTTCTGGATATTCGCCGAGACTCGAGCATTGTGTGCCTCGATGGCGGCGAGATCGCTCGCTTCACATTTAGGCCGCTCCGTGAGAACGGCAGCCTGCTCCGTGGAAGCTACGGCCTTCTGAGTGAAATCGAGCTTCCCGGAGGCGGCCAGCCAGCCGACGGCACAACCCATGGCCAGCATGGCGGCAGGGATAAGGGAACGCCGGGACATAGACACTCCTTTCGTGTAACGATGCAGGAACAGCGGCGTGCCTGGAAATGCGTCAGCACAGAGAGACGCCAACATGAAGAATGGCGGCAGCCCGCTCATTGAGTCGATTCCGCGTCACGATCCGCAGAGACATGATCAAAAGCATTACCAGTGCACGCTGACCAAGGATAGGCACGCACATCCATGAAATCGAATGAAAACTCCGGGAATCCGGGTCATGATGTGTGAAGCGATTATTACGGTGGGAGCTGAGCCCCGGAGATGCGGACGGAAGTGCGACAACGACTGGTGCGATGTTGACGATTCTTTGTTCGGTTGTTAGGCTTTCTTCACGCTCTTTTCTCCCGTACTCGCAGATGTGCCGTGATCATGCCTCCCCCGGAACGATCCGAGAGCCGTGAGCAAACCGTGCTTGCGGAGTGCCAGGAAGCCATCGCCTATCGCTTCCGCCGTCCTGAGCTATTGCGTGCGGCCCTCACTCACACGTCCGGTGCGAACACGCGTGCTGCCTCCAACGAACGCCTGGAATTTCTGGGCGATAGTGTGCTCGGTCTCGTGACCTGCGAGGAACTCTACAAGCGATTTCCGGACTATCAAGAGGGCGATCTCACCAAGGTGAAGTCGGTCGTCGTGAGCCGTAAGACGTGTGCTCAGTTTAGCCGCGAACTCGGCCTCGGCGGCTTCCTGTTCCTGGGCAAGGGCGTGAACACGTACGGTGAGATCCCGCCGAACATGCTGGCGGATGTGTTTGAATCACTCGTCGCTTCTATCTTCGTCGACGGCGGCTGGGACGTGGCGAAAGCATTTGTGCTGCGCTTCATCCAGCCCGAAGTGGAACGTGTTGCCAGTGACGCGATTGGTTCCAACTCGAAATCACTACTCCAGCATATCTGCCAGCGCGAGTTTGGCGGCACGCCCCGGTATTATCTGCTCGATGAACAGGGCCCCGATCACGACAAGTGTTTCAAGGTCGCCGCGCAGGTCACCGATCACCGATTCCCCGCGGCGTGGGGCCGCACCAAGAAGGAAGCCGAGATCAAGGCTGCTCTCAATGCGCTTGCAGAAATCGAGGGCGATCCGATGCCCTGCCCCACCGACTGATGATTCTTATGAGAATGCCGAGTTATCTGGTGGGTTGCACGGCCCACGCCTGCTCACGGCCTGCGGCATTCAAGATTGCTGCGCAGTGGAGCGATGGCGAGACCCAGGAATTGAAAACGTACGCACTGACCTGTGCGGCATGCACCGGTACGGAATACCATCGCGCGATTCAGAAGAGCACGACATGTCGGTTGGCAACGGGCGAAACACTGGACCGCCCTGGAATCTACGAACTCCAGCCCGGCGACCGCGATCATCAACTCAAGCGGCGTCCGGATCTTGAAACACTCCCTTAATCGGGTTCCTTGACCGCGTTCGACTTCGACTGTGGCTGCAACGCCTTGCTCACCGCCTCGAGCAATCGCTCCATCGCAAATGGTTTGCGGATGTAGTCGATGACACCAAGGTACTCGGCATAGGCCTTGTGCCGACTTCCTTCGTTCGCGGTGATCATGATGATCGGCGGAGCATCCGTTCGACCGCGGAAGTGTTCAAGCAGGGGATACCCACCCATTCGCGGCATCATCATATCCAGGATCACCAGGTCCGGCTGCCGATCGTAAATCGCTTGTTTGCCCTGGTGCCCGTCGTGTGCCTGCATCACGAAGTAACCCTGACGCTCCAGCACCGCTCGCAAACCATCCACGAGTTCGCGATCGTCGTCCACAATCAGAATTGCCTGTTTATCGGCCATGGCCTTCATCCTCATCGCATGGGCACAGTTCTTACCAACGATACCAATCGCGTGCACCTCTCACAAGTCAATCGGTTTTTTTGCTCGCATCCGCCGGCTCCGGCTTCGCCTGCATCACCTGGCGGGCGATCAAGGAATCCGGGGCCCACTTCGTCAGCCACATCAAGGCAGACATTGGCCAGGGGAAGCGATACACCGCAGGTTTGCGCCGTAACGCACGCAAGATACGTTTCGCCGCGTCGTCTGGTTGCATCAAGAACGGCATGTTCGCCGGGTTGTTCGCCACGATTGGCGTGTCCACGAACCCCGGGCAGACACAGGTCACCGCCACGTTTTGCGAGCGCAATTCGATGCGAAGAGCCTCGAGGTAAGCATTCACCGCTGATTTGCTCGCACTATAAGCGGCGGCTCCGGGCAACCCTTTAAACGCGGCAAGACTGGAGATGCCGACGATGTGCCCGCTCTTTCGCGCCAGCATGCCCGGAAGCACGGCCTCGATGGAATAAACGATGCCCAGGAAGTTGACCCGCATCACTTCTTCCACGAGCGAAACGTTCATCTCCGCAGCACCGGTGTGCCCGCTCATTCCTGCATTCGCAATGAGGAGATCAACCGGGCCGAGTTTCTGCTGCAACACGCGAAAAGCCATGAGCGTGGCCTCGCGCTGGCCGATGTCTGCCGTGGCGGTCTCGATGTGGCCTCCCGCTTGACGCACGTTACTCGCGAGATCGTCCAGGAGTGCTCCGCGGCGGGCGATCGCGCCGACTCGCGCACCTTGCCCGGCCAGTGCAATCGCCAGGGCTCGCCCGATTCCGCTGGATGCTCCCGTGATCACCGCCGTGCGATTCGTCCACATCATCACCGATTCCCCTTCCCTTTCAAACCATCGGAACCGGTTGGGAAAGCGCGCACGATATGGGCGAAGCGCTCCAGCACGGCCAGTTGGGACGGCATATTTGCAGGGGAAGTCTTGGCAAGGTCGCCATTTCGCGCCACGATGGCTGTAGACGATTGCCACGGCGCCGCGAGTTCGCACCATGATCCGCACCCGCTACCTGCTCGCCTTCTTCGTTTTCGGCTCGGTGCTCTCGCCCGGGCTCGCTCAGACCAAGTACCCACCGCGGGCCGAGACGCTCGATGTCACCATCCGTTACCGCATCCGGGCCGACCGCGATGAGCGGGTCCGCCAGTTCCGTCAGCTTGAAGCCAATCTCAAAAGTTTGGAGTTCGCCGCCTTCCCGAAGGAAGATGCGGACCTCGATATTCTCGACCCGAGCGCCGAGAGGTTCTCGGGCACAATTCCGTCCAAAAACGTGCTGAAGTTGCTCGATGATCCTCGCGTGCAAACGATTCTGTTTGCCCCCGCAGGCTACACGTATCCCGATTCCGTCGAGAAGCCGGTCTCGGTTCGCATCGGCATTCCGAGCGGCCTGCCACCCCGCGATCAGCAACGATTGCACAGTCAAATCGTGGACCGTCTGGCACTCCTCGGTTTTCGCGAAGCGATCTCGTACGACACTCGTGGCAACGGTCTCATCCGCGGCAGCATCCCTTATGGCAATCTTGGCCGACTGGTCAAGGACCTTCGACGCGAACCGGCTGGTTGGTTCTTGCCGGATCAACAGCCAGAATTCTTGCCCTCGCCGCTCCGCGAGGTGTTGCCGATCCGCTGGGTGGAAGTGGTGCCAAACGCGGATTTCACCTATCACCAGCCGCCGATCGTGGCCCCCGAACGGGCCGCCATCACACCGGATTTGCGAGCAATACTCGATGATCCGGCCGAGAAGCTGAAGCCTTTGCGTGTGGAAGTGATGCTGGATCGGCCCGTCGATGATGTGCAGCTGAGCCGGGTGCGAACGCGATTGCGTGCGGGCTTCATCACGCCCGCAGTGAACCCGCGCACAAAATTTGCGGATCCGATCTCTGCCACGGTGGAAGGCGGCATTGGGCACGTCATCACGATTAACTTTCCCGTGGGTGCGGACGCGGAACGATTGCTCGAGGTGCCAGGTGTGATCGGGCTGCGGTTGCCGCGGGCCGGCTTCGAAACGGTGACCCCTTTTGCGACCGACTTTGCGCCGGGCAAGGCCGCTGACTTGCTCAACGCGTCGCGGTTCGATCAACTTCACAAGCTGGGATACCGTGGTCAAGGCACACGCATCGTGATCATCGGATCCGAGTTCCCTGGCATCACCGATCTCATCGGCAAGGACCTGCCCGCGAATACGTTGTTCATCGATCTCACGACGGAGCTAACCCTCACGCTCGACCCGCAACCACCCGTTGCCAATCGCGTCAGTGGTGGGCTCGCTGCGGCACGAGCAGCCCATCTGGTGGCACCGGACGCTCAACTGGTGCTGATCCGCATCGATCCCACGGCCTTCTTCCAGGTGCTCTCGGTCTCCCGCTATATCCGTGGCGACACCAGCTATAGTGAGGCCCTTCAGTCGCGGATCAGTGAGCTTTCGCTCAAGGCCGAGACTCTCCGCCGGCAATATCTCGAGGCGGTTGCCGAGTACCAGCGGGCCTTCCAAAGTTTCAGTGATGATCCGGCACCCAGGGCACGGCGCGAACGAGCCAAGGCCGATCTGGAAGTGCTGATCGAAGAACGCAAACTGCTCACCACCTGGATTAACCGGACCAACACCCTGCACGAATCACTCACCGCGTTGCATGGTTCGCAGGTGCTCATCAACACACTCGTGTGGGAAACGGGCTACCGGCTGGATGGGCTCAGCGAAATGAGCCAGATCATCGACCAGACATTTGCTGGCGAAGCCGATCGGGTCGTGGTGACGCGTTCGGCCACGCGGCCAAAGTTCGCGGTGCGGCCCGTCTGGGTCCAGGCAGCCAGCCCACGTGTCGGCTCCGTGTGGGGCGGGCCGTACATCGATCTCGATGAAACGGGGATCATGGAGTTTGCCCCACCCGCCTCGCCGCTTCCGCCCGAAGCCTGGACTCGTGAACTGAACTTCCTTGGCGTTCGTTCGCTTGATGGCAATACCACCGGCACTCTCCCCATGGGAAGAAAGGTGCGGCTCAACATCCAGTGGCGAGAACCACACGACCCCAACAGCTACGGCACCCGCGAGGCCTTCATGCCGCTGCGGCTCCGCGTCTTCCGTCAGTATGACCCCACCGGCCAAATGCGGGCCAGCGACGAACTGCAGGAAGTCGCCCGCTCCGTCGGCGGCCCTTACCGCGTTTCCGCACAGCAGACCTACGGTGTGTACGAGCAGATTGTCGAGTTTACCGTGCCCGAAGATGGCTCGTATTGCGTGCGGGTCGATGGGGCCCGCGACTACGACCCCATCCTGCCCGCTCTCAAACCCGATATGGAGATCACCCCGCGGCTCTTCGTCGAATTCCTCGACACGCCACCGACCCAGGGCCGTCCGGTCTTCACCTCGTTCGCTCCGCGCGATGTCGGCGTTGGCATTCCAGGCGATGCGAAATCGGCCCTCACGTTCGGTGCCACGGACGCTCCCAACTCCATCGATTACACGGGCCTCACAGGAGGCGGCACCGGCGTCGCACTGCTTACAAAACCAGACTTGCTCGTGGATGGCATGTTCGACACCGGCACAGGCCTTGGAGGGCCCGGCCTGTCCGCGGGCTACGGTGGAGGTGCCGCGGCCGTGCTCGTCGGTGGTGGCGTGCCTCCCGGCGAACTCCTTCGCTGGACCGGCATCCGACCCGGCGGCGCGTTAATGCTCACCGAAGACTGGCTGAAGATGGTGCCGCCGCGGAAGTGAGGATCCGTCCAGAACGAGATCGGCGATCGTTCCCGAATCACGAGCGGGATCCCGCTGAATCACGGCGGGTGACGATCGAGTTCCAGCGGGAGACGAGGCGACTCGCAAAGTGCTTCGGAAGGTGCAGTGCATCACGGGAAGTTCGGAATGGCGAGGGGCTCGGCGTGATTGGTCGGGTGGAATGAGGCGAACTTCGTCAGCTTCATCTTCCCGTCCGACTGGCGTGAGAAGGTGGCGCGAATGTAAACGGGGAACTGTCCCTGAGCATTTTCTCCCTTCGCCATGAAGCCAATCTCGACGGTGTTATCGTCGCGTTGTTTCACATCATCGCGTGAGAAATCCCATGCGGCGACATGGGTCACGCCATATTGCTTGAGCATGGACCAGAACGGGCCGGTGCGAATCTCCTCGCGTGTAAGTGTTCGGGAGGGGTTCCCCTCATACTCCACCTTGTCCGCAAGGAGCAGTGCGAACGCGCTTGGGTCCTTCGCTTCCGCCGCAGCTACCAGCGCCTGTGCCCCCTGCACGGCTTCCTCGCGTGGGCTCGCACGGAATCGATCGATGGCGAAGACCAGTAGCAAGACCAGTATCGCAATGCCGAATGCTATCCCGCTTCGGCGATCCTGTCGGCTGGCGGCAATCGCCCCCGTGATCGCCAGTGCCGCCGCAAGGACCAGATATAGAGCGAACGGTGGGTCGCTGAGAATGGTGGGCATGAAACACCAATCATCTGTGGCGTTCAGAGCGGGAAGTGTGGAGCAAAGACCAGGAACAGACAGCGAACACTCGTTTTGGGATTTTGCTCCACACTCCGCCCTGCTTAGTTACGCATCTCCACACCATAGACGGCGGCCGAGCCGAGCTGTTCCTCGATTCGGAGGAGTTGGTTGTACTTCGCAATACGGTCCGTGCGGCTGGCCGAGCCGGTCTTGATCTGACCGCAGTTCGTCGCCACCGCGAGATCCGCAATCGTGACGTCTTCCGTCTCGCCACTGCGGTGGCTCAGGATCGCGGTGAACTTGTTGCGCTTGGCCATCTCGACTGATTCAAGTGTCTCGGTCAGTGTCCCGATCTGGTTCACCTTCACGAGGATGCTGTTGCCACATCCTTCGGTGATGCCACGCTGGAGGCGCTGCGTGTTGGTGACGAACAAATCATCGCCGACGAGTTGAACCTTGGCACCGAGCTTTTCGGTGAGCTTCTTCCATCCCGCCCAGTCGTCCTCGGAGAGTCCATCTTCGATGGAGCGAATGGGGTACTTGGCACTGAGCTTGGCCCACAGGTCGATCATTTCATCCGAACTGATCACCTTGTCCGGGGCACTCTTGAAGAAGCAATACCCTTCCTTCCCCTTGTGCTTCGCTTCCTCGTACAGTTCGGTGCAAGCAGCATCAAGCGCGAAGGCCACCTGATCGCCGAGTTTATAGCCCGCCTTCTCGATGGCCGTGCTGATCGTGGCGAGGGCATCGTCCGCGGAGGGAATGTTGGGTGCGAAGCCGCCCTCGTCGCCGACAGCCGTGTTCAGTCCCTTGTCGTGCAGCACTTTCTTGAGTGAGTGGAAAATCTCGGCACCCATGCGAAGGGCTTCGCGGAACGTGGGCGCTCCCACCGGCACAATCATGAATTCCTGGAAATCCACGGTGCTATCGGCGTGTTTGCCACCATTCAAAATGTTCATCAACGGCACGGGCAGCACGGTGGCATTGGCCCCGCCAACGTACTTGAACAGCGGTAAGCCGGTGGTCGAAGCGGCAGCGTGTGCTGCGGCCATCGAGACACCGAGGATCGCATTCGCACCCAGGCGGGCCTTGTTCGGCGTGCCATCAAGTTCCAGCATGCGGCGATCGAGTGCCACCTGATCGAGCACGCACATGCCCTGAAGTGCCGGGGCGATCGCATCGTGCACGTTTCGGACCGCGTTGAGCGTGCCCTTGCCCAGGTAGCGCTTCTTGTCGCCATCGCGGAGTTCGACCGCTTCATGCGCTCCCGTGCTTGCCCCGCTGGGCACGGCAGCCCGACCCTTGTGACCATTCTCGAGCAGCACATCGACTTCGATGGTCGGGTTCCCGCGGCTATCGAGAATCTCGCGGGCCGTCAGCTTGCGGATCGTGGAATGGTTCATTGGTGTGCACTTCACCCTGGCGTAAATGAATTGCGATGCCGTGCGGAACGCGACGGCGATGCGTTGATGGGATATGGCTATGCGAAATGCGGTCAAGAGTGAGCGGACCTGGCCGCGGGAAGGTCCGGGATCGGACGGTGTCGGGGGCCACCGGGCCAATCGACCGGACACGGTCGCACTCGGGTCCACGGCGAAGCCGGACCCTGATCGGCAACCACTTCCCGCTGGCCATCGCACGCATTCGCCAGAGGGGATCTGGCCGGGCGTGGCTTTCCATCGCGATGAGCGATGTCGGTACCCATATGATCGGCTGCAGCGGTATTGAGCTTGACAGCGATCTTCACGAATGTTCCGTGCTCATTTCACACTCGTGCGAGCGTTGCGGAATCCTCGAAGCACACCGAGATTCACAGGGTCCATGGCAATACCCGCATCGTCTTCCTTGGGTGTTTCCAGAATCATGGGCAGCTTGTCGAAGCGAGCATCATGCATCAGCCAGCGGAAGGGTTCACTTCCAATCTGACCGAGCCCGATGCCCGCGTGGCGATCCACGCGGCAACCGAGTCCTTTCACGCTGTCGTTGAGATGAAACAACTTGAGATGAGACAGCCCGATGACATCGTCAAATTCCTGAAAGGTGGCGGTGTATTCCGCCTCGGTGCCGAGTGGATACCCCGCGGCAAAGATGTGGCACGTGTCCAGGCAGATGCCCAGCCGCTTTCGATCCTTGACCCGCTTCCGCATCAGGGCCAGGTGCTCGAAGCGATGCCCCAGAGTGGTGCCCTGCCCCGCGGTCGTCTCCAGTAGCACTTTCACTTTGAAGCCGGCACAGCGAGAATGAACCTCATCCAGCGCGGCTACCACGCGTGCGATTCCCGCCTCTTCTCCACTGCCCGTGTGGGCACCGGGGTGCGTCACAAGATACGTCAGGCCGAGTGCTTCAGCCCTTTCCAGTTCATCGACGAATGCTTCGATCGATTTCCGGTAGAGATCGTCGCCTGGAGCCGCGAGGTTGATCAGATAAGAGTCGTGAGCCGTGGCAAACTTGAGTTTCGATTGCGTGATTGCGGAACGAAACTGCTTCACGTCCGCTTCCGCGAGCGGTTTGCAGGCCCATTGATTGGCATTCTTGGTGAAGAGTTGCAATGTCTCAAGCCCGAGGGCATTTGCCGCGTCCACCGCCTTGTGGAGCCCACCCGCCACCGACATGTGGGCACCAATCAAAGGCATCTCTCCGTCCTCCATCTGGCGTTGATACAGTTCACAATCCCGGCACCGATCATCGCGCCGAAGTCGGTGGGCAACGTTGTTCCTGAAAATCCAGAGTTCGGCCGGATCAGCGCAATCGAGATGAGGGGTGGGAATGGCGTCGAATGTCGGAAAAATGGACTTCGATAAAGTGATCGTCGCCGGGGCTGGGAAGGATGGGGGTGCCCTGAGCCGCACCTTCCACTGCTTATGGCTGCTGCTTCCGCCCTGACCAGGTTCACACCTTCAGGTCGGTCAGGCCCCCACCCCTCCGAGCCCCGGCGGGTGTGTATTCCGAAGTTGCGACCACCTTACTTCTTTGTCTGTCCTCGGGCGAAAATGCTCGCCACGAAGTTCAGCACGTCAGTCGCACTCGATTCGTTATAGCCGTAATTGCGAATCAGGCGACTCTTCACCACGTCGATTTTTTCCTGGGTCGCCTTGTCCACGACGTTTGAGACGATCGAACTGAGTTTAATGCTGTCCTTCTGGTCCTCAAACAGCTTCAGTTCAAGCGCTTTCTGCAGGCGCTCGTTGGTCTTGTAATCGAACTTCTTGCCATCGATGGCAAGGGCCCCGATGTAATTCATGATCTCGCGGCGGAAGTCGTCCTTGCGGCCCTCGGGGATGTCGATCTTCTCCTCGACGGAACGCATGAGTCGTTCATCCGGTTCCTCGTAGTTGCCGGTGTAGCGGTTGCGGACTTTTTCACGCTGCGTGTAGGCCCGCACGTTGTCCATGTAGTTGCCGCAGAGGCGGATCATGGCGTCCTCGTCCGCCGCGATGGCACGCTGCACCTCGTTCTTGACGATATCCTCGTACTCCTCGCGGACCACGGAGAGCAGTTCCTTGTAGTGGCGGAACTGGTCCTCGTCCTTGATGAGCGAGTGGTGACGCAAACCGTCCTCGAGTTCCTTCATCACCATGAAGGGATTGATGTTGTCCTCGTCCGGATGGGCGACGAGGGCATTCGAAATCTTGTCCTGGATGTAGCGCGGGCTGATGCCGAGCATGCCTTCGTTCACGGCATCGCGCTTGAGTTCGATGACGTTATCCTCGGTGAAGCCCGGCAGCGTCTTGCCGTTGTAAAGCTTCATCTTCTGCAGCACGCTCAGGCTGGCGTGCTTCGGCGGGTTGAGCCGCGTGAGCACAGCCCACATGGCCGCAACCTCGACCGTGTGCGGAGCGATGTGCTTGCCCTTCACGCGATCGACGTTGAAATCCTTCTCGTAGATGTGCACTTCGTCCTTCAACCGCGTGACGTACGGCACGTCGATCTTCACGGTGCGGTCGCGGAGTGCTTCCATGAACTCGTTGTTCTGCAAGCGGCGATATTCGGGCTCGTTGGTGTGGCCCAGGATGACCTCGTCGATGTCCGTCTGGGCGAACTTCTTCGGCTTGATCTTGTGCTCCTGCGACGCACCGAGCAAGTCGTAGAGGAAGGCCACATCCAGTTTGAGCACTTCGATGAACTCGACGATGCCGCGGTTAGCAATGTTCAGTTCGCCATCGAAGTTGAAGGCACGCGGATCGCTATCGGAGCCGTACTCGGCAATCTTGCGGTAGTTGATATCGCCGGTGAGTTCGGTGCTGTCCTGGTTCTTTTCGTCCTTGGGCTGAAAGGTGCCGATGCCGATGCGGTCCTTCTCGGAGAGTGTGAGTCGATAAACCTTCACTTCATTGTCGAGCATCTTGAGCCAGTCGCCGTCGTACTTGCTGAGCCGCGTCTTGAACTCGTAGCGGCTGAAGGGGCTCAGGTCCCCCTTGATGCGAACGTCGTACCGATGTGGTTTCGCGGCGTTCTCGTTGAGCATGCTGAGCAGCTGGGCCCGGTGCTCTTCGGGTACGAGTTGCAGCGGTTCCCCGTGCATCGGGTCTTTCACCCAGGTGCCATCTGGTCCTTTCCAGGAGAACGAGAACAGCATGCCGGCGTCGGTGCGGCTGTATTCTTCCAAACCGCGCTTCAGGAGGCGGGCGATGGTGGACTTGGCACTGCCGACGGGGCCGTGAAGCAGGATCACGCGGCGTTCGGTGCCGTAGCCCAGCGCGGCACTTTTGAAGGTGTTGACCAGTTGCGTGAGCGAGCGATCGAGCCCGTAGATACCATCGCCGTGGCGGGCCGCGAAATCGGTGAAGAACTTGAAACGGGTGACCTTGTCCTTATTCTCGTACACCTCTTCCACGCCATGAGAAAGGATCATGTCGTAGAGCCGCTGGTAGGCGGTTCGCGTGACGGCAGGCGTTTCCAGGATGATGTTCAGGTACTCACCGAACGAGCCCTCCCAGTGGAGTTTCTTGTAGTCGGTGGTGTCGATCTGTGTGCGGAGACGATCGAGGATTGCCGTGGCGTTGGCCATGAATGAATTTCCTCCGTGGGGTGCGAGGGCACCAGGTATCGGGCTCCGCCCGGAGTGAGTCGGCCGGTGGTGTGCGGCCGAGTGAAGCCGGACGGGATCGTTCAGGAAGGGAGAGACACATGGTGGCCGCGGTGCGTTCGCGGTCGTGCATTACAAGCGTACCCGATCCGCGCCATCCATACAACGGAGGGTTCCGATGCATAGTGTCACAACTTGCGTAGGTCAGACTTTCCAGGCTGATGTTCTACTGCTTGCGTAGCTCAGCCGTTGCAGGCTGATGTACTTCTGCTTTTCTGCGGAATGTCAGCCTCGCAAGGCTGACCTACTACGCAATACGCAAACTGAAACACTACCTTCCGGTGCGGAGCGTCATGCCGAGAATGAGCCATGATCTCTTTCCAGGATATTGTATCCTCGCAAATCGGCCGATCCAAGTCCGAGGTCGAACACCACCTGGTTGCATGGGTGCTCACGCCGACCAAACATCAATGCGGCAAGCTCCGAAAACTGCCTGAGGAACGCTCGATTTAGCGTCGGCGGAATCGTAATCAGGCCCGGAGCCCCAGCTCCACCCGGCGCTCCTCTCGGTATGCACCAAGACGAGCCTGACCGTCCGGGGAGCGGTCTTCTTCACATTCACACTCACTTCAATTGATGCTTCCGGAAGAACTCCCAGATCAAGTCATTCGCTGAGATATTCAGGGCCGACTTGCCCATGAAGTTTGCTGGGGGCTTCTTCCCCGGCCACGTGTGCCCGCCGCCCTCGATCACAATCAACACCACCTCGCTACTCTCCTTTCCACTTCCATAAGTGTGGCGAGTTACCTTCAATTCCTCCCCATCCTTCGAGAGCAGGTCCGTCTTTGGGTTCTCATGGCAGCCGTTCAACTTGACCCAAATCTGAATTGATTCCTGCACTCCTTTTAGCTTCATCAGTGGCGGCGACTTCCCCTTTATTAACTCGAAGGGGACGATCATATCCTTTGACCCGTGGAAGTGGAGGACCGGAACCGGTCGCGTGGGTTTGCTTTCACCGATGCCGACGGTTCCGGCCACAGGTGCGATGGCCGTGATGCGGTCGGAGAGTTCGGCAGCGAGCCGATAGCACATCATGCCACCATTGCTCATGCCGCATGCGTAGACCCGCTTCTCGTCAACTGTCACGACTTTGCCGAGGTCATCGAGGAGCAACCGGATGAAGGCCACATCGTCGGCCTGATTCTCCGCCATCTTGCCACTGAGGCCCCCCGAATTCCACGTCAAGAAGGGCCCTGCTCCGGTGCCGCTGGGGTACACTACGATGAAGCCTTCGCGGTCCGAAGTTGCGCTCAAACCGGTGAACCAGACCATCATCGGCCCATTCATGGCCGCTCCGTGAAGCGCCAGCACCACAGGAGTCGCTTTCTTCGGGTCGTAGCGTTTTGGAATGTGGACCAGGTATGTGCGCGGCTGCTTGTCCACCATCACGATGCGTGTGTGATCGCCCGGGCCAAGCGGAGCGGACTGCGAGACAGTCAAGGCCCAGATCAGGAAGTGGGTCGTCAACATTTTAACTCACCTGTGGGACGCCAGGACCTTGGGACATCGCTCATGCCGTGGCCTGTTGCGTTGATCAGTCGGCATAAAAAGGATTCTACCCGCAACGATTGCTGATCAGCAGAACGACCTGGCTTTTGGCTTAAACTGTGACGCGTCCTCCGCAACTTCATGGAATGCCCTGACGATGTTCTGATGAAAAATCCAGCCGTCTCGTTCTGGGAATGTCTGGATCAGCACGAGAGTCCGTGCAGATCGAAACCGCTGATCGACTCTGACCGGATGCGCAATCGAACGAGAAAGCGAGTGAGATTCATGGTTCGACTACTTGCGTGGGCCCTCTGCACGAGCTTGCTCCTGGCCCTCACGGCGTCGGCCCCCGTCGCCTTCGCCCAGCACGGCGCGATTGATCGAAACCCGATCGATGTTCGATCGCGTTCCGAGTCCACGAGTCTGGGGTGCGGCGTCATTTGTCCAGCCGTCCTCCGAGTGTCGAGCCACACCCGTCTCGACCTTCCGCCCAAGGTGCGCGACACGATGCCGTGGGTCGAGGTCTCTCAGGACAAAAAGGGCTTCTCGCTGCGACCCACCGAGCAGCCCTTCGTTCCCTGGGGCTTCAACTACGACCACGACGAGAAGGGGCGGTTAATCGAGGACTACTGGGAGGATGAGTGGCCCAAGATTGAGGCCGACTTCACAGAGATGAAGAAACTCGGGGCGAACGTCGTCCGGATCCACCTCCAACTCGGCAAGTTCATGGAGGGCCCCACGAAGCCCAACGAGAAGGCACTCAAGCGGCTAGCGAAACTGGTTGAACTGGCGGAGAGCACGGGCCTGTATCTCAACCTGACCGGCCTCGCTTGCTACCACAAAAAAGACGTGCCTGTCTGGTACGACAAATTGACGGAGCAAGAGCGCTGGGACGTGCAGGCCCGATTCTGGGAAGCCGTGGCCGGCAGATGTGCCGACAGCCCGGCTATCTTCTGCTATGACCTCATGAATGAACCACTCGTGCCAGGCGGCCAGCGAAAGGATGGTGAGTGGCTCGGCCCGGCATTCGCAGGAAAGCACTTCGTTCAATTCATCACACTGGACCAAAAGAACCGACCTCGACCGGATATCGCCCGGCTTTGGATCGACCATCTCGTCACTGCAGTCCGCAAGTCGGATAAACGCCACCTCGTGACCGTGGGTTTGGTGGACTGGAGCCTGGACCGCAAGGGGCTCACCTCGGGATTCGATCCGGTGAAAGTGACCGGCAAACTCGACTTCGTCTCGGTCCACCTTTACCCCGAAACCGGAAAACTTGGCGAGGCCAAGACGACGCTCAAGGGCTTCGCTGTCGGCAAGCCGGTTGTCGTGGAAGAAACGTTTCCGCTCAAGTGTTCGCCGAAGGAACTTGAGGAGTTCATCACTTTGTCCGGAGAGGACGCCGCCGGATGGGTCAGCTTCTACTGGGGCAAATCACTCCAGGAACTCCGCGATTCGAAGGAATTCGGGGATGCCATCCTTTTGCAATGGCTCGAACGATTTGAGAAACGAGCCCGGACGCTCTCAAAATGATCGCCAGGAAGTGAGTGTGCGGATCATGCGTTCCAGCAGATAGACAGAATTCATGCCTGTTCGCGGGTGGGGTTCTCGTGACAGATAGCCCTTAATCGTTCCCGGAGACATCACATGGTCGGCACCACGATTCTCGCCATCGATCTTGGCAAGTTCAACAGAGTCCTTTGCTGAACTGAGCCCCGCCGCGGTGTGACAATGCGGTGTCACGACTCCGGTGGCGTGAAGTGTGTGGATGAGACGCGAACGCCTCCGAAAATGCAACACCGACGTTCGTGACTTTTCTCAACGAATGGCCGGGCGGGGGAACTACTCAATCATGTATCGAGGCCATGAGAGAGGTTCGGCGTGCCTTTGCTACTGCCCAGTGGCCCGGTGCCACCCCGGCTCCTTGAAGGCGTTGCGGTAGATCAGGGCCGCCTTGCCGCACACCTCCCGGGCCGCCGCCTCCTGGTCGGGGGCGTCGAACCCGACGAACACGAACGCCGGGTTCAAGTCGATTGTGACCTCGGACATGAACTCCAGCGCGTACGCCCCGCGGCCATCGACGTAGACCTTGAGAAGCCCGCGGGGCCGCACGTCGGCGGGCATGTCGGCCGCGGAGTACCGGCCCTCGGGCTTACCCTTCATGGCCTCGACGACCTTCTGAAGCTCTGTTAGGCGGCCGCCCACCGCCTTGTCCGGGTCACTGCACCCAGGGAGTGCGACCGCGGCAAGAACGCCGAGAGCTATCGTCGCGGTCGCCCGGCAAAGCTGCACCACTCGGACGCCCTCCGCCGCCGAAAGAATCCCCACATGCCGCGGCGTCTGGTACCGTACAGGTAACCGCCCGACATTCAGAGGCATGCGATGTGCACCATCTTGGCCATCGATCTCGGCAAGTTCAACAGCGTTCTTTGCTGAACTGAGCACGCCGCGGTTGTGACGCACCCTCGTCGCAACCCCGAGATGAGAGGCCAGCGAACGAACCATCCCGATGCCGTGAAGTGTGTCGTTGAGACGTGAACGCCTCCGAGAATGCAACACCGACGTTCGCGACTTTTCTCAATGAATTGCCGGGCGGGGGAACTATTCACTCAAGTTGCGAGGCCATGAGAGCGGTTCGGCGTACTCACGTCCGCCAATCACCTTGGCCCGCGAGAGCCCACCGACCTTTGACCTTTCGGAAGTGCAGCGACCGTCCGCTCGCTCCCCAGAACTCCTCGTCGGGGCTGCGCCTCGGCGGTGGGCCAAGAAGGACTTCGACCTCACCGCGTCGATACTCGGACCAGTTCCATATCGCTTCGTGTGGCTTCCGCAGTTGGCGGACCAAGGCCGCTACCGATGTATATAGCCTTCGCCGCTTCTCCATCTGATGCGCCCTCCGCCTCCGAACGACATCATAGTTGAACTGGCTCAGGGTTGTAGCCGTTGAGTGGCATGCGAACACGCGCCGCACTTCGGCTTGCGTCCGACGGGTGAATCCGTTCCAATTCGCACGTGCACCACTCCGCGCAAGGATGCAGTCCCCGGTTCGCCGGGGCGGATGGAACATGATTGCTCCGCTCCCACCGCCACCGCCGGATCGGCCCGAACTTCCTCGGGTGCGGCTGGAGGTGCGGACCGGGTCAGGTCGAACGATCAGTTATGAAGTCGGTTCGGAGGAATTCCTGATTGGTGGTGCCGCAGGTTGCGATCTGCGATTGCCCACGCCGAATCTGCCGCCTGTCGTCGCACAACTCACGCGAAAAGCGGATGGTGTGCGGGTGCGCCGCCTCGCTCCCGGCTTGCCGGTCCTCCTCAACGCTCATCCGTTGCCCAGCAACACGGCTTCAAACGTCGTGCACGCGGATCGCCTCACCGTGGCCGGGTTGGAAATCACGCTGCACATCCAGGTCGCTGGCTTCATCTCGGCAAAGTTAATCCCCCTCGACCCGCATGAGCAGGTGCAACCCCCTGCCCTGGTGCCGGACAACCGGCGTGAAGAACTCGACGCCGAGGAACGAGCCCGCCGCGAAGAGTGGAGCCGGCAGGATGCCGAACTGATTCGCCGGCAGCGCGAAGTGGATCGGCAGACCGAGGAACTCGAAGCAGACCGCGTGTTGTGGTATCGCCGACGGCAGGAGATGGAGCACGAACTGGCCCAGGCGAAGGCGACGCTTGCCATGGTTCCGCCGGAACTCGTGCAGAAGCGTGAAGAACTCGGTGCCTGGGAGAATGAACTCAACCGCGTCCGCGATGAACTCACGGCACTGCGTGAGCAGTTTCTGAAGCAGTACCAGGACCGGCGCGATGAATTCGTGCAGATGCAGGCCGCCACCGCCGAGGGCACAGCCAGCCTCGCTTCCGAGCGTGAAGCGTTTGAGGAAGAACAGGCCGCGCGTTTGCGGGAGGTGGACGCGGAGATTGCCCGGCGCCGGGCCGCGGCGGATGCGGAAGCTGCGCT
>JBGSZR010000247.1:0-57548 GCA_041750275.1 Gemmataceae bacterium
GCGGTCCCCAACCCCGGGCTGGCTTGCGCCGGGCTGCCGGTAGGCAAGACGGATGGCACCACGCCAGCCGTTCGACCGGGGACAGAATACGGTGGCATGCCATCCTGAGCCGCGACCGGTCCGGTCGCCGCCAGTGCCGCCAACATCAGCCCGGTTAGAATTCGCGTGGTCGTCATGCGGCCCTCACATCATTCCGTCTCATCGAACGTTTCATCGGCAAGCAGACTGGCAAACTTTAACGGTCACACCGGTCGAAGCGAGAATGCCGATGATTCATGCATTTGGACAGCCTCCGGGAATGGGATATAAGGAGGAGAGTGAATCTGGGTAAACGCGAGGTGAGCGGATGGAGCCAATCGAACTACGCAACCTGGATCTAGCCCGCCGCTTCGTGGTCGAGGGGCTTGGGTTGCAACGCGCGGTGAAACTGACTCCTGCTAATGTCAGATCTGCTCTTGAGTGGGCGATGGAGATCGCCTCGAGCGGCCAGGCCTTGCCGCCCGTCGGGTTCGTGGCGGACGTCGGGCACATTGCGTTTGGTGCGGACGCCGAGCACCGTCTGAAGGATCCCCTTCCCCTCCCGGGCTGGCCGCCTCACCTCGGGCGAATGTACGAGGATCATGTCCTGGGTAAGCTCTATTCGGACTGGACATTCGAACGAGCGAGCGACGCGTTGCGTCGCTACCAGGGAAAGGATCGCATCAAGGGATTAGCTTATGTTGTGAACCAGATTCGCGATCGTGCGGAGCTCGGCGGTGTGCTCCTGCCACCCGCCGTCATCCGCAATCTGTTGACTAACAACCCCGAGGAAGTTCTCTCAGCCGGCTGGGAGAAGTTGGAATCGGAAGGCCCGCTCGAATTACTGACAACGCTCTACCAAGGCCTGATCGCGGCCGGCCGACGCATGGTGGATGTGCTTGGGCCCGAGGATGTGCTCGCACTGGAACAACGTACTGCACTCGCAGACATGGGGCAGTACGTCGCACATCGGCAGATCTTGCAGACCACGGCTCGCATCGAATCACGCTTACCGCTGCGACCTGTGCGACCACTCATCGGCCGCAAGGAAGTCCCCACGCGAGTTCTGGATGAAGATCAATATCCCGTCGGAGGCTACACCTCTATTGCCACAAAAGGCTCACTCGAAAGCTTGCTCCACTCACAACTGGCGTACATCGATCCACCTCCGGCCACGGGCCCCGATCTCTTTGACTACAAGTTCGCTCGAGATGAGCTTTATTACTACTCGCGTGATGAGAACCAGTTCCTGCGTCGCAGGCGAACGTTCGTGTTCGCACTCTTTCCCGATCTGGTGGCGGCCCGGTTCAAGGATGCCGAATTGCCATTCCAGCGTATTGTGATGGTTCAGGCTCTCGTGCTCGCGCTGGTGCGGAAGTTGAGTGACTGGCTGAGCCATGACGCGATTCGCTTCGAGGTGCTCTTCGTTCAGGATGGGGAAAAGAAACCACTTGGCGATGAAGCGGCACTCATGGAGCTCTTCCTTCGCGAGTCGATCGCTCGCGGAGATGGCAGCGTTCGAACGATTGCAACACGAATGGCCGTTGTCGATCACTTGAACCACTCGGCTCGACAATCGCAGGTTCACTACCTCGGGATTGCCACCGAATCATTCCCGATGAATCTGGATCGGGTGGTGGTCACGGAACTGGTTGTGAATAGCCCACACCCGTTACTCGGCTCGGGCGACGGCGTGGTGGCTGAACTCGAAGGGGAAGATGCCTTCGACGCCTGGCACGAGGCGGTGCTACACGTGCTGCGTTTGTGGGTCTAGGCGATCACTCGCAGTCGTACGTCGGACGATTCCAGGGAATCTGCTTCCTCCCTTGGCGGTGTGCTCATGCGGTTCTTCGTGCTCGGCAACGATCGCAAACCGCAGGTCATCGAGGCCGCGAACCGGTTTCGACCACTTTTTGAACAACTCGGCGAGGTCGTTGCCTTCGACCTGAGCGAGGAACAGGACCTTTCTCAGCTCGATGCCGATATCGCCGTGGTCTTCGGAGGTGATGGTGCCATTCTCCATGCCGCCCGGCAACTTGGCTACCGCCAGATTCCGGTCCTCGGCGTGAATCTCGGAAAGCTTGGCTTTCTGGCGGATATTCCCCCCAATGAGCTGGCACAGCGGCTCCCAGAGATTGTGGCTGGAAACTACCGTGTGGCCTCGCATGTGATGTTTGAATGCGACTTTACCTCTGATGAGAAGTCGCAAACGGTGCTCGGGTTGAATGAGGTCGTGGTTCACGCCCGGGCGGTGAGTTCGGTGATTGAAGTGGACTTGCTTATCGATGGCGAGGCGGTGACTGCCTTCACCGGTGACGGATTGATTTTAAGCACGCCGATCGGCTCGACGGCGCACTCCCTCTCGGCGGGTGGGCCGATTCTTTCGCAGGAACTGCCCGCCATCACCATCACACCGATCTGCCCACACACACTCACACACCGGCCACTGGTCGATGCGGCGGGCAAGCTCTACACCATCCGCGTCCGGCGACCGGAGGGCGCTGCTCTCACCGTGGATGGGCAATCCTTCGGGCTCATTGAAGATGGTGAGACGGTGCAAGTGCGACGTGCGCCGGTCTCGTTCAAACTGGTGAAGGTGCCCGGGCGGACGTATTACCAGACCTTGCGAGATAAGCTCCGCTGGGGCGTGCCACCGAACTACCGCACCGAACCGCCGACCGGTTGAGAGCGTAATCGACATACCTGACCAAGAACGGTGGGCTGAGACTCGTGGCCCCATTCCTGCTTTCGGACATGCCCCATGCTTGACCGGCTGACGTCCGACCCGATGGTTCTGCTCGCCGGCTTGATCCTGGCGGCGGTGCAGTTCGTCGCCGCCCTGCCCTGGCTCTGGGCCATCGATCCCCGTGGCTTTGCCAATGCCTCACGCGATCGCACCACCCTCCTCTCCGTGATCGGCGGCTTGCTGCTTGCGGGAGTCACGGTCGCCGTCTTCATCGGCTACAAGGGCGATTCGGCCAACCTCGAATGGTATGGCCGCTATGTGTACGGTTCCGTGCTGCACCTGCAACTTCTGATTGACCTCACGCTCCTGATGCCGCACGCTCTGATTCTCGTGTGGCGAAAAGGCGGCACCGTTGCCTTCGCCGCCTATCGCGAGGCATGCCGTCAGCCGATGTTCTGGCTCATCACCGGCACGACCATGCTCACGACCTGGATCTCGGTGGTCGTGCCGTACTTCACGTTCGGCGACGACTACAAGATGATGAAGCAGATCGGCTTCGACGTGGTGATGCTGGCGGCAATTCTGTTCGGTGTGCTGGCGTCGAGCATGTCTATCAGTGAGGAAATCGAGGGTCGCACCGCTGTCACGCTGATGAGCAAGCCTGTGAATCGCCGGCAGTTCCTGATCGGCAAGTTTCTCGGCATCCTCATGGCTTGCCTCGTGATGACGCTGTTTGTCGGCTGGAATCTGAACTACGCGCTTCGCGTCATGCCCGAATTCGACAAGATCAACGAAGTCACGGATCCGATGCCGATCCAGGCCGAGAAGGTGGTGGTGCCCAAGTTCGCCAGTGCCGTGCCGACTCCGGCGGGTTCCGTGCTCGCCAAGGGTGCCGGTAAGTGGTTCGCGGACACGCTCGCCCACTCCTGCGGTCTTCTGCTCGGCTTCGGTCAGGTGATGATCCTCGTGGCCATCGCATCTGCTCTCGCCACACGCTTGCCCTTCGTCGTGAATCTCGTGCTCTGTTTGGTGGTGTACTTCCTTGGCCACCTCGCACCCGTCGTGGTCCGCGTGACCGAGAACGTGGGTGGCGACGGCGGCTCCACTGGCGTGGGCCTGGTCGGCTTCCTTGGCCGACTCTTCGACGTGCTCTTGCCTGCGCTCGAATTCTTCAACATGGGCCCGGCCATCATTCGCGAAAGCCCTCTCGACCTCTGGCAGTTCGCCGGCTACGCCATCACCGTCTTCGGCTACGCCATCATTTACACAGCGATTGCATTGCTCGTCGGTCTGCTCCTGTTCGAAGATCGCGACCTCGCATAAGCCGCTCGGATGGTAGCGGTGGAACGCTTTCGTTTCACCGCTAAACCCTGTCCAATCCACCGATTCCGGTGGCATTTCCCGCATTGTTTCTGATAGCTTCAAGACAAAGGGTGAAACGCTCCCGCTTTCCCCCGGCTCCCGATACGTAGCGAGGGCTCTGTGGAAACCAATGCCTTCAATCGCCTCCGAACCGATTTCCTGAAATCACCGGTTCAGAAATGGGGTGCGATCCTGAGCTCCGTCTGTGCCGCTGTCGCGTTCGTGCTATTGCTTGTGGTGCTCTATCTCTTCGTCGATCTCATCGTCTGGAAAGGCATAATTCCCGGATTCGCTGAGCAATCGGCGGCACGCAAACAACAATTCTCGGAAGACTGGGCCAAGTACGATGAAGGCGCACGCCTCCAGGCGGCATCACGGCTTCCGCTGGGCGTCGCACAGGCCGAGTTAGTTGCGAAGGACGACACACTCGCGGAAGGCTGGGATCCCGCCGTCTGGGAATCACGATGGCAAGTCGGCACGTACCTCTTCTTGAAGAACCGAGTCAGCGACGCCGCTGCGGATCAGTATCTCCCCGAGAAGCCAAACACCACGGCCGCTGGCCCGCCGCGACTCGGGGTGCTGAGTCTCGTCGTTCGCGAACGCCATCGCTGGAGTAATACCTTCGGCAGGATCATGGGCTGGGTCGCGTCCTGGAACTCCTGGATGTGGGACCCCGCATCGGGTGGCGGGGCCAACCGCACGTACCTCCTCGGCCTGTTTGTCGTGGCGTTTATCATCGCTCTCATCCATGCTGTGCTCCTGAACGCCATCGCGTACTTCGCCTCGATCGCGATGCTGGACACGCTCATTCGCATTCGCCGAGCCCTGTACTTCCACACTTTCCGCCTGGGTTCGCTTGCCGTGCGGACACTCGGCACCGCAGAAGCCGTTTCGCTGTTCTCGCAAAAAGTTGAGACGGTCGGCGACGCACTCTATGCCTGGCTCACGACAACCTACCGCCAGCCCGTGAAGTTCTTCCTTCTGCTGATCTTCATCTTGCTGTTGAATTTCTGGCTTGCGGTCAGCTTCCTGATGCTGGCGATGTTGGTCTGGCTCATCGGCGGGCAGGTCGCGGCATACTTCCGGCGGGAAGCACGTTCTGGCACACGCCAGGCAGATGCCGCCCTGACGCTATTACAAGAAAGTATCGGCCTGTTGCGGCTGGCAAAGTGCTACCAGATGGAACGATTCAGTCAGAATCGTGTGGAACGGCAGCTGGCAGAATCGGCTCGCGCCAACTGGCGCAAGCTCCGTGGCAACGCGCTTTCGCGACCGATGCTCGGCTCGGCGGCGTTGCTTGCCGGTGTGGCCTTGCTCTATCTTGCCGCTCGTGCGGTGCTCGTGGGTGAATTCAGTGCCGCGGGACTGGTGGTGATGGGAGTCGCCTTGATCTCGCTGGTGCCGCCCATCGCCAGCTGGTTCGAATCGCGGCTCCAGATGCAAGACGGACAGGAAGCGGCCGAAGCCATTTACGAATTCCTCGATCGCAAGGGGGATGCCGCGGAGGCGGGCGATGCCGAGTTCCTTCCCGCCCTCACCAACCGCATGGAGTTCCGCCACGTCTCGCTCAAGGAAGCCGGCACAGGCCGGATGCTCCTGGAGAACGTCAGTTTTGCGGTGCCGGCCGGGGCAAAAATCGCCATCGTCGGCTCGGACCCCGACGAGAAACACGCCCTGATGTACCTGATACCGCGCTTTCTCGATCCCACCTCAGGCGAGATTCGAATCGAGGACAAGAACATCAAATGGGTCACGCACGAATCGCTGCGGGCACAGGTGGCCGTGGTGATGCAGAATGACCTCACCTTCTCGGACACGGTGGTGAACAACATTGGCTGCGGCGACCCGGGCTACAACTTGCCGCAGATCATCGAGGCCGCGAAGCTCGCCCACGCCCACCAGTTCATCGAGAGACTCCCCTACGGCTACGAGACACACATCGGGGCCGGCGGGCTGAGCCTGAAGCCAGGAGAATCGTTCCGCATTGCGCTGGCCCGGGCCCTGCTTCGCGATCCGGCCCTCCTCATCATTGAAGAACCCACCGGTGCGATGGACGACGACACACTGGCCCTGCTGGACGACACGCTCGAACGCATCGGTCATGGTCGCACCGTCATCTTCCTCGCCTACCGCCTCTCGACACTGCGCCGGGTCAGTCGTGTTTTCCTGCTGAAGGATGGCCACCTGGAAGCCTCCGGCAGCCACCGCGATCTCTGGCAGAACAACGAGCTTTATCGCCGCCTGCAGATACTCGCGGATGCCACGATTGAGACGGCCGCGGTCCAGGAAGAGGACTAAATTACTATTCTGTCGGAAAAGACTTCCGACTGCTCACCCCGAAAGGAATTCGATGAACGTCCAGACGGAACTGATGGCCGCTCTTGAGGCGGCCTGCCTTGCAGGCGAATTCATTCGCAAGGAGTACGAATCGTTCGCCGCGATCCCGGATGCACCTGCCAGCATCAGCACCTATGTGGATAAAGCTTCGCAAGAACTGATTCTCAACTTCCTTCACAAACACTTTCCGAATGATGCGCTCTGTGCTGAAGAGACCACGGCTGCGCTCGAATCCGTGCCCCACAATGGCGTGCGCACCTGGGTGGTTGATCCCATTGATGGCACCCGCGGATTCGCCAAGAAGACCGGCCAGTTCTCGGTGATGATCGGCTTGCTCATCAACGGCCAGCCGTACGTCGGCGTTGTCATGGAACCGGCCCAGGACCGCTACACTTATGCCTCGACCGGTGGCGGCTGCTGGACGAAAATTGGCGAAGGCACGGCCATTCGTTGTGAAGTAACGAAATGTGCAACAGCGGCCGAGGCCGCACTCGTGCAAAGCTGGTCCAAGCCCGGGCAAGCCTCGAAGCCCGTGCAACTCATCGGCCCGGCCCGTGTCATCGAAACCTACTCCGGCGGCGTGAAGCTCGCTTACGTCGCCCGGGGTGAAGCGGAAATCTACGCGAACACCTACGAACGCTTCTTCGACTGGGACATTTGTGCCGGTCAAATCCTCGTCACCGAGGCCGGCGGCCAAGTCAGTGATTTGAGTGGAAAGCCAATTGCCTACCAGGCTGCGGACTTCAGCCAGACAAAAGGATTACTGGCCACAAACGGGCCGATCCATGCTGAAGTGCTGGAGCGCCTTCGTGCGAAATGATTCGTCAATAAAGGAAGCCCGCTGCAAGCAGCGGGCATTGCGAGTGGCTCGTCTGCGATCAATCTTCGAGTAGTTTCTTGAATTCGAGCTGGTAACAGGTGGTGTTGCCGTTGCCGGTGAACAGGTATTTGCCTTCGGCGGTGAAGGCGAGGGACTGAACCGGCGAATCGAGTTCGCGGGCCATGAGCAACCGGCCGCTGAGGACGTCCCAGATCCGGAGGGTGAGATCGTCGCCGGCGGTAACGAGATAGCTGCCGCTAGGGTCGAATGCAATGGCGTTGATTCGCTCCTGATGGCCAGCCAGTTCGAGGACGGCCTGGTCGATCTGCTCCTCGTTGGCTTCGAGGTCCCAGAGATAAACGGTGTCATTCAGCCCGGCCCCCGCGAGGTAGCGGCCGCGCGGATCGAAGCAGACGGCTGTGACACCCACATTGAGCACGAGCCGCTTTTCTTTGGTCGTGGCATCCCACACGCACACGGCTCCATCGCGTTCGCCGGTGGAGAGATAGTCAATGCCGCCGCTGGCGATCCAGTTGCCGTTGGGGTGCACCGCCACGCCTTCAAGCGTGCAGCCGTCCGCAGCCTCAATCAGGATCAACTCGGGCTCGGCGGTGCCACACTTCCAGAGCCAGACGAGCCCATCGACAGGGCTGGTATGGACGAGCCGTGTCGAGTCGGCCGAGAAGGCAATCGCACTGATGGGCGGTTTCGTGGCCTCCAACGAAGCGGCGAGTTGTCCGGAGGCGACGTTCCAGAGTCTCGTGAAGTGATCTGTGCCGCCCACGGCGAGCCACTTTCCATCCGGACTGGCGGCAACACTTGAGGCCTCGGCCAAACCTGTGGGTGCCACTTCCTCGCCGTTGGCGATATCCCACACCCGAATCGTTGACCCTGCCGTGCTGGCGAGTCGCGGATTGTCACCCGGGATCACGGCGATGTTGTGCAAGCCCTTCGCATTCGGCCCGGCTACGAGTTTTCCTTCTCGCACATCCCAGATGTGGATCACACGATCCGTTCCCGCACTCGCCAACTTCGTGCCATCGGGGCTGAACGCCAGGCTGCGAATTTCGTCCGCATGCCCTCGAAGCACGTGCGACACCTTGGCCGCAACGGTGTCACCCCACAGGTAGATGTCGAAGTCGGAATCGGCACACGCCAGGAACTTCCCATCCGGGCTGAAGCTCAGTGTGTGAACCTGATCCGCGTGGCTGTTCAGCAGCATCACCGGCACGGCCTGTGGCAACTTCCAGACGCGGGCCGAAGTGTCCCAGCCGGCCGAAAATAGGAGCGATCCATCCGGGCTCCACGCCAGCGAGGGGATGCGATCCGTGTGGCTCTTCAGTTCGGCGAGGTTCTTGTGAGTGAACTCATCCCAGACTCGCACCACGCAATCTTCACCCGCGGTTGCCACCTGTTCGCCTTGCGGGGAGTAGGCGATTGCGGAGATGGGCTTCGGGTGTGCGGCGATCTTGCCAAGGAACTTCTGCGTGGCCGTGTCCCAGAAACGCACGGAGCCATCATCATGGCCACTCGCGACCGTGCGGCCATCGGGGCTGAACGCCAAGGCAGTCACCCACGAGTCCTGTTCAATGCGCTGAAGAAGTTGGCCGGTGGCGACTTCCCAGAGGAGCAAGTCGTCGTTTCCACTGGCAAGGAGTTTCGCGCCGGGGCCGAATGCCCAGAGCGTCTCGAGGTCCGAGAGGTAGTGGCGGGCGAGTAGCTTGCCGTCACCGGCCCAGTGGCGGAGCAACCCGGCCTCATCGATCGAAAACAATGTGCCATCAGCCGAGAAGGCCACCGCGGCAATATCCCCATCCGTGTGGAAACGCGGTTCGCCGAAGACCCGATGCACCAGCGGTGAAGGCCGCACGGCGTCGAGATCATCGGTAGGCGTGGTCGTCGCAGGAGTGGTCATGGGTTGAGGACCTTTCACACCGGCTCGGCAGACAGAAGCGTCGGAATTGGATTGAGTCTAGGACAGTATTTCACTCGACGCGAGAAAAGACTGTACCTGCACCGGAAAATCTCCCCTGACTGGAAAAGTTGATGGGAGATGAATTCCTGTCACAACCGAAATTCCCGGGCGCGAATTGTGAGGCATGAACAGAAGGCGGCTGATGCGACTCTGTGTCGCTCGACATGGCCATCGCGGGATCAGGCCACCTCCTGAACAAGGCAGAACGAGAGGAGTCCAAGGCCACAGCATGAGATCGCGCTACATCCAGACGTCCGATGTCGAGTCTCCCATGGGGAAGCGAATCTCGTGTGCACGGGCAGGGCCCTCGGGTTCTTTGCCAAAGTCGACATAGAATCGCTCGTTCAGCTTCAGGCCGCCCTTCTCGGTATCCGCATCGACCTGGAGCATCAAAGATCCCTGTTTCGCGATGCCAGGATAAAACTGGTTATCCCAGCTACTGACCAGCGAGTCCGTGACATAGAGACGCTTGCCATCGAGGCTCAGTTGAAGCATTTGCGGTCCACCCGAGACGGGTTTGCCCCGGAGCTTCGGGGCTTTCCCGATCAAGCCTCCAACCCAGAGCTGACCCGTGAGTTTGGGTTTGTCCGGATCGCGGATGTCGTACTGGCGGATGTCCCCCTGGAGCCAGTTGGAGAAATATAACCAGCGGTCATCCATGGAGATCACAAGATCACTGAGGAGACCCGGAACCGGGAAATCCCAGCCCGGTTGCTCCTTCCCTTCCACCTCGATCACTTTCTCGGCTTTCCATTCCTCGCCATCTTTGAAGAGGTGCCACATCACACTCGAGAGAGCCGCACCGACATATGCATGGGCGCTGTCCGGATTGTGATGGAATCGCACTTCCAGCGGCACCAGTCCCTTGTCCCCCAGGTCAATGCTGCGTGTGATTTTCCTGCCGGACCAGTCCCAGACGTTCACATGATGGCCGTACTTGCCCGCTTTCACATCGTCGATCTTGAACCCTGGTCGTGTCGTCTTCGGAGCACCCCATTCACTGCTCACCATCACATTGTGCCGCGGCTGATACCAAAAATCGTAGTTGTAATTCATCTTGTCGAGTGAGGCTTCCCAGCGACCGACGATATCGAACTTCTCGTTCAGTAGCAGGAAGCCGCCGGGCCCATTGAGTTTGTCGTCGCCGAGCATGGAAATCATGATCTGGCCATCGGCCAGGCAGTGCACGGTGTGCGGCGATGTGAGCTTTGTTTTTTGGATAATCTCTTCAGGTTCGATCACCTTGTGAAGTGACGGCTTCGCGGGGTTCTCGGTATCGATGATGTGAATCCGGCTTGAGACGAGCCCCGGAATCACGAGATAGCGACGGGCCCGCTTGCCATGGCAACTCGCACAGGCATTCCAACCGAAGTGATGGAGTTCGTCCCCGATATTGGGCATCGGCAAGCGGTGGACCACTTGAGAGTATGTTTTCGAGGCTGGATCGAGGTCGATGGTGGCCAGATAATCGGGTTTGTTCACACCTGTGCCGCTGTAGACACCCAGCACATAACCCAGTGTCTCCCGCGGGGACTTCATCGCTTCCAGGGGAGAAGCGAATGTGCGATCCGCACTCTGATCGCGGCCAAGGACTTGCCCAGGAATCACGCCCATCGCCAGTGACGACGCCAGAAAATCACGACGGTTCATGTGTTTCTCCAACCGAAGGTGAAAGGTGCTGCAACCTGTTGACCTCGTCCGTCTCATCAACAACGATTCGGTGTTGCGTGTTTAATTCACCACACTATCCACCGCTATTCCCGGGGATCCCGAGTCGAACTCTCATCACTTGATGAATCCGTGTGCCTGCCCGTGCCAGGCGAAACCGCATCCAATCCAGACCGCGGCGGCGAAGAGATTGAGGCAGACGCCGACCGTTCCGAGGATTGGCGGCTCGCCTGTGCGGCTGGCGACGATGCTCCCACGCACACCCGTGCAGACTCCCATCACGGCCAGGAGTTCGACAATACCCGCGCCGATGTAGCCACCGTAAGCGGCCAGTCGCAAGTCCGAGGGAGTCCAGCCACGGTATCCCGTGACATCAAGCCACGACATCAGGTGGAACGCAGGCAACGCCATCAGAAGAAGCACAGCTGCAAGTGCGATCGCGGCCAAACCGTAATATGCCGAAGCATGGGGATGATCGGGAGCAGACATGGGCGACTTCTCCTGTCTTGATGATGGGTGCACCGGGTTGAGAGGCCGCCGACCAAATTAAATCCACCCGCTACTAAACGCAAGCGCCCTCCTGATTCTCGCGATCGCTCATCAACAACCCATGAGCCACACCACTCAAGCAGAAAAAAATTCTCGCGCGAACGTGACCGAATTCTCGCGGCAATCTGCATTATCTGCTCGGAGTTCCGCCCACCGCAACTCGCGAGTTGGTTCCATGCGCCTTGCACCGGACAGGCAGTTCGATCTTGAGGAACGCACGCTCACGTTCGCTCAGCGCGTGCGTACGTTCTTGAAGGCCTTGCCGCGTTCCGTCGCGAACGAGGTCGATCTCCGCGAAGTGGCTCGCTCCTCCGGTGCGATCGGGGCCTGCTTCATCGAGGCGAAGGATTCGGCCACCACAAAGCATCGAGTGCTGTGGTTGAAAGCGGCTCGCAAACACGCAAAGGCAACGCGTTACTGGCTGCAGTTGTTGGACACCGATTCCCTTCCTGCAATCGAAGAGGAAAGGAGTGCCTTGCTGGCGGAACTTGTGGATATGATGAACATCCTGCTGGCGATCTACCGCAAACTCCAGTCCACCCAGGATGCATGAAAGGATCTCTCCCATGCTCTCGCGTCGTTCGTTTCTCAAGTCGACGGCCCTCTCGGCTGCCCCGCTCGTATTCACCCGCCCCACATTTGCGGCCAACGAGAAACTCACTCTCGGGTTCATCGGTGTCGGCACGATGGGCCGAGGCCACCTCGGCGGCTTCCTGGGCAGGCAAGAAGTCGAGGTCGTCGCCGTCTGCGATGTCGTGAAGGAACGGCTCGATAACGCGAAAACCACGGTGGAGAAACGCTATGCCGATCGCATCAAGTCGGGTGCTTATGGCGGGGTAAAAGCCTTCAGCGACTTCCGCGAACTGCTCGCGCTCAAGGATCTGGATGCCGTGGTGATCGCCACGCCGGACCACTGGCATGCGATTCCGTGTGTGCTCGCAGCCCGTGCCGGCAAACACATTTACTGCGAGAAGCCGCTGACACAGAACCTCGCCGACGGCCGCTGGATCGTGGACGAAATCGCCAAGGCGAAAGTGATCTTCCAGACGGGCAGCCAGCAACGCAGCGAATTCGGCGGGCACTTTCGCAAGGCGGTCGAGTACGTCTGGAATGGCCGCATCGGCAAGCTGAAGACAGTGCGAATTGGCGTCGGTGGACCGGCCAAGCCCTGCGACCTGCCCGCCCAGGAAGCACCCGCCGGCACGGACTGGGACTTCTGGCTCGGGCCCGCGCCCGAACGTGCGTACAACGAGGTGCTCTGCCCCAAGGGTGTGCATTCCCACTTCCCAGCCTGGCGCAATTACCAGGAATACGCTGGCGGTGCACTCGCCGACATGGGTGCCCACCACTTCGATATCGCCCAGTGGGCCATGCAGACGGACCGCAGCGGCCCGGTGGAAGTGATCCCGCCCCGCGACCCCAAAAAGGGCAGCGGCCTGAAGTTCGTCTACGCCAGCGGTGTGGTGATGATCCACAACGAGTTCGAAAAGGGCAAGGACGGCAAGGAGATCAAGGCGGACTGTGTCTTCGAAGGAACGGACGGCACCATCCTCGTGAGCCGAGGCGGCATCTCCAGCTTGCCGGACACGATCTTGAAGTCGCCGATCGCGGAGAAGGAACAGCACGTCTATCCGAGTTCGGATCACAAGAAGAACTGGCTGGAGTGCATCCGGAGCGGCAAGGAGACGATCTGCCCCGCGGAAGTGGGCCACCGCTCGGCGAGCATTTGCCACCTCGGCAACATCGGCTACCGCCTGGGCCGACCACTCAAGTGGGACCCGAAGACGGAATTGTTCACAGACGACGCCACCGCCAACAAGGAACTCAGCCGCGAGCCACGCAGCAAGTGGAAGATTTGAGTGGCGAATCACGATCATGTGCATCGGTTGCGATGACCGATGCACAAGGTTTATTTCACGAGCGGATATTATACACCGATTAGCTCCGCGATGCGTCTAATCAATTACTTGCCGTGTGGCCAAAGACATGACGACGATTGCCATACCACTTTCCGACGAAAAGCTGGCACGTCTGCGCGACTGCGCCGAGCAACAGGGCGTCACACCTGAGGAATTCTTGAGTTCCCGCGTCGATCAGTTGCTCGACCAGACCGAGCGACAATTTCAGGACGCGGCGAATTACGTCCTGCAAAAAAATGCAGAGATATACCGGCGACTGGCATGACCCGGTACTTGACACTGCTCGAAGTACTGGAACTGCACCGCCGCCTGTTGGAGCAGTCAGGTGGAATGCCAGGCATTCGAGATCAGGGAAGTCTTGAATCAGCGTTGTTGATCTGTACTGGGCTCAGCCCGTTGTATCCTGTGCTTCCGCCAGCTTCCGCATCAACTCCCTTTGTGGAGAACTTACCGGGTACTCGGTGAGTTCGTCCATGCTCAGCCATTTCTTCTCTGCATATTGTTGTGAGGCGAACCGGCCGTGCTGCAACGTCGCATCCAGGCACGTCATGGTAATGGCGTGATGTGTGACGCTGTGGCGAATCGTGGCCACGACTGAGCCCACTTTTACAATGAAGCGCGTCAACACCCGCGCTACGCGCTCCGCGGCTTCTTCGACCGACTCGCCTTTCCGGATAGGGCCGTGCGGCACTTCCCACATGTTCTGCCAGCGGCCGCTGTTCGCCTGCCGCCGACAGAGCAGAATGCGGTCGGCCTTGCGAATCACGATGCCGACTTCCTGCACCGCGACGATGGCCTTTGCCTTCTTCGGAGGGGGTATCTGTGCCTGCAGTCCCAGTCGCCTCGCTTCGCAGACTGCTTTCAGCGGGCAGGTCTCGCACTTTGGCGCAGTTGGCGTGCACACCAGTGCACCGAGTTCCATCAGCGCTTGGTTGTAGTCGCCCACGCGCGTCACGGGCAGGAGCGACTCAGCCGCGGCCCACACCCAGGCCTTGCCTTCACCTTCACGTGGATCGCCACGATAGCCAAACAGGCGGGCGAGGACGCGCAGGCTGTTCGCCTCGACGATCGGCAAGCGGCGCTCGAACGCTTGCGACAGCACCGCACCGAGAATATAAGGCCCGACGCCAGGCATCATCGCCCACATCGCGGGGTCGTCCTGAAGTGTGGTGCCCTGGAATCCCACGAGGAGTCGAGCGGCGAAGTGCAGGTGCCGGGCCCGGCGATAATAGCCGAGCCCTTCCCACACCTTCAGCACCTGCTGTTCCTCGGCCGCGGCCAGTGCCGCCACGTTCGGGAACGCGGCCATGAATCGCTCGAAATACGGCACGACGGCCGCCACCGTCGTCTGCTGCAGCATCACCTCGCTAACCCAGATGCGATAGGCATCGCGATCCGCGCGCCACGGCAAGTCACGTTGGTGCCGATCGAACCAGCGCAAGAGCCGCGTGTGAAGTGTTCGCAACTGGAGTGCGGTTAGCGTCACGAGAATTCCGTGTGGGTTGTCAAAGTGTGAATAACTATTCGCATCGAGTACCATTTAGCTTATCACCCACTTTCCCTCTCACCACCCGATGCCATGCGTCACTTCATGCTGTTGCCGTTCGTTGCCCTGGTCGTGGCCTTCCCAACGCTCACGCCTGCGCAGGCACCACGCGAGGCGTTGCCACCCGAGAAGGCGAAGGCGGCGTTCCGCAAGTTGCTGGAGCGCGAGAAGGTGCCGCACGATGTGCGGGCCGAAGCGAAGGCTGTGGAAAAGGATGGCTTGCTTTATCTGCGCTGGTCGTTCGCCAGTGAGAAGAAGGCGGATGGCAGCATCGAGCGTGTGCCGGGCCTCACCGTGACACCGGCCAACGACACGCGTGACCTGCCCGTGATGATCGTGCTGCACGGCACCGGCGGCAACAAGGATGCCGTGCTCTCCTGGCTCGAAGAGTTCGCCCGCCACGGCATGTTCGCCATCGCCATCGATGCCCGCTACCACGGCGACCGCGTACCTGGCGTGAAAGGAAAGGCCGCCTACGAAGCTGCGATCTCCAAGGCCTGGCAGGCACCCGCCGGCCAGCCGCATGAGCACCCCTTCTACTACGACACGGTCTGGGACCTGTGGCGGCTCGTGGACATGCTCCAATCGCGACCGGGCGTCGATCGCAAGCGAATCGGCATGATGGGCATCAGCATGGGCGGCATCCAGACGTGGCTCGCGGCATCCGTCGATGAACGGGTCGCCGTCGCGGCTCCGCTCATCGGTGTGCAAAGCTTCCAGTGGAGCCTGGAAAACGATAAATGGCAAGGGCGAGCCAACACCATCAAAGGAGCACATGAACTGGCAGCGAAAGACCTCGGCGAACCGATGGTGAACCGCAAAGTGTGCCGCCAACTCTGGGGCAAGATCATCCCCGGCATCACGGGCGATTTCGACTGCCCCAACATGCTGAAACTGTTTGCCCCGCGGCCGCTTTTCATCGCCAATGGCGAACTCGATGGCAATTGCCCCATTGAAGGAGCACGGATCGCCTTTGCCTCCGTCGAAGATGCTTACGATAAAGCCGATGCGAAGGAGAAACTCCGGATCCTGGTAAGCGAGAAAGTGGGGCACACCGTGACGCCCGAGGCACGGCGAGCCTGTGTCGCCTGCTGCGTGAAGTGGCTGAAGTGAATCGTGTGTGGAGAAACCCGGTCGGACTGGTCTATCGGCCTGTAAGCCGGGTTCTGTCCCCTCTTGCGAGGTGACGGTCATTTATCTAGCCCCGCCGTTGCCGACGGGATCGAGCAGTCTACCCGGGGATCGTAACGGGTCGGGCCGACCCTGTCCCCTGCTTGACCTTGCTCCCGGTGGGGTTTGCCGAGCCAACCGGTCACCCGGTTGCTGGTGCGCTCTTACATTAAGGGCTTGCGCCCCGCACCATTTCACCCTTACCTCCAGTGCGGAGTGCGAAATTCGGAGTGCGGAATTAAGAAGAACCGTTTCTGGTATTCACTGCACATTCCGAACTCCGCATTCCGCACTGGGTTGGCGGTATCTTTCTGTTGCACTGTCCCGCCCGTTGGCGGCTCGCTCCGGGTGGAACGAAACCGTTACCGGGGGTGGGCGTTACCCACCACCGCGCCCTGTGGAGCCCGGACTTTCCTCCCCGTGAACCCCGTGTCAGCAGTTAACGAAGAACACTCTGTGCGAACCGAGATTCGCGCTTCGTGTGATCGTGAACCCACTGACATCGAGTTCATCGCGGCGACCGTCCAGCCGACAGACCAATCCGATCATTCATCCTAGATATTCTCACGCCACACGAGAAGTGCGAATAAAGCTCTCATTTCGTTTTGCTATTCACACAGTGAACCGATATCATGTCCGAGCCTTGTTCCCCACTAATCATCTGAACACCATCAGACCGGATGGGATTAGCTCCATGCCCGATCGTCGGTTGAGTAATGCCCGGGTTCAGGAATGGCTGGTGGCCGACCTGGATCGCGTGTCCGAACAGATGGATAGCTCCAAGGCGCTGGTCAAATCCGCCGCCATCTGGTGGTTCTGCCTCAAACTGGAACCCACGGAGCGAGCCCGCATTCTGGGCGAGTTCGTCACGGCCATGGCACTCCGCGGCAACTCAGTCGAACCCTCCGACAACGGAAAACCTTCCGCGAAACCCGCACGCAAGCCCAAGATCGACTGAAAAAGTGGCCGTCTCCCAGCGGTCACTGCATGATAATGGGCATGGCGACGGTGACTATCGACTGGACAGGCTACCCACCCCATGCGTTCATGGGTGGTGGTGTGACTGTGGGTAACTTCGATGGTGTGCATCGCGGCCACGTTGCACTGGTTGAAACCACCAGGCAACTTTCCAGTCAGATCAACGGTCCCTGCCTGGTCGTCACATTCGATCCGCCGCCGCATCAGGTACTCTTCGGGAGTCCACCCCGGCCGCCACTCACTCCGCTCGATGAGCGATCCCGCTTGCTGCACCTCGCGGGTGCAGATCACGTCGTAATCCTTAACACTGGCCCAGCGTTGCTGGCACTCAGCGCGGAAGCGTTTTTTGAGGACTTGCTCGTGCGTCAACTGGGTGCGAAGGCGTGTGTCGAGGGTTTCAACTTTCGATTCGGCCGCGGACGAGCCGGGGACACCCGTGTGTTAAGCAAGTTATGCCAGCAGGCCGGGCTCGCGTTTGCGGAAGTCGCGCCTTTCGAATTCCAGGGAGAACCAGTCTCCAGCAGTCGGGTGCGCGAAGCCCTGCTCCGCGGCGAACTGGCCGCCGCAAACGAACTGCTTGGCCATGCATTTCGCATCAGCGGGACTGTGGTGATGGGAAGCCAGCGTGGCCGAACGATCGGCTTCCCGACCGCGAATCTGGGCAATGTGAATGCTGTGCTCCCGGGAAATGGTGTCTACGCCGTGTGGGCGATGGTTGAGGGCATCGAATACCCCGCTGCTGCCAACATCGGCCCAAATCCGACCTTTGGCGTCGATCATCAGAAGATCGAGGTTCATCTCGTCGGCTTCTCAGGCGATCTCTACGGCAAGACTCTGGCCATCGACTTCATCCAGCGACTGCGAGACACCAGACCCTTCGCCAGCGTGGCTGAACTCATCACCCAATTGAAGCAGGACGTCAATGATGCCAGGCGAATCCTTGGAGATCAGCATGAACCTGCGTGACCGCGTCGAACACGCACTGAAGGTTCAAATCGCACCGGCTTTGCTGCTGGATGGAAACGGCATCGAGGTGCTGGAAGTCCACGACGGAATCGCCACTGTCCGCCTGACTGGCGTTTGTGCAGGTTGCCCGGCCACCATCATGACGATTATCACCGGCCTGGAAGACGAACTTCGCAAACGCATTCCTGAGATCGAAATCCTTGAAGCCGTGGCCTAGCTGCTGAGCGTGACCATGTTCCTCGGCTACAACACCAACGGTTTCGCCCACCATCGCCTGGCTGATGCTGTCACGATCCTGGCCAAATTGGGATATCGTGGCATCGGCCTGACGCTCGATGTGCACCACCTCGATCCCTTTGCGACAGATGCTTCGTCACAACTCGATGCACTTCATGAGCAGCTGCAGCGCCATCAGCTTCGCGTTGTCATCGAGACCGGTGCCCGCTTTTTGCTCAACCCCGAGCGCAAGCATCAACCGACACTTCTCAGTGTCGATCTGAGCGAGCGGCAGATTCGTTTCAACTTCCTGCGGAAGTGCATCGAAATGGCCGCGACCCTGGGAGCGGACTGCGTCAGCTTCTGGTCAGGCACCGCTCCCGATGATGCGTCGCCCACGACCCACATGACTCGCCTTGTCGCGGAATGCAAGCGCCTCTCCGTCGAGGCCGCGAGCCGCAATGTTCGACTGGCGTTCGAGCCGGAGCCCGGCATGTTCATCGACACGATGAAGATGTTTGCCGAGTTGCATTCTCGCGTGAACCACCCCGCCTTCGGACTCACGATCGATATCGGCCACCTCGTCTGCAATGGCGAACATCCGGTGAGCCAATACCTCACGGAATGGAAGCAGATCCTCTGGAATGTCCACATCGAGGACATGAAGCCCGGTGTCCATGACCACATCCTGTTCGGCGAGGGCGAAGTGGATTTCGAGGATGTGTTCGCTGGGTTGCGTGAAGCGAATTATCAGCACGGTGTCTACATCGAGCTGAGTCGGCACAGCCATGACGCCGTCACCACGGCGCGGAAATCGAAACTGTTTCTGGAGCAATTCATGGAGTCCTCGCCTTGAACTCCGCCTGGGCCGTCCGAATCGCGGAAGCAAATCCTTCGGGTTCGCGTACACCCTTTAACAAGACGACCCGGCCGGACTGGCATCGCAGCTGCAGCTTCCCAAGGCCCAGAAGTCGATCGAGCCGGCTCACTGCGACCTCCACTGTGAGCAGTTCACCGAATAGCAACGGCGGTTCTGGCAAGTGGCGAAAACCCCAGTCCACAAGCATGCCTCGATTCGTGAGTCGAAAAGTGTACGTGATCATGCGATAGATTAATGACAGCAAGAGCACGGGCCAAATCACGATTGCCAGGGCGTAGAACACAAACGCGCTCACGTGACTGTCAAGAATCTCGAAGTCGCTGAAGACCCAACGACCGACAAGGAGTGTCAGGGAGACCAGTGAGGCCACCACAACCGTGGGTATTGCAGCTCGTGGATGATAACCTCGCCACTCGCGATCGCGCATGGCTTCGACATCCAATTTCCGTGTTGCCATGGCGTCGCTCTTGCCTTCGTGGAATACCTGGAAGCGGTCAAGAATTATCGTAAATTGACCAAAAAGTGACCGTGGCTATTGCTTTTACCCGGCAGGTTGATTCTAAAGTACGTCAAGCGTCCATACTGTCACTTCAACTCGCCTTTGACCCAAACACGCAGACACTCACATGAACTACCTTGCCCAACGTCGCCAGACACTCAACCGCAACCTCAAGAAGGATGGACTCGACGCCTTGCTGATCACCAGCGACGTGAACGTGTCTTACCTCACCGGCTTCACGGGCGATAGTTCTTACTACGTCTCCACCGCCAAGAATAGCATTATTGTCAGCGATGATCGATTTGAGGAGCAACTGCGCGAAGAATGCCCGGACATTTACAATGCCGAGCGCGATAAGGATAAGGAGCGGCCTTTCCCACTCGATGTGCACATCCGGCCACATAACAAGACGACACTTGAGGCCGCCGCGGAGGTGCTGAACAAGACCGGTGCACGCTCGGTGGGTGTCGAGGGCAACCGTCTCACGCTGGCCGATCTGGAAACGCTGAAAGATCTCGCTCCGAAATTAACCTTCGTGCCGGTCGCCAATCTTGTGGAAAGCCTTCGGGTGGTGAAGGACCCGTCTGAAATCGAACACATCCGCGAGGCTGTGCGCGTGGCCGAACGAGCCTTCCGGATGTTCACGGCGACACTGCGAGAGGCGGACACGGAAAAAGACATGGTCGATGCCATGGAGACCTATGTGCGGCGAGCCGGTGGCCGCAAGACGGCATTCCCACCGATCGTGGCCGTGGGTGAGCGAGGAGCCCTGCCACACGCACCGCCCACGTCACGCCAGCTTGGCGAGGGGAGCAAGCTGCTCGTCGACTGGGGAGCAGACCTGATCTACAAGTCCGACATCACGCGCACGATGCGAAGCCCCTTCGGCACGGCCCCCACTCGCCGCAACAAGATGGAACGCGTGGGTTATGATTTCGACCGCATTTATGAAGTGGTTCTCGAAGCTCAGAACGCGGCTCTGGCCACGTTGCGACACGGCGTGCCTGCGAAGGAAGTGGATGCTGCTGCCAGGAAAGTTATCTCGGGGGCGAAGTTCAAGGATGATCCTGATCTGAAACTCGGCGAGTACTTCACCCACGGCCTCGGCCACGGCATCGGGCTCGAAACGCACGAGGCCCCACGCATCCGTGCCAATTCCGATGACATCCTGGAAGCCGGCATGGTTGTCACGATTGAACCCGGTGTCTACATCCCGGGCTGGGGCGGCGTTCGCATCGAGGATGATGTCCTCATCACCCGCGACGGTTGCACGCTGTTAACAACTTTGCCGCGTGAATTGCCACCGATGAACTGATCAAGCAAATAAATAAGAATCCGATGTATCAGCCCGCCCTCTCTGGCGGGCTGATGCTTTTGAGACGGCTAAAACCCAACTTCGAAGCCGATTCGGAATGTGTTCCCTTTCCGCGTCACCGTCTGCCCCGCTTGCGCTGCCAGCAGTTCCAGCATCGTGTCGGCCGGGACGTTCAGCAGGCGTTCCTCCACTTTCACCTGCTTCATCATGGCCCGCGTCTGTGGTGAGATCACCACGTTCAAGTCATAGTTGCGAGCCAGCTCAATGATCACTTCATCCAACGGCCGATCTTTCACCACGAGTGACACCAGAGGCAGCGTCGTGCGAAAGACCGCACGCGGCACGGCCATTGAGTCTCCCGAGTATTCCGCTTCCTCGATCGCCTCCGAGATCCCCGTTTCTCGCTCGGCGTAGTGTCTTGGCACAATCTCGATTTGCCCATCGCGTACAAGGTATGTGCCATCTACATCCTTCAGAATCAGCATCAGGAAGCGGCGCAGATTCATCCGTTCGACACCCATCACCGCGATGGTCGCCTTGTGATCCCAGATCGAATCGAGACCTTCGGCTCGGAACAGGTCTTCGCGAATGACAATTGTGAGTGCATGACGCTTGTTGAGAACCTGAATGATTTCAGCAAGCGGGCTTTCACCGGGTCGAATCTCGGCCGGGGCATTGGCTTCATTCAGCGTGGCCAGGAGTTTCGCCGTGACGTCGAGAGAGACGTCTGGCCGGGCGGGGGCCGGCTTCTTGTCTTGCCCTTGTGTGCCCGAGACAGCCAGCAGGCCGCCGAGACACAGGCATGTGATGGTCACACGCAGCATCGTTCACCCTCTTCGTTGGGAAGGCTCCCCATCCGTCACGGCCGGGGGTCGCCAGGAATCAGGGGCTCGCCCTTGACATGTGCGGTCAGTGCCACCAGTGCGGGAACGAGGTGCAGGCCCAGCCCGACATGCGTTGTGTCGTACCAGATGATCTGGGGCTTGCCGCTTGCCGCCCAGAGCGCAGTCGCCGCGGAGGGCGGAATGATGTCATCGCGGCTGGCAGCAATCATCAATAAATTGCGCTGCTTCAGCAGTGGCCCATAGGTAATGGGGTCGACCGGGGCGATGATCCGCTTCATCGTCTCCTTGCCTCCGAGCACATTGACCACCGGACGATACGGTGCCGCCAGGGGATGATCGTAAAAAGCGTCGACCAGTCCGCCACCTGGAAGGAGCAGGCACACATTCCTCAGTCTGGGTTCGCCCGCAGCGACATTGGTCCCGACGAGGCTCCCCAGGCTGGTGCCGATGAGCCCCAGGCGGTTCGCATCCACCTCGGGTCGAGCCGCCAGCCAGGCCGTGGCACAGCGGCAATCGAGCACCGTTTGACGGATGGCTTCGATGGTGTGCGGGATGTCCGTCGAGAGCAACCTGGCCTTGTTCTTGAGCGATTTGCGTGGGCCGTAGTGCGCCATGTACACACACAATGCCGCCACGCCATGCTGTGACAACCACACCGCCTGCGTCCGCGACACGAGCGCGGCCCCATCGAGAATATCCAGAACAATGACCGCGGGGAATGGCCCCTTCCCCTTCGGCCTGAAGTATTCGGCATGGACCGTGTCGTTCTCGGGAATGCCGGATTTCACTGGCGAGGGAAACGTCAGGTCGAAGACCTCGACGCCGATTGTCTTCAGTTCGAATCGTGGCGAAAGTGTGTAGTCGAAGGTGCACGCGTCCAGGCGGTAGCGTTCGGGCACACCCGCTTTCTCATCGCCCTGAGGTTCAAAGCGGACGGTGCCCGTTCCCGGTTCCGCACTGAGTGCAGGAACGGCGAGGAACAATGCCAGGAGGAGTACGGACGCCGGGTTTGCGGGCAGTGCGGACATACCAAATCTCCTCAGTACTTGCAGAACGGGTTCGTATTCAGTTCGTTGGCAAACGAACTCAATCTCGCATTCTGCCACAATGGTATGCGGCTTCTTCGAACGATGCCAAGAGCATTCGCCTTGCTCAGGTTCGGCGGAATTGCTTGTCGAGTTCCTGTCGACTGAACGAGAGCGAAGTGGGTCGACCGTGCGGGCAGTGGTGCGAATCCTCGGCGAATTCACGAAGCCGCAGCAGGTATGCGATTTCTTCCGGACTGAGCCGATCGCCCGCTTTCACCGCGGCCTTGCACGCCATTGTGGCCGTGAGGTGATGCATCAACGCATCACGCGTGGGCGGGCGTTCTTTCGTGAGCAGGTAGTCGACCACACTGCGAAGGATTTCGTGCGGTGGCTTGCGCTCGAGCAGAGTGGGGTAACTCGAAAGCAGGATCGTGTTGCCGCCGAACTCCGAGACATCCAGGCCGAGTTCGCGAAGTTCGTCGGCCACTTCCAGCACCAGCGCGGCTTGCTCGGCGGGCAAGTCAATCGGTTCGGGCACGAGCAAACGCTGCACCTCGAGTTTCCCTTCGCGGATGCGGTTGCGCAACTGCTCGAACAGGATGCGCTCGTGCAAGGCGTGCTGGTCGATGACGAGCATTCCTTCAGCAGTTTCGAGCACGAGATAGGCATCGTGCACCTGCAGAGCCGTGCCGGGAGCGGGCAACGGAAACGCAGGAGGTATCTCCATCTCGATCTCAGCACGCAGCTCCGGGGCTGGCACCGTGACTTCGCGGAGTTCTTCTCGTGGTTCATGGCCTACCCCTTCGGGAAGTTCCCATGGGGCGATCGTTCGCACGGTCACTTCTTGCCGCGGCGAGGGGGCATCGGGCTTGAACGGCGAGGGCTGCAAGTCCAGCAGCGGTTGCCGGGGCGGCATGGCCATGAACAGTGAGGGTTCGAACACACGCGGTTCCGGGCCGCCATCGGGCAGCGCAGGTTCAATGTCGTCGGGTTCGCCAGCCGGCACGGCCAACCGCGGTACGAGATTCTCGCGAAGCAACCGGTTCTTCACGGCCGAGCGCACGAGCGAATAGACCAGCGAGTTCTCCTGGAATCGCACCTCGGACTTGGTCGGGTGCACATTCACATCCACGCGATCAGGCGGCACTTCAAGAAACAGGAAGCCGATGGCATAGCGACCGGTCATGAGCAGGCCGCGGTAGGCTTCCTGCATGGCATGGGCGATGCTGCGATCGCGGAACCACCGGCCATTCACAAACAGGTATTGCAGCTTGGCATTGCCACGATCGCACTTCGGATCGGCAATGAAGCCTGTCACACGAAGTGGACCGGGCCCGGAATCGATTTCATAAAGGGCGTCGCGCACTTCGTTGCCGAAGAAGAGCGCAATGCGATCACGCAGACTCGCCGAGGCAGGAATGTCGTAAACCAGTTTGCCGTTGTGCCGGAGCGTGAGGTGCAACGCGGGATTGGCGAGTGCGAGCCGTGTGACGGTTTCGCAGACATGGCCAAGTTCGGTGGCGATGCTTTTGAGGAACTTCTTGCGAACAGGCACGTTAAAGAAGAGGTGTTTCGCCTCGATGCGGGTGCCGGGGGAACCGTTCCAGGGTTTGACGGGTGAAAGCTCACCGCCGGCACAGTGGAGTTCGCAACCGCTGGGCTGGTCGTGAGTGCGTGATTGCAACGTGACCTGGGCGACGCCGCCAATGGAAGCAAGCGCTTCGCCACGGAAACCCATCGTGGCAATGGCGAAGAGATCGTCGGCATTCACCAGCTTGCTGGTGGCGTGTGAAGTGAATGCGAGCGCGAGATCTTCGGGGACGATCCCGCATCCATCATCGACGACGCAAATGCGTTCGGTGCCGCCGGCGTCCAGGTCGATATCGATGCGCGTGCTGCCAGCATCGACCGAGTTTTCGAGCATCTCTTTGACGACGGACGCGGGCCGTTCGATCACCTCGCCGGCGGCAATCTTCGTGACAACGTGCGAAGGCAGCTGAAGGATACGCGGCACTGTCAGAACGCCTCCATCATGCAACGGGATTCGGCCGACGCCGCTGCCACAGGATGGGCACGTCCACGGCTTCCCGAGGGTCGCCAGACCAATCGGGTGCTAGCCCGGCTTCCTTCAAGGCCCGGACGACTCTCCGACCCACGGCAATGTCTCCCGCCACATCGTTGCGGGTTGCCGAACCATACATGATATAGAGGACGCCGCTCTCCATCGCCGACTCGGTAGATTGTGTGTGATAGAAAGCATATCCAACGACAGGTCGCTTTCGGCTAGCCTGGACAGTGTCCATCTCACCCTCGATTCCCCAGAGACCGTCGGCCTTGCAGCTGAAGAAGTGCTGGCGTGCAACCACGCCCCGCCGTTCCAACAGCGCGAATGCCGTGTCCAGTCGGTCGCAGTCGGTAACCGCCGGCCACTTGGCCTGGCAGCGGCGGTGCGCGCGGATGGCACTGATCATTGCCCGGCGTGCGATCGGTCTCACAACCTCGGGATCTCGGATCAACTCATCGGATTGGGGATCCACGGAGAACCATGTCGTCAAGGTCTCGACGATTTCGTCCTCGTCGACAAAGCCCTCCGCCACGAGTATGTAGGCGTCCTCTTTCAGATCGACGATGGTGATGGGAGGTACTTTGGGCATGATCGGCACCGGGCTCAGGTTGCGTTCATTCCGCGGATCCTTCCTTTTTCCATTCTTGCAGCTTGCGATACAAGGTTCGTTCGCCGATGCCGAGCATCCTGGAGGCTTCCTCGCGATTGCCTTGGGCGAGTGCGAGGGCCTGCTCCATGTAGTAGCGTTCGACTTCTTCCATGGGCCGACCGATGAGCTGATCGGAGCCGCTGTTGTGGGAAATGCTGGGACTGCTTCCCGGCTTCACGCCGGCGTCCTCGGGAAGATCGTCCTGCGTAAGCTCACCATCGAGATCGAGCACGAGCATGCTATCGAGCAAGTTCCGCAACTCGCGGACGTTGCCCGGCCAGTCGTAGGCCTCGAACGCCTTCCAGACTGCCGGTGCCACACGAGGCACGGGCTTGCCATATTTCTTCGCGAGATCCTTCAGGAAGTGCGAACCGAGTTGGGGTAAGTCTTCTTTGCGTTCGCGCAGGGCGGGCAACTTCACGGTGCCGACCTTCAAGCGGAAATACAGATCCTGGCGGAACCGGCTGGCCTTCACTTCCTCCGCCAGGTCCTTGTTGGTCGCGGCAATAATGCGGACATCCACTTTGACCGGATCGTTGGCCCCGATGCGGATGACCTCGCCATTCTCGAGGACGCGGAGCAGCTTTGCTTGCAATCCCAGCGGCATGTCGCCGACTTCATCCAGGAACAACGTGCCGTTGTGAGCGTGCTCGAAGCGACCCTTGCGCTGGCCGCGTGCACCGGTGAAGGAACCGTCTTCGTGGCCGAAGAGTTCATCGTCGAGAAGATTCTCGTTCAGCGCCGCACAGTTCATGGCGACGAACGGCTTCGCCTTGCGCGGGCTGTTTGTGTGCAAGGCCCGGGCGGCGAGTTCCTTGCCGGTGCCGTTCTCTCCCAGCACGAGAACCGAGGCGGTGGTGGGGGCATAGGCTTTGAGAAGTTGCAGGACGCGCTGCATTCGCGGGCTGTTGCCGATAACGCCCTCGAACCCGAATTTCTCATCCAGTTGCCGGCGCAGTTCGCGAACCGTTCTGGCCCGCTCGGCGGACTTATCCACGACGGCCCGCAGTTCGGCGAGATCGATCGGCTTTTGCAGGTAGTGCGAAGCCCCGAGTTTCATCGCATCCACCGCTGTCTTGACATCGCCGAAGCCCGTGATCACGAACACTTCGGTGTCGGGCCGTAGTTCGCGCACCTTCTTGACGATGGCCAGGCCATCGATGTCCGCCATGCGCAGGTCTGTGAGCACGACGTCGAATTCGCCCTTCTCAACCTGGGCCGCTCCGGCCTTGCCACTGGTGGCCACCGTGCAATCGTGCCCGCGCCGTTCGAGACTCTCGGCAATCGTCTCGGCGAGCGCCTTGTCATCGTCGATCACGAGCACATTCAACGCTTCGGACGCAGACATGGGAGATCCTGCACAGTGTTCGGAAGCACAACATCAGTTTATCGGTGTCCCGGCTGCGGACACCGCTATACTTTCTACACCGCTCGTTCACCTGTCTGGAGAATCCCTCCCATGAAGCGTCTGCGTTCCCTGGCCCTCTTCGCCATCGTGGCGGCTGGCTTCGCCACCGTCGCCCTCATCGGGCAGGCCCCGGCCCCGACCGGTGCGAAGATGTCTGCCGCCGCCCGGAAGTTCCTGGCCTCACTCTCGGCCGATCAGAAAAAGAAGGCCACCTTCGGCTACGACGACAAGGCTCGGCTCGCCTGGTTCTTCACACCGCAGCAGGACAAGGAACGCAATTCCACTCGCGTGGGCGTGCGGCTCGAAGAACTGAACGCGGATCAGAAAGCCGCCGCTCTCGAACTGCTCCAGAGCGGACTCTCGAAGAAGGGATTCGAACAAGCCAAGACCATCATGAGCCTCGAGGGCTTGCTCGGTGAACTCGAGGCCCAGAAGGGTGCCATGGTTCGCAACCCGGGCTGGTATTTCGTCAGCGTCTTCGGTGATCCATCCGACACCGGTGGCTGGGGCTGGCGCTTCGAGGGGCACCACATGTCCGTGAACTACACGCTGAACAAGGGCGAAGTGGTGACGGCCACGCCGTTGATGTTCGGGGCGAATCCGGCCGACGTGAATTCAGGGGCTCGCAAAGGTTTGCGAACGCTGCCGGGAATCGAGGACGATGCCCGGGCTCTGATCAAGTCGCTCACGCCGGAGCAAGACAAGATTGCCAAGCAACCGACACCGAAGAATTACAGCGAACTGGAAATCAAGGAGAACAAGCCGCGTGCAGATGTCGGCCCGCCCACGGGGATCACGGCGGACAAGTTGACGCCGGAACAGCAGAAGACGCTGATGGCACTGATTGCGGACTACGCCGACCGGTTGCCCGAGGATTTGGCCGCCATCGAGAAGAAGAAGGCCACCGATGCCGCTGCAAATCAGTTGTTCTTCGCCTACACCGGCAGTGCCACACCGGGTGAGCCATATACGTACCGGGTGTATGGCCCGGGCTTCGTGATTGAGTTCCTGAACGTGCAGGCGGATTCGGCGAAGAACCCCGCCAACCACATCCACAGTTCGTGGCGACGCACCCCCGCCGACTTCGGCCTGGCGGAGTAATAGAACGCGATCGGACGGGTCGAATCGGTTGAATCAATCGCGTCATGTTTGCGTTTGGCCTGAATTCGACCTATGTGTTAGGTGGCAAACGAGCGGACGGGTTTTGGCTGTCCGCATCGGGGGCAAGCTCTTGGGTCGAGCCCGCAGTCAGACACCTTTCGCATTCCTCGAAAGGGCAAACCCACCGTGAGGTGGGGGCGCAAAGCTATGGGCCTTCGGTCCCACCCCTCGCTTCGTTCCGCAGGTCGCCAGGCTGCCGAAGGGACGGCACAGGTGAACACCCTGTCCATCCCCGGGGCAGTGCCAGGCTCACGCCGAGCACGCCCTGTCGACCGCGGGGGCCGGTTTACCCCGGCTACTCGAGAGCTTGTCCCGCCCTTTTTCTCCGCATAACCCATCGCGAACGGTCCACTCCGCATCAACTCGGGTTGCAATCAAAGGCGAATTCTTCAAGTTCCCGGTTATCCTTGAGGAATTCGTGCGGGCTTGCGCTCGTGCTTCCCTTCGAGGATCGATCATGCGTCTGTCCTGGATCGCTGCCGCTGTGATGGTTTTGGCCGTGGCGGGAAACGCCTCCGCACAATACCCGCCGACCACGCCCGAAAACTATTACATGAATCGACCCATCGCCCAACCCTGGAGCGGCGGCGGCTTCGATGCCCGCATCGGCTACTGGATCCATGGCGGATTCTCCGATCAAGCGGGCGACCAGTGGGCCATTCGTGCCTACACGCCCGTGAACGCTAACGGCTACTGGCTCAGCCAGCCGCCGAATACAGGATTCGTGATGGGTGCCCCGGCCGCGACGGCACCTTCGGTTCCTGGCCTCGCGAGCCCTCGCTGCCATCCCTGCCGGCGGTAGAAGTTCCTCCGGTGCACGGCACGCAACCGGCACACACCGATGTTGCAATCCTGCCGAAGCGGGCCAAAATCCGCTTGTCGGCGCTTCCTCTGTTTACCCTTGCGGTTCCGTAGTCTATACTTGGCAGTTATCTACGGGTTTCGGCCCGGCCTCAACCGTCCACGGGGCAACCGGCGTGAAGGCGATCATCAGCGATATCCACAGCAACCTGGAGGCCCTTCAGGCGGTGCTGGCCGACATCAAGTCGCAGGGCATCCAGGAAGTCTACTGCCTCGGAGACGTGGTCGGCTACGGACCCAATCCGCGCGAATGCATCGATCTGGTGATGCAGAGCAAACTTGTTATCCTCGGCAATCACGATCAGGGTGCGATGTTTGATCCGGATGGTTTCAACCAGTCCGCCGAACGTGCCATCTTCTGGACCCGTCAGCAACTCGAATCCTCGAACGAACCCCGCAACATTCGCGAGAAGCGCTGGGAATTCCTTGCCGAACGGCCTCGGAGCCATCGCGAAAACGGTTACCTGTTCGTGCATGGCTCCGCCCGCAATCCGCTCAACGAATACGTCTTCCCCGAGGACGTGTACAACCAGCGCAAGATGGAGCGTATCTTCTCGCTCGTCGATCGCTACTGCTTCCAGGGGCACACGCACGTCCCCGGCATCTTCACCGAGAACATGCAGTTCCTGAGCCCCGAGGAAGTGGACTTCGCCTATAAACTCGATGGCCGCAAGACCCTCTGCAACGTGGGCAGTGTCGGCCAACCACGCGATGGCAACTGGCGGGCGTGCTACATCGTGCTCGAGAACGACACCATCAACTTCCGCCGCGTCGAGTATGACGTGGAAGCGACCATCAAGAAGATTTACGACACGCCCGATCTCGAAAACTTCCTCGGCGACCGCCTCCGCGAAGGCCGCTAGGAAACAGACCCATTCCAGCGTGAACTATTCGATGCCCACGGACACGCGGTCCGTGGGCTTTCCATTTCATAAGATAAATCGATCCCCGCTCGTGCGGTCTTTTCCTCGTAACGGCACACATGCGCTCCAATACTTTCAACTTCTTAATCTTCCTCGCACTTGCCACCGGTCTCGGCGGACTGTTCTGGTACGCCGATCGCGTTGGCTGGCTTCCGAAACCCGTTCCGCAGAAGGAACTCACCGAGGAAGAGAAAGCCGCCAGCAAGGCCAAGGACGAAGAAGCCGCCAAGAAGCGCGAGGCCGAAGCCCAGGCCAAGAAGGACGCCGAACCTCCACAGCCCGCGGCAGTGCCCGTGCCCTCCGCGCCCGTGAATATCGAACTGATCCCGCTTGGTGGTGAAGGCTTTTACAACCGCCTACTGCTCTCGACCCGCGGCGGCGGCATCCAGCAAATCATGCTGCCCGAGTTTCTCGAATCCGATCGCCTGGGCCGCGAGGTGAAGCACCCGGACGGCCGCCCCGTGCCACTCTTTCTCGTCCCGGGCACCGTTACGCAACGCGGCATGTATTTAAAGGAGCCGTTCGATATCCCGGACTTGAAGCCCGGCCCAATCACGCTCACTGAAGCCTCAAACCTCACCGAACCGTCGTACACACTCTTCCACTACCCCACCCCTGAGGACAAGAACCCGGATCCGTTCCTGGGCACAGTGAACTGGCGAACGGATGGGCCGAAGGTGCTCCCCACGGGTGAGCACCAGGCCACATTCGAGGCGGATCTGGATGAGCCGTATTTCATCACCATCCGCAAGATCTATACGCTGGCCCCCAAGGACTACCACGTTGGCTTGCGTATCGAGATCGTGAAACGCCCCGGTACGGCCAGGGCCAAGTTTCGCTACCAGATCTCCGGTCCACGCGGGATGCCGGTCGATGGCGAGTGGTACGCCAGCGTGTCGCGCGTGTCTCTGGTGGGATGGGAGACGCCCAAGGGTGCCCTCAAGCGCGAATACGAGGACGCCGCGACGATCGCCATTAATCGTGGCGGTGAGAAATTCGAGGTGGGAGAGAATCGCCTCAAATATGCCGCCATCGCCACGCAATACTTTGCCTCCGCACTGGCACCGGACAATGGCACTGAGAAGGACAAGAACGCACGCAATCCCTTCCCCTATGTGCGCTCCACCACGGAAGTGCCGTTCGACAAACTGGCTGACAAAAATACACCTCAGTTCGAAGACATCACCTTTCGAGTCGTCTGCGAAGTGGAGGTGGGACCGGAGAAACCCGTCTCACACAATTTCGCCATCTACAACGGCCCCTCGAAAGTTCGCCTCCTGAAACTGCTGGAAGGCGATCGTGCTGTCGATCCAGGGCTCGTGGATCATTACCTCAACGATCTCGGCCTCAAAACCATCACGGATTATCGCTCACCCACCACACTCGGCCTCATCGCGGACAAAATCTTCTGGTCCGACATCATCATCATGTTCACCAACGTGATGCATGGCCTGCTCTATGCCATTCACCTCGTGTTTGGCGACTGGGCTCTGAGCATCATCGGGCTCACCGTGATGGTGCGACTCTTGCTCTTCTTGCCGAGTCGCAAGCAGACACAAATGAACCTCCGCATGATGGAAGTGCAGAAGAAACTGCAGCCCGAAATCGAGAAGTTGAAGGAGAAGTACAAGGACGATTTCCACACCTTCAATCGCGAGAAAACCCGACTCATGATGCAGAACGGCTTCAACCCGTTCGCCATGATGGGTGGCTGCTTGTTGCTCTTCGCCCAGATGCCCATCATGATGGGGCTCTATTTCTGCTTGCAGGAAAGCGTCTTCTTCCGCCTCGAGCCATTCCTCTGGATCAATAACCTCTCGGCACCCGATATGACGGTGTGGTGGTCCGAGAAAATACCCTATCTCAGCACGCCGGAAAACGTTGGCAGCTTTTATTACCTCGGGCCATTTCTCAATGTGCTGCCGATCTGTGCCGTGAGCCTGATGATGTATCAACAGGCGAAGATGATGCCGCCGCCAACGGATGAGCAAATGGCGGCCCAGCAGCGCATGATGAAGATAATGATGATTGTGATCGCGGTGATGTTCTACAAGGTCGCTGCGGGGCTTGCATTGTACTTCATCATTAGTAGCCTCTGGGGCATCATGGAACGCCGCCTCATACCCAAAGCCTCGGACAAGCCGGCCGGTGATGGAGGTGTCATCAGCACCGATGGGAAGCCGGAATCGACTGAACCGAAACCGAAGGGAATGCTGGGGCGATTCAAGGAGCGGATGCAGCAGAAAATGGAAGAACTGCAAAAGCAGGCCGAGCAACAATCCGCACGGCAACACCGAAACGATCCAAACCGCTCGAATCCCATCCGCAAGGACAAGCGAAAACGCAAGAAGTGATGCTCAAGAAGCGAGCGGCCCCCGTAAGGGGGCTGTTTCTTTCATCACATGCAATCGGTGAGCTTCACGTTCGAAATGCAGGCCCTTGAACAGCCCTCTGACGAAAGGCCGTTCGCCGGGATCACGCAATCCGCGGAAAGAGCGGCTTCACCTTGCCATCCACAAGTTCCGCCGTCACACGCAAATCATCAGGCTGTGCCTTCAACTCCGCGGCATCATCATAACTCACATCTCCCCATGATTTGGGGAAATTGAAGCTCGTGTAGATTGCCTCGGCACTTCGCGGGATAAAGGGCTTCAACAAGATGCTGGCAATCCTCAAGGATTGAATCGCGCTGAACATCACTTTTTTTGCCGCGTCCTTGTCCGTCTTCACCAGTTTCCACGGTGCATTGGTTTCCAGGTACTGGTTTGTGGGAGTTAAAAAATCCTGCACGATCATCTGCAATGCCACGTTATACCGGCACGCCTCAATGTGTGTGCGGAGTTCCGCGACGAAGTTCGTGAGATTCAACCCGGGCACGGCCGCATCCGGAGTCCGTTGTGCTGTTCCATCAAGCACGCGGTCGTAGTTTTTCGCCGGGATGGTGATGGCCCGGCTCAGGAGATTGCCGAGGTTATTGGCCAACTCCGAGTTATACACATCCGCAAAGCGGCCCCAGCTAAATTCCCCATCGCTGGGATAGGGGCATTCGCGCAGAAAATAGTAGCGGAAGGCATCAGCGCTGAACTTCGAGATCACTTCCATCGGCTCGACGACGTTGCCGAGCGCCTTGCCGATCTTCTCGACATCGCCGGTCGACTCGTTCTTGCGATAGACGAAGCCATGGGCAAATACTTTCTCCGGTGCTTTCTCACCAGCCGCCCAGAGCATGGCGGGCCAAAGGGCCGTATGGAACCGCGTGATATCCTTGCCGATGTAATGTGTATTTGCGGGCCAGTATTTCGCGAATAACTCGGCATCATCACCATAACCAATGCCAGTGATGTACGTGAGCAGCGCATCGAACCAGACATAGATGGTGAATTCCGGATCGAACGGAATGGGTATACCCCACTGCTCACCCTGGCGCGAGATGTTCACATCGCGCAAGCCCTCTGTTTTGATGAGGCTCACAATTTCATTTCGCCGGCTCTCGGGCTGAATGAAGTCGGGGTTCTCCTCGTAGAACTTCAAGAGCCGGTCCTGAAATGCAGATAGTTTGAAGAAGTAACAGGGTTCACTGCGCCGGACCAGGGGCGTCTTGTGATTGGGGCAGAGTCCGCTGTGTTCTTTGTGGTCTTTATCGCTCTTGAATTCCTCACACCCTTCGCAATACCAGCCTCCATATTCGCCCTTGTAGATCGAACCGTTATCGTAGACCCTTTGAATGAACTTCCGGCAGCACTGTTTGTGGCGTTCTGAACTGGTCTGGATGAAGACATCATAACTGATATCGAGTGCTTTCCACACTTCCTGGAATTGTCGGGCCATGTCGTCGCAATAGGCTTGCGTGTCCTGGCCCAGTTCGGCTGCGCGCTTGCTCACCTTCACAGTGTTTTCGTCGTTGCCCATGAGGAAGAACACATCATAACCGTCCATGCGGCGATAGCGGGCTTGCACGTCCGCGCCGAGTTTCTCAAAGGCGGTGCCGATATGCGGCCGGCTGTTCGGGTAATCGATGGCGGTGGTTTGGAACCAGCGTTTGGCGGTCATGCAATCATCCTCAACGGCGAGCGGCCGGGTTCACCCCGGCCGTGTGGCTCTTTCTACAGACCCGCCCCCGGCAGGGGAGGTTCGTCACGGGTGTGCCTGCTCCGGATCAATTCCGGCCGCGCGGAGCAAAGCCTTCATTCGCTCCAGTCCCGCTCCGCCCGCGTCGCGCGGTTCCGCTCGAACTCCGCACGCTGGCGTTCTGCTTCGGCGCGCTGGCGTTCTGCTTCGGCGCGCTGGCGTTCCGCTTCGGCGCGGTCACGCGCGGCGGCGCGCGCATTCATCACTTCCTGGAAGGTCTGGAATCGCTCCCCATTCGGTCGGTAAATCACGAGTTCGCGGCCCGAAGTGTCGAAGCGGACGCCGAGGCGTGGGCTCACGAAGTTGTGCATCTCCTCGACGTCATCCAGCCCGCCGTTGGTGCGAATGTAGCCCTGCAAGCGGTTGCGATTGGGATCGAAGTCGTAGTATTCTTCGGCACCGTATTGATTGTAAAAGAGGAGTTTGCGGGCCATGTCGCGTTCGCGATTGCTGGGCGATCGCACTTCGAAAATCACCTGAGGAAAGATGCCGGCTTCCTCGAACACGATGTAGCTGCCGCGGTCTTCTTTGGGCCGGCCAAAAGCCACGTACACATCCGGTGCCTGGCAGATTTCCGGCTGGCCTTCCACCGGATAGATCAGGTTATCCGCGGCGACGAAGACATGCGGATTGTCGCGATACATGTCGTCGATGTTGCCGTGGAGTGTCACGATCCAGCGATACTGGAGTCCGCTCTCGGCGATGGGCTGTCCATCGCTCGAGGGATAAAGCGGATTCATGCCGCGTATCGGGCGACGTGTACCCGGTGGTGAGATGAGTGTGCTCATGTGCTCGTCTCCGTCTCAATCAGTATTTATCCTATCACGAGCCGGTCGCCGGGGGCGGGCACGGAAACGTCGGCGAAACCGAGTCCACGCAGCGTGCTGGCCAGGGCATCGGCCTGTTCGCGTTCGCCGTGGATCAGGCGGACCTTTCTGACCTTCCCCGCAAGGGGTGCGAGATAGGCCAGGAAGTCGTCGCGGTCGGCGTGGCCGCTGAAACCATCGAGATGAACCACCTCGATCCACTTGTTCCAGTCGCGGCCCATGAAACGGACGGTGGGCTTCGGTTCAAGCAAGCGGCGGCCGGTGGTGCCGGGTGCCTGGAAACTGACCAGGACGATGCTGCAGCGCGGATCATCCACAAGCATTTTAAGGTGCTGTTGGACACGGCCCGCATCACACATACCACTGGAGGCGATGATCACGCACGGCCCGGGGCGCGTGGTGAGCAGCGTGCTTTGCTCGAAGTCGCGCACGTAGGTCACGCCGTCGCCACCGAGCAAGCCATGCCCTTCGCGAAGGGCCTGGGCGATCTCACTGGAAAGACTGTTAGTGTGAGCGCGATAGACCTCGGCGACTTCCGAAGCCAGAGGGCTGTCCACGAAAAGCGGAATGCTGGGAATTTTGCGATCCCTGAGGCCGAGTTGCAGCACGTGAATGATCAGTTGCGTGCGGCCGAGGCTGAATGCGGGGATGAGCACCTTGCCATCGCGCTCGACGGTGTCGCGAATGACGGCATAGAGTTTCTCCACTGTCTCCGAGAACGATCGATGCAAGCGGTTGCCATAAGTGCTCTCGCAAACGAGCAGATCACCGGGGGGCACTTCTCCGGTGGGCTTCAGAATGGGCATGCCGCGCCGGCCCATATCGCCGCTGAAAGTGAGCGTGCGTTCGCGATCCGGGCCATCGACGGCGAGCAACACCATCGCCGAACCAAGAATGTGCCCGGCTTCGATGAAACGGAAGCGGACGGTCTTGGTGACATCGGTCACTTTGCCATAAGGCACTTGCACCACCTGACGGAAGGTCTTCTCGACGTCGGAATGCACGTACAGCGGTTGCACCCACGGCTCCGCGTAGTTGCGGGCAATGTTAATATGAGCGGCATCCTCTTCCTGAATCTTCGCGGAATCCGCGAGCATCACGCGAAGCAAATCGCGTGTCGGCGGCGTGCAATAAATGGGTCCTGAAAAGCCCTGACGGACCAATGTGGGCAGGTTGCCACAGTGATCGATGTGAGCGTGGCTCAGAATGACAGCGTCAATCTGGTGCGGATGGAAGGGGAAACGGCTGTTGCGCTCGCGGGCTTCTTCACGGCGACCCTGGTGCAGACCGCAATCGAGGAGCACTTTATGGTTGCCAACCTCAAGCAGATGCATGGAGCCCGAGACACTCCCCGCCGCTCCCCAGAAGGTGAGAGTGGGTTCATACGAGGGGTTCGTCGCCAGGGTGTCATTGGAGTTCATTCGTCCATTCTAGCACTCCGCAATCAATCGGGGATCGGGTGCCGCGGGGCGCGGGCATTTCCAGGTGCACACCCGACACACGCGATGGAGTCACTTGGCATTCTTGTCCACGAATTCGCGGATAGCCACGTGCAGCGGATCATCGGCGGCAATCACTTTCATGATGATGGTGAAGTGATTGCGGTCCTTGAGTTTCAAAAGGGTCACAGGGGATTTGCAACGGTTGAGCGCTCCCTCGAAATTGATCGCCATCTCATCGAGGTGTTCGTAGTCGCTATCCCCATAGGCCACGAGAAACGGCGGTTCATTGCCTGCGACGCACCAGCGTGGAGAGGCGAGCTTGCAGACTTTTTCATCCTTGCCGAATACAGGCTCGAAGAAGGAATAATCGGCTGGTATTTCGTAGACCCCGCTCACACCAATGACACCGCGAATATCACCAGGAACTCGCTTCACCGCCTTCAAGTAAGCGGGGTTGGTCGCGAGGAGCGCGACGAGGTGGCCGCCAGCCGAGTGGCCGAAGGGGAAGATCTTTTTCGCATCACCGCCGTAGTCCTTGATGTGGTCAGCCGTCCAGGCGAAAGCGCGGGCCACATCCTCGATGTGGCCCGGGTGCACAACCTGCGGCGTCAGACGGTAGTTAATGACAACGACGACATATCCGGCCTTGGCAAAGCTGCTGCCGATTGCCGCGTACAACCCCTTGCTGCCGCTCTTCCAGCTGCCGCCATGCACGAAGAAGAGCACGGGTCGGTCCTTCAAGCCCTTCGGGGAGTAAACATCCAGTTTGTGGCGCTCGGGATCAGCATTTTTCTCCTCGCAGTAACTGATATCTGCCTTCTTCACCACTTCGAACGATTCGCTCGCGGATGGACTCGCTGGCGACTGGCAATGAGCATCCGAGGCCGAGAGCCAGAGGATTGTAAAAGCGAATGCCGAGATGGCGTGTCGCCATGCGTTCATGCCATTGTCTCCAGGAACGATCCCTAAAAGTGCACTTCAATTATACAGTGTTCCTGCAGATCAAGGGGGAGGAAAGCAGGTGATCTTCTCGCTCGACGGTTTCACATGAAGGCCCACAAAACGGCAAGCGTCAACCAGTTTGTGAAGATTGACGACTTGGCGGGGTTCCGGAAGGGAGGGTTGTTTTTTATTGGAGCGGGAATCCGGGTAAGCCGATGAAACAGGCTAGCACGGGTAGACCGGGAATTTGGATTTGTCCCGATCATCCGCGAATTTCGCTCGTTCCAGGGATTAGGAGAGACGCTATGGCTCGCCCGGGCATCGGGAAACGGCTGGCCGCCAGTCTGGTCATTGCCGTGCTTGCATTCGGCGGAGCAGGTTGCGCCGCCTATCCCATGGGTCACAAATGTTGCAAGCCTCCCAAGTTCGATCCGTGTTGTTTGCCAGACACACCGGTTCCCAAAGAGCTGAACAAGGTCAGCCTGCCGCCCTATGTGATCGAGGCACCGGATATTCTTGTGATCGATGCGATCCGGGTAATTCCGCTGCCGCCGTACCGCGTGGAAGCGCTGGATGTGCTTTACGTCAGTGCCAAGAAGGAATCGGTGTTCGAAACCGATCCGATCAACGGTGTGTACCAGGTCGACCCGGACGGCACAATCAACCTCGGCCCGGCTTACGGCGGCTCGGTTCGAGTGGCAGATCTCACGACAGAAGAGATTCAGAAGGCCATCACGGCCAAGCTGAAACAGTACGTCAAGGATCCCCAGTTGACGGTATCGCTGGCGCAATCGCGCGGTGTGCAGCAGATCGCGGGTCAGCATATCGTGCGGCCAGATGGCACGGTCGGTCTCGGCTCCTATGGCAGCGTCTACGTTGCCGGCATGACCATCGCCCAGGCCAAGGCGGCGATCGAATCACACCTGTCTCGCTATCTGTATCGCCCGGAAGTCGCCGTGGATGTGTACGCGTTCAATAGCAAGTGGTACTACGTCATCACGGACTTCGCCGGAGCCGGTGAGCAGGTGGCTCGGTTGTCGCACACGGGCAACGAAACGGTGCTCGATGCCGTCTCACAGATCGGTGGGCTGTCGGCTGTCTCCAGCAAGAAGCTGTGGGTGGCCCGCCCGGCACCGACCGAATGCGGTAATGATCAGATTCTCCCGGTGGACTGGTGTGGCATCACCCGCCGTGGTGAGGTGAAGACCAACTACCAGATCATGCCGGGCGATCGGATCTATATCCTGGCCCAGCCGCTGAGCAAGTTCGACGTGTACTACGCTCGACTGACGGCTCCGATCATCCGGACCATGAGCATGGGGCTCTACGGTGCCAGCACCTACAATGCCCTGGCGAATATCGGTAACGTTGGCGGGAACGGGAACGGCGGAGTCCTCCTCCCCATCGGGCCGTAACGATTGAATGACCTGTTCCCGGAATGCGGCCAACGCTTCCGGGATCTTCTCACTCGGCGGTGAGGAACCTGTGCCCACAGGTTTCTCATCGCCGATCTGCTTTGTGAGGAGGCAACAGCATCGAGCCTCGTGATGCGGTATGATGAAGTCGAGAGAATTCACTCTCGCTCCACACCTCACTCCTGGCCCTGTTGGGGGACTTATGACATTCCGCACACGCACGCTTGCGGCCGTCCTCGGACTCCTGGCCGCAGGCTCTCTGAACGTAGCCTTCGCACAACCCGTTGCCCCGGTGCGACCCGGCTTCTCCGGCTCCTATGGTGGCTTGTTCGGCTACAACCGCGGCAATTACTACTTCGGCAATGGTTTCGGGAATCCCGGCGGCTTCCAAAACCAGGCCCAGAACAATATGCTTCAGCAACAGTTGAACTACACCAACCAATCCATTGCCAACTTGCAGAATTTCCTGAGCAATGGTGTCAACTCGAATCTACCAATCACTGGCCACGGAGCTACCTTCAATAACCTCGGCCACTGGTACAACAACTCGCCCACTGGTGGCGGAGGTGGCGGCGGATTCGGAGGCGGGCTCAGCGGTGGGCGAGCGATGCCAGGCCCGGGTTTCACATCACAAAACGGTGGAGCCGGTGGGCGATTAAACGGGACTTCCGGAACAGGAGTTCCGATCGGCCCGGCTCGTGGTCCAGGCCAGATCGGCTGGCGCTAGTCGACCAAGTGTTACGGATGCACAGTCAGGATGACTGCAACCCAGGAAAGGAGTCTTGGTGATGATTCTCAACGCTCTAACTCGGTGGAGCGGGGCCGCGGCTCTCGTGCTCTGCCTTTCAATCCACTCACCGGCCTCGGACCCCGGTCCGGTGCCTCTGCCAATATCGGCAGGTCCCGTCGTGATGGCGGGCGAGGTGCCCTGCGCCACCTGCGGCACAACCCCGGCCGGGTCGTGCCAGACCTGCCAGACCTGCAAGGGGCACGGCAAGCGAGCCATCCCTTACAAGGTCAATCTCTGTCCGGGTGCCTGCTTCGGCTACTTCCCCACTCAATGGCATCGCTGGGAAGAAGTCTGCCCGATCCCCTACCCCGGTGCCGGTCTGAGCGATGCTCCGCGGATCCCGACGCCGCCACTCCCGACGAATCCGGCGATCTCGACGCAGCCGAAGCCCATGGTTCCCGAAACGAAGCTTCCGACCGATCCCATGCGTGAACTGCCCAAGCCCATGAAGCTACCAGGCGATCCGGGCACGCTGCCGAAGATTCCGATGCCTCCTGGTTATTGATCCTGGAAGCGATCGATCCTTAACGACGCGGCCCCCAACTCGGGGGCCGTTTGCATTCGTAGCATAATGACTCGGCTGGGGTTTTCGCCAAGGAGGCTTGCGATGTCGGCGTTCAGTCTCGTAACGGGTGGTGCAGGTTTCATCGGTTCACATCTGGTCGAGGCACTCCGGGCTGACAATCGACCGGTTCGTGTCTTCGACGATCTCAGCACCGGCCTTCGCGAGAACCTGCACGGATTCGATGTGGAATTTGTGGAAGGGAGTTTGACCGATGCCGATGCGGTCAATCGCGCGGCCGAAGGATGTGATGCCATCTACCACCTCGGTGCTGTGGCATCCGTCGCCAAGAGCACGATCGATCCCGTCGGGAACCATGCCGCCAATGCCACCGGCACCTTGAATGTGCTGCAGGCGGCTCGTTCGGCCGGTGTGAGGCGAGTCGTGTACGCGGCCAGTGCCAGTGCCTACGGCAGTGCCTCGGACCCAGCCGGTCAGGATGAGAACACGCCACTTTGCGCCCTGTCGCCGTATGCCGCCACGAAACTCGCGGGTGAGTTCTACTGCCAGTCGTTCGCTGCGTTTACCAGCATCGAAACGGTGCGACTGCGCTTCTTCAACGTATTCGGCCCCCGCCAGCGCGCTGATAGCCCCTACAGCGGTGTGATTGCCATCTTCGCCGCGGCCCTGGCCGAGGGTCGCACGCCCATCGTGCATGGGGATGGACTGCAATCTCGCGACTTCGTCTACGTCACTGATGTGGCACAGGCCTTGCTCCGAGCGGCCGAAACGCCGGGTGTCTCGGGAAATGTGTACAACGTCGGCACGGGAAGCAGCGTGACACTTCTGCAACTCGTAGCCGCATTGAACGAGGTCCTCGGAACCGACATTACTCCGCAGAATGGCGAAGCGCGAGTGGGCGACATCCGCCATTCGCGAGCCCGCATCGACCGCATACGGGCCGACCTGGGCTACGAACCGCGGGTGAATTTCATCGACGGTCTGAAGCGAACACTGGAATGGTCTCAGGCAAAGGCCTGAGCAGGGATCAACATCACGGCGAATCGAACAACTGCCGAAACCGCGGCGCCTCGAGCGGGTGCACATCTTCGACGGTGATGCCGAGGTCGCGGGCTCGCCCGAGTTTCTCCGCTTTCAACACACGTTTTTCATCCATCAGGTCATAAGCCCAGGCCAGATGAAACAAGTACGCGGCATTTTCGCGCTGGGCGAGTGCGAGTTCCAGTTTCGAGGCCGCGATAGCGGCAGCGTATTCACCGGACGGGAGGCGACCGCCGCGGACAAGGTATGTCACGGCCAGTGTGTCGAGGAAAGCGGGAACGGGGCCACGCAATTGAATCAGGCGTTCCATCCGATCAATGGCCTCGCCCGCCCGGGCGGGTCGGTGCAGCGCCAGAATCATGCAGAGGTTATTGGTTAGCACATCGCTGCGTTCGGGGTTCAGGGCAATGGCGCGTTCATAGGCGTCGATGGCCTGATCGTAATCGCCCTGGGCTTCCAACAGTTCGGCCCTCGCACCCACTAAAAGCGAGGCCATCGGTTTGTTGGAAGCATTCGCCGTAATCTGCTCCCCGAGCCACTTCTCAATCTTTTGCTCATCTGCAGGGCCGGCACGTTTCGAGCGCACGGCACCGGTCAGGATGCGTGCGGTGAGAGCGGGTGAACACGTGTCCGCGTGCTTCCAGGCGAGGTCGATCGCTTCGTGCGTTTTCTTGTGGCTGATGAGGAACGCAGCCAGGGGAACGTGTGCCGAATCCGATTTCGAGAGGTTTAATAGCTCTTTATAGAGCAGTTCGGCGTCCACCACGAAGCCGAGTTCGTCGAGCAGCGGGCCACTCCGCGAGAGAATGAACGCCTCGGTCCGCGCCTCCGGGAAGTTCAGGATGGTGTTTCGGGCTTCGTTGTCGAGGCTCGTTGCCAAAGTCTTGTCGTTCGCCTTCGCCGCCAGAACAGAACGCTGATGCAGCACGCGGGCTTTTTCCCGAGCCGCTTCCCAACTGCGTGGGGCAGCGAGTTCAAGTCGTCGTTGTGCGGCGTCCGCATCATCGAGTGGCTTCGAAGCGTTGTGCATCTTGCTGAGTGCGAGATAGATGCGAACGAGTGCTGCCATGTGTTCGAGCGTCACATCATCGGCGCGAGGGCGAGCGGCCCGGGCGAAGTATTGCTCGGCACCGATCACGTCACCGGATGCGAAGCGCAATTGCCCGAGCAAGTAGTATTCATCCGCGGAGAGGTTATCCCATTTGGCATAGCGTTCCTCAAGAATCTTCACACCTTCAGCGCGGGTGGCCGGATCGACCGTGAGGAGTATGGCATCGGCCTTGATGTCGTCATCGTCGTCGGGATTGGCGGCACGGTTGGCTTTGATCAAATCTTTTGCCTCACCCAGCTTTTGGTACGCGTCTGGGCTGGCTGCAATCGTGAGAGCGCGATGGCGGCGAGCCCAGCGGGCGAGGTTAGGTTCTCGGGCCGACATTTCACGAAGCATGGCGTCGGCTTTTTCGGTTCGACCATTACGCTGTAGGAACTGGACGAGTTGCCGGTGTGGATTCAACTCTTTCGGTGCGGCCAGCACCGCCTCGCGGTATTTCTTCTCCGCCTCATCCAGCTTCCGGATCAACTCATAGCAGCCGGCCAGGCCCAGGATCAGGTCGGCTTTTTTCAGGGCATCTTTTGGCGCGTGCGTCACCAACGCGTCCTCGGCTTGCTTCAGGACGGAATTCGCCTCGGCCAGCTTGCCCTGGCGCACGAGGTGCGAGATCAGCGCCGTCCAGGTCTCCGGCACCTGATCGTTCAATTCCAAAGCTTTGCGAAACGCCTGCTCGGCGTCCACATCATGACGGGTTGCGGCCAGAAGGGCCCCGCGGAGCAAGAGCACGCGGTCATCCTTCGAATCCGCAGGAGCAATGCGGTCAATGTCGTTGCGAGCCGTCGAAGGAAGTTCCTTGGAAAGCAGGTTTTTCACCACGCGATATTGTTCCAGATCCGGCGGAAGAGCGACATCAGCGGCAACGAGGTTCAGAAGCTTCGTCGCTTCTTCGTCCTTCTTCAAGTCCGCAACGAGCAGCAGAAACGCCCGGCGAATGACGAACTCCTGCCGATCGCCGATGTCGATGGCCTTCTTGTAGGCCGCGGCGGCATCGGCCGAGTTGCCGGATAGTTCATCGAGTTGACCGAGCACGACGTAGGCGCGACTCCAGCCTGGCCGAGCCTTCCGGGCGATCTCGGCGAGCGTGCGAATCTCGGCGACTGCGGCATCCCGGGCCAGTTTTTCACCCGGGTCCTTGTAAGGCATGCCACGGACCTGAGGCAATCGTACCACTGCCTGAGCCAGGGAACCGATCGGCCCGCCCGGCCCTTCGACACGCGCGATCTGATCGAGCATCGGTGGCAGAAGATCGGAACGCCCCGCCTCCATTGCGAGATCGATAATCGTGATGCGCGAGGCGAGATCCAGCATATCCAGCCTGGCCGCGTTCCCGAAGCACTCGAGAGCAAAGTCACGCATCGCGGGCACGGCTGCGGCGGGGAGAGACGGCGAGATGGCGAGTGCTGTGTTGCCGAGTGAGGCCCAGAGCCGGTGTCGATCACGTGCCGGGAAGCTTTCGGTTCCCCCGGCCAGTGCGCGCAGTTCCGCGGGCGTTGGTTTCAAGAGCCGGTTGGCCAGCACGTTGGCTCGCACAAGTCGAAACTCGATCGCGGTGCGAGGTACGATCGGTTGACCATCCGCAGAGGCTTTCGCCTCGGCACGTTGGACGGCACCGTCGAGTAGTCCAAGTATGGCGTTCGTGTCTTCGCCGTATTTCAACCGGCCCAGGGTGAGCCAGGCCGTGGCGTATGTGGGTTCTTTCTCGGTGAGCTTCTCGAGCACCGCTGCTGCGAATTTCCGCAGTTGAAGGGCGTCTTCGGGCTCCTTGTTCGCGTCCGCCTCCCGTGCTCGCACGAGAAGGGATTCGGCATAAAGTAGCTGCAGATCCGGGGCGAACCCCTGAAGTAGTTGCAAACGATCCGCGGGGCTGTCGGGAGTCATGTCACCGAAGCCGATGGCCGCATCGAAGTCTTTCCAGTTCCGAGAGCCCAGCCCGCTGCGGGTTGCGAGCAACTCCACTCGCGCGAGTTTCGCGCGGGCACTGTTCAAGCCATAGCGATAAACAATTTGTTTGAGGTCTATCAACGCATCGGGATATTTGCCGAGTAAGATGAGTGCCTCGGCGCGTTGCAAGAGTGCGGGAAGGTACTTCGAATTGTCCTTCAGGGCACGATTGGCGTTCTCAAATTGCCGGTCCGGATTCTGAGCGACTTCGTAGCAACGAGCAATGCCAGTGAGGGCCTTGGCGTGGAGCGCGGGAACGTGCTCCATGAATGGCGCCGAGCCTTCAAGCAGGGTGCGGGCTTCGTTCCAGGCAGCGGGATCATTGTTGGCCTGCTCAGCCTGGAGCAACGCCAGCCGTCCGCGGAAGTAGTCGGCGAGCGAGCGGCCCTTGAACTCCTCCTTCACCCGGTCGATCATCCCGGGCACCGACGAGATATCGCCGAGGTCGATGAGTTTATCGAGCACGAGCAAGTAGTTATCGTTGACCTTCTCAATGGTTCCCGCTGCACGCACAAGAGCCGCAATGGCCTCGGATAGTTTCCCTTGCTGGGATAGCGTCTCCGCCAGAAATAGTGCTGCGCGAATGTTTGTGGGATCCGACTGAATCGCCTTCTCACACCACTCCTGTGCCTTTTGAAGCCGGGCTGTCCGGTTTTCCCTCGTGATGCCGCTGAATTCGAGTTCGGCTGCGACGAGGAGTGCCTCTGGATCCGAGCCGCCACCGGGAAGCCCCATCAAGTCCTGAAGCAGTTCCCGGGCGCGGGTTTCGTCGCCGCTTCGAAGCCGGTGACGTGTGACCACCACCTGAGCAGCCACCTCCTTCTTGAACTTACTCGACTCCAGAAGATCACGGGCAAGGGCGTCGGCCTTTCGCTTGCCGTCCGGAATCTCGTTGTAATACCAGTACGTGTCGATCAACCGGCTATAAAGCGAGATCGGAGCCGAGCCAGTCGCAATGGCTTCACGCAGATAGTCAACAGCCTTGTTGGGATCGGCGGCAAGAATCTCGAGGTCGGCGGCCATCTCCAGTAGTTCGACATCCCGTGAGGCTTGCTGTTTGGGATCATTCAGCAAGAGTTCGAGATGCTCGCGGGCGGCGTTCACCTTCGCGACTTCTCCACGTTGTCGGCCAACCTTGAGATAGGTCGCGACGAGTTTGCGGCGTTCCTCCGGGTGGTTGCGGAATTCCCGCAGATACTTCTCGCCCGCGTTGATGGCGCGATCCGGTGCTGTCGAATTCGGCTCGGCCTCGGCCTGGGCGAAACGGATGTTCAGGTACCGCATCGCGGCATCTTCATCCTTGGGCTGAAATTTCAGATAGCGCTCCAGCAAGTCCGCCGCTTCCTCGTTTTTCCCCTCGGCCTCGGCTGAGATCGCGCGTTCTTTGAGCGTCGACGCCTGGCGGTGAACCTGGAGACGATGCACCCCAGCCGCGGCCGCACTGATCACGACCAGCACACCGAGAAGAATAAGAGCGCGCTTCCAGTGGAGAACACGGCGCACGTCGACACCTCGCGCATGTGGCAGGAAAACGAAAAAAGGAGCAACAATCGTTGCTCCCGTCAAAGCTAGCACAATCTGTCCCGGTCTGAAACTCTTCGCTGAAACTTAGTTGACCGACTTGCGACGGAGGACGCGACGCAGGCCAAATGCGGGAACCGCACTCAGAGCGAGGAACAGGGCTGCAGGTGCTGGCACTGGAGCGTTCGGTGTGGTGGCAATCGTGGAGCTCAGCGTACCACCGAACGTCGAGTTCGGGTCAATCCCGGTGGTTGGGATCGCACGAATCGTCAGTTCCTGGGTCATGGCGTAAGTAGCCGGGAGACTTGGAATTACGACGGTTGTGTTCGGATCTGATGGCCCGCCGGGGCTGGTGTCCGAGGCCGTGGGAGTCGCACCCAGAGCGGTGAGGCTGCCGATGGTGCCGCTCTGGATCGTGGTCGAGCCGATGAGATTATTAACACCGCCCGAGATACCGGACGAAGCACCAGGATCATTGGTCACGTTGGCAACGCCACTTGGCGAGGCGTTTTGAAATCCATCATCGGTCACCGTCACGCGGAGCGAATTCGCCGAATTGAACGAAGTGCCCGGCTTGGCAGCCACCGTGGTCGTCAGCGAGTTCACGTTGCTTGAGGCTCCACTCGTCGTTGTGACGGTGATGCTAATGTTCTGAAACGTTCCTGTCGGAGTGGCATAGGGGCTGCCGCTCGTGGGCAGCGTGGCAATGCTGAACGAAGCGGCATTGATCGCGACATTTGAGGAATTCAGTTCCTCGACGAGAATCAACGTGCCGGCGCTTGCCTGAGTCGACGAGGCAGCGAGCCCCGCAACGGCGAGAAGCCCGGCTGCGATCCAACGGACATTACGCAACATGACGGGTAGCTCCCTCTGTGTGGTCAGTGTTTCGAGCACCGGGGTATACTCTTCGCCGCTGTCAATCGCCAGCCATTTCCGTTGGAGTGATCGAGTGGGGTACTCGGTCCTGGCGTAACTCTTGCGGCTAGTTTCGAATTACCGGGCATTCACTCTAGAAGAGCGGATACCCACCCCGGCTGTCAAGCCATTTCAGCGAATACTGTTAAAATTCTTGAGCAACGATAATGCCAAATCGTCCTACAAGTTCTCCGATTCCTCCAGAGAAAAACAGGAACCCTAGAATACAGTCTATCAGGATGCCAGGAGGTTCGGCACATTTTTCTCCGTCTTTCGAGAGCTCTGATCGGTGTAAAGCAGCGCTGTTAACGTAATGCTTCCCTTTGTTTACAGTAACCATGCCACCGTCGCGATCTATATCACAGAAGAGGATGCAAAACCCGGCCCCGATTTGGCCCACAAGCCCGATGTGCTGATGGAACAATCGCAAATCTCTAATCCGAGTGCTGTTGCGAGTTTCGATATCGAGGAACACCACCGAATCGAAGCCGCGGTGAGCCTGGAGATCGCAGCGGACGACCGCGCCGAATACGCTCGCCGCATGGAAGCGACCACACGGCAACTTCTGGAGCAACTCGATTCCGCTCGAGTGCAAGCGAGTTTTTACGTGGTGGGCGAGATTGCCCGCACGCACCCTCGGCTCGTTCGCGATATTCAGGATGCGGGGCACGAGGTCGGCTCCCACAGCTGGGATCACCGCCGGGTGCATCACTTTACAGCGGAATCGTTTCGTGAAGACCTTCTCAAGAGCAAGGACGCCCTCGAACAGGTGACTGGAGCTGCTGTGGTGGGCTTCCGCGCTCCGACTTTCAGTGTCGTTCGTGAAACGGCGTGGGCGATTGATGTGCTGGCCGAGTGTGGGTTCGAATACGACTCCTCGATCTTCCCGGTCCGCCACGATCGGTATGGCATTGTCGACGCTCCGCGAGGTCCGTTTCTGGCTGTGGGCCGGGAGCGAGAGATTCTGGAACTTCCGCCATTGACGCTACGCCTGGCAGGGCAGAATCTGCCTGTGGCGGGCGGAGGCTATTTTCGGCTCTTTCCGCTGGGTTTCCTGCGTGCGGGGCTTCGACAAGCGCACCGGGATACACCACCACGGACAGGAATGCTGTATTTCCATCCCTGGGAATTCGACCCCGGCCAGCCCCGGCTTCCGTTAAAGCGATTGGCTCGCTGGCGCACCTATGTCGGAGTGAAGCGGACGACAGCCCGGCTCCGCTCACTGCTGCGTACTTTTCGATTTCGCAGGGCCATCGATGTGGCTCGCGAACTCCGCAATTCCGGTGCGGAGTTGCCGCGGTTTTTCTTGCAAACTTAAGCTTGTTTCGCGTCGGCACCGGCCTGCTTGCGTCGGCGTGCCCGCAAACCCGCGGCAGCGGCAAGTCCCGAGAGACCTGCCACTAAGGTCGAAGGTTCCGGCACGCCACTGGGCGGTGGCACCACTATCACCGGTGGCGGAACCACCGGTGGCACCACTATCGGCGGTGGCACAAACGGCGGTGGAACCACCGGTGGCACCACAATCACCGGTGGCACGACCGTCGGGGGGACCACCACAGAGATGGGCGGCGACACCGGCCAGATGGGTGGGAACAACGCCGATGCCGATGATTCGGTCAGCGTGAACGACACAGCCGTGAGCGTCGCCGTTGGCAACACCTTGGTCCAGCGCCAGCGAGCGGACATGGCTTTCTCCTGGGACTCGAGCACCCCGGTGGACGGCCGGGACACGGTCGCCGCACGTTTGAGGGATTGTGCAGGTTCTGCCTCTTCTTTCGGCTCGCCCGATCACCCGGCTTGAACATAACTCGCCATCTATTCCGGCCCTGCCACTTGCGCATTCTCCGCTGCTTCGGCGCTTACCGCCGATCGAGACTGAAGCGACGATCGTTTCGAGAGGATGGCTGCTCCAGGCAAAACGAACGGAGTTCGCAGTGAGCTTGACGGGTCTGTGAGGGTCCAGGCGGCCGAATCAAGAGAGTGACGTGACGGGTTCGAGGATCGGCCGCGGACGAACTTCGGCCAATGGAGCCACCCGAACCCGGTGGCGTGTCAGGAGGACTACTGGAATGCGACGGATACTTCTCAGCGGGCTCGGAATCGCGCTTGGGGTGTTCGCTCGCCCCGCGCTGGCGCAGCAATTCCCCGGTCGTCCCGCTTCACCGAATGGACCCACCGCAGTCGCGGCTGATCCCACCAACAGGGTGCGGCTCGGCCGGCCTATGGCCGTCCCGGATGCGCAACCGGTGACACCGGGTGTGACACCCGCAGGCCTCTTTACACGCCGCGACACACCAGGCAACAACTCGAACGTGCCAAGCCCCATGCCAGGCGGCTATCCCGCCCCGGGATCAGGTGGTGCTCCCCCTGGTTCACCCCAACCCATGGGATCGCCGCCTGCCGTGACGGAATCCCGGGACGGCGCTCCCCGAGGCGTCCCGAGCGGCGGCTATTACCCTGTGACGAGTTACCCGACCACCGGCTATCAGGACCCGGGCTATCCCGTTCCAGGTTATGCCGCTCCGGGTTACGCCGGTCCCGGTGTGGCGATTGGATCGCCGATGCCGGTGCCGGAGTCCGGTGCCGTGATGGTGCCCTCAGTCGGACCGACTGAAGGCATGGCCTATCCTGGCGGCGTGTGCCCGGAGGATCCCCTATTCTGTGCTCCGGCACCGGGAATGGCCGCCATTCACCGCATTCGCTCACGACCAGGAGACTTTTGGTTCGGTGCGGAATACCTGGCCTGGTGGACCAAGAGCACGAGCTATCCCACTTTGGCTGGCACCGGAGCGCCCGTGGTCACGGTGGTCGATGGTAACGCCCAGGTCACGACACCTGTTCCCGTTCTGGGTGGCAACCTCGGTGCGGATAACCTCCACAGCGGTGCTCGCTTTAGCCTGGGCTACTGGTTCGACGAATCGCGCATCCGCGGTGTTGAATCGCGGTTCCTGTTCCTGTTCGAGAACAACGCGAGCTACACGGCCAGTTCGGCCCAGTACCCGGTGCTGGGGCGACCGTTCATCAATGCCAACGTCCCCGTGGGGCAACTGTCGGATATCATTGGCTTTCCGGGGTTCTCAGCGGGTAGCATCACGGTCGAAACGCAAAGCTCGTTGTGGGGTGCGGAGGTGAACTATCGCCGCAACCTGCTCGCCGGACAGTGTGGTTTCTGCGGTCGGCTTGATGCGTTAGTCGGCTTCCGATACTTGAATTTCCAGGAACAGCTGAAAATCACCGAGGTGGGTGTGCTCACCGGTGCTCCGGAGGCACTCAGCGATCGCGCTCCTCTGGCCAGTGCCACCGACCTGTTCAAAGCCGAAAACAACTTCTATGGCGGCCAGGTCGGGCTCGCCGGTGAGATTCGCCGGGGTCGATTCTTCGTGGACGCCCGGGCTACCATCGCCTTCGGTACCGTGTTTCAGACGACCGAAATTGGTGGCGGTCAGTTGCAAGCGTTCCCGAACGGTGCCATTGCCCCGGCTGCGGGCGGCTTGTTGGCGTTGCCCGGGGCGAATAGTGGGACGTACACGCAGAGCAAGTTTGCCGTGCTGCCGGAAGTCGGATTTAACGTGGGCTATCAGTTCACGCCGCGACTGCGGGCCTTCATCGGCTACGATATCCTGTATCTCAGCAGCGTGGTGCGGCCGGCCGGCATGATCGACACCACGGTCGATGCTTCGCGGGTGCCGAACTTCCTGGTGAATCCGCCTCCGGTGTTGCCAGGCACGCCTCGGCCACTGCCACGTTCGAACACCACGGACTTCTTCGCCCAGGGCATCAACTTCGGTATGACCTGGTCGTGGTGATTGCTCGAAAATGGCGAGAGAGGCTGAAACCGCGAGCCGCATCCCCAAGGGTGCGGCTCATTTCATTCGACTCCGATCCAGTGGAACAGCAAGGCAACACGACGGATGAAGATGATCGAGCCAATCGTGGCCGCGGTGAGGCTCACCATGAGAACAGCGCCGGCCGCGATATCCAGGCAACCGTGGATGCGTTGCTTCGTCGTGAGATCGAGGCCGTGAAACAGCGTCTCGATCGTGCTATTGAACAGTTCCGCGGCGAAGACAGCTCCGATGCACGCAACGATCAGGCACCATTCGACATAGGTGCATTCGAGCACGAGCGCCGCCATCAGAGCGAGTGCACTGAAGAAGAAATGGACGAAGAAACTGGAGTGCCCACGAACACCCAGTTTCACCCCGCTGAAAGCCTCGGCGAATTTGTCGCGCCAGCGACGAACGGGCTTGCGGGTTGACTCACCCTCACGTTCCACTTCCCACCACTCCACCGGCATGGAGCCTCCTGGCAAACGCGGAAGGGTTAACCCTCATGGTCAGCGGCCCAGTGCGGTCGCCCCGAACCGTCCGGGGGCGGCGTAGGCGGCGATATTGGGAATCACCAGGAACTGGAAGCCGAGGTTGTTGATCAGAGCGTTGTACGTGATGCCGATCGAGACCGTCATGTCCGAGCCCGTTCGCGAGATCGTGAAGGTGTTGCTGAGTGCTTCCTGGATTCCAAAGTCGTAACTGGCTCCGAGGTTCATGTAGTAGCGTCGGCTCAACTGGTAGCCGACAGCGGCGGTAACCTGTTTGCTGTTGAGCGGGTCCGTCTGACGGTAGCCGAGATAGAAATTGGTGCGATCGGTGCGATTCAAGAAAGTGCCGATGTTCCAGTACCGCGTGCCGCCGTTATACGGATCGAACCAGCCATTCGAGAGCAGCGAGGTGCGGTCGCCGACGTTCCAGAGTGCGTTGTATTCCAGGAATGCGAACGGTTTCCCGAAGTTATCGCGGCCAGCCTGCGGGAACCACGAACCGGACAAACCCAGCGTGAAGGCGTCGACGGTGTGCTCGAGCCCGGGGTAACCCCGCTTGGTCTGGAATCGCTGACGCACATCCATCTGCAGCACGTTCATCGAATCCAGGGTGTCGATGCGATTTTCGACCAGCCGGCGGATGATGTATTTCTGAGGATCATAAAGCTCGGAGGTCGCCAGAGCGAGGCCGGGACCGCCGGGCAGATAGAGGGGTTCGTACGGTCGGATCGTGCGATAAGCCTGATCCACGGCATCGTCGTTGAGCCGATCCACCAAAGGCAGTTGCGTGTAGGGGATGTTGGACTGTGCGTAGTAATAGTTCGCGCCGAGCACTGTCTTGTGATAGAGCCCGCGGATGTTAAAGAGTTCGCTGGAAGCTTCTTCGTAGAGTCGTGAGAGTGGCAAGCTCGTGCGCAAGCCACCACCGCCGAGCACTCGGCCTGCGTCATTGCCCTCGAGATCAGAAGAATAATAGGCGAGATCCAGCTTGCCGTAGGGGGCCAGTTTCACCGGGCCCAGTTCGAACGGCAGGCTCAGTTCCTGGCCCAGATCGACACGACCCAGGTTCAGGTTCCGGTCCGTGGGCAACACGGTGGTAACGTAGTTCCCCGAGGTGTGCGTCTGCGCGTAGCCCGCATTGGCACGGGCGTTGTACACAAGTCGATCGAAGAACGATTGGCCGATCAGGTGGGCATCCACGCGCGGCAGCCAGGCTGTCTGCGAAATCCACGGGCGAGCCAGACGGGGATTGACGAGACCGGTGAGTTCAAAGTTGCGATGATTCCAGGTGAGATAGCCGAAGGTCTCGTGGTTCGGTCCAAGGTTCCATTCGTTGTTGTAATACTGTTCCAGAAAGTTCATGTCGCTGACGTAGGCAACCTGACCCTGGAAGTAGAGCCCCTCGACGATGTCGTCCAGCGCTTGCACGTGTCGCCAGTCAGCCCGACCGCGGAGCACTGGTGGAACGACCTGGGGACCGCGATCACCGCCGAGCACATCCACGCCGTTGTCGTTGATGCCGAACAGGTGGAACTGGCCCTGGCCAGGCGAAAGTTGGCCCGGGTTGGCCGGCAAACGGTAGGTGTAGTCCGTGCCGGCCGCGGGACCGCGATCACTGAGATAGTCCAGGTGCAAGCGCCAGTTGTGACCATCCGGTGGGCGCAACGCCAGCAGCTTGTACATATCCCAGCTGGTGTTAATCTGCGTGCCGAAAATGCGGCTCTGCCCAAGCCCCAGCCCCACGAGGGGCCCAAACGGTTCGTTTGCGTTGGTCTTCAACTTCGGCAGGTAGAAGACGGGGAGGCCATTGAGGCGCGTCACCATGTTCTGAGCGGTGATGATTCGGTCCGTGCCGATCACCGGCTCACCCGTGATCGCGTCGCGGTAGGGTTTGCCGAAGATGTTTTTGCGAACTCCGTGGCGCTCCTCGAGCAGCACCTTGGGTGAATCGATGCGCAAGCCAGGGTCGCTGGGGAGCTTGCTGGAAAATGCCGAGCCGCCGTAAATTTCCCAGTGGTCGGCATCGAGCCGATCGATCTCCTTGCCCTGCAAGTGGACACCATCCGGCACACGCGGCACATTCAACTCCAGGTCCGCACAGAGTGCGACGGCCCGGCTGCGGTTCACATCGTAATAGACCTGCTCGGCTCGCAGCGTCTGCGTCACGTTGCCGAGCCGGCCGTTCCCGGACTGGGTGCGGATCACCACGTTGCCCGCGAGATAAAGCTCGACTTCCGTCTTACCATCATTTGTGGTCTGGATGCCATTCATGGCATTTTCTTTGTCGTTGCCGCGAACCCAGACCACGGCTTCATCGGTCGCGAATTCAATCTCTTGCTGACCGTTGCCGTAGCTGACATTCACAATCAGACCGCCCGTGACCACGAAGCGGCGTGTCACTTGATCGGGGAGGAGTTCCGTGCCAACGTTGATGAACTTGCCGTAGCGCGGAATGAAGCGGAACAAGCGCGTGGCCGAGTCCGGCACAGGTATCTGGAATCCATCGGGCAAGGTGAGATTCAACCCACCATTCGGCGTGCGAGCCGGGTTGATTGGCTGACCCGTGCGATCGGGCTGATACGATGTCCGCGGGGGCACCGCTGGCACCGGCTCCATGAGTGTGTCGGTGCCGAGTGGGAACTGTGCCGCCGTGGGCGACGGGCGGACCGGCACCGGCATCCCCTGGATGGGGGCCGGAGACTGGGCACGCACGGCCGCCGCCAGCCCGAGGGCGAGCAACAGACCGAGACCGGTTGCGATCGAACGCCTGACCACAACGCCTCCGTGCGGCCGAACCCGTGAATGCGAATGTTTACCTGTGAAGGCGAAGGGGTATAGCCTGAACGGACAGGGAATCAAGACGGATGCAATCGCGATTCACTTGCCCACTCTGTGAGGAGGTCGGTTATACTAAAGCCAGTCTCTCCCGCCGTGAATAACCCCCTTGGCCGCCATGCTTCACCGGTTTGCCCTGTCACTCTTACTTCTCGCTTCGTTCGCCCTTGATGCGAATGCCCAGGAGAAGGTGGACTTCGCACGCGATGTGCTGCCGATCCTTTCGGATCGCTGCTTCACGTGCCACGGGCCCGATGCGAAGGCTCGCAAGGCGGATCTGCGGCTGGATATCAAAGCGGATGCCTTCGCCTCGGGCACCATCGTGCCGGGCAAGAGTGCGGAGAGCGAACTGATACGCCGACTCATCACGGATGATGCCAGCGAGAAGATGCCACCCGCGAAGAGCAACAAGAAGCTCTCGGCGAAAGAGATCGCGACATTGAAGGCCTGGGTCGATCAAGGTGCCGAGTGGGGCCAGCACTGGGCGTTCGTGCCCGTTGTGAAGCCCGCCGTGCCGAAGTTCGGGCTCGCGAATCCCATCGATAACTTCATCCTGCAGAAGTTGCAAAGTGAGGGATTGAAACAGTCGCCGCAGGCTCAGAAAGAACGGCTGATTCGCCGCGTCACGCTGGATCTGACGGGGTTGCCGCCCACGATCGAGGAAGTCGATGCCTTCTTGAAGGATGCGTCGCCAGCCGCGTACGAGAAAGTTGTCGATCGCCTGCTCGCTTCACCTCGCTACGGGGAACGCATGGCCTGGGACTGGCTCGATGCCGCCCGCTACGCCGACACCAACGGCTACCAGGGTGATAACGAGCGAACCATGTGGCCCTGGCGTGACTGGGTGGTGAAGGCCTTCAATGAGAACCTGCCGTACGATCGCTTCACCGTCTGGCAACTCGCCGGCGACCTGCTCCCCAACGCCACGCAGGAGCAAATCCTCGCCACGGGATTCAACCGCAATCACATGATCAACGGTGAGGGCGGCCGCATCCCCGAAGAGAACCGCGTCGAGTACGTCTTTGATCAAACCGAAACGGTCGGCACGGTCTGGCTCGGCCTCACGCTCACTTGCTCCCGCTGCCACGACCACAAGTTCGATCCGCTCACGAAACGGGACTACTACCAACTCTTCGCCTTCTTCAACCAGACGCCCGTGCAAGGCGGCGGCGGCAACGGCCAGACCGCACCGGTGGTCGATTTCACCACGGTCGAGACGCGCAACAGGCTCAAGGCGGCCCAGAAGGCGTACGACGACCTCGTGAAGCAAATCGCGCCCATCGAAAAGAAACTGCGCGATGCCGGTGCGGTGATGAAAAATGGCATGTACGAAACCACGCTCCCCACCGGCGTGGAATCGGGGCTGCGCAAAGGGCCCAACGGCCGCGCGGAACCCAACACGGATGAGATCATCGCCTATTACAAGAACAAGGAGCCGGAATACGTGGCCTTGCTCGGCAAGTTGAAGAAGGCCAAGCAACAGCGCGATGCGATTCCGATTCCGCGTGTGATGGTCATGGCGGACCTGCCGAAGCCGCGCGATACGTTCATGCTCAACCGCGGTGCCTACGACAAGCACGAGGAGAAAGCCTTCGCCAACATGCCCGCGGTGTTTGGCGTGCCGCGCTCCGGGCAACCCTTCTCCGCCCGCCGCTACAATCGCCTCGATCTGGCCGAGTGGATCGTCTCGCCGCGGAACCCGCTGACCGCCCGCGTCACGGTGAACCGCTTCTGGCAGACCTTCCTCGGCACCGGCCTGGTGAAAACCAGCGACGACTTCGGCGTGCAGGGAGAATACCCCACGCACCCGGAACTGCTCGACTGGCTCGCCGCGGACTTCGTGGAATCCAGGTGGGACGTGAAGCGGCTCGTGAAGCTCATCGTCACATCGCACACGTACCAGCAATCGTCGCGCGTCACACCCGCACTGCTGGAGCGCGACCCCGACAACCGATTGCTCGCTCGCGGTCCCCGGCACCGCATGCCCGCGTGGATGATCCGCGACCAGGCGCTCGCCGCGAGCGGACTGCTGACACCCACCCTCGGCGGCCCCTCCGTGAAAACCTATCAGCCCGCCGGCGTCTGGGAGGAAGCCACCTTCGGCAACAAGAAGTACCAGATGGATCAAGGTGAGGCACTCTATCGCCGCAGCCTGTACGTGTTTTGGCGGCGCATCGTGGGGCCGACGCAGTTCTTCGATGCCGCCAACCGCCAGACCTGCAGCGTGAAAACCACGATCACCAACACCCCGCTGCACGCACTCACGACACTCAACGACATCACATTCGTCGAAGCCGCACGAGCACTCGCCCAGTTGAGCATGGAGCAAGGAGGCGGATCGGAAGTGGACTGGCTTGCCTTCGCCTTCCGCCGCGTCACGGCACGGGAGCCCAGCACGGCGGAGCTGAAGTTGCTCCGAAACGCCTTCGCGAAGCAGCAGAAGCTGTACGCCGCGGACCACACCGCGGCCCTGAAGCTACTGGCAGTGGGCGAATCGACACGCAACGCGAAACTGGATGCAACCGATCACGCCGCTCTCACCACGGTCTGCCTGCTGATGCTCAACCTGGATGAAGCCTTGACAAATTAGTGACCTCTCAACGCTCACTCGTCGCCACGAGTGGGCTTTCCCACGATCAGCCTTTGAGATCACATGCAACCATCACACTCCTTGCTCACCACACGCCGGCACTTCTTCGGGCGCTCCGCCGTGGGCATCGGCACCGCAGCACTCGGCACGCTGCTAGCGCGCGAGGGGATTGCCGCAGATCCGCTGAAGCGCATCGGCGGCTTGCCGGGCTTGCCGCACTTCGCCCCGAAGGCGAAGCGTGTGATCTATCTGCACCAGAACGGAGCCCCGAGCCACGTCGATCTCTTCGACCGCAAGCCCGAACTCACGAAGCGCCGCGGCGAACAGATTCCCGATAGCGTGGCCAAGGGGGCCCGCTTCAGCACGATGACCAGCGGACAGACCGTGCGGCCCTGCCTGCCCGAGATCACCAAGTTCAAGCAGCACGGCCAGAGCGGGGCCTGGGTCTCGGACTTCACACCGCACATCGCCGACATCGCCGATGAACTCTGTTTCATCAAGTCAATGCACACCGAGTCCGTGAACCATGCACCAGCGATCACGTTCATCATGACCGGTTCCGAGATGCCGGGCCGACCCAGCATCGGTGCCTGGCTCACGTACGGCCTGGGCAGCGCGAACGACAATCTCCCCGGCTTCGTCGCCATGACCTCGCGCGACAAGGAAGCGTCATGCGGTCAAATCTTCTACGACTTTTACTGGGGCAGCGGCTTCCTGCCATCGCGCTTCCAGGGGGTGAAGCTCCGCGGGGCCGGTGATCCCGTGCTCTATCTCTCGAACCCCGATGGCATCAGTCGGGCCGGCCGACGCACCATGCTCGACGATCTCGCCGCGATGAACGAACTCAACCTCAAGGAGTTCGGTGACCCCGAGATCAGCACGCGCATTGCCCAGTACGAAATGGCGTACAAGATGCAGATGAGCGTGCCCGAACTCACGGACCTGAGCACCGAACGCGCCGATGTGTTGGCCGCGTATGGCCCGGAGGTCAAGCGACCCGGCAGCTTCGCCTTCAACTGCCTCATGGCCCGCCGCCTCGCCGAGCGCGGCGTGCGCTACGTGCAACTCCTGCACGCCGGCTGGGACCAACACCGCAACCTCAACACGCAACTCAAGGTGCAATGCACCGACACCGACGCACCCTCCGCGGCACTTGTGAAGGATCTCAAGCGTCTGGGTTTGCTGGACGACACACTCGTGATCTGGGGTGGTGAATTTGGCCGCACCCATACGCATCAAGTTAACTCGAAGTCCAGCAATTTCACGTTGTTGAGCAATTCGACTGTGCCGGGTTTTGTGCGGCGATTCCGCCGACACGTTGCGCCGACCACCCGGATCAAATCCACGAGCACACCTTCCAACGCC
>JBGSZR010000248.1:0-4125 GCA_041750275.1 Gemmataceae bacterium
GCACCACCTGGGGCGGTCGTCGTCGACGCCCGAGGCCGGGACGAGTATCTCGGAGCGTCGAAGTTCGGAGAGGCGCGAGGCGGAAGAGTGCCGGGGGCGTTGCACCTCGCCTGGGACCGCTTCATCGACCCTTCGACCGGATCGTACGACTCGGCCGCGCTGAGCCGGCACCTTTCCGACATCGGCGTGTCGCGGGATACGATCATCGTCTGCTACTGCACGGGCGGGGTGCGGTCGGCGTATCTGACGATCCGGCTCCGGCAAGCCGGCTTCCACCGCGCGGCGAATGACGACGGGGGCATGTGGGCTTACGCGGCTACAGATGCCCCACTCGAAACCGGCGGCGAGTAGCCGCGAAACACGAAATCCTACGCGAGAGAGGTCACGGATGTCGGCATCATCAAAAAAGAGCTACTACGGGACCTACTTCTGGTTGAGTGCGGTCGCGTTCCTCGTCCCGCTCATCGTTGCACTCAAGGCGTTCGACGTGGCCAAGCCCACGACCAAGCCGGTCCCGAACCCGGACGTGTCCGGCGTAGACCACGCCCTCTGGGACTACTTGCTCAAATCTTACGTCGAAAACGGGCTGATCGATTACGACGGGATGGCCCGCGACCACCTCTTCCGCACGTACCTGCGGCAGATCGGAACCGCCCGGCCGTACGAACTTCCCACGCCCGAAGACCAACTCGCTTTCTATTGCAACGCCTACAACGCGCTGGTCGTGAACGGCGTCATCACCCACCGGATCAAGGATTCGGTGATGAACTATCGGCACGATGAGGTGGGGTTTTTCGACGTCAAGGAACACCTCGTGGCCGGAAAAACCATGAGTCTGAACGACCTCGAACACAAGTTGATCCGCCCCACGTTTAAGGACCCGCGTGTCCACGTCGCGCTCGTTTGCGCCGCCCGCGGGTGCCCCCAGATCCGGCCGGAGGCATACGTCGGTCGGAGCCTGGGCCTGCAACTCCAGGATCAGTCACTCCTCTTCTCCAACAGCCCGAAGTACGTCGCGTTCGATTCGGAACGGGATACGGTTGTGCTCAGCCCGATCCTGAATTGGTACGCCGAAGACTGGCGAGAGAACGGGAATGTGTTTTCCTGGCTGGCCGATCAAGTGGAGAACCCGACGGTGCAAACGGACTTGCGTCGCAGAGTGCATCTTCCGACGGGTGTGGAGTACGCGGAGTACGACTGGTCCTTAAACTCCCGGCAGATGCCCGGAGCGACCCGCGAGGATTCCCCGAAGGCGAACTTCGGATCTGGAACAATTCCCAACGACTGAGGTGCATCACGCATGACGAGGGATCGCTTGACCCGCCACCGCCAGACGGTGGCCGCATGAACGCACTCACACCGTCGATTCCGGTTCAGAAGTCGGTCGTCTTGGTCGGAGCCGGGAACGCCCATCTCGTGTTCGTTCGGAAGTTGCGAATGCGACCGCTCCCCGGCGTGGCCGTCGCTCTCGTGAACGAGGCTTCGGCCGTCCCCTATTCCGCGATGGTACCCGCCCACATTGCTGGTGATTACCGGCGGGAGGAGATGACCATCGATCTCGTGCGGCTCTGCCGCTCCGCCGGGGTCCGTTTGGTTTCCGAGCGGGTCGCCAGCCTCGATACGGGAACACGCCAGGTGAATTTCGCGGACCGGCCGCCGCTCGCCTACGACGTGCTCTCCCTCGGCCTCGGTTCGGTTCCGACCGACCTTGCCCGGCCATCCGTTCCCAGATTCGCCTTCCCCCTCCGTCCACTCTCCGCACTGCTCGACCGCCTCGACGGAATTGAAGTGGAACTCAAGAACGCTCCTCGGCCCTTCCACCTCGTCATTGCTGGCGGTGGGGCGAGCGGGTGCGAACTGGCGCTCGCCATCCACAATCGCATCGGCCACAATCCCGACTTCCGAATCACGCTCCTTCAGGGCAACTCCCGACTCTTACCGCGGTTCCCGGCGAAGACTGCGGCGGCATACGAACGCGCGTTCCGATCCCGCAGCATTGCTTTGCGGCTGAATTGCCGGGTGATCGGAGGGGATTCGGGTGTTCTGGAACTCGCTGGCGGCGAAAGCCTGGCGTGCGACGCGGTGCTGTGGGCAACGCCCGGCTCACCTCCGGACCTCATCCGGGAGAGCGGACTTGCGACCGACGAGCGAGGTTTCCTCCGAGTGAAGGAAACCCTCCAGTCCGAGTCCGACGCGGCCACGTTCGGCACCGGGGATTGCGTGTCGTTCGCGGAGCACCCGGACCTCGCGCGGAGTGGCGTGCATGCCGTCAGACAGGGCGAGGTCTTGTTCGAGAACATCGTCTCCTACTTGCACGGTCGATCCCTCCGCCGGTTCCGTCCGCAGCGGCGTTGTCTGTACCTGTTGAACGCCGGCGACGGAACAGCGATTCTGAACTACGGCCCGTACGCATGGAGATCCCGCTGGGTCCGGCGGCTGAAGGACCGAATCGACCGGCGCTGGGTCGAGTCGTTCCTGCCGTTGAAGATGACCTCGAACTCCGCTGAGGCGGACGATGATCTCACGCAGATTCGATGTGGCGGCTGCGGGTCGAAAGTCGCCGGGGACGTGCTCTCGGCCGTATTGAAACGGCTCGAACCGGCCCAAGATGATCGGGTGCTGATCGGCGCTCGCCACGGCGAGGACGCGGCCGTGTTCCGCGGCGAGGCCGGCGGGCCGGTCCAGGTGCAGACCGTGGATTACTTCCGGTCGTTCACCGACGACCCGTACCTGTTCGGCCGGGTCGCGGCACTGCACGCGGTCAGCGACCTGTACGCGATGAACGCCCGGCCGTTCGCTGCGTTGGCGATCGCGACACTGCCGTATGCCCGCGGACCGATCCAGGAGGCCCTACTCTTCGAACTGCTCGCAGGCGCTCAGCGGTCGTTCCGCGAACTCGGAGTGACGCTCGCGGGCGGTCACACAACGGAAGGGAGCGAACTCGCGGTCGGCTTCGCGATGACCGGTCAAGCGGACGAAGAACGGCTCTTTCGCAAGGGCGGGTTGAAGCCCGGCGACCGCTTGATCCTGACCAAACCACTCGGCACGGGGGCACTGCTCGCGGCGTGGATGCGTGCCGGGTGTCGTGCGGATTGGTACACGGGCGTCGTGACGGGAATGCTCCAACCTAACCGAATTGCGGCCGAAGTGTTCGATCGGTTCGGCCTCACGGCCTGCACCGACGTGACCGGGTTTGGACTGGCCGGCCACCTCATGGAGATGCTCGTCGCGAGCAACGTGGGAGCAAAGTTGTACGCGGACCAGGTGCCACTGCTCGCCGGATTCCTCGACGTGGCTGCCGCCGGCATCGTCAGCTCCCTCCACCGCGACAACGTCAAAGTCGCCTGTCGGATCGACGGGCCGCAGCCTCTTCCGGAGTGGTTATTCGACCCTCAGACGTCCGGCGGGTTACTGGCCGGCGTCCCCGCCGATCAGGTCGGTGATGTTCTCCGCGAGTTACATGCGGTAGGGTGCGCTGACGCGGCAGTAATCGGCGAAGTGATGGTGGCGAAAAGCAGATGGCCTTCTCTCTGTCTCGATAACGGCCGACGAGTCCCATCTTCCGCAGAACGATAATGTTGGAAGAGTCATCTCGCCGAGTCCGAACGATGGTGTTCATGGCTGGTGCCAAACCTCGTGGTACGTACCGTCCGCTAGCCTTTTGGGTTCCGGGTGACGGTTCGTCTTGGCGTCACGGTCACGCGGTAACTGGCCGGCTTGTCCACCGCCTTGCCCTTCACTTCCAGTTTCAGTGTGACGTTGCACAGTGTCTCCCCCTCGTCCTCGCTGCCGGCCTTCTGCAAATGGTAGTCGAGCAGTTTCGCACCGGCCTTCCAGTCGGGGTCGGTGAACTTAATCGGGTTCGCCCCCGCTTCCAGCGCCGCGGGGGTGCCGCCGCCCTTCCACGCCTCCAGGCCGTCTTTCAGCACCTGCACGTCGGTGGCCAGTTCGGCGCTCTTCACCGGCGCGTCCGTCTGACACCCGACGAGGGCGAGGAACAGAACCGCGACGGCAACGGTACGGGCGATTGGTGCAAGGTTCATGGTGTCGTGCCTGTGGTTGGGGGGGAAGACTTCTTACGCCTCGGCCAGAACACCACCGCCGCGGCCAGCACCGCCACCGCCC
>JBGSZR010000249.1:0-25242 GCA_041750275.1 Gemmataceae bacterium
GCGTCGCACTCACCACAAGCGTCACGCAGGTGCGCGATGCGCTCGCGAAAGGTGGCAAGCCCGAGCCCGGCGACCTCGCCGCCTCGCTCTGGCAATCGAGCAAGAACGGCACCGGTCAGGCCACGCTCGTGGTCGTGGCGACCTCCCTGAGCGATCTCCAGGAAAAGCTTGGTGTTGCCCTCGATCTGATGCCGAAGGCCACCGGCCGCCTCGCCGATCCCCGCGGCATCTACTTCGCCGAGAAGCCTGAAGTCGCCGGGAAGGTCGCATTCCTCTTCCCGGGGCAAGGTTCGCAATACCCGGACATGCTCGCCCAGACAGCAATGGCCTTCTCCGAAGTGCGTGATGTGCTGGACACGGCCGAGCGGGAACTCGCCGCCGACTTCGACCGCCCCTTCGGCAAGTTCGTCTATCCGCCCTCGGCCTTCACACCGGATCAGGAAATCACCAACCGCAAGGAGCTCCAGCGAACGGAAGTGGCCCAGCCCGCACTCGGTGCCACAAGCCTGGGCCTGTTCCGTCTACTCACCGCACTTGGGATCGAGGCCGATTTCCTGGCGGGCCACAGTTATGGCGAATACACAGCACTCGCCGCGGCCGGTTCGCTCGGCGATGCCGAACTGATGCGACTTTCATTCCGCCGTGGACAGGTCGTGAAAGAGGCCGCCGCCTCGGCACCCGGCGGCATGGCCGCGGTGGAAGGCAATGCCGAGCAACTCGCGAAGGCCCTCAAAGGTGTCGCTGATGTCTGGCTGGCGAACCAGAACTCGCCCACGCAAACCGTGATCGCCGGCACTGAAGCGGGCATCACGGCTGCCGTGGAGAAGCTCAACGCCGCGGGCTTGCGTTCGCAGCGCATCCCGGTTGCCTGCGGCTTCCATTCGCCACTCATCGCGAAGGCGAAGGAACCGCTGGCCCGGGCGCTTGCCGAGGCGAAGTTCGCGGCTCCGAACAAGCCCGTTTACTCGAACACGTCGGCCCAGTCGCACCCGGCCGATGGTTCGGCCATCGCCCAACAACTCGCCGAGCACCTCGTTTCGCCCGTGCGATTCGCGGATGAAATTCGCGCGATGCACGACGCCGGTGCCCGCGTCTTCATCGAAGTCGGTCCACAGTCCGTTCTCACGGGCCTGACCTCGCAGACACTCGCCGAGCGACCACACCTCGCCATCGCTTCCGATGTCAAGAGTCGGCCCGGCCTCGTGCAACTCGCTCACCTGCTCGGCCAGCTGCTCACCGCGGGTATCTCGGCCCGGCTCGATCGCCTGTACCAGGGCCGTGGTCTCAAGCCGTTCGACCTGGCGAAACTCAGCCCGGATACGGGCAAGCCGAAGCCGTCTGCCACGGCATGGCTCGTGAACGGTGTCCGCAGCCGCCCGATCAACGGCCCGGAACCACGCCTTCTGGGGCAAGCGCTCCCGGCCAGCGAGAAGCAGGCCAAGGTGCCGACACCTCCGACACCACCAGCCAAATCCACAACTGCTGCTCCTGAGGCCCCGAAGCAACCGTCAGTCCCGGCTACCCCGACCCCGCGTGCGGCAACACCGGTTGCCCCACCCATGACCCCGCGAGCGAAGATGAACACCACCGATCTCCATAGCCCGCCAGCGCCCACTGCGACCGGACAGCCCGTTCCCGCGGGTGCCGCGGATGTGATGATGCGCTTCCAGGATGTGATGGCGCGCTTTCTCGAAACGCAGAAGAGCGTGATGCTCGGCTATCTGGGAACAGGCAGCGGCAACCCAGCCTCGGCCCCGCACGCGAACACCGTCTTCCTGAATGGCTCGGCCAATGGCCACGTCAATGGTTACACGGCTCCGCCTGCTCCCACAGTGACCAACCGCATGGCGAACGTGGAGCCGACGCCGCCACGTCCCACGCCGCCAGCACCGAGCACGTCGCTCGCCGTCCCTGTCGAGGCCAACGGCAAGCACGCACCCAGCGCACCCGCAGCCGTTATCGAAACGAAGCCTGCCGCGATGGCCACGGACCGTGACACACTGCTCGCCAAGTTGCTCGATCTGGTTAGCGAGCGCACCGGCTATCCGAAGGAGGCGCTCAGCATCGACCTCGATCTCGAAGCGGATCTTGGCATCGATTCGATCAAGCGCGTTGAGATTCTCGGCACGCTCGCGAAAGGCCTCGGCGGGGCCATCGATGACGAAGAGCCGAAGCTCGAAATGGAGAAGCTCTCCGTCATCAAGACACTCCGCGGCATCGCCGACTACGTCTCGACGGCCATGAGTGAAACGGACGACGAACCCGAAGAGACCTCGCGCAACGGCACGCACGCCAAGCCTGCTTCGCGCACCAGCGAGATGCACCCTGGAGCCCGCTCGGGCGAGGTGCAACGCCTGGTTATTCGGCCCATCGATTCACCCTTACCTTTGCGGCCGAGCTTCAACCCGCCCACCGGTGTTGTGCTCATCACCGACGATGGCCGTGGCACGGCTCAGGAACTCGCCGACCGCCTGGGTGAACTGGACATTAATACGGCACTGCTCCGCATGCCCGGTGAACGGGCCACTGAAGGTGGCTTCACTGCGGACCTCAGCGATCCCACCGCCGTCGCCGACCTGATCGCCCGCATTCACGCGAAGTGCGGCACCGTCTCGGGGCTGATTCACCTGCTCCCGCTGGCTGAACCCGGTGACGGCGAAAGCGATGAGCAACGCATGAAGCGTGAGGTGAAATCGCTTTACTTGCTTGCTCGTGGCTTCGAGACAGACCTGCGTGAAGCCGGCAAGAACGGCTCGGCTGTGTTGCTGGCCGTCACCGGCATGGGCGGCACCATGGGCTATGGGGACGATCTGCCATCAGACTTCTTTGCCGGCCACGGAGCCATTGCCGGGTTCACGAAGTGCCTGGGCCACGAATGGCCCGAAGTCGCCGTGCGTGTCGTCGATGTTAGCACCGAGACGCCGGCCCCACGGCTTGTGGAGCAGTTGCTCGCGGAACTCGGCGACCCCGAAGGGCCGCATGAGGTGGGTCGTGATGGCGATCGCCGCATCGAGCTTCAGGTGGAGCCGGGTTCGCTCGATACCTCGGACACACCCACGATTGAGTTGAACGCCGATTCCACCGTGCTCATCACCGGCGGAGCCCGCGGCATCACGGCGAAGATCGCCACGGAACTCGCACGCCGCTATCAATCGAAACTCGTGCTCGTCGGCAGTTCCCCGCTGCCCGCGGAAGAAGCCGCGGACACAGCCGGGCTCACCGGCACCGGGGCAATCAAGGCCGCGCTGATGAAGCGGCTCGGTGCCGACGTCAAGCCTGCCACGGTCGAGGCGGCTTATCGCCGGCTTATCAAGGACCGCGAGATTCGCGGCAACCTGGAAGCCATCCGAGCCGCAGGTTCCACGGTCGATTATCGAGGTGTCGACGTTCGCGATGCCGTTGCCCTCGGAAAGCTCATCGACGAACTGCAGGCGAAGGGCGGCATTGATGGCGTTGTCCACGGGGCCGGCGTCATCGAAGATAAGTTGCTTCGCGACAAGACGCCCGAATCATTCGACCGCGTCTTCGGCACGAAGGTCGAAAGCACTCTCACGCTGGCCCGCAAGCTCGATTCCAGCAAGGTGAAGTTCTTTGCACTCTTCGCCTCGATCACGAGCCGCTACGGCAATCGCGGCCAGGCAGACTATGCCGCGGCAAACGAGGTGCTCAGCAAGTTGGCCTGCGACCTCGACCGCAAGTGGCCGGGCCGCGTGGTCTCCATCGCCTGGGGGCCGTGGGCGGAAGTGGGGATGGTGGCCGATCTCGAGAAGCACCTGGTGGCTCGCGGTCTGAAACTCATCACCACGGAAGTCGGGTCGAAACTTGCCGTCGATGAATTCGTCTTCGGTTCGAAGGGCGAACCGGAAGTGCTCGTGGCGGGTGGCACGGAGCAGGCGGCGCGTGCGGAACGCCAAACGACCGGGCACGATGCCGCACCCGTAACCATCGGGGCGGAGTGATAATGGTCGTTGCCGTCACGCCTCAGCTCGTTGCGAGGAGCAACGCTGCCTCGGCATGGGATTCGCGAGTCTTTGTCCTGAGTGGAGTGGACCGCCTCCAGCTTCGTGAGCGTGCCATCGCTCTCGCGGCGTTTGTGGAGCGGAATCCGTCCGCCTCCGAAGGTGATCTCGCTGCCACGCTCGCGGCCGAGTTCGCGCCCCATGGCTCGCGGTTGGCAATCGTTGCCACCTCGCAGGCGGATCTTCTGAAGAAACTGCATCGGGTCACCGATCGACTTGGCGATGCGAAAGTTTCTTTCATCCGCGATGCCAACGGCATTTACTACACCGAGAAACCACTCTATGCGACTGGCTCGCTCGCCCTGCTTTTTCCAGGCGAAGGGGCCCAGTACCTGAACATGCTCGGCGACCTGAGAGCGGTGTTTCCGGAAGTCGCCGAGACGTTCGCCTGGGCCGATCGCGTGGCCATCGAGGCGGGGCGACCCGAACAATCCGTTACGCGACTGATTCACCTGCCACCCGACGCTTCGCCCGAGCAAACGGCCGCTGCCGAGTCGGAATTGCGCCGTCTCGGGCCATCCATCTTCGCGGTGCTCCTTGCCGATCAGGCGTTATTCCGCGTGATCCAATCCCTTCGCATCCCGGTCTCGGCAATGGCCGGTCACAGTGCGGGCGAGATGGCCGCTGTGCTGGCTGCGGGCGTGATGGGCACGGAAGGCACCCTGGCTCCGAAATCCACCGAAATCGTGGAGATCATGCAGCGGCAGGAAGATGAAGCGGGCGGACCCGAAGTGGCCCTGCTCGCCGTCGGTGCCGGCAAGGCGACCGTCGTACAAGTTGCCGAGGCGGTTGCAGGCGGTGCGGTGATTGTGGCGATGGATAACTGCCCGCACCAGTGCGTGGCCGTCGGTCCGACACACCTCGTGGCCGCGGTCGAAACGGCTCTGACGGAAAAGGGAATGATCTGCGAGCGGCTGCCGTTTCGCCGGCCATATCACACACCGTTCTTTGAACCGTGGATGGGGCCGTTCCGCGAACTTTACGCGAGCATTCCCTTCGGACCGCCACATACTCCGATTTACTGTTGTTCGACGGGCGAGAAGTTCCCGGCCGATCCTGACGCCATTCGCGACCTCACCGTGAATCACTGGGTGAACCCTGTGGAGTTCACACGCATGGTCCGCACCATGCACGCCGATGGCATTCGCCTGTTTGTGGAAGTGGGCCCGCGCGGCAACCTTTCGGCATTCACCGAGGATGTGCTTCGCGGTGAAGCATTCGCTGCTATTCCCGCCAACGTGCTCCGCAAGAGCGGCCCCACGCAAATCAATCACATGGTGGCACAGTTGGTCGCGCACCATGTGCCGCTGGATCTGGGCTGCCTGTTCACGGATTCGCAGCCAATCATCCAGTGGCAGCCGGCACCGGCACGCTTGCCGCAGGATCAGCCACTGGCTGCACTCCCACCCTCGCACGCACCGGATGACACCGTGATCGGCAACTACCTCGGCGTCATGGAGCAGTTCCTGGACGTGCAACGCAGTGTGATGGAAGCGTTCTTCCGCGGTGCGATTCCGACGGATGCCCTGCCTGCGATCGATGAGTCGCTGGCTCCCGTGTATGCTGCCGCGAACGAGCCCGCTGCCTCACCGCCATTCGCCCTGGTCGGCTCCATTGAACAGTTTCAGCCCGGCGAAGCGGTCATCTTTCGCCGCACGCTCGATGAAAAGGAAGACCTCTACGCGGACGACCACACGCTGGGCGGCCGCGGTGTGAGCCGCGTCGATCCGAAGCAGAACGGCTTGCCGATCCTGCCGATGACGTTCAGCCTCGAAGCCATGTCCGAAGCGGCCGCGCTGCTGGCACCGGGCAAGGTCGTGGTGGCCATTCGCAATATCCGACTTTATCGCTGGGTGCCGTTCGACCCAGAGCCAACCACGCTCGAAGTGCGGGCCACGATTGCTTCGCACGATCCGCAGACGGGCACCATCGAGGTGAAGGCGAACGTCCGCGACCTCGGCAACACCTTTCTGCGGGATGCCGCGGACAAGGCATCATGCGAAGCCACCGTTGTGATGGCGGATCATTACCCCGAGCCACCTGCCCCCAATCCCTTCACACTGACGGACGAAGTGCGGTGCCGTTCAACGGTCGAAGACCTGCGGCGAAACATGTTCCACGGGCCGCTGTTCCAGATGATTCGTTCGCTGGACCGCGTCGGCAAGGAAGGAATCGAGGGCACGCTGGAAGTGCAGCCACGCGATGGCTGGTTCCGCTCGAACCCGGCTCCGCACATCGCCATCGACCCGGTGCTGATGGATGCAGCGATGCACATTCTCGGCGCGTGGCATCTGGAACAACCGGACTGGTCCGGCCGCATCTTGCTTCCCATCGGCGTCAACGCGGTCGAATTCTTCGGCCCCACGCCCGCGGTCGGCAGCACACTGATGGTGCGCGGCCACAACGAGGAAGAAACGGCTCGGCAGGTCCGCCATGGACTGGAAGTGTTCGACACCGCGGGCCGCCCGTGGCTTCGCCTCACCGGTGCGGGCTACTGGCGCTTTTACCTCCCCTTCGGCGAGGTGAATTTCTTCGGCCCCAAGGATAACTACTTCCTCAGCCATGCCTTCACCGATGCCACGGCCGGCCACGAGACGGGTGCCCGCTGCTACTTCCTCGATCCGCCGCTTGATCTCCGCCAGCCCGTGCTGCGAGCCTCGGGCATCCGCGTGTCGATGACGCCAAGCGAAATCGGTTTATTCAACAAACTCGCCACGACCGGCAGCGATCAACAAATGGGCGACTGGTTCTTCAGCCGGCTCGTGGCCAAGGACGCCGTGCGTGGTGCCTGGTGGCAGAAACATCAGGAGCCGATGTTCCCCTCGGACATGGAGACGGAACAAGGGGAAGGCAATCGCTTCGTGATCCGGCCGCGAGGTGAACCGAAGACGGAGGCGTTCCCGCCAGTGACCGTGACCGTGGTGGAGCACAAGGTCGCGGCCTTCTCAGCCTTTGCGAAGCATATTGGCGTGGGCCTGGTGCTCCTGCCGAAGAAAGCGAAGCCCGCCCAGGAGCAGGAGGCTCGGCGGCGTGCCGCGGGGCTTGCGGTGGCCGACGCGCTGCGGGTGCCTTTCGAACAGTTGCAGATCACGGAGCGAGGCAGCGGGCACTTCGCTGTATCGCTGACGCGCGAAGCCGCGGCGCAATACCCTGAACTGGCCAGTCGCTCGTTGCGTGTTCGCACGGGACGCGAGAAGGACGCTATCGTTGCCACCACGTTGTGCGAGCCCGAATGAAAGACGCCGAATTGATCTATGCTGATCTTGCCGAGGTCATGCGAAGCGCGTTCCCGGACCGCGACTACGATGGCGAAGTTGGCCCCGCAACCTGCGTCTTCGCGGACATCGGCCTGGCGTCCATCGATCTCATCGTGCTGGCGGAGAGACTGGAAGGCTTCTACGGCGTGAAGCTCCCCTTCGGCACGTTCCTCAACGGCCTCCGCAAGCAGGGTGCCACCGATGTGCAACTCGGTTCACTCGTGGCCTTCTTGCGACAGAACATCCCAGCCTGACGGCGAGCACACATTCACATGCCTGAAGTAGACGTGAACGGAACGCGGCTGTTCTACCAACAATCCGGCAGTGGCCCGGATGTGGTGCTCGTGCATGCCGTGACGAGCAACCAGGCCGTGTGGATCTTTTCCGGCCTCGTCGATGCACTCGCCGCCGAGTTCCGCGTCACGTCCTATGATCTGCGTGGCCACGGTGCCAGCGACCGCCCGCCCACCGGCTATACCTCCGCCGATATGGCCGCGGACCTGCACGCACTCCATGCTGCACTTGGCCTCGAACCCGCTCTCCTCGTGGGCCACAGTTTCGGCGGCGTCACCGGCATTCACACGGCACTGCTGCATCCCGAGATGGTCCGTGGCGTGATCCTGTCCGATTCGTTTTTCCCCGGATTGAGAGCGTTCGAGCCGAATTATGGCAAGCCGAACGTTTGGACCGATCTGCGTGAAACGTACAATTCCATTGGCGTCGAACTCGGCGAGACCGTGGACTTCACCCGGCTTTTCCAGGCCACCGCCGAGTTGAACGCGGGGCAACTGGCTGCGCTGGATGAGCGTGTGGGCCCATTCGGCCGCGGCTGGCTCCGGCAATTGCCGGAACTCGCCGAGACCACCTGCGGTGCGGACGCCTTTGCCGAAGCCGGGCTCACCGCGGAGGCCATCGCTTCCGTCACCTGCCCCGTGGTCGCGCTCTATGATGAGTTTTCGCCCTTCCTGGCGACGAGCGACTGGCTCGAGAAGAACCTCGCCCACTGCACGGCCGAGATCATTCCCGCGGCGAAGCATCTGGCCGTGCTCGAGAACTCCGAGGCCTTCACAGCCGCGGTGTTGAAACATTTGAAGCGCCTGAATTCCACCCTGCCACACCCATTGACCACGCACTGATGCACTTCATCTCCTTCATCCTGAAGAACCTCACGCGACGGCCGGTGCGCACGGCCCTGACCGTGCTGGGGCTCGCCGTGGCCATCGGCACCATGATCGCCTTGCTCGGCATGAGCCATAACTTCGAAGCCTCACTCCGAGAGTCATTCGAAAAGCGTGGTGTGGATCTCGTTATCGTGGCCGGTGGTGCTCCGGACCAGCTTTCGAGTGAACTCGATGAATCACTTCTCGATCAAGTTCGACTCATGCCCGAGGTGGAAGCGCTCGATGCGGCGCTCGTCGATCTCACGGAGATGTACAAGCGCGAGCCACGCGACGCAAACGATATCCCGCCCAGCATGCAGGTGATCGTCCAAGCCTGGCTGCCCGAGAACTTCGGCTACGACGATCTGGACATTATCGCAGGTCGAGCACTCAACGCCTCAGACGCGGGACACCACCGGGCGATGCTCGGCAAAACCATGGCCGAGAACCTCAAGAAGACGACTGGCGACACCATCACCATCCTGCAGCAACCGTTCGAAGTTGTCGGCGTTTACAAGAGTTCCAACGTCTTCGAGAACGGCGGCGTCATCACGTTGCTCAAGGATTATCAGGAACTCTCGGGCCGCAAGGATGTCGTCACCGGCTTCTCGATCCGGGTTCGCAAAACCTCTGGCAACGATGAAGCGGACATCGAAGCGGTGCGTCAGAAAATTCTGGCCCTTAAAGACCGGCACGGTAAACCTGCCCGCCTCTCGGTCGAAAGCCCACAGAATTACCTGGATAAAGCGGGGCATTTGCTCATCACCAAGGCCATGGCCTGGATGGTCTCCGTGATCGCCATCATCATCGGCGTCATCAGCATGTTGAACACCATGGTGATGTCCGTGCTCGAACGCACCCACGAGATCGGCATCCTGCGGGCCGTGGGCTGGACGCGCGGTCGGGTGATCCGCATGATCCTCGGCGAGTCCGCCTTCCTCGGGCTCTTCAGTGCCGTCGCCGGGGCCATTGGAGCGATCGCCGTGACGTACGTCCTGGCGCAGATGCCCAAGGTCAATGGCTTCATCGAAGGCGGCATCGCGCTGTCGGTCATTGTGCAAGGCGTGCTCATCGCGGTGGTCATAGGTATTCTCGGCGGTGCTTACCCCGCCATTCGCGCGGCTCGCCTCTTGCCGACGGAGGCCATTCGCCATGAGTAATGCGGGCACGGAATTCTTGTTGAACGCCGAGAAACTGCACAAACTCTATCCGGATGGCCAGGTTCGTGCACTCAATGGCGTGTCGTTCGGTGTGAAGGCTGCGGAATACGTGGCCATAACCGGGCCGAGCGGGTGTGGCAAATCCACACTTCTCAACTTGCTCGGAGCACTCGATCGGCCCGATGAGGGTGAGGTCTATTTCAAGGGCGAACCGCTATCGACCCTGAGGAATCTTGATGCCTTCCGGGCCCGCCAGATTGGCTTCGTCTTCCAGTCGTTTTACCTGTTGCCCAGCCTCACCGCCCGCGAGAACGTGCAAATACCGATGTTCGAAGGACCGCCGCGTTCGTTGCGGGAACGCGTGCAGAAAGCGGATGAACTGCTCGAAGTGGTGGGCATGGCTCATCGTGCAGGGCATCGACCGGGCAAGCTCTCGGTTGGCGAACGGCAACGTGTGGCACTGGCCCGCTCACTCGCCAACGATCCGCAACTCCTGCTTGCCGATGAGCCCACCGGCAACCTCGATTCGGACAACGCCGAGCACGTCCTGAACTTGCTCACACGACTGCAGCGCGAGCGCGGGCTCACGCTCATCGTGGTGACACACAGCAACGAAGTTGCCGAACGCGCCGACCGCGTGGTGCGCATGAAAGACGGCCGCGTGGTCGAGGACCGCACGACCGCGGCGGCGAAGTGAATCACGTCCGCTCGGCGACGCTGTAGGGTTCCACTTCGACGAAGCGTCGCGCGATGATGAGTTCGGCAAGGAGCCCGGTGGCGAGCATCTGGCCGCCGAAGATCAGCCCGGCAAGGGAGAACGCCAGCACCACGGCCTGGCCGGTGATGCCGATTCCCGTCTCCGGCCAGATCCAGCGGAGCAGGGCGTTCAACACAATCAGCAACAGGCCAAAGCCCGCAAATGCCCAGCTGAACAGGCCGACCGCACCGATGATGTGTTTGGGTCGCCGGCCGAATTTCGTGAGGAATCGCACGGTGAGCAGGTCCAGGAAGCCCTTGATGAAGCGCTGCCAGCCGTATTTCGAGTGGCCATGCTGGCGGGCCCGGTGCTGAATCACCATCTCGCCGACGCGGAAGCCTCGGCCATCCGCCAGCACGGGGATGAAGCGATGCATCTCGCCATAGAGGTGGACTTCCCGCAGCACCTCGGCACGGTAGGCCTTCATGCCACAATTGTGATCGTGCAACTTCACGCCGGTGATCGTGCTGACCATGCCGTTGAAGACGCGCGATGGCATCGTCTTGTGCCAGGGATCGTGTCGCACTTTCTTCCAGCCGCTGATCACATCGAGCCCACTATCGAGCATGGCGAGGAAGGCGGGAATTTCGTGCGGGTCGTCCTGCAAGTCCGCATCCATGGTGATGAAGGTGGTGCCATGGGCGGCACTGAATCCCGCGGCGAGTGCGGCGGCCTTGCCGAAGTTGCGGCGAAAGCGGATGCCACGAATGCGCACATCGCGGGCGGCGAGTTGCTGGATAATGGTCCACGAATCATCGGTGCTGCCATCATCCACGAAGATAATCTCGATGGTGCGGCTCAGCGTGCGTGCGACTTCCGCAATCTCGGCGTAGAGAGCCCGCAAGCTCTCCCGCTCGTTCATCAGGGGAATCACGAGCGAGAGCAGTTCCGTGCGGCCGTTCACCGTGCCCAGCGGATTGAGCATTGGAGCCGGGTGAACGGGTGTGTGGTCGTCCTCGAGTGAGATGGGCGACTCGGTATTGGCGGAAGCGGTGGGGTGAGGCAAGTCTAGCGGTTCGAGCGGAAGTGGTTCATCCATGCGGGAAGCCAGGTGTGGCAGAAACGTTCGCCCGACTGGTGGCTCCACGTCGCCACTCAGCGAGCCGGCATTCGGCGCAGGTGCGAAACGATCCGTCGGTTCATCGCCTGTGGGTCCGCGCTCGGCGGGCGGGTGCGGCACCGGCTCGTCAGGCATCGAGATGATCCTTACCAGGTATGATGGTGGAAGCGTGTGGCTTCGGGCGAACGGCATAAAGCCCGGTAGCCAGCACAACCTCAAACGCGGTCCATGTCAAGCGCAACACGAGCGCCACAACCGCGGCGAGGCCGTTGGCCAAATCCGCATCGTAGGCCGCGAGGAAGCGGGGAGCCAGAAGCAACTTTAGCACGAATTCCCGCGGCCCGAGGCCGCCCGGTGCCACGAGAACGACGAAACCAACCACGTAGGCTAGCGACACCGTGGCGACATTGCCCAGGTATGCGGCACCATCGAAGTTCGCGGCCGTGATCATCTTCGCGTCGGGGAGCACGGCACGAATGGTGAGCCCGAGGCTGAGGCCGAGCAGGCACCAACCGACCGCACCGTGCAGCAAGCCCTCGAGCAGCAACCAGACTGAGGGGCTTGGCAACGGCGGTGCATCCGGTTCGCGTGATTTCGAGGCGATGCGGACCACGAGCCGGTTCAAGAGCACGAGCACAATGGGCAGGCCGGCAATGGCAAAGAGCAGGGTGGTGTTGCGAGACACTTCTTGCGGAAGCACGCCGAGCCAGGGGAGCAGCATGACCCCGACCAGTGCCCCGGCGGCCATGTTCGTGAGTGTTTCGTAAGTCGCGGTGACAGCCACGGGAAGTGCTCGGCCGCCCACGCCGCGAAGCATACCGACGCGCATGACGATGACGAAGCCCTTGCCCGGGATGTACTTGCCGAACTGACTGACGAAGTACGCCCGCATGCCAGTGTACCAAGACACTTTCACACCTTGACTGTGCAGCAAGCGCACCCAGAAACTGCCCCAGGAGCAGTGGGCGAGCAGATAGAGCAGCCCCGCCGGGAGCAAGTATTCGAAGCGGAGTGAGAAGTGGAACGAGGCCAGTTCGGGCTTGGCAAGCGTGCGGGCGAACTCACGCCCTACGGCCACGATGATGGCGAGGGCGAGCACGCATTTCAGGGCGATGAAGAGCCGCTTCCGGTTGCGGGACATGAACACGATTGTAGAGGTGGAAAGCGTGGCGGCATCGGGCTCGGTTGCCGGGAATTCCAATGTCCGCTAAGTTTACCAGACGGGACCGCGACCGGCTCCCGACCGAGGACGCACGATGAGCACCGAGAACACCCCTCCCATGCCCGAGCAACCACCTGTGCCCGCTGCTGTGGAGTCGCCCGCACCGGAATCGCAACCCGCGGTTCTGGCATCGCCACCGCAACCTCCCGCACAGCGTATGCCTGGGCCGCCACGGCCGGGCGGACCGCGTCCCGGTGGCAGCAATCGGCCGTTCCCACGCGGCAACACGCCACCTCCGCAGCGCGGCGACAAGCCGATGAACCCGGGTGGCAAGCCCGAGTCGCTCGATCGCCGCGAGTTCGGTGCCTTCAAGCCGAACAATCGCGAACTGGACAAGCTCATTGAAGAGGAGATGGCCCAGGCCATGTCCGGCTTCAGCGTCGAATCGACCGTGGCCCAGACCGAGAGCCCGAACAAGCCGCGCGTGCCGGGTGCCCCTGCGGCCAAGAAGCGTGGCACCATCGTCGGCATCCACGGCAAGGATGTGTTCGTGGAAGTGCCGGGCGGTCGCAGCCAGGGCGTGTTGCCGATCCTGCAGTTCGAAGGTCGCGCTCCAGTGATCGGCGAGGAAGTCGAGTTCGAAGTTGAACGCTACGATTCCGCCAACGGCCTGCTGCTGCTGACCCGCGAAGGATCCGTCCAGGCCTTCACGGATTGGTCCGTTGTGAGCATGGGTATGATCGTGGAGGCGAAGGTCACTGACACAAACAAGAACAAGACAGGCCTTCTCGTGGAAGTGAATGGCGTCAAGGGCTTCATGCCCGCAAGCCAGTTGGACATGTACCGCGTGGAGGACATCACGCAATTCGTGAATCAGCGGCTCAAGGTGATGGTGGTGGAGGTGAACCCTGAGGAACGCAACCTGCTCGTGAGCCGGCGAGCACTCCTCGAACGCGAACGCGAGCAGCAAGCCGTGAAGTTCTGGGCTGGCATCCAGACGGGGCAAGTGCTCAAGGGCATCGTGCGAAGCGTCAAGCCATTTGGGGCATTCGTCGATCTCGGCGGTGCAGACGGCCTGATTCCCGTGTCCGAGTTCTCCTGGCAGCGGGTCAATGATCTCAATGAGTTCGTGAAGGTGGGTCAGCAGGTCGAGGTGATGGTCAATCGTGTGGATCACGAGGCCCGCAAGATTGGCCTTAGCCTGAAGCAGATGACCGTGAGCCCGTGGGACGAGTTCTCCAAGCGTGTGAAGGCGGGGGCCCGCGTTTCGGGCAAGGTGTCGCGGATTGCCGATTTCGGAGCCTTCGTGGAGCTGGAACCCGGCATTGAAGGGCTGATTCACGTGTCGCAGCTTTCGACTCAACGCATTCGCCGCGTCCGGGATATCGTGGAGGAAGGGCAGACGGTCGAGGTGGAAATCCTCACAGTGGATGTGGAAGCTCGCCGCATCGGCCTGAGTCTGCGGACCATCGCCCAGGCCCACGAAGACGCGGAAGAAGCCGCCGAGGAAGCCGAACGCACGGCAGACCTGAAGACTGCTGAAGAGCTGATGGCGAGCCGACCGGTGAACCCCAACCTTCGCGGCGGCATCGGCACCCGCTGAGTGGGAACGGCTGAACCGCACCTGCTAGCGGTGTGGCTCACCGCACGATTCTGAGTGCAATCGAGGATAAGCCCCGCATGAGTGATGCTGCGACTTCCCTGGCTGGGCCGCTCGATGTTGCCGGGGTTCTCACGCGTTTGCGTGAGAATATCTCGGGGGTCTTCCTGGGCAAGCCCGAGGTGGTCCGGCTCGCGGTCGTGGCCCTTCTCGCTGAAGGGCATTTGCTTCTCGAAGATGTGCCCGGTGTCGGCAAGACATTGCTCGCCAAGGCACTGGCCCGCAGCCTCGCCTGTCGCTTCAACCGTATCCAGTTCACGCCCGATCTTCTTCCCGGCGATCTCATCGGCGTTACCATTTATCGTGAGAAGACCGGTGAGTTCCAGTTCCAACCCGGGCCGCTCTTCGCCGAGGTGGTTCTCGCGGATGAAATCAACCGAGCTACACCGCGCACACAATCCGCACTACTCGAAGCGATGAGTGAGCGGCAGGTCACCATTGATGGTGAGACGCGCCGCCTGGGTCCGCCGTTCCTCGTGGTCGCCACGCAAAACCCGCACGAATTTGAAGGCACATACCCGCTCCCCGAAAGCCAGCTGGATCGCTTCCTGCTTCGCGTAAAGGTGGGTTACCCCGATCGGGAAGCGGAACGGGCAATTCTGACCCAACACCGTGCTGGCGAACCGGTCGAGTCGCTTGGCACCGTGATCACGCCAGCGGAAATCCTGGGCATCCAGGAACGCGTCCGGCAGGTGCGGGTCGATCCCGCCATCGCGGAATACATTCTCGATCTCATCGACTCCACCCGCACACACCCTGAACTCGTGCTCGGTGCCAGCACCCGTGCGGCACTCGGTCTCTATCGTGCCGTGCAAGCCTACGCGGTGACAGCCGGGCGGGACTATGTGGTCCCGGATGACATCAAGCTCATCGCCGAGCCCGTGCTCGCACACCGGCTCATGTGCCGTGGCTGGGTACAGGGGGGCCACCCGGACGCCGGGCCGGTGGTCCAGGAACTGCTCAGCAAGCTGAAGGTGCCCAAGTGAGAAGCTCGGCCGAGCCCCTTGAGGTAAGCGAGACCATACCGGCCGGCCAGCTTCGGCTCACCACGGCCGGCCTGACCTGGCTCGGCGTCACGCTCGCACTTGGCGGCATCGGCTGGTTCAAGAGCATGAATCTCGTGCTCATCCTTGGCTACCTGATGCTGGCCCTGCTGCTCCTCAATGGTTTCCTGGCACGTGCCCAGGTGCGTCGCGTTTCCGTCCTGAGCATTCCAATTCCTCCGATTTTCGTGGGCGAATCAACCCGCTTGATCGCGAGTGTCCGCAATCTTAGTTCCCGCGATGTCACGGTTTCCCTCAGCGATCCGATTGGTCCGGAGAATGGCTGGTTCGTGGACCGATTGGCCGCAGCGAGCGGATGCGAATGCACGGTTCGCAAAGCGTTCGGAGCCCGTGGGCGCGTCGTCGCGCCGCCACTGCGGGTCTGGTCGGGTTTTCCCTTCGGCTTGATCCGCTTTGAACGACCCGTGACCCACTCTTCGCGCGAAGTCTTCGTGCTTCCAGCACTCGGAAACGCCGATGCTGAAGGATTGCGAGCCTGGGTGTTGCGGCATGCCGGTGGCGATGGCCGGGCTCGCAAGGTGCTTCGCCGCATCAGCAGCGATTCTGCGGATGTCCGCGGAGTACGGCCGTTTCGCCCGGGCGATAGCCTGCGTGCTGTTCACTGGCCATCCACGGCTCGCCGGCGAGAACTCGTGGTCCGTGAGTACGACTCGGCACCCTCCCCGGATCTCGTGGTGGTCGTCGATCCCTGGGTGCCCGTGAGCCCGACAACCTTGCAGCGGGCAAATCTCGAATGGGCGCTCAGCCTCGCGGCAACCGTGATGCAGACGTGGACCACGGCCTTCCACACGCGCGTGACCGTTGCACTCTGCAGCGATTCAACCTCGAAGGCCTGGTCTGCATCGGGTGGAGAAGAGTTCGTGCGTGATTCACTGGTACCGCTCGCCGAGGTCCGTGGCACACCCGCGCCACGGGCACCGGAGCCGTCTGCATTCGATCGCTCTCTTGCCGGTGCTGCTCGCGTGTTAATCAGCAGCCGGGAGCATTCCCCGCTTGCGGATGCACTCCTTCGCACGACCGGCCGCCCCTTCGTGTTCATCGGGCCGGCCGAGCGGTTACACTGGTATCAGCCGCCCGCGGAATCATCGCAGGCGTGAACCGAAGCGGGCTGATTGCATGTCTATTCCGTCGTCATTTCGCCTCAGCACCTTTCTCACGCTCGCGTTCGCAGTGGGCAGCTTGGGCTATGCCGAGACGAGCCTTTTCCCCGAAGTCGGCGTCTTCGCGGGCGTCGTGCTCCTCTGCCTTGCCGCCATCTACTGGTACGACGAGCGAGCCGAACGCGTCACACTCGCGGATGCCAACAAGCTCGGTGCGGGCATTGCGCTCGTCTCGACCGGGTGGGTCGCGTACCGCTTGCTGCGGGAAATTCGGCTCGGCGAGTTCAGCGATATGGGCTGGCAGGCCCTGGGCATGGCCCTCTTCGGAGTCGTGCTCATGCTGCTCATACCCGCGAAACTGCTCCGCAGTGAGAAGCACTCTGGCGACTGGTGGACGATGCACGCCATGGGCCTGGCGAGCGTGGCACTCGCTGCGGCCATGGCCAGCGATGCCGCGGTGGTCTTGCTCATCACGGGATTTACGATCTGTGGAGTCTGGAGCCTGGCCGAGTTCGCCCGCGAACGCTCTGCAGGAGGAATTCCGCCCATCCCCGCGAAGGGTGAGTTGCTGCCGATGGCATCCCCCATCGAGGTGCAGCAACACGTGCACGGGCTGAATGTGCGGCGCTGTCTGCTCTGGATCGGCCTGGCGGCAGCGCTCGCTGTACCGCTCTACATGACCACGCCCCGCTCCGCATCCGGCCGATTCGAGTTCGGCAAACCCCGTGTCGAAATCGGCTACGCCAGCGACCAGATGATCAACCTGAAGCGCACAGGATCGCTGGAAGAGAACCCGGAACCCGCGTTCGAAGTACTCGCCCAGCTCCCCGATGGCACGCCCAAGACCGATCTGAGCCCGAATCAACGCTGGCGCGGCACCACGCTGAACCGCTACGATTCCGGTAGCTGGAGCCCGGAGCGCTATCGCCTTCCGGCCGCGAATGGGGTCGTGGCACCCCGGCCAACCGAACAGTGGGAGCCGCCTGATCTGGGGCCGACGACCTACCGTCTCACGTTCAAGATTCTCACGCAGGATGGTTCGCAGTTCCTGGCAGATCCTGTGATGTGGGCCGCGGGACAACCGTCGCCGGCGGCCACACTGTGTTCCTTCGGTCCGCTCGGTTGGGCGTCTGCCGGTGATGGCAGTGGCACCTTTATCCGGGCCCGCTGCGGACGGGTCGGCAGTGCGGGGGCACCAGCCCCTTATGTGCAATTCACACGCACACCCGCAGAGCCAGACCTCGGCCCCGGCTTCGAACTTGGCCAGAATAGTGATGCCTATTTGCTGCCCATCGTTGCAAACTATCCACCGCAGGCGAAGGAGTTCGCCGACGAATTGCTGGCCCGACTGATTCGTGAGGGGAAACTGCCCACCGAGGCGGATGGCCGCAATGGCCGGGGTCGCGTCCGCCTCCAGCCTCCGCCGAAACATCACGAGGCGATCGCGCGTGCCTTCTCGAACTATCTCGCAGAATCACCCGAGTTCACTTACACCAGTGATCTCAAACGCAACCACCCCAATGCCGACCCGATTGAAGAGTTCCTTTTCGATCTGAAGTCCGGCCATTGCGAACGATTCGCGGCCGCGCTGGCCATGCTGTTGCGATCGCAAGGGATCCCCACAGTGCTCGTGCTGGGTTTCCGCGGCTGCGAATCAAAGGGCAATGGCAACTATGTGGTGCGGCAAAGCGACGCCCATAGCTGGGTCGAAGCACTGATCTCCCGACCTCAAACGGGAGACGATGCTCGTGGCGATGGCCGAACATGGCACTGGCTCAGCCTCGACCCCACACCGACACGGCTCAGCGAGGATGAACGCCAGGACGATGCCGGCAATGCCTTCGGTCGCGTGCTCGGCAAAGTCAAGGATGCCTTCGAAAAGTATGTGCTGAACTACACACCCGCCCGCCGCGAGAAAGTGATTGGGGCAATCGTTGGCCTTGGCCGCAGCCGAATGACCTGGCTTGTGATCCTGGCCGGTCTCGGTATCTTCGGAATCGTCACGTTTCAGCGATCGCGTCGCGAAGCCACTGTGCTTGAGAGTGAACCCGGCCGTTGGTATGCCCAGCTGCTGGATGTGCTCGCCGCTCATGGCTTCCGACCGCAATCCGGTGACACGCCGCGCGAGTTTGCGACGGCTGTTTCGGGCGAACTGGCCCAGCGTTCGGCCACCTCCGAACTTGCCGAAGTGCCGATCGAGTGGGCCGAGGCCTATTATCAGGCCCGCTTCGGCGATGCACCACTCTCCACGGAACGGCGTGCGGAACTCGAAGCCCGGCTCGATGCACTGGCCAGTGTCTTAAAGACTTGACAGGAGGAGCGATTGTGACCCACACGAAGCGGCTGCGGCCCGAGAACTCGGTGCTCGTGGTCATTGACATTCAGGACAAACTGCTGGCGAAGATTCCAACCGCGGCGGCACTCGTGCGCGAGGCCGGGTTTCTGCTCGACGTGGCTGCGTTGCTCGGTGTTCCGATCCGCGCCACGGAACAGTACCCCAAGGGGCTTGGACCGACGACCGGCCCGATCGCGCGTCGCTTGCCACAACCACCCACGGAAAAGACCGCCTTCAGTTGCAGTGGTGCCGGCAGCTTCTTTGAAGAGGTCGCCATGCTGGCCAGACCCAACATCGTGCTCGTGGGCATGGAAACTCATGTCTGCGTGGCCCAGACCGCCCTCGATCTACTTGAAGCCGGGCTGCACGTATTTCTTCCCATCGATGCGTTGGCCACGCGCTTTGCCATCGACCACGAGGTCGCGGTGCGCCGGCTCGAACGCGCCGGTGCTCTGCCCGCGACGGTCGAATCCGTGGCGTTCGAATGGCTCTGCGATGCCACTCACCCACAGTTCAAAGCCGTCAGCAAACTGGTCGTGGACCGCTCCGCTGCCATCTGAATCTTTCCCCTGTTTTGCTACCCCTTAACGGTGTTCCATGTCGATTCCAGGCCAGTTGAATCCTTCGCCCCGCCTGTTGCTGGGCCCGGGTCCGAGCGATGCACATCCGCGTGTGCTCTCCGTGATGACGACGCCCCTGCTCGGGCATCTCGATCCGCAGTTCCTCGATGCGATGAACGACACGCAGGCGATGCTTCGCCAGGTCTTCCAGACCAGGAACGCGCTCACGTTCCCGATCTCGGCGACGGGCATGGCCGGCATGGAAGCGTGCTTCGTGAATCTGCTCGAACCGGGCGATAAGGTTGTGGTGTGTGTGAAAGGCTTCTTCGGCTCGCGCATGGTAGACGTGGCTGGCCGCTGCGGTGCGGAAGTGACCGTCCTCAATCAGGCCTGGGGTGATGTCTTCGATCTCGATACGATTCGCGGGACACTTCAACGCGTGCGGCCCAAGGTGCTCGGCATCGTTCACGCCGAGACCTCGACCGGGGCTTTGCAACCCATCGAACAACTCGGCAAATTGTGTCACGAGTTCGACGTGCTGCTCATCGCGGACACCGTAACATCGCTCGGTTGCGTGCCTGTGAAACTGGATGAATGGGAGATCGATGCGGCTTTCAGCTGTTCGCAAAAAGGGCTGAGCTGCCCGCCGGGGCTCTCGCCGGTGAGCTTCAGTCCTCGGGCGGTCGATGCGTTGAAGGCCCGCAAAACCAAGGTGCAAAGCTGGTATCTGGACCTGACCACGATCATGGCCTACTGGGGTGGCGATCGTGCCTATCACCACACGGCTCCGATCACAATGGTCTTCGCCATTCGCGAGGGGTTGCGGCTCGTGCTCGAGGAAGGGCTTGATACGCGTTTCGCCCGCCATCACCGCAATCACCTGGCCTTGAAGGCAGGGCTCACCGCCCTGGGGATGCAGTATATTGCCCGCGAAGAGCACCAGCTGCCGCAACTGAACGCGGTGAAAATCCCGGCCGCGGTTGATGACCTGGCCGGTCGCAAACGCCTGCTCACGGAGTTTGGCATCGAGGTCGGCGGCGGCCTCGGCGACTTCAAGGGCAAAGCCTGGCGCATCGGCCTGATGGGCTACAACAGCCGGCCCAACTGCGTCTTCCAGGTGCTCTCTGCCCTGGAAACGGTGCTCCGGGGTGCCGGTGTGAAAGTCGAACCCGGCTCCGGCGTCGCCGCCGCCGAAAAAGCTTACGCCGCGTGAGGGAGAATCGAGACATGGCTCCAGTCGTGCGTCAGGATATGACCTGGGAAAGGATGGTTCGTGCCGTGGAAAAAATCCGTGAACGCTGCGACCGAGCCTCCCGATGCCTGGATGCAGCCGGGCTGCCCTATGCTGTCGTGGGGGGCAATGCTGTCGCAAACTGGGTTTCGGGCGTCGACGAAGGCTCGGTGCGAAACACGCGCGATGTAGATATCCTGGTCCAGCGTGCGGACCTGGAAGCCGTGAAAGCGGCCATGGCGGGCGCTGGCTTCATCTTCGACAATGCCTACGGTGTCGATTTCTTTCTGGATGGGCCAGACTGCAAGCCGAGTGAAGGTGTGCACCTGCTGTACGCCGGAGAGAAGGTCAAGCCCGATGATCCCGTGCCGACACCGGAGCTGAGCGAGAGCATTCGTGGTGCGGCTTTCCAGGTCATCGGGCTGGAGGCACTCATTCGGATGAAGCTGGTTTCGTTCCGGCGCAAGGACCAGGTTCACCTGCAAGATATGCTCCGCGTCGGTCTGTTCGATGCCACCTGGCCGGAACGGTATCCACCCGTCCTTGCTGATCGGCTCCGCGAGATCATCGCCGACCCGGAAGGTTGAGCCGCCGCTTTCGATTGGCGTCACACGATTCGATACAAGAGGATGGCGATACGATGCGCACTGCTGCGTGTCGTCTTGCCATCCTCTTCCCTTGGTGACGTCATGGATCGTCGCACATTTCTGGCCGCCTCACTCACGGCCCCGCTGGCCACTCATGCACACGCTGAAGCACCCGTCTCGAAGCGGTTGTACGTCGTCTGCCCGGGTATTCGTGATTACCTCGAATTCGGCGGAGCGGGCATCCTCGTTTTCGACATCGATGCAGGCCACAAATTCGTGAAGCGAATCGCCACCACGGCCAGCACCATCGCCAAACCGCGAAACATTAAGGGCGTGGTCGCCAGTGACACAACGAGGAAACTCCACTTCACCACGCCCGAATCTCTGTTCTGCGTCGACCTGGTGACCGAGAAAACCGACTGGAGCAAGGAACTCCCCAAAGGTTGCGACCGCCTGGCTGCTACACCGGATGGCCGGACGCTGTTCGTGCCTTCCTTCGAGAAAGAAATCTGGAACGTCGTCGATGCGGCGACCGGCAAGGTGGCCGCGGACATCGAGACAAACAGCGGTGCCCACAACACCATCTGCAGCCTGGATGGCAAACGCGTCTATCTCGCCGGCCTCAAGTCGCCGCTGCTCTTCGTCGCGGACACCAGCACAAACAAGGTCGTGGCAAAAGTTGGCCCATTTGCCGCACCCATCCGACCCTTCACCATCAATGGCCAGCAAACGCTCTGCTTCGTGAACGTGAATGATTTGCTCGGCTTCGAGATCGGCGACCTGCGAACAGGTGCAAAACTCCATCGCGTCGAGGTGCCGGGCTTCAAGAAGGGACCGGTGAAGCGGCACGGTTGCCCAAGCCACGGCATCGGCATGACGCCCGATGAGACGGAAATCTGGGTGGTCGATGGTTTCAATCAGCAAGTGCACGTCTTTGAGGCGGCCGCTCGGCCGCCGAAATACGTCGCGAGCGTGAAACTGCGCGAGCAACCTGGATGGGTGACGTTCAGCCTCGATGGGAAGTTCGCTTACCCTTCCACGGGTGAAGTGATCGACACGTCCAGCAAGAAGATTGTGGCCACACTCGCGGACGAGAAAGGACGCGAAGTGCACAGCGAGAAGATGGTGGAGATCCACGTCCAGGGCGATCAGCCCGTGGCGGCGGGAAACCAGTTCGGACTGGGTCGAAAGTGATTTGTCGGCGATCAGAAGAAATCGCCCGTCGCGAACGACGGGCGATTCCCATCTTCGTCATCCTGACATCCGATTAACGAATCGTTGTGCAACGACCGTTCGCGCAGCTTGATGTGTACATCACCGGAGCGGTGGTGCCGCAGCGGCCATTGGCGCAGCTGCTAACGGTCGGGGTGCTGTAGACCGTGGGGGTTGTCGTGTAAACCGGCGTCGTGGAGTAGGTCGGTGTCGTCGTGTAGGTCGGGGTGGTGGTGTAGTAGACCGTACCGTTCGTGCTGACGATCCGCGTGCCGTTCACCGGCGTCGAAACGACGTTCGAGTAGGTGACGTGCGGGGTGGTCGTGTACACCGTGCCGGTGGAAACCGGATTCGAGACGGTGCCGGGGGTGGAGTAGACGATCGTCTGACCCGGGGTGGCCGACGTCGTCACTGTGGGTGTGCTGTAGACAACTGGGGTGGTGGGATAAAATGCGGTGCCCTGGCAATTCTGGCAGGTGCTACGGGGTGGGGCGGCAATCGTGCCGAGGTCGGAGAGAGTCCCGGTCAGTTCCGTGGGTGCCGCCGTGGCGAAGTTCTGGACAGACTGCACGGCGGACGGTTGCTGGGCGATTGCCACAGACAGCACAACTGCGGCAAGAGTGGAAATGGTCATCAAGCTGAACCTCCATGGTGGGCCTTCGCGTCACCCTGACGTGAAGTCATGCCTTTGTAGACGATTCTGGACATCATGCAAGCCAAATATACGGAATAATTGGCACGTTCGGAATAATCCCACCCATGAGTGAACTTGCTCTGGACGCCTCTGCACAGAATCCGTACGCCTTGGCCAGTCAACGAACGAGTTTCTGGTCAGTGAATTTGCGTAATATGGGTAGTTTTCAAGGCGATTATGGGAATCCGGACACCCCATCGGAGATTGACAGGATGAGGCGAGCAGGGTACGCCTCCGCCATGGTTCAGTCGTCGAATTTTCGAATGTGGTCGCTTCGGTCCGTGGTGCTGCTGATGAGTGCGGGCGTGCTGGCTGGTTGCACTCCGGCTCGTCGGCCAGTCCCGTTTCAACCTCCGACAGCACGACCGCTGGCACCGGCAATCGATCCGTGCCCGGATGCCACTTGCCCGCCGGGCGTCTCTGCGTCCTTCCCGACCGCTGAAGCCTGCCCGATGCGTCGGCCCCGCAACATCCTCGCCCTGTCCGGTGGCGGTGCGTACGGTGCTTACTCCGCGGGATACCTTGCGGGCTGGACCAAATCCGGAACGCGGCCCGAGTTCGATGTGGTCACGGGCATCAGCACGGGAGCCTTGATCGCTCCGTTGGCCTTTCTGGGGCCGGAGTTCGATTGCCGTTCGCGTCACCTGTACACACAGGTGCAAGCGTCCGACATCTTCCGCATCCGTGCCTGGGTCACGATTCCGTTCAAGGACTCCGCTGCCACGTCCTTGCCACTTCAAAAGTTGATTGAGTCCGAGATCACGCCCGAGATGATGAACCGCATCGCGACCGAGCACCGCAAGGGGCGACGGCTCTACATCGGCACGACGAACCTCGATACACGTCGGCTTGTGGTCTGGGACATGGGAGCAATCGCCTGCCGACCAGGACCCGAGAGCTTCCGCCTGTTCCGTGATGTTCTGCTAGCTTCGTGCTCGGTGCCGGGGATGTTTCCACCCGTGCATTTCGATGTCGAGGTGGATGGCGTGAAGTCGACGGAACTGCATGTGGATGGTGGCGTGACGGCGCAACTGTTTGTGCCCTCGCACGTCTTCGCCGCTGCCGCAGCGGCTTCGCAGGAAGATGCGAAGTTGCCCGTTGTGCCAGGGCAGGGCCTGTCCTCCGGAGGCAACCTGTACGTAATCGTGGCAGGCAAGCTGTACCCCGATGCCAGTGCCGTGCGGCCACTGGTGTTGCCCGTGATGGGGGCCTCGGCGAATGCGCTGCTCTATGCCCACTGCCGGGCGGAACTGGCCAACCTGTATGGCCTGGCACATCCCGCTGGATTGAAGTACCACCTCACGGCCCTGCGCCAGGACTTTGCCTCGCCCGACATCTCCGTGAAGTTTGATCAGGAAGCCATGAACCAGCTCTACGAGGAAGGGTTCGTTCAGGCCTGCGGGGCGTCTTCGTGGATGTTTGGTCCGCCGACACTCAGCCCGGGTGATGGCGACTTCATTCGCACCGGGCTGCAACTCCGGACTCCACCGTGCGGCGTGGTACCGGTCATCATGCCGACTGGGAACTGATCCGCGTTCCGATTGAGTGCGTTGGCACTTTCACGCGGCGTTGTATCCTGAAGGGAGTGATTCTTCCCCTTTCTCGCCCGGATGCACATGTCGTTTTTCGTGGTCTCGTCGCTCTGGCGCTGCGTATGGGTGCCGCGGTTTCTCACCCTGATTGGGCTGATCCTCGGCCTGCCGATGTTCCTGCGGATGCCACCCTGGGTGGACATCACGCTGTACGATATGGCCGCGCGGACCATCCTCGCCGGCGGCTGCCACTACCGCGATCTCTTCGACACCAACCCGCCAGGCTTCGTCTGGGCACTCACGGCGATCCGTGCCGTGTTCGGTCCGAGCTACGAGGCTCTCTGGCTTGTTGATCTCGGCATCGTCGTGGGAATCCTGCTCCTGATCGATCGTCTGGCGAAGTGGGGTGGTGCATCCCCTGCGGCACGCTGGTGGGTGTTCGCCGGCGTGGCCTTCTTTTATCCATTTTCGACCGAAGGGATCCACGGCCAGCGTGATGTGTGGATGTCGCTGCCGGCACTGGCTGCGGTCGTGTTGCGTGTGGGCCGCACGCGGCCGCCGGGGCCAGCCGACCGCGGACCGTTCTGGCCTTCACTTCTAGAAGGTGTGCTCTGGGCTCTCGCCGTGTGGGTGAAGCCGCACGTGATGGTGATGGCCGCGGGCGTCTGGCTGCTCACGGTTCGCCGCGTCGC
>JBGSZR010000250.1:0-12830 GCA_041750275.1 Gemmataceae bacterium
GGCTGTGCCGGCTTCTTCGGCGGCCCGGTCACTCGGGCGGCACTCGCTGCACTCGGAGTCACCGCAGATCTGCTCGCCTTCACCGATGCACTCGATGGCAACACATCTCACATGACAGATGATTGAGATTCAACGCATAACGCAATGTTGGAAGTTCCAACCCACACATATTTGTCCTGAATCACACCCGAACACGAAGGAATCATCATGTCCGCAACCATGACCGCGAACGGCAAGCCCCAGCGGAAGCAACTGGCCGACCAGCTCGATCGCCTCGATCGCATCATCGATGCACTGGCCGAGGCACTGCCCGAAGCGGTATCTGATGCGGCCCGCGATGGCACCCGTGCCGCTGTGAAGGATGCCATCCTCGAAATTCTCACCAACCCCGAACTGCGAGCACTCGTGCAAGGGGCCGCGCTGCCGATCGCACCACCGCCCGTTGCCGCGCCACGCGTGACGACACCGGGTCCATGGACGCGGCTGAAGGCCCGCATTGCCGCCATGAGAGCCGCCGTGACAGCCCGCTGTCACGCGGCCTGGAGCACCATCATCGCTACCGTGCAACTGCTACAAACTGTCGTGCCACTCAAGAAAGTGCTGCTCGTGGGGACCACCGTCGGCGTGGCAGTGGCGATGCTGGGCTATTGCTGCCCACACGAAATCACCGCAGCGCTCGGTGGCATCGGCGGAGCCTGCACCGCCATGGCCGCCCAGCTCGGCTGGTGTCTCCGCATCCCCGCCCGCCGCTTCGGCCTGCTATGAGCGTGTGATAATGATGTGAGACGTGAATCGTTGAGATTCACGGAACACACTTCGGCCGGTCACGCGTTCGCCATGCGAACGCATCAGCCCGAGCGAATCCAGAATCGTAAACATCAATCAGTCAGCATACGATGGTCGGTTGGCACGCGATAGATAACATCAGAACAATATATCATGAAATTATGAGTCTATTTGGAATAGATCTTCTTTCCAATTAGTTACACTCTCGTTCATTCACCCAGGATTGTGCCTTCGATCAGTCCGAAGTTGAGCACCGTTCCCGCACGCAGCATCACACTGCGGCCGGGCGGTACTTCGAGTGTGGTACCACTGGCATCGGTTCCCTTCCAGGTGTTGTTGGTCAGGTTCCGCAGGCCCCAGATGCTGGGGTCCTTCGGGTGTGCGGCCAGTTCGGCTACGGGTGTGCCGGAATTGAGCGGTGCTTGCCGATCGAGGTGATGGGCCCAGAGCTTCGTGTCGTGGTTCAAGGCAACGATGTGGTTGCCGAGCTTGAGCCGTGGCGGCAGCACCAGCGGTTTCTGGCACGCCCAGCAGGGTGGATGTGTGTCGCTCAGTTCGCCATTCGCCTTCAGCGGCAGGAAGTTCTCGGCCTTGCAGGCCGGGCAGTAGACGATGCTATCGCGCAGTTGGAGCAGTGCCGAGCGCCACTGGCTTTCCTTCACTCGGGCGGCGGGATCGTGAAGCCCCTCGACGAACGACTGGGCGAAGAGGTCCTTGAGGAAACCGGGATAAACTTTCCAGAACGCCATGACGTTATCGTGCCGCCCGGGCACGGGTCGATTCGACTGGTCCGTGGGGTGTGCGAGATAGACAGGGTTCGCACCGTAGAGATCGCGGAAGGCGGCCTCGTTGAGGCAGGCATGGGCAGCCTCGCGGGCACCTTCGAGCGGATGCCCCATGAAGAACATGTAGAAGAGCAGCACGGCTAATGAGTGTTGATCGGTGAGGGCATCGGGGTTGGCCTTGCCGATGACGATCTCCGGGGCCATGAACTGCATGGTGCCGCCGACCTGGTTATGCGGCTGGCCGTTCACGCCCACGTTATCGAGGTCACAGATGAGCACTTCGCCGGTGCGCGGGTCGAGGAACATGTTGCCGAAGGAGATGTCGCGATAGGCGAGCCCCTGGGCGTGCAGCAGCAGGAAGCCGTGGGCCAGGTGGTAGCCAGCAGTGGCGAGCGTGCGGAATGTGGGTTCGATGCGCCGCCGGGCGAGGTCCACACCGCTCTTGAATCGTGAATCACGCAACGGCATCAGGTAGCCGAAGGCGGGCCCGGAAGGTGCCAGCACGATATCGACGGGCCAGAGAAACATCGGGTGCGGCGCGGATTTGCGCACGAGCACATCGAGCGCGGCCCGCTGGGCGGGTTTGGCCCACTCGGGGTGATACCACTTGAGCGCCAGCGGCTGGCCAGAGAGCGTGGCACGATAAACCTCACCCTGCCCGCCAGTACCGAGCAAGGGCCCCACCTCACACGGCTGCCCGGAGAGCGCCGCTCGAACGCTGGCCCCTGCCTTCAACATGCTGCTCATGGTTTGGTCCTTGTGCGGTTCGGGTTATTTGAGAAGTCGATCGAGGTCTTCCTGGGCATCGGGATCGCCGGCCTCCACGGCCTTGCGATACCAGCGAATGGCCTCTTCGCGGTTCTTGGGCACGCCATAGCCATGCTCGTAACAGAAGCCGAGTCTGCGCATGCCTGCGGAATCGCCCTTGTCGGCCGCCTGGCGGAATAAGCGGTGCGCCTCGAATCGATCTTCTGTGACGCCCTCGCCGTTGAGATAGCATTCACCGAGCAGCGCTAACGCGCGGACATTGCCGCGATCGGCCGCAAGGCGGAAGTATCGAACGGCTTCCTTCAGGTTGATTGGCTTGCCTTTGCCATCTCGAAAGGCGATGCCGAGCCGGCATGTGGCAGAGTGGTCGCCTTCCTCGCATTCATATTCAGTCAACAACATGGATTTCTCGAAGAACGACTTCGCCTGTTCCGTTTCTCGGGACCCGCCCTCACCCTCATAGAGCATCTGCGCGAGTGGAAAGAAAGCCGGCGCATAATCTTGATCAGCCGCCTTGTGATACCATTGGCGTGCAGCGACCAAATCGCACTTCCCGCCTTCGCCGTTCTCACAGAGGATTGCCAGGTTATACATGGCGATCGGATTCCCACGCTCGGCGGGCCTGGTATACCACTGGCGTGCCTCGATCTTGTCGACTGGTCCACCCTCTCCTTTTTCGCACATGTATGCGTATTGGAACGCAGCCTCTAGGTTGCCTGCTTCTGCGGATTGACGAAAGAGTCCTCTGGCGATGCTCAAATTTACTGGGTAGCCATTCTTGCCAGAATAATAATAATCTGCGAATTCGCGCTGTACGTTCGAAGATTCGTGATAATACGATAGCACACGCCACATCGCTGCCTTCGCGAGATCTACATTGGTACCATTCCGACCAGTCTCATACAATTCCGCGAAATATCTCTGTGCAGCTGGTACTCCACATTGCGCTGCGATCCACACGCCGCTCAAAGCCCATGTCGGGCGTAGCAATGCTGTTAAACCGATGTATAAACCGATTGTCCAGAGTGTATATTTAACAAGATAGAGTTTGCCGCTTACGTCGAAGTGGGACAATTTGGGTTCAATCGGTTCTGGTGCGGGTGGTGTTGGAACATATGTGGGAGGTGGCGATGTGACATAATTGATGGCGGATGGAAATATGTATTGTGGTTCTGGTGGCAGAGGAATTGGAGGTGTCTGCTGCTGTTCATTCGCAGTCTTTCCCAGGGCTATCCCCCACGAGTCCACGACCCAGCGAGCAGCAGCTTCATCCATGGCGGTCGAGTCAATGAGTTTCGTCACGAAACGGCCCGCCGTTGCACTCCAGGGCAAGCCTGTCGAACTGGAGCGAATATCAGCAGCCACCCGGCATTCCGCCGCGGCAGCGAGTGCGTGAATCTCCTTGCGAAGGGCAGGGCAGCGATCCGCGAGCAGTGAGCGGAGCTTACGCGATTCATCCGCGAGTTGCGGACCAACCGTTCGCACAACGTCGGCCAGTTCTCGCCGTGCTTCGTCGTTCATGGACGCTCCCCTGTCGCGATGTCAGCCCGACACAGGATTCCGAGTGTCACGTCGTCGCCGCTGCCCAGCAATTGTCCAACCTCGCACTTGATCCCAGCAGGACTTGCACGCAGGCTCGCCCCCGCCTTCAACATGCTGCTCATGACATTGTCCCTGTGCGGTTCGGGTTATTTGAGAAGTTTATCGAGGTGTTCCTGGGCATCGGGATCGCCGGCCTCCACGGCCTTGCGATACCAGCGAATGGCCTCTTCGCGGTTCTTGTCCACACCTCGGCCATACTCGTAGCAAAAGCCGAGGCAGTCCATGGCCGCTCCATCGTCTTTATCGGCCGCCTGACGGAAGAGACGGACAGCTTCGAATGGATCTTTACTGACTCCCTCGCCATTGAGATAGCAATCGCCGAGAAGCACTAGCGACCGCACATTGCCTCGATCTACCGCGAGGCGGAAATAGCGAACGGCTTCCTTCGGGTCTTTCGACTTGCCTTTACCATCCCGGTGCATGATGCCGAGTAGACTGGCGGCACCCGCGTCGCCCCTCCTTTCTTCTTCTTCGAGATGGGGGATCGCGCGTTCGTAGAGGATCTTGGCTTCATCGGGTTCTTGGGGTCCGCCCTTCCCTCCATCGAGCATCAGTGCAATTGGATAGTAGGCGGGTGCGTAGCCCTGGTCCGCGGCCCGGCGATACAACTGCCGTGCCGCCGCCAGATCGACTTTCCCACCCTCTCCGTTCTTACAGAGGAGTGCCAGGTTATACATCGCGATCGGATCGCCGCGTTCCACGGGTTTGGCATACCACTGGCGTGCTTCGGCCTTATCGACGGGTCCGCCCTCGCCCTCACAACACATGTACGCGTACTGGAACTCGGCTTCCTGGTAGCCGGCATCGGCTGCTTGCTTGAAGAGCTTGCGGGCTTCGGTGAGATCGACAGGCACTCCTTCCCCTTTCTTCCGGTCCCACGCCAGCCGGTAGAGTTCTTCCGGTGTCTTTTCCTTCTGCACCACGGCACGCCACTTCGCGGCCTTCACGGGATCGATCTCAGCACCTTTGCGGCCGGTCTCGTGCAGTTCGGCGAGGTATTCCTGGGCAACCGGCAATCCGCACTGTGCGGCGATCCAGACGCCGCTGCCGAACCAGGTGGGCCGGAAGATGGCGGCACCAACGATGTAAGCAATGGTCCCCCACCACAACAATCCGCCGAGCAACGTGAACAGCGCATCGGTGTTAAACAGCGAATACTGATGCACTACCGCAGGAGTCGGCGGAGGAGGTGGTGGCGGCGGCGAATAGGATACAGTTGAAGGCGGGGACATTGGCTCATCGAACGCGTTTTGCGGTGTGGTGCGAGGGGGTGCCGCCGCTTGATACATCGGAACGGTGCTGGTCTTCCCCAGTGCCAGCCCCCACGAGTCGACGACCCATCGGGCGGCGGTTTCGTCCATGGCGGTCAGGTCCACGAGCTTCGTCACGAAACGATTCGCGGTCGCGCTCCAGGGCAAACCGGTCGAGGTGGTGCTAATCTCCGTCGCAACGCGGCACTCCGCCGCTGCCGCGAGGGCGTGGACTTCTTTTCGCATGGATGGACAGCGGTCCGAGAGCAACGAACGCAGTTTCCGGCCATCGTTCGCCAGGTCCGGCCCGTACGCCCGCACCACTTTCACGAGTTCGTCACGCACCGCTTCATCCATTGCTTCCCCCTTGATCGCACCTGTTTACGGAGTTAGATTTTTGAGTTTTTGCTTGGCGTCCTTGTGACCCTGGTCCGCGGCTTTGGTGTACCATTCCTTGGCGATTTCGCGATTTTTGGACACCGCTTCGTTGCCGGTTTCGTAGAACTCGCCAAGCGCGAACTGGCCGCGTTGATCGCCGAGTTCGGCCGCTCGTCGATAGAAGTCCACGGCGGCTTTCACATCCTTCGGGATGCCCGGTTCACCATCCAAGTAGAGTTTGCCAAGCACGACCAGCGATTTGGGATCACCCTTGACCGCCGATTTGCGTAGTAGTCGCACTGCCTCCTTGAACCACAAATCGGATTCATCGGTCGCTTCACTCAGACGGCGCTTCTGATGGAGACGGGCCAGTTCCAGTGAAGCCTCGCCATCGCCGCGCCTCGCCCGTTCGCGGTATAGTTGTGCCGCGCGTTTGTACCACTTATCCGATTCCGCTGGATCGGGCGAAACGAGGCGCTGCCCAAAGACCTCCTCGCAATAGGCATCACCCAGCGTTTTCGCCACGGAAGGGTCCAGGTTGACTGCAGCCAGTTTTAACAAACGTAGCGATTCGTTGAGATCCTTGGGGACGCCTCCCCAGCCGTTCGCAGCAAACATGGCGAGAGCTCCCTGCCCGAAATCATGCTTCTGAGCAGCAGATTTTTTGATCCACTCCGCGGCCTTGCCAAAATCGGGTACGCCCTCGCTCGTCATCAGTATCGCAGTCCCGTACGTCACCTGTCCCATTGGATCGCCGAGTTGTGCGGACTTCTCTCCCCATTTGAGAGCCTCTGCTTCATTCAAGTTCACACCGTTTCCGAACAGCAACGAGCCAGCCAGTTCTCCCATCGCCAAGACGTGCCCCTGAGTGGCGGCCTTGCGGTACCATTTCACGGCCTCGCACGGGTCGTATTCGACTCCGAACCCCTCGGAATACATTTTGGCCAAACGAAATTGAGCATCCTTGTGGCCCGTCTCCGCGGCGGCGCGATACCACTTCGCGGCTTCCTCCTTGTTCTCCGGGAGTCCATCACCCGTCTCGAGACGACGCGCGAAATCGTGCTGGAACTGTGCACCCTGCTTGGGAGCCGCCAGAGTGTAGAAGTGCAGGGCCCGCGCCGGGTCTTTCTCGGCACCCTTGCTTCCGTCGCGGTAGAGATCGCCAAGGTACTCGTGGGCATCGGCCAGGTTGGCCTGTGAGGCGATCCACACGCCGCTGCCCCACCAGGTGGGCCGGAGCCAGGCCGTCAGGCCGATGTACAGCACGACCAGCCAAAATGCGCCACCGAAGATTAAGCCCAACGCATCCCCATCGATGAGCGTTCGCTTGTACACAATCGGTGCCGGTGTGGGCGGCGGTGGTACATAGGTGACGGGTGGCGGCGGAACGTAGGCAATTGTTTGCGGCTCCACGTTCACAGGTGCAACCACCGGCGCGGGCGGTGGGCTTGTCGGCGTGTAGGGTGGCACGCTTGCCGCCTTCCCCAGTGCCAGCCCCCAGGAATCCACGACCCAGCGGGCGGCGGCCTCGTCCATGGCGGTCAAGTCAATGAGTTTCGTGACGAAGCGGCCCGCCATCGCGCTCCAGGGCAAACCCGACGAAGTGCTGCGAATCTCCACCGCCACCCGGCACTCCGCGCCGGCGGCGAGCGCATGCACTTCCTTTCGCATGGAAGGACATCGGTCCGAGAGCAGTGAGCGCAGTTTCCGGCCTTCCTCCGCCAGTTGCGGGCCCACTGTGCGCACGATCTCCACCAGTTCCTTGCGGGCGGCTTCATTCATTGGTCATCCCTCTTGCGATGTCGGCGCGGCACAGGATGCCGAGTGTCACGTCGTCGCCGCTGCCTTCGGCCGACGCGGCGGCGAGCCAGTCGCCGAGTTGCTCCGCGACCGCGGCCAGGCCGTGTGTGCGAATCATGCCCAGCATGTCCGGCCCCACCTTCAGGAAGTCCGCTTCAGAACGAAAGGCGTTCACGTAGCCATCTGTCGAAAGCAGCAGCAGTGCGGGCAGGTCGGTGACGGGCAGCACGGTGATGCGCCAGTCCGCAGTGGGGTTGGCCCCGCAAAGTGATGTGGTTTCGGTGCCGGTGAGTCGTGGATCATCGGGCAGCGGCCGGGTCGTGGCTCCGGTGTCAGCGACCGCGAGAATGTCGCCATCACCGAGCTGAGCCAGAAGCACGCCCTCGGCCGACGCCGCGGCGAGCATCAATGTAGAACCGTAGGCCGTGTAGGGATCCGAGCATGGTTCCGCGAAGGGGTTCTCCGCGATGTCGCTGGCCACGGCCATGCGCCAGAGTGGCACCAGCAGCGTGGGAATATCGGCGGCGAGCGTGGCCAGAGGTGCCGCATCCACTTCTTCGAATCGCTTGATCACGAGCGTGCGCGCGGCGTTCACGGCGAGTTGTGCGCCCGTCTCGCTGCGTGGGCTCTGGTTGCCGCCATGCCCATCCGCGAGGGCCACGAATGCGCAGGGGGACGCTTCGCGGCCCGGCCAGGCGTAACCGGCATCCTGGTTCGGCTGTTCGCGGCGGAGGTGCTTCGCACCGCACACCGAACGCACCACAACCATCCACTCCACGGGCTCACCCACGACTCAGTTCCTCAAGGATTCCGATACACACCACATCATCGTTAATCTTTCTTGTCGCCGAGTGCATACACGCACAGATCCAAGAAGGAGCCGTTGTTCTCCTGGGCGATCTTGTAGAGCCGTGCAAACTCATCCATTTTGTCCTTGGGGATTTCGAAGCCGCGTTCTTCCTTGAAATAGCGGTTCTGGGTCTCGAGTGGGTGCTGCCAGGGGAAGACTTCAAAGACATAGACATGCACCGGGAATGGCTGATCGTGGATGCCGATCTTGCATTGCAGGGTGAATTTCTTGATTTGTTGTTTGTTGAACGCGGTGCGAAGTTGCTCGGCACGGGCGGTGTCCTGCGGCACGCCGTCGCCTTTTTCGAGCAGGTCCGCCAGGGCGAGCGTGGCCTTGGTCATCTCGGGGCCATCCACTTCCATCGCCTTGCGGTAGCACTCGGCCGCCGCGGCGAAGTGGCCTTCGGTGCGTTCGAGATTGCCGAGTTCGAGCCAGATCTGGTGGAGATCGTTCATGAAATAGAAGCGGCCCGGTCGCTCGCGATTGAGCGTGATACTTTGATCGCGGGCGGCTTCGAGGTGTTTGCGGGCGTCGCCATAGCGAGTAACGCGGATCTCGTCGCGTGCCAGATTCAAGCCGCCGCGGGCTTGCAATTCCAGGATTTGCGACCGGTTGGCTCCGTCGTCGACTTCATCGAGAACGGACGCTTTGTGAAGCAGATCGAGTGCCTCGGCCGGTGAGCGCGTGATGTGCTCGTAGCCATCGATCATCCAACCGGCGAGATGGACCATCGCAGTGACATCACTTGCCTGCGCAGCCTTGCAATGCCACTTCTCGGCCTCGACGAGATCCTTGGTGACACCGGTGCCGAACTCGTAGCACTTGCCCAGTTCGTTCATGGCGTAGGGGGCACCCAGATCCGCGGCTTTTCGAAACCATTTCACCGCTTCGACCAGATCCTTGGTGCGGCCGTGGCCTTTCTGACAGCAAAGGCCGATGCTGTACATCGCGCGGGCATAGCCCTGATCGGCACTGAGTTGAAAGAGCCGCATCGCTTCCGCGTGATCGGCGGTCACGCCCGTGCCTTCGATGTAGCTCCAGGCGAGATTATTCATGGAGAGCGGTTCATTCAGTTCCGTACCTTTCTGGAACCAACGCACCGCCTCCGGGATATCCTTGGCAACACCTTTGCCGTTGAAGTAGCACCAGCCGAGGTTGCTGATTGCCAGCGGCTGCCCCGCGTCGGCGGCCTTGCGGAGCCAGCGCACGGCTTCGGCGGGGTCACGCGGCACGCCCATACCTTCTTGCAAGCACCAGGCATAAAGCACCATGGCCCGCTCATTTCCGGCATCGGCGGACTTCTTCCAGAGATCGATTTGGCGGGGTGCACGCTCACGGATCAAGGGGCGGGAGCCGGTCGTGAGGGCTGCCCGCTGAAAGTCGGCCCAATCATGGGCGATCTCGGAATCCTCGGCCGGCTTCTCGGTTGTCTTCAAACCGTAGTAATACCAGGCCCCCGCGGCAGTGCCGCCCGCGAGCACGAGCAACATCAGGAATAACAGGTAGCGAGTTGTGCCGGACTTCTGACTGTGGCTTCCACTCGATGGCAGCGGAACCATGACGGTCGAATCGTTGTCGCTATCGAACACCAGGATCGGCTTTCGCGAAGGCATCGGTGGCGATGCTCCCATACCATTCGACGTTGTACTCGTTTCAGAAGTGGAAGACGCGTTCAGCCGCAGCCCGTCCGGCAACTTGCCGAGCACCGCGGCCCAGGAGCGTACAGCCCAGGTGGCAGCCGCTTCATCAATGGCACGCTCACTCTCCATGCGAAGCCTCAAGCGTGCTTCGAGAACTTCCCAGCTGGTGCCAGCCGTTGCTGCGGTGATCGCTTCGGGCACGCTGCACTCGACCGCAACGATGAGCACGGCAATCTCGCGCTTCAACTCGGGACAGTGATCGGCCAGCATCGAGCGAAGTCGGCGCGGGTCCCGGGTCAGGGCCAGGCCGTGCAGATTGACGAGATCGCGCAGATGCCGTGCCGCGGTGCCCTTCATTGGTGTTCTCCCCGTTACGATTCGCCCCGTTGATGACGCGAATGATGCCTCACCACACCTGGTCGCCCGCGGAGGGGGGTGCCATCTGCGGGACCTGGATGTGGCCGCCGAGGGCCTTGGTACCGCCATCGACCACGGCGGTGGAGGCCCAGCGAATATAGCGCACCAGATCATCCGGATTGTGTGCTCGAAGTGTTGGGATGGCAGGGTTGGCGATGAAGTCGTCGCAGATGGCCGTGTCGGCATCATCGCCGATGGCGATAGCCACGCGGGTGGCGCTTTGCCCGAGCTTCACACTGAGCATCTCGGAGAGTGCGGCACTGGGATCATCGGTGGGATAACCATCCGTGATGAGCGCGAGCACGGGCGGCAACAGCTTTTCGCCGGTCGCCATCTTGTGAAGCTCGGCCGTTACCAGGCGGATCGCCGCACCGAGATCGGTCGAGTTTCCGGAAATCGCCAGATCATTCCAGCGGAAGCGATCGATCGGCGTCGGATCGCTCACGTGCCACACCGCACCGCTGGAGAAGGCAATGGCTCGCACCAGCACGCTGGCATGCGGGTTGTCGTCCGCGACACGGCGCATGTGCGGTATGGCTTCGCGGATCGCATGATTGAGCGCCTGAATCTTGCCATCCTGGCTCATCGAGCCAGAGCAATCCGCCAGCCAGATGAAGTGCATAGGACGCGTGGCGATAGCGCCGCCGGGTCGTGTTAACGTGGCCATTCGTGAGGTCTCCTCGGGGTTATGCACGCTCCAGCCAGCGGCGTTCCCGGGTCAGGAACGCGGCGGCGAAAGCCGCGGCAGTGGCGAACAACAGAAACAGCATGTGAACCCAGTCTGCCAGTCCGGCCGTGAGCGGCGGGCGGCGATCGTAGTCCAGGAACGGCACCAGCCCGGGCCGTGTGTACGTGAGAAGCGAGAGCACTTCCACAATCCACTCCGCAGTCGTCCGCTTCTCTGTGTCGACGCCAAAGGAATCGAGTGGGGCGAAGTGGAGATACGAGGTGTTCACCAGTGCCGTGGCGGAGCCCGTTAGCAATAGCTGTGGCAAGATAATCAGTGGCAGGCTGGCCACGGCCACTTCTTCTGTTGATGCGAGCGTCGAGACAAGAAAGCCCAGCAGCATCGCCGAGCAGTGCGTGATCCAGAAGACGACAAGGATTCGCCCGAACGAAAGCAATGCGAGATTCTGGGCGGGTTGCTCCTTGGGCGCGAGGAAGTTCACGTACTTCAGGATGAAGATGAGCACAGCGACCTGCAGAAAGCCGATGGCGGCGAACAGCCCGACTTTCGCAAGGATGTACGACCCGGGGCCGAGCCCAGCCCGGCGTTCGCGGATGTATACGGAGCGATCGCGCACGAGTTCGCGTGCGGAGTTGTTCAGCCCCAGCCAGACAGCGGCGACGATGGCGAAGGTGAAGAGCGGGTTCAGATCCTTCGGGTTGCACTGCGAGAGCACGATGAGGAAGCCGATGAGCAGCGGCTGGCCTGCGAGCAGGGCCAGGAAGGTGCGATCGCGGGCCATGCGCTTCGCGCCGCGTTCGATGAGCGTGGCGACCTGGCCGAAAAGCCCGACACCAGAACCCGCCGAGAATGAGGCCGGCGCTTGTGCAGAGGTAGGCGCAGGACGCGGCCGCGGTGTCGGTGCTGGGTAAGCATTCAACTTGGCGTAAAGCTCGGCATAGGTCTTGACGCCGAAGTGGGCCAGCAAGCGAGCCGGGCTGCCGCCACCCACGACGCGGCCGCCGGCCACCACCACGACGATGTCGAAGAGATCCATGCTGCTGAGCACGTGCGTGGTGCAGACGACCGTGGTGCCGCGCCGCGACAGGTCGCGCAGAAACGCCATAAGGTCCGCCTCGACGGCGGGATCAAGCCCCGCCGTGGGTTCATCCAGAAGCAGCAGTCGCGGGCGTGCCAGCAATTCCGTGGCGACATTCACACGCTTGCGCTGGCCGCCGCTGAGCCCGGACACGGGGCAATCGGCCTCGGCACCGAGCCCGAGTCGCTGCAACAAGCCATCGACAATCGCGGCTCGCTCCGCCGGGCGCAGATCGCTGGCGACACGGAGCCGCAGTGTGTATTCGAGGTTCTCGCGAGCGGTGAGGTCGGTGTAAACGACATCGTCCTGCGGCACGAAGCCGACGGCGGCCCGGCAGGCATCGGGTTGCTGCGCCACATCAATGCGGTCGTATAGGAGCCGGCCGCCGGGGTCCGCGGGAAGATCACCCGTGAGACCTTTCAGCAACGTCGATTTCCCGGCACCGCTGGGCCCGATGACGCCCACGAACGTGTTCGGCGGCAGGTTCAGCTTGGCATCAGCGAGCACGATGCGCTCGCCGCGTCGGAACGTCAGCCCCTCGGCCACGAGATGAACGCCGGTCTGGGCATCCGCGCGACGCAGCGTGAGGCCGGAGACATCGTAAGCAATGGGGCCGAAAGCAACGCGATCGCCATCGTGGAGCGTGTGATCGCCGCTGGCCGTGGCACCATTCACGGTGAGCCCGGTTCGGCTGCCGAGATCGCGCACGCGAATGCGCCCGGCCTCCACACGCAACTCCGCATGCGAACGCGACACCGCCGGGTGCGGCAAGCGCACATCCGCACCCG
>JBGSZR010000251.1:0-33176 GCA_041750275.1 Gemmataceae bacterium
GCCTGGGAGGAGCTTTTCGGCTCGCTCGCCTGCCGGGGCCGCTACGATGGCACCCACCTCAGCCAGGTCCGCGGCAACCTGTGGCTGGACCGGGCCGTGGTCGCGAAGCAACCGGTCACCGGGGTGAAGGCCCATGTCCGCGTGCTGCCCCAGAAGCCGGACCCCGCCCGGCCCGGTGAGTTTCTCCCCATCGAGATGGAATTCACCGATGTGTCCGGTTCGCTCTTCCACGGCACGCTCGGTGGTGAAGCCCGCGTTGTGCTCGCGGCGCCGGTTCGCTATGAACTCTGGCTCACCGCTTCCGACGTGCAACTGGACGAAGTGGCCCGGCACTACAAGCTCGGCTCCGATGCGGACCTGAAGGGCCTCGCCCAGGCGCAGATACGCCTGTACAACCGCCCCGATCCGCAGACGGGTCAGTGGAGCATGGAAGGATCGGGCAAGATCGATGTGCCGAATGGGCGCATGTATAACCTGCCGATTCTGCTCGACCTCGTGAAGATGCTCAAACTCCAGACGCCGGACAAGACAGCTTTCGAGGAAGCCCACGCCATCTTCCGTATTCAGGGCAATCGCGTGAAGATCGATCAACTCGACCTCATTGGGAATGCGATCTGCCTGGGCGGCAGTGGGGAACTGGACACGAGTGGCGAGTATGTCCACTTCGAGTTCTACACGATCTGGTCCAAGATGCTGAAGCAGATGATCAACACACCGGTGGGCGATCTCACGGCATTCCTGAGCAAGAATCTGTTTCGCATCAAGCTGACGCGGGAAAATGGCGAGTTGCGTTATCGACCCGAAGCGGTTCCGGTGGTCACGGATCCGGCCAAGAATTTCGCCGAGCGATTGAAGAGCCGCACCAACCGCATGCTGCCGAAGTAATCACAGGAAGCGCGTGGACTGCTGTCCGCGAGTTGAGGGGTTCTCATGTACGCCAGCACTCTGAACCGGATGATCTTCTGGGAGCTTCTGCGCGTCTTCCTGCTGGCGCTGACCGGGCTCACCTCCTTGTTCGTGATTGCCGGGCTCGTGCAGCAAGCGTCGCAAATGGGTCTGTCGCCGCAGCAGGTGATCATGGCGATTCCGCTCTTTGTGCCGAGCACACTGCCTTACACGATTCCGGCGACCACGCTCTTCGCCTCCTGCGTCGTGTATGGTCGGCTCGCCCACGATAACGAAGTCGTCGCCATCCGTGCCGCGGGTGTGCACCTCTTCCAGATCCTGAAGCCTGCAATCGCGCTTGGGCTCTTCACCACGGCGTGCACCGGATCGCTGTACTACAACGTGATCCCCCGCACGCAACAGATGCTGCAACAGCAAATTCTCGAAGACCCGGAAGAGGTGCTCTACAACGCCCTGCGCCGCGACCGCTGCATTCGCCCGGGCGGCAGCTTCGAATACGTGCTATTCGTGAAGGACGTGCAAGGCCGGCGGCTAATCGACGTGGTGCTCAAGAAGCGTGTGAAGGTGAAGAACCCCGAGACGGGTGTGGAATCGTTTATCGGCTACGACTTCGTGGCCCGGGCCCGCGAAGCCCGCCTCCGCGTCGATCTCGAGGCCGGCACGCTGTACATCGACTCGGATCGCCTGTTCATCTACGATCCCAAAATCCGCGGGGTCACACCCTGGACCGGTCCGTATCCGGTGAAGTTGCCCGATAACTTCAGCGGCAAGGACATCAAGACACGCACGATGTCGCTCACCTGGGAAGACCTTGGCCCACGCCTTGGCGAACTCGATGCGGAGCGGCAACTGATCGAGGATCGCCGGGCCGATACCCTCCGCGTCGCCGAACGCACACAAGACCCGGCACAGCAACAGGTCCTGAAACTGCAGGACCGCCATTATCAGTCGCAACTCGATCTGGCCGCCCGCATTCGCCGCGGAGTCGAGGCGGAGTTCTACATGCGGCCCGCGCTCGCGTTCGGCTGCTTCGTTTTCGCCCTGGTCGGTTGCCCCGTCGGTATCTGGGCCAACCGTTCTGATTACCTCAGCACGTTCGTGATCTGTTTCTTGCCCGCCGTCTTCTTCTACTATCCCTTGCTGCTGGCCGGCTCGAACATGGGCAAGAATGGCAAACTCCCGCTCGGCCTCGGCATCTGGCTCGCGAACATCGTCACCGGCATCATGGGCATCGCCCTCACCTGGCGCATGCTCAGGCGCTAGCAGAATCATCAGGCGAACGGCCCCGCGTAAGCGGGCTGTTCTTTTACGATCGCACAGATTCGATCGCACCGTGCACATCGCGTGAACAGCCCACTCACGTGGGCCGCTCGCCAATTCCGAATCGCTTGCATGCGCCTGCACTGTAGCGGTGGAAGAGTTCTTCACCCGCGCGAATAGATCGCAGCACCTGGAGTACGACGCGTTCGCCCTTCACCACGCGAAACATGTTCGGGTCGTGCGCGTGGTTCACCATGCCGCCAAAGCCGCACGGGATGAGCAGGTGATCGTTGCCGACCTGGAATTTGTGGCCATCGGCGAAGTGGGTGCAGCGGTCCGCAACGGAATCGCGGGGCACGAGGATGCCGACGATTTCGAGTTCGTCGCCGGGTGCCAGGTCAACGCGGGCGAACACGCCGAGCCCGGCACCGGGAATGGTGGATGGTTTCAACTCGAAGCGCGAATCCGGCTCGTGGATCGTCATTTCACCCAGGGTGCAACGCGTTGCCAGAGTGCCCAGAGTCGGGCGTTCAGCGTGCCCGCTTCGCTGGCTAACCGCGTCACGACCCTGCGGTACGCCCGGTTCGCCCCGGCCGGCACATCGCGGGAAGGAACGCTGTTCGCCGTGGTCTTCACGTGTTCCCGCGCCTCGGCAAACGCGGCGGATTTTCCTCCGGGGCCGGCTCGCGTCACCATGAGTACGGCTTCGGTCAGCACATGCACGAGGCGCGTTCCCGGCGGAAGTGCGGCGGCTTCGACGCGGCCCAACTGGGCACCCGCTTCCTCGGCCTGGCCGCTCAGGGCGAAATCGAGTGCCAGCCAGGTGCGGAACTCGGACAGCTGCTCCTCGGGGCTGCCGATGCGAACCGCGGCCCGGCACACCTCGATGGCCTTTTCGTCCTGATCGAGTGCTCGCAGAGCCACCGTGAGCGGGCGCAGCATCCACGCTTCGAGGTCTCCGCGTTCGCGCCAGTCGGCGAGCCAGGCCACGGCGAGTGCGTGGTTGCCTGCGGCCACGAGGATTTCCGCGGCACGAGCCCAGGAGGCATCATCCGCACGCAGCACCTCGCTGTACTTTTGCACGGCACCCTGCACGGGTTTGCCGGCCAGGGCCAACGCCCGCGTATACGCCAGCACGGCTTCGCGCCCGGCCTCGGGATCATGGCTCAAGAGTTCCGGCAAGCGATCCGCCACGGCATCGATCGAACCGGCTTCCACCAGTCGCTCGGCCCACAATCCCGCCACATCCGGAGTCGCCCCATCCGTGAAGGCGAGTTCCTTCAGATCGACGGTGAGCTTCGGCCCCCAGCCTTCCGAATCGAAGGCATTCACCGCATCACGCAGCACGCCTCGGCTCACGTCCGAATCGGTGCAGAGGTCGCGGAAGCGTTCGCGTGCCAGTTCGGAATCGCCAAGCCGGCAAGCGACCTGGACCGCGCGCAGCCGCACAAGCGGGCCGTCTGTGTGGATTTGCACGTTCGCCAGTGAGCGTGCCGCACCGTCGATATCGCCGGTGGCGAGTTGCTCGCCGATCAGGCTGATGCCGGCTGCTTCGAAGGCCGGGTCGAGTTCCATGGCCTTCTGGAAGTCCGCCAGTGCACCGCGGCGATCACCCACGTTCCGCTTGGCTTCGCCGCGATAAACGTGGGCGACAGGGTTCTCGGGTTCGAGTTGCACGAAGCGATCGGCGGCTTCGAGGCACTCGCGGTGTCGGCCTGCCGCATCGTACCAGGCCGCGAGTTGACGCCAGCCGAGCACGAAGGTGGGCTCCTCGGCCACGACCTGTTTCATCAGGTTGGTGGCTTTCGCTCGGTCGCCGCGGCGGGCTTCGATCCAGGCGATGCGGGCTCGCAATTCGATGGGTGGCGGGTCGCCAAACTCAGCGGGTTTGCACGCGGCGAACGCTTCCTCAAATCGGCCGGTGAGGGCCAGTTGCTCCGCCTTGCAATCGTGTCCGGGCAAGAACTTCGGGTAGCCCTTGATCGCGGCATCTGCCGCACGCAAGCGTTCACCGGGTTCTGCATCGCGGCCATCATCGGACTCGACCCAGAAGAGCGGTGCCCAGGGATGAAACGGCCCGCCGCTCTGCCACGATTCGCGTAGCACACGCATTGCTTTGTCTTCCCACTCCGCATTCTGCATCTCGGTGAGTGCGGACTGAATCGGCTGTGGCGATTGCCCGGGGCCTTCGCAGATCTCGGCGAAAGCACGCACGGCGGATTCGACCTCACCCGTGCGGCACGAGAGCTGAACCTGCCTCAGCGAGACTTCGGGGCCAACGGCATGTTCCTGGAGCACACCCAGGATTTGCCGGGCCTCGCGAAACTCGTCATCAGCCAGATGGGCCTCGAAAAGCACGGCGGCGGCGGGTGAGAAGCCGGGGCTGGCCTTGAGCGCATCGCGAAGATCCGCCTTGCCGCTGTCGCGGTCGCCGGTCTGCAGTTTCGCTTCGCCACGCATCATCATGGCGACGGGATGGCCGGGTTGCAGGCGGACGAGTTCGGAAGCGGCTTCGAGATAACCCTGCGGCCGGCCGGTCTCGTTGTACCACTCGGCGAGCTGGTGCCAGCCCCACACATACGTGGGATCGACGGCGACAAGTGCTTGCATGGGCGGGATGGCGGAGGCGTAGTTCCCTCGCTTCGCCTCGACCCAGGCAAGCCGACCCTGGAGCACGAAGGGAAGCTCGCCGGCAAGCTCCTGGGGCTGAGCGGCGGCGAGTGCTTCCTCGAACCGACCCGCCTCGGCGAGCCGCTCCGCTTTCAGGTCGTGCGCCTCGATGTTCTTGGGCTCGAGCGTCACGGCCTGATCCAGCGCCCCGAGCACCTCGTCGTTGTGGCGGGGATGGTGCAACAGGCGGGCGAGTCGAAGCCACACACGCGGATCGCCGGTGCGTTCGCGGCAGAGTTCGCGGGCGAGTTCGGCGGGTTCGTCCGGCACTTCGAGCCGATCCGCCCAGACTTGAATCGCGTGCCAGGCCCAGTCGTAGCCCGGTTCGAGGCGAACGGCTCGCTTGGCTCGATCAAGTGCTTCGCGCGACTGCCCCGCTTCCCACATTTGTTCGCTGAGAAAGCCGTGTGCGAAAGGATCAAGCGGGCTGCGGGCCGCGGTGCGCTCCAGCACGGTGACGGCATCATCGGGTTCGCCCACTTCTTCGAGTGCCTCGGCCAGTTCACGTGCAGCGATGGACCACACCGGGCTCACATCGACGGCTTGCCGCAAGGCCTCGAGCCGGCCTTCGGGGTTGCCCATCGCCTGACACACCTGGGCCAGATCGAGCCACAACTTCGAGAGCAGCGGGAATCGCACGGTGGCTTCCTTCGCCAGTTCGTTCGCTTCTTCCAGCCGATTCATCCCGGCCAACTGCTGAATCAACGCCGACCAGACGTGCCACAAATCGGGCCGGTCGTCGCAGGTGCGCTCCAGGAATTCCAGCAAGTCCTGATGGTCCTCGATCTCGGTGGCGGTCTGATGCGATTGCCCCACGAAAGCAATCAGGCCTTCACCGGTGTGAGGCTGTTGCTCGAGTTGCTCGGTGATAAATTGCAACGCCTCCTGCTTTTCCTCGCGACCGCGGCTCAGTTGCATCAACTCCGCAATCACCGAATCCTGGTCGATGTTCGCGCGAAGGGCTTCACGGCAAGCCTCGGCAGCTTCCTCCTGGCGATCGGCACGGTGGTGCACCTGGGCCAGCACACCGTAGTACCACGGGTGGCCAGGCTCGGCATCGCCGGCCTGGCGAATGGCGGCCAGTGCTTCCTCGTGTTGTTTGCGATCAGCAAGGATCAGGGCACGCTGCCGCAGGGCCCAGGCGTCTTCGGGGCAGTCGTCGAGCATCTCCTGAATGACGGCGTTCGCATCGGCGTCGGGATCGCCGGAGAGGAACTCGGCACGCAACTTCTGGAGGGCATAGGCGTGGGGGAAGCGTTGCACGATTTGCCCAAGGTGCGTGCGGGCGGCGGAGCGGCCATCGGTATCGGCGAGCAACGCCGTGAGCGTTCGGTGGGCGTCCGGCGTGAGTGGGTCGAGCTTCACCACTTCCAGAAAGTGCAGCACCGCGGCGGCAAGATCGGGCTTGATTCGCGCGATGCGAGCGGCGGCGCGATGCCAAATCAGTGGTGTGACGATGCCCCTGGCCGAGGCCAAATCCGCATCCGCTGCACCGAAGCGCCCCGCCCCGGCGTGGCACTCAGCCCGGAAAAGCAACAGATCGCCCAGCGCCTGCTCGGCATCCTTCTTCTTCGTGCTGCTGCCGGCCTCCTGCAACTTGCGAATCGCCTGATCGAGCGCGGCCGTGGCCTGTTCTGGCTCATCGCGATCCATCAATGCTTGGTACAGGGCACGAGCCGCAGAAGGTGTTGGCACAGCGGCGCGGCCCGCACGTTGCTGGAACAAACGCAACGCTTCGGGAACCTGCTCGGTCGCCCGGGCCGCTCGGAAATACGCCTCGGCGAATTGCTCCTCGCGATCATCCAGCGTGCAGGCGAAGCGATATACCTCGGCCGCGTCCTCGAAGCGGCGGGACTCCCACCACTGCGTGGCCAGCAAGTAGTAACCTGCGGCCGCACCGGGGCGCGTGCGAATCGAACGACGCAACAGCCGCTCGGCTTCGTCCTGGCGATTGTGCACAGGAAGCAGCATCTGGGCCAGCGATTGCAGCACCATCGGCTCGGCGTCGAGGTCTTCGCTCTCGGCTTCGAGCAGGGCCAGCCGTTCGGGCAAGCGGTGCAGTTCACGGAGCACACTGGCCTTTGCAAGCACCCAGGTCCGCTCATGCGGAAAGTCGGTCAGAAGGGCATCGTACGCACGCAGCAAGCGAACAGTATGGGCATCGTACCGTGCGAGCGCGAGTTCACCCAGCTTCGCGAGGCGGTGCCCGGAGTACGACGTTTTTAATGGCTCCAGGGTGGCCTGAGCCGTCACGCGATCGTGTGCCAGGAGCGACTTCTGGATGGCGTGGAGCTGTTCGTGGAGTTCGCGGTCTGGCGGAGCGAAGCCCTCGAGGCGTGTCACTTCCGAAGCGGGCAATACCACCAGTGCACGCGGGCCGGCGAAGGCGAAGCGCTCCTGCATCGTGTCCAGTGGCGCTTCGACGGGCTTGCGCTCCGAGCCATCCACAAGTGAAACGGTGTTCTTGAGGCGGTCTGCAGCGACGACGAGTCGGGGTTGGGCATAGCCCGCTTCCACGAGTGTGACCAGGAATGGCACACCGCGGCTGGCGAGGTCGAAAGCGGTCTCGGGTGTGAGTGCGAACTCGACCGCGTGCCAGCCCGCTCGCTCGAATCGCAATCGTTCGGAGACATCCGGCAACGCATCGGCGGGCGGCAACGCCTCGGCATTCGCCGCGGGGACGGGCTGCTTCCAGAACCGAGCCAGCAGTTCGTACACGGTGTTCGGCGTCTTCTCGAAGCCGAGATCCACGGGCAGCACCCAGCGGCCGGGGACTGCGGAGTCTGCTGGCGTCAACCGATCGGCAAAGCGCGTGTAGAAGGCCTCTTTCACTTCGCGGGCATGAATCGCTGCTGGCGTGAAATCACCCATCAGATAAGCCGTGTCCGCGAGTCGGGCCGCCTGCCATTTCGCGACTTCCTTGTCCATCAGTGGCGTCAGTTCCGCGTAGCGATGCAGGGTCGTCATCGCATCCGCGTGGTGGCCGAGATCGTTCTGCAAGCCGGCGAGCTGCGCCAGCACGAGGCCGCTTTCGATGTGGGACGAGGCCTCGGTGAGCAAGTCCAGCGCTTCGTGCTCGCGACCGAGACGAACGAGGGTGTGGGCCGTGGCCTGCACGCCAGGGCGGAACCACGGTTGGATCTGCAGCGAACGCTGAGCACTGGCGAGGGCATCCTCCAGGCGATCGGCCAGTTCATACGAACTGGCACGTTCGATACAGGGCCAGGCACGCTCGGGGGCAACTGTCTCGGCCTTGTTCAGCCAGCGTTCGGAGCGATCAAAGTCGCGCAGGCGTGCCGCGACGAACCCGTTGAGTGCAAGCCAGTCCGCGTGCAATTCGGGCGGTGCATCGGACCAGTCCGGATTCGCGCGAAGGAAACGCCAGGCCGCGAGCGGGCCGAAGCGTTCGAGGCGATAACGGGCGTGGTAGTAGATCGCTTCCGGATGGTGCGGCGTGGACCGATAGGCAGCCAGGTGCAGTTGCCGACCGAGCGTGGGGGCACCCAGTTGAATGGCGAGCCGGCCGCCGATCAGGCGGGCCGGCGTGCTGGTCCAGCTGCGAATCGGGCCGAACGCGGATGCTGCTTCATGAGCCTGCCGGTAGCGACCCTGGGTGTAGAGTTCCCGGATGTTCGCCAGGTCCGCAGGTGCAATTTCCATTCAGGAGAGTCCATCGTGCCAGGGGCCAAAACAAAGCGGGTTGCGTCGTGCCGTCAGGTCGTGGAGGAGCCCGTGTTCTCAACCGGAGTGGCATCGGCGAGCGGGGCCAACTGGCTGATGATTGTCGCCAGTTGACCGAGACGCATGCCGTAGCGATCCAGGAACTCATTCAGCACGAATTCCTCGGTGATATCCTCGGGGTCATCGCTGTTGAGTCGGTCCGTGAGTTCTTGAAGCATCACAAGGTAAGCCCGTTCCACCGTCGGCATCACCTTCTTGCAGGCCGAGCCAATGTCGGGGAACTCCTCGGACCAGCGGCTCAGGAATGCCTTCCAGCGTGCCAGGTTATCGGCCTGCGCCACTTGTGTGCGCAGCAGCGACACCTGTTCGCGTTGCAGTTCGAGCATCTGCCGCAGCAGTTCCTGCGTTTCCTGTTGTGGACTGGGCAGATCCGGCAGGCGGACCGGCGCAGGCATGGTGACGTAGGTCGGCCCATTCATGGATAATCTCGGTGTCACGTTGTGGGTCGAGTGCCGAAACGTTCCCGCCAATTATACAGAGACAGCGCGGCGATGCGAAATAGCGGACCACCCCGCAAATGGAGAACTTTTTTCAGGCTTTCACGGCGAAGTCGGCAAATAATTGTCTGGACAACTATTGTTCGGACAGTTAATATCTCGATATGAGCATGGCGAGCACACCCACGGCACGACGTTTCGATTCGCCTGAGCAGGAAGCATTCCTGAATTTGTGGCGGACGTACGACCGGTTGCGAGCCTTCGAGGATGAACTCTTCGCGAGCTTTGAACTGACCCCGCAGCAATACAACGTGCTCCGATTGCTGCAGGCCGAGCATGGCGAATCGCTTCCGACGCTGACGCTGGCCGAGCGGCTTGTCTCGCGGGCACCCGATATCACGCGGATGCTGGACAAGCTCGAACAACGCCAGCTCATCACCCGCACCCGCTCGGAACTCGATCGGCGCACCGTGCTCGTCGGCATTGGCGCGGCCGGGAAGGCACTGGTGGAGCGCATTGCCGGGCCACTGCGAGAGTGCCATGCCCGGCAACTCGGTCATTTGAGTGCAACGGAGTTAAAAGCATTAACGAGTTTGTTGAAAGCGGCCCGCACACCGCACGAACCGGATGGGAGCAACTGGCAGTGAGGCCTCACGGCCGCCATCCCGCAACGAATTTAATGGTTTCCACTCGACACTGGATTCTTAATCTCTGGCAGGAGTGAACGCATGGCGATGAGTTCTGAAGTCGATGTCGTGGTCATTGGTGGCGGCCCCTCGGGCAGCACCGTCTCGACGATCCTGGCCCAGAAGGGTCACACGGTTGAAGTCTTCGAGCGCGATCATTTTCCGCGCTTTCACATCGGCGAGTCGATGATCCCGGATACCTACAACGCACTGAAACGCACCGGTCTCCTGGAGAAGATGCGGGGCAGTCACTTCATCAAGAAGCACAGTGTGCAGTTCGTGAATCAGCATGGCCGGCTCTCCGAACCGTTTTACTTCTGGGATAACAAGCCGCACGAATCCTCCCAGACCTGGCAGGTTCGCCGCAGCGAGTTCGACAAGCTCGCCCTCGATCATGCTCGCGACAATGGCGTGAAGGTCCACGAAGGCGCCCGCGTGCTGGAAGTGCTCCTTGAGGGCAAGCGTGCCGTGGGCGTGCGGGTGAAGCCCGAGGATGGCCCCGAACGCGAGGTGCGGGCCAAGGTGGTGGTCGATGCGAGTGGGCAGGGCACGCATCTCGTGGATCGCCTGGGCTTGCGCGAGTGGGACCCCGCGCTGAAGAAGGCCGCTGTCTGGACATACTGGAAAGGGGCTTACCGCGACGAGGGTCGCGACGAGGGTGCCACGATCGTGATCCAGACGGAAGGCAAGAAGGGCTGGTTCTGGTATATCCCGCTCCATGACGACATCGTCAGCGTCGGCGTGGTCGCGGATCACGACTATCTTCTGAAGAACCGGGAGAACAAGGATATCGAGGCCATTTACTTCGAGGAAGTGGCGAAGGCTCCCGGCGTGCAGCCGCGAATTGCAAATGCCACACGCAGCGACATCTTCCGCGTGCAAAAGGAATACACCTACCGAGCGAAGCAAGTCGCCGGCGATGGCTGGTGCCTGGTGGGCGATGCCTTCGGCTTCCTCGATCCGCTCTATTCCTCCGGGCTCCTGCTCGCGCTCACCTCGGGCTCCATGGCCGCCGATGCCATCGACGGAGCCTTGCAGGCGAACGACACCTCCGAAAGCAAACTGCGTGTCTACGAAAAGCCCCTCCTGCAGGGCATCGACCGCATACGTCGGCTCGTGTGCGAGTTCTACGATGGCCTGAGCTTCGGCCGCTTCGTCCGGAAGCATCCCGATTTGAAGGGACTCGTCACCGATGTACTCGTCGGCGATGTGTTCAAGGACGATGTCGACAAGCTGTGGGGGCCCATGGACGTGATGCGCCAGGAACAGAACATGCCGAAATACCAGGGGGTTTCGGCGTAGGCGGCACTGCGATGTGAAATAACCTGCAGCGCGAGCACGGCAATACCGAACCCGCCTGACTCGCGCTGCCGGCGATCTTGAGAGCAAAACGCGAACTGTCACATCACGAGTTTGCGGCGGTCGGCGCGGGCGCGGTTGCAGGCGGCACAGAGGCCGCGGATCACGAGCGAACGACCTTCGACCTGGAATTGCTCCTGCGCCGCGACTTCACGGAGCAGTTCATCGAGCTGTGCATTCTGGAACTCGATCATCGTCTGGCACTGTTCGCAGACCAGGTGATCGTGGAATGGGTAACCGTAGTCGTGGTCGTAGACCGTGCGATGGCCGATCTCGATTTCACGGAGCAATCCGGCTTCGATGAGTTTCTTGAGCGTGCGATAGATGGTGGCCCGGCTCACGTTTTTGCCGGCGGCTTTCAAGTTGTCAATCAGTTGCTCGGCATCGAAGTGCGAGTGCCGGGCGAAGACGTGTTCGACCAGTTCGCGCTGTTGGTCCGTGAATCGCTGCGGTTTGGGGCGGCTGGCGAGAAATTCTCGAAACTTCCCTTCGGGCGACTGCGAAACGGCAACGGCTGGCAACGACACGGTTCGGCCTCCCCGGGATGCAATGCAGACGGTCTTATTATAAGCCCCCAGCGACGATCGTTGTCCCCGATTGATTGGGGAGAACCTGAAAGAAGATCGAACACCTTCAATTTCAACCGTGCCTGTCCGGCCGATGCCATGGGCCCGGCCTATTCTAAGAGAATTCGATCACCCGCTTCCCAGGAGATGCGACATGAGAAGATGGATCGGTTCTCTCGCCGTGTGCCTCGCCGCGGTCGGAATGGCTCGAGCACACTTCGCATTCGTGGTGCCCGAGGTGGATGGCAAGTCCGCGAAACTCATCTTCAGCGATTCCACCCAACCAGACACGAAGGTGGATATCGAGAAACTTGGCGGCACCAAGCTCACCTTCCGGGATGGCAGCGGCAAGGAATCCGCTCTCGAAATGAAGAAGGGCGATGGGTTCTATCAGATGGCTTTGCCCGGCGCTGGCACGGTGTTTGGTATCGCCGACCTGGGCGTGCGCCAGAAAGGCGACGACAAGCCTTTCCGCCTGGTCTACTACCCCAAAGCCATCAATGGCCCGAATGATGCCAAGGCCATAGGCGGTGTGCTCAAGGCCGAGATTGTGCAAACGGGTTCCGCGGGCAAGGTGAAGTTCCAGGTACTCGCCGAAGGCAAACCACTCGCCGGTGCCGAGGTGACGGTGCTCCTGCCAGGCGAAATGAAGCAAGCTGTGAAGACAAACAAGGACGGCTTCACCGAGGAGTTCGCACCTTCAGGCCGTTATGCGGTGTTCGCACGCTTCACGGAGGCGAAACCCGGCGAACATGCCGGGATGAAGTTCACCGAGACACGCCACTACGCCACTTTGGTAGTTGATGTGAAGTGATTCGCATCGTCACTCGACCGCACGCTGTGTCAGCAAGGGCGAACGTGATCGCTCGCTTACGCATCGGGCGGTTTGATTCACTTGATGCATGCGGCGTGTCGCCGCTCATCTTGGCGTGTCGATCATCACTTTCACGACGCCCCCACGCCACAGATTCTCCACCATCTTCTTGTACTCCTCCGCCATCAGTCGGCGGGTGAGCTTGTTTCTCGTTTCGTCCTGTACCGCCATATCGAAGGGTTTGGTGCCGGCCACTTCGCGTTCGGCGATCTTCACGATGTGATAGCCGGTCGGCGTCTGGATGAGGCCGCTGACCTGGCCGGGCTTCAGGGCCCACACGGCCGACTCGACCTCCTGCGGTTGAATCTCACCCCGCTTGGTGCCGATGCCTTCGCCGTTCTGATGCACCGCGAAGCCCTGGTCGAATTCCTTGACGAGTGCGAGGAAATCGCCGCCACTCGCAGCCTTCTGCTGCACCTTCAGGGCATGGTCGTACGCGGCTCGTGCGTTGGGGAAGCGGCCAAAGCTCACGAAGATATCGAGCCACTTCACGCGGTCCTCGGTCTTGAACTCGTCGAGGTGCTCGTCGTAGTACGTGCGAATCTCGGTGATGCCGATTCCCTTGATCTTCTCGCGGATGCCCGATCGCACATATTCCTCGGCCATCATTTGCCGTTCGAGTTGTCGGCGAATCACGGGCAAGGTGAGGCCCTGCGGCAGAAGAATATCGTTGAATTCATCGTCGGTTTTGACGCCGTACGCCTTCTTGATCATGCCCAGCTGGCGGGTGGCCTGGTCCGCGGAGGCCTTCTTGATTTCGTCCACGAGTGCGGGCTTGTTGGCTTTTCGCAAGCGCGTGTACATCTCGTCAAGGATCAACTCGCGCTCGATGATGCGGCGAAGTTCTTCGAGGTACAGGGCCTTTTCCTTGGCATCATCGCGAACAATTTCCTTGCCCTTGGGCCCGTCGACGAGCGAGACGTATTCTTGCATTCGCTGACGAACGGCTTCCCACACTTCTTGATCGGTGACAACATTCGAACCGCCGACCACTGCAATGACTCGAATCGCGGGCACACCCTGCGGCACCACGGCCTTGATCGCACCGGCACCGCCGGGGCTATAGCCTGCGGGCACCGTCTGCGTGGTAGTGATCGGTTGCCCCTGGACCGGTGCGGCCGGCATCACGCTCCCCACGATGGGCGGCGGCGGCAGCGGCTCGTATTGCGGTGCCTGCCCGCGATAGACGGGAGCGGTGCAACCGACCGCCAGATGCAGCAGCGCAGCCGCGGAGATACAGCGTGAAAGCGGGATCGCGGCGTCCATGCGCACCCTGCCTCGGTGACGAGGTTTACCGATCTTGTCGAACTTATCGGCGTTTCCGCCGGCGCGTTTAAGCGACCCGGGTATAGCGTGAATTGAGCGCAGTGCAAGGGCGAAGCGCGGAGCCGTTTTCGTCACACCACCGGGTTCAACACACTCACCAGCAACGCGTACATCGCCTCAGCGGCATCCTCACCCGCTCGCAAGCGCAGATAGATGCATTTCTCATCGACGATTTTGAGCCTTCCGCCGCTCAGTGATGTCAATTGTTGGGCCCGGCCAGCATGGCGATAGGAGAAGACGAGATCGATGCCGTCGCGGTGGACGCCGGCGATTTGCCACTTCACACAGAGCAAGCGCACTTCCGTGGTGCGCAACAGCCACTCGACCGGCTCCGGATGGGGGCCATATCGGTCGCGGAGTTCCTGGCGGAAGTCGTCGAGCTTCTTCGGATCGCGCAGGCGGGCAAGCCGGCGATAAACTTCGATGCGGAGCTTCTGCCCCGGCACGTAGTCGCGGGGCAGGAACGCCGGCCAGGGCAGATCGACGTGCACCTCCACCGCCACGCGCGGAGCTTGCTGCTTCAGCGAGCGCACGGCATTTTCGAGCAACTGGCAATAAAGCTCGTAGCCGATGGACGCGATGTGGCCGCTCTGTTCGCCGCCGAGAATATTGCCGGCTCCGCGAATCTCCAGGTCGCGCATGGCGATCTTGAAGCCCGAACCGAGTTCCGTGAACTCCTCGATGGCCTTCAACCGCCGGGCAGCGTTGGGCGTGATCATCTTGATGGGGTTCACGATGAGGTACGCATAGGCCCGGTTCTTCATGCGGCCGACGCGGCCGCGCAGCTGATGCAAGTCCGCGAGGCCGTACATGTCTGCATCGTCGATGAAGATGGTGTTCGCATTGGGGATATCCAGGCCGCTCTCGATAATGGTGGTGGCGACGAGGATATCCGCTTCCTTGCGAACGAACTTCACCATCGCTTTTTCGAGTTCGTCCGCGTCCATCTGCCCGTGCCCGACCACGATCTTGGCTTCCGGTACGATGCTGCGCACCTTGTCTGCGATGGCGTGAATATCGAAGACGCGGTTGTGCACAAAATACACCTGCCCGCCGCGGTTCATCTCGCGCAGGATGGCGTGGCGAATGAGTTGATCGTCCCAGCGGATGATGCGCGTTTCAACAGGTTGGCGTTCAGGCGGCGGCGTTTCAAGATTCGAGATTTCGCGGATGCCGAGCAACGCCGAGTGCAACGTTCGCGGGATCGGTGTCGCCGTCATGGTCAACACATGCACGACCGCGCGAAGGTGCTTCAACCGCTCCTTGTGCTCGACACCGAAACGCTGCTCCTCATCGATGATGACCAGCCCGAGGTCCTTGAACTTCACATCCTTCGAGAGCAGGCGGTGCGTGCCGACGACCACGTCGATTTCACCGGAAGCGAGCTTCTTGAGCGTCTCCTTCACGGAGCCGTGCGACTTGAATCGGTTGACCACGCCAACACTGAAGGGGTATTCGGCAAGTCGCTGCGTGAAGGTGCGGAAGTGTTGCTCGGCGAGCACGGTGGTGGGCACGAGAATCGCCACTTGCTTGCCGTTATCGGCACTCTTGAAGGCGGCGCGGATGGCGACCTCGGTCTTGCCGTAACCCACGTCGCCGCAGATGAGGCGATCCATCGGCTTGGGCTTCTCGAGATCGCGTTTCACTTCCTCGATGGCATGGGCCTGATCCGGTGTTTCCTGATAAGGGAAGGCCGCCTCGAATTCGTTCTGCCAGTCCGTGTCCGCGGGGAAGGAGAAGCCGGGGATGGCTTGCCGCACGGCCTGTAATTGAATCATGTCCGCGGCCATGTCGCGCACGGCCTCGGCGACGCGGTCCTTCTTCTTCCCCCAGGCGGTGCCGCCGAGCTTCGAAAGCTCGGGCTCGGCATGCTGGCCGCCCACATACTTCTGAACGAGATCGATCCGCGTCGCGGGCACATAGAGGAAGACGCCATCGCGAAATTCGAGGATCAGGTTCTCTTCCTTCGCGGATGTAAGAGCACGCACTTCGGCTGGTGAAGCCTCTCCACCGGCTTCGTCGTCATCCTCGAAGGGCATTCCGGTGTCGGTGTTTCGCACCTTCTCGAGCATGCGCATGCCGCGGAAGCGACCGATGCCATGGGCCACGTGAACGACATAATCGCCTTCGTTCAAATCGAGGAAGGTGTCGATGGCCCGCGCTTCGATCTTGCGGCTCGAAGCTTTGGCGGCCGGCGGCTTCACCCCCGGCGGCAACACATCGCGGTGGAACAGTTCATGGCTGCCAAGCACGACGATGCCATGCTCGACGAGGCGGAAGCCGGCGCGAACATGACCGGTGACCAGTTGCAACCGGTGCGATTCCGCCAGCTGGCCCGCCTTGAGCACCTCGGTGAGCCGGTGGCACTCCGCTTCCGTCTGGCAGGCGATCATCACCTGTGAGGTGCCATCAGTGGCGATGGCGTCGAGTTCATCGCGGACGCGCTGCACGTTGCCGCTGAATCGCTCGACCGATTCGACGCGCAAGTGAACAGAGGCCTCGACACTGGCGCGCGGCATGGCACTAACAGTAGCGTTCGGCAACTGCATGAGGTTGGCGAACACCGCATCGCCGACGAATAGCCCCGCGGTGTCGGCGACACGTTCGAAGAAGAGCTTGGCTTGCTCCTTGAGATCCCCGGGTTCGACGAGCACCACCCAGGACTGCGGCGGGAAGTAGTCGGTGAGGAAACCGCGTTCAGGCGAGCGCCGCCTGTCAGGGCGGGGTTGGACCGAAACCCCACCCTCACGGGTGGGGCTCGCCTCGAGCGAGAGCAACGTCACCGCAGGCTTCTTCACTAATGATCGTTGCGAGGATGTCGCGAAGGTGCGAATCGATTCGAGTTCATCGCCAAAGAATTCGAGGCGGACGGGATCGGCGGCATCCGGTGGATAGACATCGCAGATGCCGCCGCGTCTGCCGAATTCGCCAGGGTATTCGACGGCTTCCACGCGCTTGTAGCCGTTGGCAACGAGCCACTCGGCGAGTTCATCGGGATCGATGACTTCCCCGGCCGTGAGCTTGCGGCCCCGTGCGGCGAGATCGGCACGTTCGGGCACGGGCTGAATCACGGCGGCAATCGTGGTGACAATGAGCCGCGGCGGCTTCTCGCTGCACTCCTGCAACACGCGCAGGCGCGATGTGGTGGCGGGATCGAGCTTCCCCTTGTGCGTGGGCACCGGCCAGGTTTCCCAGGCCTCGAAAACCGCGGGCCGCTCGCCGCGAAAGCTTGCAAGATCCTCCACCCAGGGTGAGAGGTCCGTGGTGGTGGGCAGAACGACGAGGACGGTGCCCGGTGTTTCCTGCGTCAATGTGGCCACGGCGAGCGCAGAGGCAGAGCCCCAGGCACCATCGACGGTGCCGCTGTGGCCTGCGAGAAGTGCGGCGCGCAAGTTCGCCCAGTCCGCATCGTCCGCAAGACGAGCGGGCAACGCGGACAGCCCGGCCTGTGCCGGAGCTGCGGGTTTTGCCCGGGCCATGGTGTGTGCGCTCCCTGCGGCACTATCAGCCACTTATCGTATGATTCTCGGTCTGCTTTCAGTCGAGTGATCGTTATAACGGGTAGAATCGCGCAATCTGGTGCTTCTGCAGCAGATTCTGGAATCTGCCTCAATTCGGGGATCCTCAAAGCTAGGCAGAGCAAAAAAGTACCGTTAAAATGCCCAACTGACTTGCCACGGAAGAGCGGATGTCCCATTAATAATGGTGCATTCACTGCGATCGGCCTCTCCGCCAGGTATCTGGCGTTCCGTGGTCCGCCTCCCCTTGGCCGGGGAATCGGAGCCATCGTGTCAAGTTCTCCAACGACTCCTGGAGAAATGCAACCCTCGCAGTGCGACTGTCGATGCCCGGCATTTCGGTCAGAGCGAATGGAGATGGACTCCTTCGTGGCTCACCACCCCACCTGCCCGCTGCAACGTGTTCGCATCAGGAGCTATCACTCATGACGAGAATCGCCCGTTTGCTTCGCCGCTGCTTGCCGGCTGCTTCCGGCCGTGTGGCAATCACTCCGACGATTCTGCGCCGCAGCGACCCCACACTGGTGGGTGAAGTCTTGACTCGCTCTTTCGGCAGTGGCTTGACCAAGGCCTTTGCCCTCAAGGGTGTGGATGTCAAGCTTTACCCCGGCCAGATGAACTTGCTCATGGGCCCCAGCGGTTCCGGCAAGTCGACGTTGCTCGCCGTGCTCTCTGGACTGCTCCGCCCCGATGGCGGCACCGTCCGCGCCATGGGGCAAGACGTCTGGAGCATGACCGAAGACACGATGGAACGGTTTCGCCTCAAGCACTGTTCATACATCTTCCAGGGCTACAATTTGTTCCCCGCTCTCACAGCCCGGGAACAGCTCGAGATCGTGCTGAAGTGGGGCGAAGGCTGCTCGCCGCGCGAAGCCCGCAAGCGCGCGGATCACGTGCTTGGTCAACTGGGCATGTCCAACAAATCCCACTTGCGCCCTTCGCAGCTCTCGGGTGGCGAGAAACAACGCGTGGCCATTGGCCGGGCTCTGGTGAAGAACCCGAGCCTCGTGTTCGCCGATGAACCGACCTCCGCACTCGACTGGGAAAACGGTCAGCAGGTGATCGAACTGCTCACCGAGACGGCCAAGGTCCGCGGGGCGATGGTGCTCGTGGTAACGCACGATCCCCGCTTGCTCCCTTTCGGCGATCGCGTGTTCGAAATGGCCGATGGCAAACTCCCCGAGCACGGCATTCCGCTCACCGACGACACGCCCGTGCCCCCCACGGCCGGCCCCCGCCTGCGGCTACACGTGCCGAAATCGGAACTCGTCGGCGCTTAGGATGATTCACCCCAACCCGGCGAGCGGCCTGCGTCAGCAGGCTGTTCAATTGCCGATGAATCACATGCGGAACAGCCCACTTACAAGGGACCGCGCGCCTCTTCGATTGCCGGTGAATCTCATCCGGAACAGCCCGCTTACGCGGGGCCTCTCCGATTGCCGATGAATCACATCAGGAACAGCCCGCTTACGCGGGGCCGCTCGCCTCTTCGATTGCGATTTCATCACATCAGGAACAGCCCGCAGACGCGGGGCCGCTCGCCTCTTCGATTGCTCCAGAATCGCAGATTCCGTTGACCTTATTCGCTTCGCATCCGCTTAATCGGGGAGCACCGTTACGGTGCCTTTGCCGCCGTCGACTCGCAATCGTTGCCCCGTTTGCAGCTGGCTGGTGATGCCAGGCATTCCAGCGACCGCGGGCAGGCCGAACTCGCGGGCCACGATGGCCCCGTGCGAGAGCACTCCGCCCGTCTCCATCACCAGTCCCTTCGCACTTACGAACAGCGGCACCCAGGCCGGGTCGGTCGTGGGGCACACCAGGATATACCCACCTTCGCCCGGCGGTGCGGCCATCGGCTCGGTGAGCACAAGCGCCGGCCCTTCCACCACACCCGTGGAGAGCGCCACCCCTTCGAATTTGTCGCCACCGGCTGGCTCAGGTAGCGGCCGGCCGATGGCATCCAGATCATCGCTGAAGAGTACCGCGGGAAGTTCGAAAGCAAGTTCCGTTTGCCGGCGTTTGCGAGCCGAGGCCATTTGCGCGGATAGATCCTTTCCCGCTAACAAGTCCGGGAAATCCGCGGGCGTGAGGAAGAACAGCCCGCCATTCAGTTCATAGCGTTGATCGAGCAGGAGCAGTGCCCGGCGGATAAGGGCATGGCCCCTGAGCAACTCGTTCTTCGCAGCTTCGCGCAGGCCCAAGTAGGTCCGCAGGCGGGCGACTTCGCTCGTGAATGCCTCTTTTCGCGAGCCAATCAATCTTGCCTCGGTTGCGATCTGTTCGGGGTCGATAGCCGTGGTGGTGTAAGCCTGCACAGTTGCACCGGCCACAAGCCGCTCGAGTTCGTCCGGTGCCTCCTGCCAGCGTGCCTGGCTCAACTCCATTTCATTTGCGCAGCGGTGCCCGAACCGTTGCAGGAACCCGGCCTGATCCCACTCGCCCGCTGCCAGTTTGCGAATGCCGCCTGCGAGATCGGCCTCTGCTGCCGGGTGCGCGCCGAGTGCCAGTTCGCCCACCGCGGCTCGCGCACGTTCCTCGCCAAGTTGGGGCTTCAACTGATCCAGAAGTGCGTTCCAGGCCATATCGGCAAAGACGGTGGGCTTCAAACTCTCGCGGGCGAATTCCACGAGCGTGCGGTTCACCCAGTACTCGAAACGGGCCAGCAACTCGCCCGCCGGGAGATGAACCCAGTTTTCAGCGTCAGCCTGTTCCACATCCGCACGAAATGCTGGCACGATTTCCTGGGTGAAGCGACTGGCGAATGTCGCCGCCAGTTTCTTCGTGCGGTTCATCAATCGAGACAGCCTCCAGATGGTGGCGGGCAATCGCAAGAGGCCCATGAAGGCTCCCCCACGCAACGGGTTGAGCACCGGTGCAGGGTTCAGTGCGGCCCGTGGATTCGCCTTGTACGCCGCGAACGGGTACTCGATCGGCGGGTTCTGGAACTGCAAGCGCGGCAAGCGCGAGAGATTGGCCATGGGTCGGCCCGCGACGAGATCGAACGCCGATTGCGAGCCGAGTGCCGGGTCGGGCGTCGCCCCCAGATCGCGGTTCATGGCCCCGAATCCGCCATCCGCGGCGAGCAGCCGTTGCACCACGGCCCAGGTCATCGGTGTGGGCGTTGGCAACACCTCGCTGAGGTTGTAACGCACCCACACGGTGCCAGCAGGTTCAGCCAGCGGCCTCAGGCGGGTGATGATCACTTGCCTCACTGCTTCGCGTTCATCGGCACTCGCCGCGGTGATCGGCCGGGCTTGCAGCAGTAAGAATTTCTCCCCGGCGAAAGCCCATTCGATGTCGCGCGGATCACCGTAGAATCGCTCGACTTTTCGCCCGAGTTCGGCGAGCTGCGAGAGTGCATGGTCATCGAGGCAGAAGCGGGATTGCTCCTCCGCGGGCACGTGCTCCTCGCCGGTCGCGGTGATACGGAGCGATTTGCGGCCCAGATGCTTCTCGCGCACGGCTCCGGTAGCGCGGTCGATTCGAAAGCGATCGGGCGTGACGCGGCCCGAGACCACGGCTTCCCCCAGCCCCCACGAAGCTTCGGCCAGCATGCTTGAGCCGACCGCATCAAGGGGATCTCGCGTGAAGACCACGCCCGCCGCTTCGGCGGGCACGAGCGATTGCACCACCACCGCCATGGCCAGACCGGCCTCATCGATGCCCTGTTTCTTGCGGTACGCGATGGCGCGATCGGTGAAGAGCGACCCCCAGCAACGCTCGACCGCATCGATCACTGCCTCCAGGCCTGCCACGCCGAGAATGGTTTCCTGCTGTCCCGCGAAGCTGGCCTCCGCACCATCCTCGGCGGTTGCGCTGGATCGCACGGCCACGAGTCCGCCCAGCTGGGTATATGCGGCTTCCAGGGCATGCGTGAATGCGGCATTGGCCCGAATGCCCACCTTCGCCACGCGGCGATAGGCGTCCGTCGTGATCACGAACCCCGGCGGCACCGGCAGCCCCGCGTTGGCCATCTTGCCGAGGCTGAGCCCCTTGCCACCCACGTGCGCGGCTTCGAGATCGTTAATGGCATCGAAAAAGAGAATGTCGCGCATCGCTCGCTCCCGGGCGGGTGTGCTCATAGATACGGCTGAAACAGTTCAGTGGTGAAGTAGCGTTCCATGCGGTCCGGGAAGACGGTGACGACCTGGGCGGAGTGGTCGCCGATCTGGCGGGCCGCTTCGAGTGCAGCACAGAAGTTCAGACCCGAACTCGGCCCGATCGGGAAGCCGAGCCGGATTAACTTGCGGGTGGTCGCCATCGCTTCGGCGTCGCGGACTTCCACGGTGAGAAGCCCCGGCAACCGCTCGGCCCGGAAGATTTCCGAGATGGAATCGGCGACGCCGGGGATGCAGTTTGAGAAACTGCAGCATTCCGCCTCGTGCGTGCGAACGAGATTCACGGGGCGAGCATGCACTGGAACAACCCGGCACCCGCTTTCCCGCAAGCCTTCGAACAGACCAACCAGTGTGCCGCCGGTTCCCACGCCGCTCACCACAGCATCGACCCGGCCACCTGGGATTTGGTCGATCAGCTCGCGGGCTGTGGCCACGCGGTGAGCCTCAGCATTATCCGGATTGGCGAATTGCCGGGGCAGGAAGACACCAGGCTCGGTGCCCAGGCGTTCGGCCTCGGCGATCGCTCCGTGGATACCGGCGGCTTTGGGAGTGAAAGCGACCTCACCACCGTACGCACGGATGATAAAGACACGTTCATTGCTGACGCCTTCCGGCATCACAGCCAGAAAGCGCAGGCCCATCTGGGCGCAGGCCAGCGCCAGGGCAATGCTGGTGCTTCCGCTGGACGCTTCGACCACGCGGTCCGAGCACTGCAAACGCTGTTGCCGCCAGGCTTTCTCGAGGATGAAGCGGGCAATGCGGTCTTTCGTCGAACCGCTCGGATTGAGGAACTCCAGCTTGCACCAGATGGCGGGCAAGGCGGGATCGAGCCGCACCGGCACCAGCGGTGTCGGGCCCACACGATTCAGGTAGCGGTGCGACCCGGGCAACTCAAGTGCCATGAAGTCTCCTGGTGTGGCGAATAACGTTCGTAGGGATCGTTGTGATGGTGTCGAACCGCGCCAACATTTCGTGCCATCGCGTGTTGGGATTATTGACAGCCTTGCTGGCGACGTGATACCGTGAATCTCACGGTGCCGTTCATCGCTCCAAGAGTTTGCTCGATGCCCATTCCCGGCTGGCCGCCATTTCCGCCAGTCTGGATCGGAACGGGCTCGTGAACCTGTCCCGCACCGGATAACACCAACGAGGGGCTTTCCCTCTCCGTTGAAGTGTTGTACGCTTGTCGCTCCTAAACCGCCCCGGCGGCTCGCCGCTCCCGGAGAATTTCGACCATGTCCGTGTCCAAAGGCGTCTGGGGTATCGATATCGGGCAGTGTGCCCTGAAAGCCGTTCGCCTCGAAATGATTGAAGGCAAGCCCACGGCCACGGCCTTCGATATCGTCGAGCATCCCAAAATCCTGTCGCAGCCGGATGCCGATCCCGATGTGCTCATCCGCGAATCACTCGAGAAATTCCTCTCTCGCAACGAGATCAAACACGACGAAGTGGCCATCGGCATCGCCGGGCAGTCTGGACTCGCCCGCTTCGTGAAGTTGCCCCCCGTCGAAGAGAAGAAGATCGCCGAGATCGTGAAGTTCGAGGCCAAGCAGCAGATCCCCTTCCCACTCGATGAAGTGGTCTGGGACTTCCAGAAGATCGCTGGTGGTGAGGTGACAGATGGCTTCGCGATGGAGACCGAGATTGGCCTCTTCGCCATGAAACGCGATGTCATTAGCAAGTATCTGGGATATTTCGCAGGCACGAAGGTCGAAGTGCACTCGGTGCAGATGTCGCCACTCGCACTCGTGAACTTCGCCACCTACGAAATCCTGAAGAAGGGTGGCACGAACGAACCGCCGCCGGACCCGATTCCCGAAGATGCGCCGCGGGGCAAGAAACGCTGCGTCGTTGTCATGGATATCGGCACCGAAGCCAGCAACCTCATTATCACCGATGGCGGCAAGATCATCTGGCAGCGGCCCATTCCGCTCGGTGGCAACAACTTCACGCGTGCCCTGACCAAGGAACTGAAGCTCACGTTCGCCAAGGCCGAGCATCTGAAGCGCAACGCGGCCCGCAGCGCCGAGTTGCCGCAAATCCTCAAAGCGCTCAAGCCTGTGCTGCAGGATTTCGTGGGCGAAGTGCAGCGTTCTCTGGGGTATTTCACCAACACGCATCGCGATGCGAATGTCGCGTACATGGTCGGCCTCGGCAGTGCGTTCCGCCTCCCCGGCCTGCAAAAATACCTCTCCGAAAAACTGACACTCGAAGTGAAGAAGCCGGACAAGTATCCCCGCGCCAGTGGCGAGGCCGTGCTGAACGATCCGCTCTTCAAGGAAAACATCCTGACATTCCCGGTCGCGTACGGGCTGGCACTGCAAGGGCTCGGCGAAGCCCGGCTCACCACGAACTTGCTCCCGGGCGAGATTCGCACCGATCGCCTGATTCGCGCCAAGAAGCCCTATGCCGTGGCCGCCGCCGCCGCCCTCTTGCTGGGCACAGCCGGCCTCGCCTGGGGCTACTCAACCCAGTATGGCTCTCGCTTCGACAAGGACATCGACACCGCCATGCAGACGGCGAAGACCGCCCAGGGCGAAGTCGATACCCAGAACACCAAGGTCGAGGGAGCGATCGCCACGATCAAGACCACGCAGGCCGAAGTGAAGACCGTGCTCGCCGGGCAGGACGAACGCCTGAACTGGCCACGCTACCAGGAAGTGTTTGCCGCCACATTGCCGCGACCTGGCAGCACCGGGAACCTCAGCCCCTCAGTTTGGTCCACACCCGAAGAGCGGGTGATGGGCGACCTGATCAAGGGAAGCGACGCTGCCGACTGGTTCGAACGCCGCCTCAAGAACGGCCTGGAGAAGCCGAAGGGGGCGACCGCGATGAGTTCCACAGAAGACTGGAACCCGAACCTGCGGCTGCTGGCCATGGTGAACATCGAGACCGTTTATTGCCGCTGGGTCGATAACCTCCCGGGCTTCTTCCAGGTCGCCGATGACACCACCCGGAAGCTCGACTTCGAGCCGATTGCCAACTGGATGAAACCCGGCGAAGTGGAGAAGGACGGCGACAAGCCACGCAACAAGCCGAAGATCGCCGAAGGCGGTGGCTGGGTCTTCGAAATCCGCGGCTACACCTACCACAAGGATGGCCAGGAGTTCATCAAGGCGGCCCTGCTCTCCAACCTCCAGCGATCGGCTGAGTTCGCCCAGATGGGCGATGCCCACACCAAGGTGCCCGAATACCTGCCCGGTGTGGACGACCCTTTGCTGGAGACGGATCCGGATGACCCCGAAGGGAAGAAGTACCGTTCGCGTCTCTCGCACGCCTTCGCGTACAACGTGTGGCTCTGCTACGATCCCCAACCCGGACAGTTCCTCTTCATCAACCACTCCTACCTGGACCAGCTACTCGGTGGCGGGATTGATCCCAATGGAACGGCCGGTCCGGGTGGGCCCGGTGGCCCGAGTTCTCCCGGTGCGCCTGCACCGGGCGGCGAAGGAACGGGCGATCCCTCACTGGCCCCAGCCACTCCCCTGGCCCCGAAGTGGCTGCCCTTGAATGGCTCAGGAACCGCCAATCAGGCGGGTGGTCCCGGTGGACCTTTCGTTCCGCCCCCTCCTGGCTCCAGCGGCCGCCCCGGCGGACCGAGCCTTCCCGGCGGCCCAGGTGGCAATCCGACCGGTGCCACGACTCCTGACAAGAAGAACGATCAGCGCATTCGTTACGAATTCGTCGTCATGTTCGTCTGGCGTGAGCCGGCCCGGATGGTCGGCGAACCCGCACCTGCCGACACGACCGGCACCACCGGCGGTGAAGGTTACCCGAGCTCAATGGGTCGCTAGACGGATGTCTCGGTGCCAGGCTGATCATTCGATCCGCCGGCCTCCTGGGTTGCGACTCCGATACACTCTGATACTCCGAGAGAGACATGAATAAGGACCTTCTCAAGAAACATCACTTCTGGATTCTCTTCGCGCCGTTCGCCGTTTGCGTGCTCGTTGCGGTGATGACCATCTGGACCGGCATCGGCAGCAAGATCGAGGCCCGCGAGAAGGAAATCGATACCGCCGAAAAGGCCGCCAAGGGCAAACAGGACATCAAACCGCTCGTGGAACTCACGATACTCGAGAATGAGAACACGCGAGTCGGGTTGATCCGCTTCGACAAGTGGCGCGAAAATTGGGATCTTCAGATCGGCGTTGTCGAATATGGCAATGCCGAGGAACGGGTGATGAAACAGGAGAAGACCAACCAGTTCCGCTGGCCAGTCTCCGATCTCTTTACCAACTTCAACTACCGACCCGATGGCTACACCGACGTCGAAAATCCCAAGCTGAAGAAGCCAAAGTTCAAGGGGTTGAAGTTCGGTGCGGATGTGCCGAATGATCGCAGCGAACGACTCGCTTTCAAATCGCGGGACGTTTACCTGGCCGAGTATTCAAACGCCACGCTCGGCAAGCCCGGCAGCGGCACCGGTATGGCCGATCGCCTCTGGCCGACCCAATTCGCCGGAGGTTGGTCAAGTGTGCTGCGGCATGTTTATGTCGACGATCCCGCAACGGGTTATGGCTGGGGTCAGGGTCGCCCCACTTCTCCTGAAATCTGGTTAGCCCTCGAGGACCTCTGGATCCAGCGATCGCTGCTCAACTCGCTCCGCACCGTGAATGAGGACATGGCTTCCTTCGCCGAAGTCGCCGGTGTAGCCGGCCGCAAAACCTTCGTGAACCGCACCTGGAAAATTGAAGTCTGGGCCATGACGCGAGCCTCGGACAACAAGCGCGTGCTTGTCGGCACCCTCACGAACCTCTCGCCGCGCATCCAGACCTTCGGCCTCGGTGGCAAGCTCACCTTCCAGGTGCAACTCGATGCCGGCGGACCACCGATCGACCTCGTCTTTAACGAACGCTATCTCACGGGTGCCGGCGGCACCAAACGCAAACAAGAAGGCAACGAGGAACGCGACATCCCCGGCGACACCATGACGATCACGCCGGACAAGGGCACCGACCTGACCACGGCCGGGGCCAATGTGAATGTGAAATCGATTCGCCAGGTGTTCGATACCCGCACGGTGCCGCTGCAACGCATCGACCGCCTCGTGCTCGGCTATCCAGATGGCAGACTGGCCGGGATGGGCCCGAAGTTGCCACTCTTCCTGGAAGTCCCCGCGGATGCGGTTCCGCCCATGGATGATGGCAGCGGTGGTGTTCCGCCAGTGGGCAGCATACCGCGGCCACCCGGCAGCGGCGATGGCGGCCCCGGCGGCCCTGGAGGCGGTGGCACTTCCGGGGGAATGGTCGGAGCGGGCTGGCCCGTGGTTTACGGCCCTGTCACCTCAAAAATGCTCCTCGAAACCACCAAGAAACGCTACTTGCAAGTCACCAACCAGGTGCGCCGCATGCCTGTCGGTATGGTTCTCATCGTCGATCAGACCAACCTCCAGGATGTGCTCCTCGCCCTGGCCAACTCACCGCTCCGCTTCCAGATTACACAGGTCCACTGGCAGCGCTATCGCGGCCTGCCTGGCGGGGATAGCACAGGTGGCGGCTCGTACCCCGGAAGCACCGGCGGCGAAGGGGGCGGGCTCAACATCATCGGCAGCCCCGATGGCGGGCCGGGTGGCGGGCGGGGGCCCGGGATCAACATCTCCGGCGGAAACACCCCCATGGGGACCGGCACCGGCACCACGGGAATCGGTGGCGAGCCTGGCTTTGCGGACGCTGATATCCAGATGACCTCGGGGCTCATCGAAGTCTCGATCTATGGCATCGTCTCGCTCTACGAGAAGTATGAACCGGAACTCGCCCAGCCGCAGGAACAGGACACGGGGTTCAACCCGTAAGCGGTAACGCCTTGTAACTTCGAAACCAACAACGCAGCCGTCCAAGACGTTGCATCCTTTGGCGATTGCTCCCTGCGACCTACCACCCCGGCACACGCGCTGGGGTTCATCGAGCCCGATGAAGGAACACTGCCATGGCCAAGGCCAAAACGAAATCACCGTCCAAATCGAAGATCAACTTCAAGGAATTGCTGCTGCAGAAAGGCGAATACATCGCCCTGGGCATCGGCGGCCTGGGATGTGTGATCTTGTTACTCTGGGGCGTCACCGCCGGGATGGATGCGAAGGCACCGGACGAAACCGTGACCGCCTTCCAGAATGAAGCCCAGCGTATCCGCAGCCGGATCGCCGCACCCGTACTGCCGCCGGCCGAGGAGGAAAAGCTTGAGCAAGAGCTCCGGCTCAAGGACTGGAATAAATCTACCGCCGCCGGCTACCCGCAGGTGCCATCCGAGCAGTTCATCGACCCCCGAACCGCCCTGTTTGATCCGGTCGGTCGGCCCGATACCAAGTGGGAAATCCCCCAGGTGCTCACGATCCGCGAGGCACAGGTCGATCTGGTTCGCGCTCCCATGATGGGTTTCGACATCATCTATGAAGGCGATGGTCGCGCTCGCATCGCGGTACTCGATACCAAGATGGTCAACAAGATTGATGACCAGAAACTGAAGGAGACGGCCAAGGCCCTGAGCAAGCGTGGCACGGAAGGGAGCAAGCGATACGCTCAGAACCGCCAGAATCAGGCACCACCGATGCCCCCGGGGCCTGGTGGCCCGGGTGCGACGCCCGGCCTCGGTGGAGAGGGTGGCTTCGGCTTCGGTGGCGGCGGCTACGATCAGAGCGGCACCCGCACCGAGACCACCATTTCCTACATCCCGATTGAAGACATCGACAAGGCCATGGCAGCCGGCAAACCACCCGCGGCCACGGTCATTCCCTTACGCATGATCGTGGTGCACTGCAGTTTCCCGTTGAAGGAACAGGAAGAAGCATTGCGACGGGCCCTGCGTATGTCACCGGGTTCGGACCTTTCCGCCTTCATCCACTTCGATGGCTTCGAGGTGCGCCGCCGGGTGGTGCTACCCAACGGACAGGCACTCCGCACCAAGAACACTGACAAGGACGGCTGGGAAGATTACAACTACGAGGACCGCTACGCCGAGATCATCCACGCCCGAAAGTTCGGCGATCACTTCGACGTCGATCCCAACGACAAGACGGGCGAATCACAATATATCCCGTACTTCCTCCGCTATCACGAAGCGATGGCCGTGCCGCTGCCGGCGCTGATTCCGGAACTGGGGCAGTACCCCAAGATCCGCCTCCCGAAGATCCAGGAGAACATCAAGGCGCTCGTGGCTCAGGGGGCTGAGAAGCAGACCCCCACGAGCCTGGCCCAGCGGTTGCAGAAGCAGCAGGGCAAGCGCGATATCTTCATGCCGCGTTCTGGCGAGGACACAGGCGCTGCTGCTGCGGGCTACGGTGGCGAAACCGGTGGACCCGGCATCAGTTCGCGACCCTCCGCTGGGCCCACCTTCGGCCCGCCCCCGGTGATCGGTGGTGGCCCGGGTGGCATGGCACCGGGCACACGCCCCGATCCACGCAACCCAGGTGGCGCAGGCCCCAACGACCCAAATGCTTTGCCACTGGTGACCCTCGATCACCTGCTCATTCGCTTCGTCGATTGCGACGTGCGGCCTGGCTACACGTATCAGTACGAGCTGCGTGTTCGCATGGAAAACCCCGTCTGGGGCGAGCAGTTCCAGAACATGATGGCCAATCGCACTGCCGCGGTCGATCCAAAGAACAAGGTTCTTTACGGCCCCTGGACTCGCCTGGGCGAATCACTGACGGTGCCTTATGAGTCTTTCGTCTACGCCGTGGATCCGAACGAGTACAACCAGAAGCTTTCCGACACTTACCCCGAAAAGGAAGCCAAACCACTGGTTGAGATGTTCAAGTCGAAGGAGACCGAAGCTGTCATCCAGGTGCTGACCTGGATGGAACAGGTTCGCACGGAAGCGGGTGGTGTGCGCGAACCCGTGGGTGCCTGGGTGGTGGCCAATATGCCAGTCGGCCGCGGCGAATACATCGGCCGCAAGGCTGTGGTGCAACTGCCGCTGTGGTCCTCGGCACTGACGGATTACACGCTCCGCGAAGTGCCCGGCAAGATCGTTCCCGCCTCCCGGCTTGAGAAGAACCCGACTCAACCCAAGGGCTGGCTCATCGACTTCACCGGTGACAAGTCCGTGCTCGTGGACTTTGAAGGTGGCAAGGTTCGCACGCGCAACCCGAAGGGTGCCACCATCGACGAAGAAACCGCCACGGAGCTGCTTATCGTGCAAAGTGACGGCACACTCACGGTTCGCAACAGCGCCACCGATATGAAGGATCCCCTTCGCGTGACGCTCAGCGACGGCTGGACAAAGTGGCTCACCGAGGTCAAGAAACGCGTGGCCAGCGGCGGTTCCACTGAACCTGGCAACGGCTTCGGCCGCCCCGGCGACACGCCGCCGAAGCGTTAAGCCCAGGCATCGGACTGGCAAGGCCCGCCTTTTATGGCGGGCTTTTTTCATTCCAGACTCACCTTGGTCGATAACCCACGGGAACCACCTCATTGCCGCGTGGTGCGCGATCAGCGGTGTTCACACTTCCAGCAGGAACGAGTGGCTCGACTCGCACATCGTCGAAGTACGCCACGCCGACGCCGGTCAGTGCGAGTGTGACGGTGATCTGCCCGGTAGCCGGGACGCGGCGATAGAGGTGGAAGTGCCGCCAGACGCCCTGGTTCTCCTTGGGGTCAATGGTGTGCGCCAGCCTCACGGCCAACGGCTCGCCGCCGGCATCGTCATAAAAGAGGGCGCCGTCTGCGGTGCCGACGATGGGCTGAGGCACCTTAATCCAACCGCTCACACGCACCAGCGTCCCCGGTGGCAAGCGCACCGGCGGGCTATCGACAGCCAGGAACGTCCGTTCCAGAGGCAACGCCAGCGGCTTGTCCTCGCGTCCCGGAATGGGCTTGGTTCGCACTTCCAGCTTCAACACGCCGCCACCGAGTTCCGGTGCCGGCGGCACGTAGCCTTCATCGGGAGGCAGTACCGTTCGGCTGGGTGATAGCAATCCATTCATCTGCTTTGGCGACTGACGCGGCTGGCGATTGTCCGCCAGATCATCCGAGGGAACCACCCCCGCGGCGACCGCCACGCGATCGACTTCGAGTGAGCCGGTGCGGGCCGTCCAGCCGGGCAGGGCATCAACCCGCACGCCAATGGCGGGGATCTTCCCGGAGAATTCGAAGCCGCCATGCGGCAACACCGAGCCTGTGGAACGCGCTGCTTGCACCTCGCGGAAGAGTTCCCAGTGCTTCGGCAGACTGTAGTAACTGACGGCATAGGGGCTTGCACTTGGCACATCGAGAGTGGCCACGGCGAGTTGCCAGTGATCGCGCATCAGCAACCGCAAGGGTCGCAGCGCCCGCGTCGCATCGAGATAGGCCTTGTCGTAAAGTTCCGCGGCAAAGTTCTTCTGGGCATCGCGGTAGAAGCGATGCGTTTCTTGGAGCAGCACATCCGCATCGCGCACCTGCGAACCCGCTTCCATCAGCTTCAAATGCACGGCCCGGACCTTCTCATACTCGAACGCGGCCATGTCCAGGGCCCAGCGTGCCGCGATGCGGCCATACTTGCGACCGTGGTCCTGCCACCACACCACCAGGCCGTTTGGAGACAGGTCCGAGGTGAAGACAATCGGTGCGACGAGATCAAATTCGGGAATGGTGATCTGTGTACCGCCGGGCACCTTCACACAGTTTTCACGCAGGCACTCGACGCCGGCGGGGTTTATGCGCCAGGGATCGGCACCGTCCGGCACGAGCGGTACGGTGACCTGCAGCGCAGGCACGGCACCCTGCTCCGGCACATACTGCGTGCCGTTACCCATCCAGATTGGCAGGAGCACGAGGCCGCGCTCTCCGCGGAGAACGGCGGCCTTTACATTTGGGTGATTGGTGTCGAGCCAGATCGCTTTTTCGCGTGCCGAGAGCAAGACCGGGGCGAGCATGTCCAGTTCGGTGTTCAGGAGCGCCATGCCCTGCAGGCGATCACGGCCGTGGTGCGAATCGGCCAGGAAGCGATCGGACCAGAAGCCAAGCCCGCGGCAACCGCTGGCGATGCTGATGTACGCCAGGAGCCGCACTTGCTCGGGATTGGGACCTACGGGGTCCTCGAACTGGTCGTCGTTTCGCTTCTCGAGAATGTTCGAGACGTACCATTCGGGCAAGTGATTCTGAATCCACGTCCAGTACACGCACCGGCTGTTGGCCACAAGCTGACGGCGCTGTGTGAGCCAATCGCGGTAACGGCTGAGTTCCAGGCTGGTGAAGAGCGGCCAACGGTGTGCCCCGACCACGTCGAGGTACTGCGAGTAAGAGCCGAAGCCGTCCCAGAGGTCGCCGCCAAGTGGCCGACGACGATCCCCTTCGCGAATCACCTTTGAGGTAAGTTCGACGCGGTTCACCTGCTCCTCGGTGAGGCCGCCGCCCAGGTCCCAGAAGAGCACGTCCGCGTTGCCGAATTTTCGCAGGAAGGAATCGAACGCAGCCGCTTCACGGTTCAGCCCGGCATTCGTGCTCACGCCGACAGTATCGACGAGCGGCGCGGCCGGCACCACGAACCAGCCTTCGCGCGTCGCTTCATCAATGAGTTCCTCGGCTGCATCCGTGGGCAGCCAGACGGCGTCGAAGCCGGCGGCTCGCAGCACATGCAAGGGTGTGCCAGTGTGGCGAATGGCACGGAAGAAGAACGGCTTGCCTTCCACGAGCAATTGCCCGCCGCGTTGTTCACTCATCCGGCCTGGCGAAAGCGTGAGGTTCGGATCGCCGGGCTTCACCTGCTTCGCCGGAAGTGCTGGTGTTCCCGGTTCAAGTGCCCTGGAGGTGTCGCGCACGGGGCCAATGTCGAGATCATCAATCCACACATCCAGCGGCCCCGGGCCGGCATAGAGGTTCAACACAAGCCGATCGATGTACGCACCGGTCGAGTTCACCGCGCGGCCGATCTTCGCCTGCAGGATGGGCAGGTGTTTGCCGAGCAACTCGGGGGCATTTTCGAGCGTTAACTTTTGCCACTTTCGCGTGTCCTGATACGTGTCCGCCACGATGAGCATAGTCAACGGCGACTCGGGCACGGCCGGATCCGGCTCCTTCGGCAAGACCACACGGGCCCGCAGTTGAATGCCGGGCTTGGTCGCCTTCACCCAGACGCCAGCCGAGAGCAGATCCGAGATGGGGGCGGGCGGCGTGTCGTAGTAGTAATGGATGAAAGCTGCGTCGCCGGTGCCGGCTTCGCAGGTCAGTTTCACGTGCTCGCTGGAGGGCTGGCTTTTGAACGATTGCGTGGAAATATCGTGTTCTTTTTCCTCGACCCGCACGTTGGCATCGCTGCGAATGAGCGCCGTGGAACGGCCCGCAAAGGAGTGCCGGTGAATCTGCTGGGCCTGGGCCGGGAAAAGAGCAAGCGCAACCCCGAGGGCCGCGAGACTCGCGATCCCGATACGCCCCAATGTGGATCTGCGGCTCGCCATGGCGGACGGCTCCTTCCCTCCGGATTGAACGATTGCGTGATATAGCGAGGTGGGAACAGCAGCGGAAGGGCAAGTGGGAACGTCGCGAGCGGCGAGCGGTGAAGGGGTGTTTCAACAGGGCAAACTCATCATTCCGGCGAGCGGCCCCGCGTCAGCGGGCTGTTCCTGATGCATCGGAAAGTCAAATGAACAGCCCCCTGACGGGGGCCGCTCGCCTTGTCGTTTGTGCAAGGGTGCGAGTTCAGGCCGGGTTCGCGTTCAAGAAAGTGTCGATCTCATCTGCCTCTGCGGGCGTCAATCGCCACTCCGCAGCACCGACCAGTTCCTTCAACTGCCCGGGC
>JBGSZR010000252.1:0-18229 GCA_041750275.1 Gemmataceae bacterium
CACGTCGCAGGCCGGTCGCTCCCGCAGCTTGAACGCCGCGGCACGTTCCGCCTCGTGGTCTGCGGCACGTTTCGAGACCCACGGCGGCAGCGGCCCTTCCGCCATCGACACGTTGTTGTAACGCAGGATCGTGCCCTTCGCGAATTCCAGCTCCGCCAGGGCCGTATTGTACTCGGCAATGGCCCGGAACTCCTGGTTGATCGCATCGGCCAGGTCACGCTGCACCTGCAGCAAGTTGAAGTAGTCCTGCGAGGTCCACTTGCCGATCTTGATCACTTCGCGGGTCTTCTCCACGTAGATCTGCAATTGCTCGCGACGCGATCGCAGAGGCGGTATCACCGTGTACGTTTCCACCACGCGGCGATAACGGCTCGTGAGGTATTCGAGCGTCTTGAGTTCCGCATCACGCAACTGATAGTAAGTGCGGGTGAGGTTCAAGTTCGCTTGCCGCACCTGGGCATTCGCATCGCGGAAGCCGAGCGGCATGTTAAGGCGCAGCCCGAGCGTCCAGCTATTGAACTGGTCGTTGGCAAAGCTCGAGAGGGCGTTGCCAGGCAAGGAGTTCGTATCGCCGACCAGTTCGGAACCATCGAGACGAGTGCCGATGCCCTGAATGTTGTAGCTGCTGAAGAAGCGCAGGTCCGGCTGGCGGAGGTTGCGCTGCAAGGTCAGGTCGAATTGCCGCGCCTTGACTTCCTGGCGGGCGAGCATCAGTTCCGGACGATTGGCAATGGCCTCGTTTGCGGCTTCGTAGAAGTCCGGCTTGAACGGGGCGAGGTTCGGCTTATCGACGGGCACGAGCCGCGAACCATCGTCGCTTCGCAGGCCCATCAGGCCGCGCAGCTGCCGCTCCGATTCGAGCACCTGGGCCCGGGCACGGTACACCTGGGCACGGAACAATTCGAACTGGGCCCGGGCCTGGTTCAACTGCTGGGGCGGATCGCTGCCGGCACCCACACGGGCTGCGGTGAAGGTGTAGCCCGCAAACGATTGCCGCAAGCCCTCTTCCTGGGCGTAGAGCGTGTAGTAGCTGGCGTAGAGGTTCCAGTAGGCCGCCTCGACATTCATCAACATGTAGTTGACGGTCCGTTCAAACTCGGCCTTCGATTGATCGTAGCGGATGCGGGTGAGCAGAATACCTTCAACACCCTGGCCACCGGACTGCGTGAAGCCGTTGATGAGCAGGCTCTGGCCGATCGTGCTGCTCAGTTGGTTCACTTCGACACCGAACAATTGCAACAGCGGCTGTTCGAAGACGAACTGCAATTGAGGCGTGTAGTTCGGGTTCACGAAGCTGGCCTGCTGGGCCGCCGGGATGTTCGAGAACTTCGCGTAGTTCATGCTCATCGTGATGCCGGCCACACCACCCGTGGGCAGGGCCTTGGCCAGCGTCGTGCTGAAGTTGGCCTGGTCGTTCTGCGACTGGAACGACACGAACTGGGCCGCCACGGGATTGTCGTTCTTCTGCCACTGCATGCTGGTGATCCAGCGGGCATCGAACTTCGACAGCGAACGCTCGATGTTCGCACCACTGAGGCTGGGATCGAGGGCGAACGCGCGGATGGCATCGGTGCCGCCGACGCCCTGGCCATTAAAGTTGGTATTCACTTCATTCTTGAAGCCGAACTGCGTCTGCGACTGGCTACCGACGTTACCCTGCTCGAGGGCCACGGCGATGCACTCCTTGAGGGTGATGTAGCGGGCGGGCCGCGTCGGATCGAGCACCGTGGCCGGCGCGTCGTGCGGATCGACGACCTGCGGCACGATGGCGGCATGCGGGTTCGTCTCCAGAGCTTTCGGCAGCCCGGATCGCACCGCATCCGAGTAATCGCCGGGCTCCAGGAACAGCTGCTGCTTGCACCCGCCGAAGGCAGGTATTGCGAGCGCGCCGATCAGTAACCGCGCCGCCCAACGCTTCCAGCTCATAGTGGTCCCCATCAAGGCCTGTCGGCCGATGTCCCTGCCGCGTCCCCTCGTATCTGCCCCGGCGCGATGGCCAGGGCAGACGACTCGGTAGGGCATCTGCCGTGAATATCGGCCAGGATGACGAAAAGAATTAGCCGACTTTTCCGTGCGTGCCGATTGGGAAGGAAAAAGTTCGTGGAGTCTGGAGAATCTGTTGGCTTTGAGTGAAGTGGCGGGATCGAGGCAAGCACGCATCCCCACCGTTTGTGCCTCAGCGGGAGGAGGATTCGTGATCATTCAGACGATCTTGATTCCAGACAAATGACCTGGTTCTGGACATTCCGATTGAGGGGAGTGTGGTCGTGGTCTGGAATCAATGAGAACCGCCATAAGATAGTGGGAGTGCGCCCGCCCTCGAGGTCAATGGAATGCCCGCCTTTATCGACGATACCTATGCGGAAGCTTTTCGCAGCATTTATTCTTCCGTGCTGATCACGGCTCGTGATTCCTACTGGCTGGGCCAGGCGGTGAATGCCTGCACCGGGAACGCGAGTTCGACCATTCTGTGCGATTGCGAGGCCGGGCTCGATCGCCACGTGGATGCGGCTAACACACCCGATGGCCGACCGGGTGCCATCGTGCAGATTCACGTGCCGCGTTTTCACAAGGACCGCGAGCAACGGCTGGAACGCTCCTTGCTCGTGCGCGTCAGCCAGAACGTGCTCACCTGTCCCACCACGGCGTGTTTCAACGTGCTGCCCGCCGAGGAGAAGTGGTTTCCGCTCGGTCGTAAGGTCTCGTATTTTGGCGATGGCCATCAATTCTCCGCCGAACGGTCCGGTCGCCGGGTTTGGGTGGTGCCGATTCTCAGCGGGGAATTCACCATTGAGCGCCGCTGCGGCTGGGCTGAAGGGCTCATGGGTGGAAACCTGTGGTTCTTCGGTGCCACTGCCGATGCGGCGCTGGATGCGGCCACGCGTGCAGCCCAGGCGGCCAGTGCGGTGCCGGGTGTGATCTTGCCCTTCCCGGGTGGCGTCGCCTCGAGTGGTTCCAAAGCCGGAAGCCGGTACAAGTTCGCCATTGCGAGCACGTACGCCGAATATTGCCCCACACTGCGCAATGCACCCGGAGTGACAACACGCTTACCAGCGGGTGTGGCCTCCGTGCAGGAAATCATCATCAACGGTCAGGACCTGCCGACCATCGTGAAAGCAACGCAGGCCGCGATTCACGCTTCCCGCGAGACGCCCGACCTGCTCTCGATCTCGGCTGGCAATTATGGCGGCCGGCTCGGCAAGAGCTTCGTCTATCTCCATCCCGAGAAGCAACCGGTGTAATGCGAAGAGGGCGACGTTGAGGGCTAACAGCCTCCAACAACAACCGTGGCTTGAAGATCGGTTTTCACCTCAGACTGGTAACCGGTGTTGCTTTTTGCTAAATCATGCAGCATGTCCGTACCCGAACGAATCAACGGGTCCGATCGATGAGCCAGCTGCTTGGCGTGGCACTTCGCGGCACCGGGAGCTACCTGCCCACCCGCATCGTGCCGAACGAAGAGTTCACCGAAACACTCAACCTCGACACCTCCGACGAGTGGATCCGTACACGCACAGGTATTCGCGAACGGCGTTATGCCGGGCTCGGTGAAACCTCGGCCTCGCTCGGAACAATCGCCGCACGCCGGGCCATGGCCGCGGCCGGGCTCGGAGCCGGCGAGATCGACATGATCGTCTGTGCCAGCGTCACACCCGATCTCATGTGCCCTGCCACGGCGAACCTCATCCAGGCCGCGCTCGGTTGCCGACAAATCCCCTCGTTCGATGTGCTCGCCGCGTGCTCAGGCTTCCTGTACGCGCTCTCTGTCGCCACGCAATTCGTCAAAACCGGTGCTGCGAAGAACGCCCTGGTTGTCGGTGCGGAAGTGCTCACTCGCGTCACCGATTTCACCGATCGCAACACGTGCATCCTCTTCGGCGATGGAGCCGGAGCCGTGGTGCTCTCTGCCTCACCCGTGGTGAATGCAGGTGTGCGAAACATCCGTCTCTATTCGGACGGTTCGCGGCAAGAGTTGATCCAGGTGCCGAGCAAGGTGACGCCGAACCCGGCACCCGGTTCGCACACACAACCCCGGCTGGAATACTTGCGGATGGTGGGCCGCGAAGTCTTTCGCTTTGCGGTGTCGCGGATGATCGAACTCATTCAGCAAGCCGAGAGCGATTGCCGCGAGATGGGCCTGGCCGGGATCGATGTGCTCATTCCACACCAGGTGAACCAGCGGATCATCGATGCGGCCCTGGAATCGGCCAACTTCCCCGCCTCGAAAGTGGTTGTGAACCTCGACCGCTACGGCAACACCTCCGCCGCCAGTGTGCCCATTGCACTCGATGAGGCCTTGCGATCCGGTCGCTGCAAACCGGGCGACACCGTGCTCCTCGTCGCCTTCGGCGGCGGCCTCACCTGGAGCTCAGCCATCATCTCGATCTGAGGAGTCGCGTCATCACTGCTGTGATGTCGGGGCCTCAATCACTGTTCGCCAGCGCACGGGCACGCCTTCCCACGCCTTGAGATAAGTCTGATCCAAAGGCACGAGCACGTGCCCGCCCGGCTTCAGGAACAACGGCATATCGGGAATCGCATCCCCGACCGCAACCGGTTCGACATACGCTCGCGGTGGTCGGACAGCTTCGTACGAAGCGAGTGTGAACTCTTTCTCCGTGGGCAACGCGAATGCCGGGCCGCCGAACTCTTCCTGAATGAGCGAGTGAATCCCGTTGGGATCACGCCTCGTCGGTGCGTGTAGATCGATCGCAAGCAGATGCACACCATTCGCCAGCAGATCGACCGCCTTTCCCACGAACGCCTGGATCGCGTGTCGGCTGCTCTTGTTGCCAGGCGAAACGATTTCGATGATTGCCACCACGCGATCATTGGTGGCATGTCGGACGGTGATGCGATTCTTGCGGCGTTTCACCTGCACGCCCATTTCCGTGGCGAAGCGCGTTCTCGGCTGGGCGGTCACCAGTGCGCTTCCGGACGTATCGGAATCACTCCGCGTTCCGCCGACTTGATCCAGGGTCAGGACATCCGGTGCCACACCCACGGCGACCTGTTCGGAAAGCGCGTAGTAATCCGCTGGCAGCACACCCGCGTTGAGCGTGTGCTTCAGCACTTGAATCCAGTCGCCATGGAAGTCGTGGAAGATGCCGGGAATCACCTTCGACCAGTCGTGGATCGGCATGGCCAGCGCTCCTGATATCACTTCACGTCGAGGGTGAACTTTGGATTGCCGCTGCGGTCGGTGGTGCGGAGCAAGCGGAACGATTTGCCGAACACGGCCGATTTGAGCCAGCCGCCTTGCCTGCGCGTGGCGACATAGCCTTTGGGTCCGCGACGGAGGATGTCGAAGGCGACGCCGTCGCCGCGGGCATCGGCGAGCCAGTATTCAGCGATGCCGGCTTCCCAGTATGCTTGTCGCAGATGCACCGTGTCCTTGAGCACGGAACCAGGGCTCACCACTTCCAGCACCATGTCGGCCGTGCCGACGATTTCTGTGAAGCCTTCCTCCGAACCTTCCGTCAGCGTCACGAGCCCGGCCGTGAACGTGTTGTGCGAAATGAACGTGCCATCCGGAATGCCCGAGAGATCGGCTTCCGCGTTGCTCACGAGGATGCTGTTGCACCAATAAGTGCCGAGATCTTCTTCCTGCACGAGCAGGTCCAGTGTCGTCGAGATTCGTGTCTTGAGCAAACCGTGCGTGAAGACTTGTTCTTTACCCATGTCAACCCACACCTCGCCCTTGTAATAATCGACGCGGGTTTTTTCGGGGAGATCGTTGTTGCCGGCCCATTCACGGAAGCTGGCCAGGCTCGCGCGGGCCCGCTCGGGGATGTGGATGGTGGAAGTCTCGAGAACAACGCTGACGCTCATGTTCGCTCCAGGTTCGTGAGCACGATTATACCGTCACTTCGCCGAAGCCGTCTAGAATGAGGGAATGCCGCACACCCTTCGCTTGCTGCCGTTCGCTGATGCGGATGGCGCGACCAACATGGCCGACGATGAGGCGATGCTCGAAGCCGCCGTTGAGGGCGTGGCCTCGCTTCGCTTTTACACCTGGAGTGAACCGACCGTCACCCTCGGCTACTTCCAGCCTGCCGCGGGGCGTAGTGAGAATGAATTGCTCGCAGGCTTACCCTGGGTGCGGCGCTCCACCGGTGGTGCGGCCATTGTGCACCATCATGAACTGACGTATGCCCTGGCGTTGCCTGCGGGGAATGAGTGGCATGGTGCGGAGCCGTGGATTTGTCGCTTCCACCACATCGTGCAGGCGGTGCTGGCCCTGCATGGCATCGACTCCCACGCGGTGGTCTGCGGTGAAGAGCAGAAGCTCGGTGAAGTGGTGTGCTTCCTCCACCAGACACCCGGCGATTTGCTTGTGAATCGTTCGAAGGTCGCGGGTAGCGCCCAGCGCAAGATGCGCGGCGCGATGCTCCAGCACGGCAGCATCCTTCTGAACCGTAGTGAGTTTGCCCCGATGCTCCCGGGCATTCACGATGCCGCGGGCCGTGATGTCTTCACGCCGAAGTCGCTGTCCGCGTTTCTCACCGAACGATTTGCCCGCGACACGGGCTGGAGCATCGAACATGGCGAATGGACGAACACCGAACGCTTCCGCTCCGGAGTGATCTGGATGGAGAAATACGCGAATCCGGACTGGAACGCGAAGCGGTGACGCCTGTCGCCTCTTCGCGCAAGAGTCGTTTACTTTGGCACGATCTCGGCGAGTCCCACATCGATGTACTGGCCGCCCTGCGTCTGATGGCAATGCACGGCGATCTTGTTGGTGCCCGCCTTTAGCCCTTTGCGGGCCTCGGGTGAGAGCGGTACGAGAGTGTAATCGCTGACGTAGCCCGTCACTTTTGCGGCCAGCACACCATTAATGAATACCTCGGCATCCTCGTCGTGGTGAAGCTGCAGGAACACTTCTCCTTTGGGTGCCGCCTTCAACTCCACTTCGCGGCGCAGCCAGATATCCGCACTCTTCCACTCGGTGCGAACGACACTGCCCGGTGTGCCCTTCGTGCCGAAGCCGCCCTCCGCTTCGGCCCACTTCGCGGCATCGAACTCGGCCTTCTCCCAGCCAGTCGCGGGCTTCTCGATGCTGTATCGCCATTTTTGGGCATTCTGCTGTGAAGTGGGAACGATGTCGCGATATTCCGGCGGCGGGCCGTGCAGGGCTTTGTGCCACGCAGCCATCTCCGCCACATCGAACTTGATGACTTCGCGGTCGTACGTCATCAGGCCATTGACTTCAACCTCCACATCGGTCGTCTGCGTGTAAACGGCTGCGGAGAGTCCTTGCCCGATAAGCGGGTGCATCCGGAGCATCAGTTGCCGATAGCGCTGGCGGAGTTCGGCCTCGGTTTTGAAGGACTGGTAGCCCCAGTTGTCCTTCTCTTTCCAGAGGTGGCCTTTCACGGGCAAGCCGAGGCCGCCGAACTCGCCGAGCACGCTGACGCGTTCGGGCATGGTGGGAAACATGCCGGGGCCGGGATAGTTGTGCATGTCCTTCATGTCGCCGTAGCCGCGGTCGGCCCAGCCGCTGGGGCCATTGACGAGCCGCGTGGGGTCGTACTCCTTCACCCACTTCAGGATGTCGTTGGTGTCGTGCTGGCCCCAGCCCTCGTTGAAGGGCACCCAGACGACGATGCACGGGAAAAAGCGGAGGTGGTCGATCATCGCCTGGAGTTCGGTGCGAAATTGCTTCTTCTCGTCTTCCGTGAAAACGGCATCCTGTGGTGCGTTGGGTGCCACGCCCTGTTTGCGGCCCGCCGCCATGCCGCTGGGCATATCCTGCCAGACGAGCAGGCCGAGTTTGTCGCAGTGGTAGTAGAGCCGGGCCGGTTCCACCTTGATGTGCTTGCGGAGCATGTTGAAGTTCATCTTCTTGAGCACTTCGAGATCGTACTTCATCGCGGCATCTGAGGGCGGCGTGAGTAAGCCATCGGGCCACCAACCCTGGTCGAGCGGCCCCACCTGGAACACGGGCTCGTTGTTCAGCATCATCCGCGGGATGCCGTTCTTGTCTTTGCCGACCGATATTTTGCGGAAGGCGAAATAGCTGTCGCAACGGTCAAGCCCATTCGGGCCTCGCTGTACGTACACCGAGATTTCGTAAAGGTTGGGTGAGTCGGGAGTCCAGAGATTCGGTTCAGCCAACGTGATCGAGTGTGGCTTACCGACCGGGATTCGCAGGGGTTGGGCAGTGCCCTGATTCGGGCTGGCTTTCACGCTGATCCCGTAGGTGTCGCCGGGTTTCGCGTTTGCCACACCCACATGAAACGTCACTCGGCCGGCTTCGACGTCTACTTCCGATCTGATGGCCGTGACGTATGCCTCGCCTACCGGCTCGAGCCACACCGTTTGCCAGATACCGGTGACGGGCGTGTACCAGATGCCGTGCGGGTTGCTAACCTGCTTGCCCCGCGGCTGCGCTCCCGCGTCGGTCGGATCCCAGACACGCACTGTGAGTTCATTCGGCCCATCCTTCAGTGCATCGGTGATATCGAAGGAGAAGGGATCGGAGCCGCCGCGATGCGTGCCGAGTTCCTTGCCATTGACCGTGACGGTCGCTTCCCAGTCCACGGCCCCGAAGTGGAGCAGCACGCGATGGCGTTTCCACGCTGCGGGCACCTCGAAGGTGCGGGAATACCACACGACCTGGTCCTTGGTCACGCTCTTGCCGACACCGGAGAGCGCGGATTCAACGGGGTAAGGAACCAGGATTTGCCCGTCGGGCTTGGGATTCAGAACTCCCTTCTCCACGATCGCAATGTTCCACAGTCCATTGAGGTTCTGCCAGTCCTTGCGAACGAGTTGCGGCCGGGGGTATTCCTGCCAGGCGTTCTCCGGAGTGACTTGCTTGCCCCATTTGGTCATGAGGGGTGTGGGTGCGGGCTTCCAGTCCGCTGCGAACGCGGTGACGGGAACCGCGAAGAGAGTCAGTGCGAAACACCAACGGGAGAGGTTCATGGGTGAACTCCTTGTCAATTAATCCGCCACGCGCTTTGTGATGCCTGCGTACGCATCGATGCGGCGGTCGCGGAAGAAGGGCCAGTTTCGCCGCACGTCTTCCATGAGCTTGCGGTCGCATGTGGCCACGAGAATCTCTTCACGATCGTGGCTCGCTTTCTTCACGATGCGGCCGAAGGGATCGCTGATGAACGAGCCGCCCCAGAATTCGAGCCCTTCGCCAACAATCTTCTCATGCCCGACGCGGTTCACGCCGGCAACATAGGTGCCGTTGGCAATGGCGTGGCCGCGCATGCTCGTTTCCCACGCGGCGTGTTGAGCCTCGCCGAACTCCGCCTTTTCGCGCGGATGCCAGCCGATGGCCGTGGGGTAGAAGATCACCTCCGCACCCTGCAATGCTGTGAGCCGGGCCGCCTCGGGATACCATTGATCCCAGCAGACGAGCGTGCCCACCTTTGCCGCGGGTGTGCTAAACACCTTGAAACCCAGATCGCCCGGCGTGAAGTAGAACTTTTCCAGAAAGAGCGGATCATCCGGAATGTGCATCTTGCGATAGAGGCCGAGCAATTCGCCATTCGCATCGTGGACTGTGGCGGTGTTGTGGTACACGCCGGGCATCCGCTTCTCGAAGAGTGAGCCGACCACGACCACCTTGTTCCGCTTCGCGGCCGCTGCAAGCCGTTCTGTGGATGGCCCAGGAATGGGCTCGGCGAGATCGAAGAGAGCAGCATCCTCTTGCTGGCAGAAGTAGTAGCCGGTGAACAGCTCTGGCAAGCACACCACCTGCGCACCCTGCTTCGCCGCCTCGGCAATCGCCGTCTCGGCCTTCGCCAGGTTCGCTTCCCGTTCCGCGGCCATCTTCATCTGCACGATGCCGATGGTGAACTGATCGCTGCTCATTCGTCGCTCGCCCTTCTCAATAGTGCTTGGAGCTATGCATGTTGTCCGTTATACCAAACCGAATAACTCGTGCACCGGCCCAAAACCTCTCCCACGTCCCCGACGAAGGACGGATATCGAATGTCAGAAAACAACATCACCAGCGTGCTCAAGGAAACCCGGCTCTTTCCGCCGAACGAGGCGTTCGTGAAGGACGCATTCATCGACGCGGCGGAGCGAGATCGCCTGGCGGAATGGGCCGCAAAGGATCCTGATGCGTTCTGGGTCGAGCAGGCGAAATCGCTCGACTGGTTCAAGCCATTCACGCAGGTGCTGGACTGGTCCAATGAGCCGCACGCGAAGTGGTTCGTGGGCGGGCAACTCAACGCGAGCTACAACTGCCTCGATCGCCACCTGACGCCCGAGCGCAAGGACAAACTCGCCATCATCTGGGAAGGCGAGCCCGGCGACACACGCACGCTGACTTACACCGAGCTTCATGCCGAAGTCTGCAAGTTCGCGAATGCACTGAAGGGGCTTGGCGTTGCCAGCGGCGATCGCGTCACCATTTATATGCCGATGGTTCCCGAAGCTGCGATCGCCATGCTGGCGTGTGCCCGAATCGGGGCGATGCACTCGGTGATCTTCGGCGGCTTCTCGGCCGATGCGGTTGCGGACCGCAACAACGACGCGGGCAGCAAGGTCATCATCACCGCGGACGGCGGCTGGCGGCGCGGCAAGGTCGTGCCGCTAAAGCAGAATGTCGATGATGCACTCGCCAAGTCGCCGACCGTCGAGAAATGCATCGTGCTAAATCGCTGCAACACCAGCATCAAAATGACGCCGGGCCGCGATGTCTGGTGGCATGAACTGATGGCAAACGCCAGCGCCGACTGCCCCGCCGAGAAACTCGACAGCGAACACCCGCTCTTTATTCTCTACACCTCGGGTTCAACTGGAAAACCCAAGGGCGTGTTGCACACCACGGCCGGCTACATGCTCGGCGTCTCACTCACACACAAGTGGGTGTTCGACATCAAGGAAAATGACATTTACTGGTGCACCGCCGATGTGGGCTGGGTCACGGGTCATAGTTACATTGTTTATGGCCCACTTTGCAATGGTTCGACAGTGGTGATGTATGAAGGTGCACCCAATCACCCGCGTGAAGACCGCTTCTGGGAAATCATCGCCAAGTACAAGGTCAGTGTGTTCTACACCGCTCCCACCGCCATTCGTGCCTTCATCAAGTGGGGCGATCAATGGCCGCAGGGGCACGACCTGAGCAGCCTGCGCGTGCTCGGCAGCGTCGGCGAGCCAATCAATCCGCAGGCGTGGATGTGGTATCACAGTGTCATTGGTGGCGGCCGCTGCCCCATCGTCGATACCTGGTGGCAAACCGAAACAGGTGCCATCATGATCGCGCCGTTGCCCGGTGCCGTGCCCACGAAGCCCGGCAGCGCCACCAAGCCGCTCCCTGGTATTATCGCGGAAGTGGTCGACAAGCAAGGCCGCCCCGTGCCGGCAAACATGGGTGGTTTCCTGGTGGTGAAGAAACCCTGGCCCAGCATGATGCGCACGATCTATGGCGATGATGAACGCTTCAAGTCCACCTATTGGAATCATTACAAAGGCATCTACTTCACTGCTGATGGTGCACGTCAGGATGATGATGGCTACATCTGGGTGATGGGCCGCGTCGATGATGTATTGAATGTGAGCGGCCACCGCCTGAGCACCATGGAAGTGGAGAGCGCCCTCGTGCATCACGGCAAGGTTGCGGAAGCGGCCGTGGTCGGCAAACCTGATGATTTGAAGGGTGAAGGAATCGTCTGCTTCGTCACGCTCAAACAGGGCATCACCGTTGCGGAGGAACTGAAGGCCGAGTTGAAGGCTCACGTGGCCAAGGAGATTGGCGCACTCGCCCGCCCGGACGAAATCCGCTTCACCGAGGCCCTGCCCAAGACACGCAGCGGTAAAATCATGCGGCGACTCCTGCGCGACATCGCTGCTGGCAAGACCTCGACGGGCGATACATCCACGCTCGAAGACTTTGGCATCCTGGCCAAACTGCGAGAGGATGAAGAGTAAGCCTGACAGATTGACGAAGCCACGCAGGAGTGGTCCAATGCACGGGCAAGCCACACCTGTCGAGATCTGTTATGCTCGCCAAGCTGCGAACCTTTGCGCTCGTCGGGATCGATGCGGTCCCGGTTGATGTCGAAGTCGACGCGGTGCCGGCGAACATGCCCAAAACCGTGCTGGTGGGGCTTCCCGAACTCACGGTCCGTGAAAGCGTGCACCGCATCGAGCGAGCCCTGGCCAACCTCGGCTACGCGCGACCCACCGGCCGCACCATCATCAACCTGGCCCCGGCTGACCTGCGAAAGGATGCCGGGGCTTTTGATTTGCCCATCACGCTCGGCATGCTCGTGGCCACGCGGCAACTCGACTGCGAACGATTCGGAGACGCTGCCAGCGTCGGCGAACTTGCACTCGACGGCAGCGTGCGGCCGGTGAACGGCGTCCTCTCGATGGCCATGGAAGCCCGGGCTCGCGGTATCACCAAACTACTCGTTCCCACAGCCAACGCACGCGAAGCCTCCGTTGTGCGCGAGCTTGAGGTCTATGGCGTCAGTTCGTTGGCCGAGGCCGTGGGCATCCTCTCCGGCGCTGTGGATGTCGATCCCGTGTCGCCGCCGAGCGATGAGATTGAGTCGAAACTGAACAAGTACGACATCGATTTTGCCGACGTTCGCGGCCAGGAGTTTGCCAAGCGAGCGCTCATTGTGGCGGCCGCAGGCAATCACAACGTGCTCATGCTCGGCTCCCCAGGCAGCGGCAAGACGATGCTCGCCCGGCGTGTCCCCACGATCCTGCCGCCGCTGACGCCTGAAGAAAGTCTGGAGACCACGCGAATCTACTCGGCCATGGGCAAGATGCCCGCCGGCGAAGCCCTACTCTCGACGCGACCCTTTCGCAGCCCTCACCACACCATCTCCGATGCAGGCATGGTCGGTGGTGGCAGCATACCGCAACCAGGAGAAATCTCACTTTCACATCACGGAATCCTGTTTCTCGATGAACTTCCCGAGTTCAACCGCCGCAGCCTGGAGTCGATGCGGCAACCACTGGAAGAAGGCCGTGTCACCATCAGCCGGGCGGCACACTCCACATCGTTCCCCGCAGACTTCTTGCTGATAGCCGCGATGAATCCATGTCCGTGCGGCTATCTCGGTGATCCGAAGCACGCGTGCAAGTGTGCACCGATTGCCGTCGAGAAATACATGGGTCGCATCAGCGGGCCGCTCATGGATCGCATCGACCTGCACATCGAGGTGCCGCCGGTGCCTTTCGACGAGTTATCAAAAACGGTGGAGGGCACGAACAGTGCAGGCATGCGCGAACAGGTGGATCAGGCTCGGGCAGTGCAGACGAAGCGGTTCGGGGCCGGCGCCGGCAAGATCAATGGCCGCATGACATCTCGGCAGATTCGCACGCATTGTCTGCTTGATGCCGAGGGCCATGCCGTGCTGAAGGAAGCGATGGAGGCACTGGGGCTCTCGGCACGAGCCCACGACCGCATTCTTCGCGTCGCACGCACGATCGCCGACCTGGCGAGCAGTGAACGAATTAGCCCGGATCATCTCTCCGAGGCCATCAGCTACCGCACACTGGATCGCAAGCTTTGGCAAGCGTGATAGCCTGAAACGAACATGGCCATCGCGCACCCAATGGGTGAACGATGGCCATGCTCAATTTTGTCGAAGTGAGCGTGCGGGCTAGCGACCCTGTCCAGGCACGCCACCACGACCACCGGGGATAGCAGGATTCGCACCAGGATTGCCGCCGGGGAATGCAGGCCCGCCTGGCACGCCCATCGGTCGTCCGCCACCGGGGTTGGCGGGATTCACGCCGCCGGGGCCGCCAGGGATCGGGAATCCACCGGGGTTCAAGCCGGGGTTGGGGAGTGCACCCGGGTTAATACCCGGATTGGGAATGCCACCGGGGCCGAAGTTCGGCAACCCATCGGGACCATTCTCACCGGGGTTGTTGGCTCCCAGCCCGCCTGCTCCGTTGGGGTTTCCAGCCGCGCCCGGATCGCCCGCGGTCCCAGGGAGAGCACGGACGTTGGCGATGTGATCATTCACCTTGCCCACTTCCAGCACGGCTCCGGTGTGGAAGATCAGGTGTTCGCCATCCGGAGTTACGTGGAAGTAGCCGCCAACCGCAACGGGTTCACCGGGTGCCGAAGCTTGTTGAATCGAGGCGACTTTCTTGAACCCTCGGCGGGCGTCCGTCTTGTCCTCGACGTCGTAAACGTCGAGTCCGTAGTTGTGGGTCGAAGAAACGAAGAGCTTCGTGGCATCGGGTGAGAATGCGACATAGCCATTGTTGGCAGCACCGCCGAATGTTGGGATTTCGCGGCCCTGTTTGCCGTTCATATCGAGCAAGAAGAGTTTGGCGGCTCCACCGGAAGCACAGGTGCCGACGAGAGCCTGGCCGCGAGCCGGTGCGAGGTCATTGCAGAAGCCCGGAATCGGCGGGGCGGGCTGGATATTCTCCCAGTCGCTGGGGTTCACCACCATGAGGTTGTACGAACGATTCGCATTCGTGTAGAGTTCCGGGATCATCAGGAGTTTGCCGCGATCGGCAAGGTAGAGGCCACCCGCGGCTTCAGGCAACTGGCGCACCTTGATCTGCTTGCGGGTGGCCGTGTCGAACTGGAAGAGTCTTGAGGGGTAACGCGGTGCGGGCCCTGTGCTGACGCAGTAAAGATGGCCATCTGATGCCAGTTCGAGACCGCGAATGGTGTCGCCGACGTTGAGAGTCGCGACGGGCTTCAGGTCGGCTTTCTCTTTAACCTGCCCCTTGCGAATGGGCTCCAGGTCAAAGACGGCGATGTCGCCGCGTCCGTTGGTGCGCTCGGGCACAACGTTCAGGAAACTCGTGTTTCCGAGGTTCAGTGTGGCGAGATACAGCACGCCTTTATCCGAATCCATGACCGCCCGACTGGCGGTGAGCGGGATTTCAAAAGTGCCCTTCAACTGGAAATCGGGATACGAATACCAGCGGAGCACACCACCGACCCGGCCGTTGCGTTCGGGGCGAGCGCCAATGGCAAAGGCTTCGCCCTTCGATTCGTCGATGGCGATGGCGTGAAACGGCTCGAGGCGGAGTTTGGCAGCGGGGACGGTAAAGCCGCCCGGAGGCAGCCCCGGTTGCCCGTTGGGGTTGTTCGGATTCGGCAGCCCATTGGGGTTGTTCGGATCGGGCTGCCCGTTCGGATTCATGGGGTCCGGTTGCCCATTGGGGTTCATCGGAAGCGGCGGCATGCCTCCCGGATTCTGGTTTCCGCCATTGTCCGGGGGCAGCATCGGCATGTCCGGGGGCAGCATCGGCATGTCCGGCGGTGTCGTGGGGCCAGCACCCGGGTTGATCGTGGCTTCCGAAGGGGTGCCGTCATTTGAGCCGCGTCCGCCGGGACCATCCACCCCATTGGTGGGTGGGGTGTTGCGGCCGCCGTTCGTGGCGAGTCCACCACCGGTGCTGGAACCGCCCGTGAGTTTGAAGGAGTCGAGGAAGCCCGTTGCCGTCGCGGAGTTTTCATCTCCAGGATTCTTGAACATGCCGGCCACAAGATAAACTTTCTGGTCAGCCTCGACAATTCTCCCACGCATGACGCCCTTATCCTCGGCTAATTTCACAGTGAATGCTTTTGCAGGCTGATCGCTGATCGTTGTGTCACTGAGTTGCAATTGCTCGCCATCCTTGGACGAATTCTCTTCAAGGAAGCTCACAAAATCATTCAGGTTTTTTCCATTCTTGAGTTGCATAGCCATCACGACGTAGATCGCGGATGTCACATCCGCGGTCGAGGCGTATGTGGTGCCACTTTGGGCAATCGATTTCCACTCAACAGGCACCGTCTGTCGCGACTGAGGTGTGGCAGGAAAGCTAACCGTGAAACCCTCGGCTCCAAAGGCCTGCCAGTCCGCCGGGACGCTCCCGGAACCTCCACCACCATTTCGCGAGCCCCCGCGTTCGCCGCTGTCGTCAGAGGGTGTGGTGTTCGCGGTGTCGCTCTTCTTCTCCTCTTCCTTGCTGCCGGACATCATCACGATGCCAGCGATGGCACCACCGACCAGTAGCACACCCGCCCCGATCAGGCCAAATAGCATGGCAGGGTTGCCCTTCTTGGCCGCCGGCTTCCGCTTGCCACGGCGAACGGGGCGTTCGTCTTCATCGTCCTCGTCCTCGTCATCGTCCTCGTCTTCATCGAGTTGAGCCACAGCCTTCTTTTTGGGGGCTGGTCGGCTTTTCTTGTCGTCGAGCAGTTCCGAGATCGACTTGGCAGCGGGTTTGGCCGGGCTGGCCTTCACAGGTACCGCCTTGGCTGCGACGGCCACAACGGGTACTGCAACTGCTGCAACCACAGGCTTGGCCGCAGCTGCGGTGGGCACGGGAAGTTGCGTCTGGCACGTGGTGCACCGAATCGTTTTGCCCGCAAGGTTGGCCGGTACGTCGAGCGACGTCTTGCAACCGGGGCACGTGACGGGAATCATCATGGCATCCTCGGCCGAAGTAGTCCCGGTTCTAGGCCGGGATGATGTGCGTTTATGTTTCAGACGATGGAGAACCCGACAGAGATTGCCGGGGTGATGGAGTAATAAGCTACTGCCTGGCGAGTCCCACCGCAACGTAAGAACGTAACAACCGCGTCGCCCGTTGGCGTTGAAACGACGCGGACAGTCATTGATCAATTCTCTCCGAGAAGACGGCAGCTTACTTCTTCTCGGGCACCGGTTCCAGGATGAGCCAAACCTTGGAGAACAGGGGCGGAATCTTCTCCGTCTTCGCCTCGTAGTTCAAGGCCGCGTCGTCCTTGGAGATTTCGATTGGCACATCGAGCATTGCGTAGGTGAAGTTGGAAATCGTGATGACTTCACCGCTGTTCGAGGCATAGTACGGTTCGGCATCCGGGTTCATCGGATCCTTGATTTCCACGCTGCCCGCGAAGACCCAGTGCGTGTCCAGCGGTTTCTTCGTCTGGCTGTTCCAGATCCACTCCTGACCCGAGTGGGTGTGGAGTTTGCCATCTTTTTTGTAGTGCACGTCCACCTTGATCTTGGTGCCGGTCGCAGGGCCGTATTTCGCCTCGTTCGTCTTGGGATCCACGAACTGCGTGGGTTTGCCGCGAGCCGCACCGGCGGCGAGCAAGCCGGCATGCAGCAGTTTGGCATCCACATCGACACGCAAAACCGCCTCGTGCTCCTTGGTGTTTTTCTTGCAGACGAAGACTTCCAGCGGCCCTTCCCGCAAACAAACCTCACAGGCCACCATGATTCGCACAATCTTGCCTTCCGGCGTCTTCTCGGCAAAGTACGTGCCTTGTTTGTTCAGTGGAATCAGCTGGTTCTTGGGGTCGAGTTTGGGGGCCTCCGGAAGCGGTTCAGCGTCCTTGGCGCGTGGATCAGGCTGAGGATCGGCTGGCGGTTGGGCCGCGACCGCAACTGGTTCCGGGGATGGCACCCACGTTGCGAATGACAGGGCACAGACAGCGAGCATTGCGATCGTGAGTTTCATGGTATCTCCGAGGCGCAGTATTCAATCTTTAGACTATCCTGGAAGCCAGGCCTAACACAACAACCGCTTTCGGATTCCGCGAAGACAACCCTCAGAAGTGAAGGAGGAATTTCGGAGCTGCACGGTATATTGAGGTGAAATCCGGGTGATTCGGACTGACCTTGCACGAGGTCGCAAGCAAACTCTTCGTAATTAGGCAAGTCGAATTGGACAATTCCAAGAAATTGGGCTTTGATCTTGCGCATACCATCGTATGATGCATCCGTCGGCGGCTAAGTGTCCGTCGTTCTCAGGAGATGGCGTACTGTAGTGCATCGCTTTCGCTCGACCCTTCTTGGCTACCCTGCTCTGAGTCACTCCTCACGGCTTTTCCAAGATCGTCAAGCAGTATTGCCGCAGCGGTTCGGGTCTTTGCCCGGCCAGTGTTTGAGTTCCGCATCGGGGCGGAACGAACGATACTGGCGCGAGGAGCCCCACGACCAACGTCCGTTCCCTGTCCGTGTTTCTGCGGCTGTGTAGGCTGCGGGGTATCGATCTTGGGCTCTGAAAGGCCCGTTTGAAGGAAGACCATGAGTAAGAAATTGTACGTTGGGAACATCTCGTTCCAGACCACAAGCGACGATCTGGTGCAAGCGTTCTCCCAGTACGGGAACGTGGCCAGCGCTCAGGTGGTGACCGACCGGGAGACCGGCCGGAGCCGCGGCTTCGCATTCGTCGAAATGGAATCTGGCGGTGATGAAGCCATCGCTGCCATGAACGGTGCCCTCGTTGGCGGCCGGACTCTCACCGTGAATGAAGCCAAGCCCCGCGAAGACCGCCCCCGTGGCGG
>JBGSZR010000253.1:0-1840 GCA_041750275.1 Gemmataceae bacterium
TCGCCAGGGCCCGGAGTTTGCGCTTGGCACTCACATCCAGCGCATGGCGCACGGGCACCGCCAGCACGCGAATGCCACACGCCTCCAGCGCAGCCACAACCGCGGCATCCGCCTTGCCAAGTGTCACCACGCTCACGCAGAAACGAGCGGGTGGCAGCGCGTGCAGAAGCCGACGAAGCGGCAGCGAGTCGGATGTAGCATCCAGCAGGCTCGCCAGGACGAGTACCGAACGCTTGGCCTGATCGGGGGTGGAATTCAAGTGCTTCACTCAAGTGAACGGGCAACCACGAAACAGAACTCAGACATTCTCGGGCAGACCGTTGTCGTCCGTGGGCAGCACACCAATATACGGCAGGTGGCGATACTCGTCGTTGTAATCGAGCCCATAACCAATCACGAATTTATCCGGAATGCTGAAGCCGATAAAGTCGGGTTCAAACGGCACTTCTTGCCGCCCGAGCTTTCGCAGCAAGACGCCCACTTTCACTGACTCCGCACCGCGGTCCAGGAGATGCGAGACGACGCGTGTGAGTGTCTTGCCCGTATCCAGAATGTCGTCGAGGAGAAGGATATCCCGGCCCGCGATGTCGGGAAGCAGTTCGTCGCGGATGTGCAATTTACCCGGGCTAATGGTCTGACCGCGATAACTGGACGCTGTGAGAAACGCCACCCGCAGAGGCAGATCGATTCGCCGAATCAGATCGGCCATGAAGATGAGGCAGCCGGTGAGGATTCCCACCACCGTGACAGGCCGGCCATCATAGGCCTGGGCGATCTCGCCCGCCATCTCCACTACGCGCTTCTCGATCCGCTGCGCATCGATGAGTGCTTCCATGGAACTCCTCACGAAGGGCGAGGTCATCAGGTCGTGTAGTCCGCGTTCAACTTCACGTATTCCGTGGTCAGATCGCACGTATGGAAGGTGCAACGCCCGGTGCCAAGCGAGAACCGCAACTTGAAGTGCACCTCGCGGTTGTGCTTCAGATAAGCACTCGCCGCGGCTTCGTCGAAGGGCAATGGCGTGCCATCACGGTACAGGAGCATATCGCCCATCCAGAGTGTGAGTTCGTTCTGTTCGAAGATCACACCGGAGTAGCCCGCCGCCGACACCACGCGGCCCCAGTTGGGATCATTGCCGAACACGGCCGTCTTCACCAAGGCACTCTCGGCAATCGTCTTGGCAATCTGGCGAGCTTCGGCATCACTGCGGGAGCCCTCCACCTCAATGGTGACGAGGTGCTCCGCCCCTTCGGCATCGATGGCGATCTTGCGGGCCAGTTCGAAGCAGACGGCCGACACCGCTTCCCGGAAGGCGATGAGATCCGCACCCACGAGCTTCGGCCCCGTGCCATTCGCGAGTAGGAAGACCGTGTCGTTGGTGCTGGTGTGTCCCTCCACACTGATACAGTTGAAGCTGCGTTCGCAGGCTGCACGCAGAATGGGATGGAGTTCACGGGCTTCCACCGGCGCATCCGTCATCAGGAAGCCGAGCATCGTGGCAAGATTCGGGCCGATCATCGCGGCACCCTTGGCGAAGCCGGTGACGGTGTAGTTTGCCCGCGTTAGCTCCACCACGCGTGAGGAGACCTTGATGCCCGTGTCCGTGGTCATCACGGCGTGAGCCGCATCATTCAGTGCGTCACGACCCGCCGCGAGAGCCTTCATGGCCTTTGGGATGCCCGCTTCCAGAATCGGCATCGGCAGCGGCCGTCCGATCACGCCCGTGGAAGCCACTAGCACCTGTTCCGGCGAGCAGTGCAGATCAGCCGCGACCAGATCCGCCATGCGGCGAGCATCCGCGAGGCCCTGCTCGCCCGTGCAGGCGTTGGCGTTCCCCGAG
>JBGSZR010000254.1:0-38095 GCA_041750275.1 Gemmataceae bacterium
GGGTGGCGGGTGCTGCTGGCCGCAGCGCTATTCGTGCTCGCCTGCTGGGTGTACCTCGGTGTGCCGCTATGGCTCGGCCCACTTGCCCTGGTTCGCGCCTGGCTTCAACCGGGCGAACCCTGGCCGCGACCGGCCTGGCGATCGTTCTTTCGCCCGCTCCTGCATCCGCGCAGTTGTGTCGGCCTCGTGTTCATCGTCGCGGCGTTCGCTTTGGGATACAAGTTCATGCTCCTGGCCCGGGAGGCAAACCCCTGGCAAGTGGTCACACCGTCCACAGGGTTGCCGCCCGATGAGTGGTTCGAATCGTGGGATCTCTTCGCACAGAACCTGCAAGCCTTGCCCGGCATGGTCACATGGGAGTGTGTGATGCTTGCACTCGCCGGGTTGGGGCTAGGCGTTGCCTTCGTCACGCGACAGCTTCGCGACTATCCGCTCCTGGCGGCAACTCCGGTATTGCTTCTTCCGGCGCTCGCCGAGTTCCTGTTCATCGGCACACGCGAATGGCCGGCACTGAACGACCATCACCCACGATATCTTCTCGGCACTGTGATCGCCGGGCAGGTCTGGCTGGCGCTGATCGCATGCCTGCCACTTGCTAAACTGGCACAAGGCCGCGGGCGAAACTGGCTCTTCATCGGACTCGCCGCGCCGCTCTTCATTGCTGCGACCGACCGCTACGGCTGGCCTTCGCCCGAACGGCCACGCCGCGAACTCGAAGCACGAACCAACGACTGGACCTACGATGTGCTCGAAGCGGATGTCGAGGCTTTCGGCGGCGGCTACTGGACCGTGTGGCGAACCGTCTATCATGTGAACATGGTTCACCGGCAACTGGGCGAGAGGCGTTTCCTTTATGCCGTCTCCGACCGGGGCCGCGTGTTACTGATGCGCCGTGACTGGGCCGCCCACCCCACCATGACCGTGGCCGTACTGAACGATCCGCAAGAGTACCACGATTTTCTCATCGGGATTGAGTTGTGCGGCCTCGCTCCGCCGGAGAAAATCGGAGAGCACGGCCCCTTCGAGATTTATTCCGTCCGCCCGCTAGCACCTTATCCCTGAGCGTTCTCACCATGAGCCGCAACCGCCTGACTGTTGTTCTGTCGCAAGCCCCGGGCAAGCACCCCGCGAAGCGCTCGCTGGAAGAAAGCATCGTCGCTGCGCTGATCATGGAGCCGGACCTCGAGGTGTCGGTGGTGCCAAACCTCTACGACCTTGGCCCCGACCACACGGGCCGGCTCTTTCTGGATGCGGTTCGCGGGGATATGGTGGTGCTCTCCTGGCACTTCACCCGGGCCGCCTTCTGGCTGCTCGATCGCGATGGCATCAAGGGGATGTTTGGCGAATCGAGGATGAAGCCGCCCGCGGAAGATGATGAGGAAGAAGCCGTCGAGGACACACCCGTCGATAAGCCCGCGGCCATCGGAGCGGCCGGCGACATCCCCGATCGGCACATCTATTGCCTGGACCTCCGCGATTTTAACAAGTTCGAACCGTATATCGCGGAGATTCGCCGCATCGCCGTGGAGTGCCGCGAACGCCGGGAGGAGCAGGCCCGCACCAAGGGTGTGAACAGCCCGGCGATCCTGCAATTGGGCCTCGCAGTGAACGGCCCGATGGAAGCCTTCACCCCGGAAGCGTTGCTCGCCCCGGCCGGGCGGCGCTGGTATCCGGTGATCGACTACAATCGCTGTACGAACTGCCTCGAATGTCTCGATTTCTGCCTCTTCGGCGTGTACGGCGTCGATGCCCTGGAACGGCTCGTCGTCGAGAACCAGGACCAGTGCAAGAAGGGTTGCCCGGCCTGCAGCCGCGTCTGCCCGCAACAGGCGATCATCTTCCCGGAATACAAGACGCCCGCAATCGCCGGTGCCGACACGGGCGTGGTGGGTGGGCTCAAGATCGATCTGAGCCGGCTCTTCGGTGCAGAAGCCGGCGACGCACTCGGCACAGCAGTGCTCGAACGTGATCGCGAACTCGTGAACGATGGCCGCAACGCCGTGGGCCTCAGCGTGGGCATCCCCAAGCGCCAGGAAGGCAAGCCGCACGGCCCCAAGGACGACCTCGACCGCCTCGTGGACGACCTCGATAATCTGGGGATCTAATTGAATGAGGGGTGAAGGATGAACGTGAAATCGGAAGCGATCAAGCAGATTCAATCGATGGCCGATGACTGCACGTGGGAGAATGTGTTATACCGGATCTATGTCCGTGTTAAAATCGAACAGGGAATAGCAGATTGTGAAGCCGGCCGATTCTCCACACAAGAAGAGGTTGAGGCCGAGGCGAAACAATGGCTCTCATCATCTGGGGGGATCGCGCCAAAGACGACCTCCGTAGGATCGTGATTCAGATAGAGCAGGATTCGCCCACTCGAGCCCAAAAATGGTTGGATAAGCTCATCACTGCCCCAAAAAGGCTTGCCGTGTTCCCGGGATCTTGTGCCTTGGTCGAAGGATTTGAAGAATTCGAACTGCGGGAGTTGCTCGTCGGGCCGTATCGTATTCTGTATCGTTTCCGCGATGACATTTGCAGAATTGTTGCGGTTATTCACAGCAAACGAGATTTGATTCGTGTACTCGACACCGAGAGCCTGCTGTGATCGATTGTATTTCTCATTATGAGCATGTGATGCGGGAGATCGAACAATGGCTTGCCTCATTTAAAGCTGATCCCATCCCTCACATTGTTGAACTTGCGTGATCGCCCTTTCTCGTCTTCAATCTGCATACCACATCGCACGGGATGCGCTGCTCGCCGAGCGTGTGCCGGAGGGCCACTGGGTGGGTGAGCTTTCCACCTCCGCGCTTTCGACCGCGACTGCAGTGATGGCACTGCACGCGGCCAATCCATTCGAGCATCGCGAACGCATCGACGCGGGAATGCGCTGGCTGGCGGCGAACCAGAACGCCGATGGTGGCTGGGGCGACACCACCCGGAGCTTCTCGAATATCTCCACGACCATGCTCTGCCGGGCCGCACTGGAACTGACCGGTGCGAGCCGTGAACACCCCAGCACACTCGAGCGAGTCGAAGCGTTTCTCGTCGAGAAAGCGGGAAGCACACCCGCGACCCGGGCCGCGGCCATCCGCGAGCGTTACGGCAAGGATCACACGTTCTCGGTGCCGATCCTGATGACCTGTGCCATTGCCGGTCTGGTGCCGTGGGAAGAGGTGCCGCGTTTGCCGTTCGAAGCAGCGTTCCTGCCGCAAAGCTGGTACCGCTTCGCGCGGATGCCCGTGGTGAGCTATGCCTTGCCGGCGCTCATTGCCATCGGTCAATGCGTTCACGCTCATCGCCGCTCGCGGAACCCCATCCGCAACTTCACACGCAGGGTTGTCCGCGGTCGGACATTGCGCGTGTTGCGCCGCATTCAGCCCACAAGCGGCGGCTACCTCGAAGCGACGCCGCTCACCAGTTTCGTGACGCTCGCCCTTTGTTCGATTCACCGAATCCGTTCGCAATCCGAGCAAGCGGTGATCGATGAGGCTCAGCGCTTCATTGTGGACTCGGTTCGACCCGATGGCAGTTGGCCGATTGACACCAATCTCGCCACCTGGGTCACAACACTCAGCGTGAATGCCCTCGCCGCTGCGGGCGACTTGCGTTCACTGAATTCGAGGGATGCCATTCTCGAGTGGTTGCTGAGGCAGCAATACCGCGAACGCCATCCTTATACCGGTGCCGCACCCGGTGGCTGGGCCTGGACCGACCTGCCCGGCGGCGTGCCCGATTGCGACGATACCCCGGGAGCGATGCTGGCGCTGGCCGCACTGGACGTTCCAGCGGATCACCCCGCCATGCTGGCTGGCAAGCGCTGGGTCGAATCACTTCGCAATCGCGATGGCGGGTCGCCCACATTTTGCCGTGGCTGGAGCGGCCTGCCCTTCGATCGCAGCGGCTCGGACCTCACCGCTCATGCGTTGCGGGCTCTGGGAAAAGAGCCGCACGGACTCGCCTATCTCGCCCGCGAACAGCGTGCCGATGGCTCGTGGCTGCCACTCTGGTTCGGCAACCAGCACGCGCCGGACGACATCAACCCCGTTTATGGCACCTGCCGCGTTCTGGCAGCGTATCGCGATCTGGGATTAATGGATTCGCCCGAGTGTCATCGCGGTGTCAGTTTCTTGGTCGATGTGCAGAACGCCGACGGCGGTTGGGGTGGAGCGAAGGATTGCCCCTCGAGTGTGGAGGAGACAGCACTGGCCGTGGAAGTGTTATGCGACCTTACATGCCACGAGCGTGAGCGACTGGTCGGTTCCGCATTCGGGCGTGGCGTGGCCTGGCTGGTGGATGCCGTGGAGTCGGGCCGCTTCCGCGAAGCGAGCCCCATTGGCTTCTACTTCGCGAAACTCTGGTACTTCGAGAAACAGTACCCGCTCATCTTCACGGTCGCGGCGCTGGGGCGGGCGTGCAGGTGTCGAGAAAAAGAAGCACACTCAGCACCCTGATGGGCACAGCTCGTCACTTCTTCTCGACGGGCGGCAGGATGGGCTTGAAACCCTCCGTGGTTTTCGCCCCTTTCCCCTTCCAGTCCAGATTCTTGTTCAGGTCGGCGGGGTCGAACTCCACTTTCGCGCCGCCTTCGGGAATCTCGACCTTGGCACACCACAGAATCGCATTCACCACGAGCTTGCGGTAATCCTCGTTGGCCCAGTTGCGGTGGAAGTGGCCGCCGGTGAAGCCGAAAGAGCGGCCGCCGTCCTTGCGTTCGAAGGCCCAGGCGAGCGTCTCGATCTGCCCAGCTCGCAGCTTGGCCGCCGGTGTGCCGCGTTTGTTGTCCGGCGGCAACGCCTGCAGGATCGGCGTCACACCTTTCATGTCCTCAATCCAGCGCATGTTGAAGTACCATTCATCCGTCAGTGTGAATGGCTTCACGCCCCGCGTAATCTCGTGCTTCGGCAAGCTGCGCACCGCGGCGTCCCAGTGTGGGTTGATCGAGTAACCCGTTTCGTAGTAGCCGCCGAGCCAGCCGGTGACAGTGGGTCCATTTTTGGTGGGGTATTCGACAGCGTAGTGGATGTTCACCCAGCCGCAGCCGCGGTCCAATTGCTTCTGGATGATGGCGATACGTTCGGTGTTGTTGATGGCGGGATGGCCGCCGCCGCCGTCCATGTACATCACGACGCAATCGGCGGTGTCGAAGAGCTTCTCGTTCTTGGGCCAGCCCTCGCGAGCCATGATCGGCCAGACGCCGGGTGTTTGCTTCAGCAGGTTCATCAGGATGGCAGAGCCGGCGAAGAACTCGTGATCGCCTGCCGCATGGCTGCGCTTGCCGGCCACGATCAGGATGCGTTTGCCCTTGAAGTCCGCCGGGGGCTCGACTTCCAGTGGCACCTGCGACTGGTCGTACGGATCGACTTTCGGTTGCTGGGCACCGGCGGGCAGCGCCAGGGCGAACAGAAATGAGAATGCGGAGAGGACGCGCGTCATGGTGTGTAAGACTCCGTATCAGGATGGGTATGCAGCTGGGATTGCGCCTGGGATGAGGAAACCATTGGAGAGTGCGGAAAGCAAGCACTGTTTTCGGTTGCAACGCGGCGAGTATCCGGGACAATAGCACGGCTCGCCGCCCGCCCGCCGATTCGTACCCTATTGTCGAACGCCGCCCCAGCCAAGGGATAAACACTGTGACGACTGCCGTCCTGCCCGATATCGAAACCGAACCCGTCCCGACGAAGCCGCCGAAGCTGAACACCGCTGCCTTCAAGGCGGTGCCGGAGACGCGCGAACTGCGAGACACGGTGCGCGCCGCGGTGCAGGAATTCTGCAAGACCGTGGATAAAGCGAAACCGCTCACCAAGGAATCGACGCGGGAGATAGCCGAGCGTATCCTCAAACCGCTGGGCCTGGGTGAGCACTACCTCGGCTTCACGATGGTGATGCTCTCGAACGAATTCTGGCGCGAGCAGGTGGCAGCCATTCCCTTTAACCGCCGCTTGCTGCTTGTGCCGCACTGCCTCAAAAATGCGGAAGGCTGCCCCGCGGAATACGACGATCTCGGTCTCGATTGCAAGAAGTGCGGAGCCTGCGACGTCGGCGACTTCCGCACCAAGGCGGAGCAACTCGGCTACAAGGTGCTCGTGAGCGAAGGCACCCCCATCGTGCTCAAGATCATCGTTTCCGGGCACATTGATGCCATCGTCGGCGTCGCCTGCCTGAACGTGCTGGAGAAAGCCTTCGACAAGGTGCTGATCGCCGGCATCCCCTGCGTGGCAACACCGCTGCTGTCGAGCAATTGCAAGAATACGTCCGTCGATAACGACTGGGTCTTCGATTCGATTAACTTGCACACGCCGCCGCCGGAGGTGAGGACGAAGACGTACATGCACCTCATGCGGGCCGCGAACAACCTGTTCGAGGACGGTGAACTCACGCGGTTGGTGCCGCTGGCACGCAGCAGCGCGGGCCTGGCAGCCGGCCTCACGGCAGCCGATCCGCTCGTGCGTCATGAAGCCATCGCCTACGATTTCCTGTCGCGCGGCGGCAAGCGCAGCCGGCCCTTCATCACACTCGCTGTGTACGATGCCCTGAAGGGAGCCCCGGCCACGCTCGGGGACAGCGGCTGGGAACTGCCCGACCCCGTGAAGCGAGCCGCGCTGGCCATCGAGACCTTCCACAAGGCCAGCCTCGTTCACGACGATATCGAAGACGACGACGCGTACCGCTATGGCCAGGAAACGCTGCACCGCGTCCATGGTACCGGCGTCGCCATCAACCTCGGCGACTACCTCATCGGCATGGGCTACCGACTCGTCTCCCGCGATCGCAAGGAACTCGGAGCCGACGTGGCCGCGGACATCCTCGATAAGCTCGCCGATGCCCACCTCAAGCTCTCCGAGGGGCAGGGTGCCGAACTGCTCTGGCGCGATGCGAAGGAGAAGGCACTCACGGCGATGGACGCGCTGAAGATTTACGCGCTCAAGACCTCGCCCGCCTTCGAAGCGGCACTCTACACCGGCGTGCGGCTCGCGGGGCCCGTGGAAGCGTACGAGAAGATGGTGGCAGACTTCAGCCGCAACATCGGCGTGGCCTTCCAGATTCTCAACGACATCAAGGACTGGGTGGGCGACGCGGATAATAAATTGCTCGCCGGCCAGGATGTGCTCGCGGCCCGCCCCACGCTCCTCTTCGCGCTCGCCCTTGAAGGTTCGTCACCCGCGCAGAAGGAAGAACTTCTCCACCTTATCGCCACCTCACGCGATGGCCGGGCCAACACCGAGGCCGTGGTGAATCGGGTGCGCGACATTTACTTCGCAGCAAATGTCTTCGAGAAGGCGGACAAGCTCGTGGACAAGTTCCGCACCAAGGCGGAATCGCTCGCCGACGGCGTCGAGCCGACCGAATTCCGCGAACTGCTGTATTACCTCGTGGACACGGTGCTTGAGAAGGGCGAACTCCCCAGCCGCGGCGTCACGCAGTTCGTGGAACTGGGTCGGTGAAGTATAGTACTTACTGTACTCGGAACCCGACTGCCCCAGCATAATCGCGCCTATCTGCAATGATATCGGTGCATGGGGTAAAGGATTCGTACTCGCGCTTTCCAATCGTTGGAAGGAACCTGAATCCTCATATCGGGCCTGGTTCACGGATTCCGGTGATGCCGGCTTAAGTCTAGGAGCAGTCCAGTTCGTGCAAGTTGAACCGACTCTGCTCGTTGCGAATATGGTAGCTCAGCACGGCATCAAACGAAGCAAATCCGTGCCGCCGATCCGGTATGATGCCGTCAGCATCTGTTTGGAGTCGGTTCGAGAAAAAGCGCATCAACAGGGAGCCTCAATCCACATGCCGCGAATCGGTTGTGGATTGGCAGGAGGCGAATGGTCGCAGATCGAAAAGATCATTCAGAAACAACTCTGTGTACATGGCATCTTCGTTACCGTAGACGATTTTTCCTGATTAGCACTTCTCAAGGGATCGTTCGGTAATCCGAGACGCGGGAGACACTGCTGCCATCACGGCGTTCCACCCAGAATTGCACGGAGCCCGGCTCCTTGGCCAGTTCGGGCGTGGCAAACGCTGAGCGGAATTCTCCCCCATCGCGGCCGATCAAGCCAACGTTGTGCACCGATGTACGGTCGCCGGCCTTGAAGTTGAAATAGTAGTCGCCGCGAACCATGCCCCCAGGTCCCGAACTCCCGATGCGAACGTTGATCATCACACTGGAGGTGCCGCCGTCTGGCGTTTTGGTTCGTGTGGCATCGAGCACCTTCACGGGCTTCGGGCCGAACTGCATGTAGGCAAAGATTCCGCCACAGCAGAGCAGCACACAGCCCGCGGCGACCCCGCCCAGGATGAGCAAGATGCGGCCCGTGCTGGATTTCTTGGCCGGCCGCCGTCGCTCAAATCGCTCTTCGCCTTCGTACTCATCGTCGTCTCGCCGGCGGCGTCGCCGCGGCCTTGCGGCCCGTTCATCTGCAACTTCGTCTTCATCGTCTTCATCCTGACGTCGCCGGCGTGGGCGTTCTTCATCGTCCTCATCATCAACACGACGCGGCATGGCATGCTCCCGAAGCATGATGGAGAAAGGCTTGCGAAGTATCATAAGCGAAATCGGTTTGCCTGCCACTCGCCTGAATCTGCGCTTCGCACGCCGCCCACTCCTGCTACAACACCAGTGCGGCTTTCCGGTTTTCGGGATTGCATACCGCGTTCGCACACCACGTTCTGCTTTCTTCTCATGCTGTTGCTGTCTTGCACCAATCTCTCGCGCGGTTATGGAGCCACACCGCTTTTCGAAGAGGTGTCGTTCGAGATCCACGCCGGCGAGCGCGTTGGCTTTGTTGGGCCGAACGGGGCGGGCAAGACCACGCTCATTCGCATCCTGGCCGGGCTCGATGAGGCCGACTCGGGCAAGGTGCAGTATCACGCCGGGGCCCGCGTTGGCCTGTTGCAGCAGGTCGCGGAGTTCCCCGCGGGCCGCACGCTCTTCGAGGAAGCCAAGAGCGCTTTCGATGAACTCCTCGCCAAGCAGCGCGAGTTCGAGCGCATCGCCGAGGAACTTGCCGTCGCCACCGATGAAGCCGAGCACAAGCAACTCGCCGACAAGTTCGATCGCCTCTCGGAAGTCCTTCGCCACCACGATGCCTTCGAACTGGATCACAAGGTCGAGGGCGTTCTGGGCGGGCTCGGCTTCCTCGATGCGGACTTCCATCGCGATCTCGCCACCTTCTCCGGCGGCCAACAACGCCGGCTGCTGCTCGCGAAGTTGCTCCTCTCCGCCCCGGATGTGATGCTTCTGGATGAGCCCAGCAACCACCTCGACATCGACACCACACGCTGGCTCGAAAACTATCTCGCCCAGCAACCCGAAGGCATGCTCGTCGTCAGCCACGATCGGTACTTTCTGGACAAGGTCACCAACAAAACCTTCGAGCTGCACCAGCGCAAGATCACCACGTACCCCGGCAACTACAAGCAGTACGTCCGTCTGCGTGATGAACGCTATGAACGCCTGATCAAGGAATACGAAGCTCAGAAGGAGTACGTCGAGAAGCAAGAAGAATACATCCGCCGGGCGCATTACGGGCAACTCGCCAAGCAGGCCCAGAGCCGCGTGAAGACGCTGGACAAGATCGAACGCCTCGAGAAGCCCACGCGTGTGTCCGGCCCCAACATCGCGTTCCAGGAAGTATCGCGCAGCGGCGATGTCTGCTTCCACACGGAGGATCTCACGAAGCGATACGGCGAAAAAGTGCTCTTCGAGAATCTCTCCTTCGATGTGAAGCGCGGCAAACGCCTTGGCATCATGGGCCCCAACGGCAGCGGCAAGACCACGCTGCTCCGCATCCTGCTCGGCGAGGAAGAACCAACGTCGGGCCTCTCGCAGCGGGGGCACCTCGTGTTCCCGGGTTATCTCGATCAGCACCTCGGCCAGCTCGACCCTGAAAAGAGCGTGGTGCGGGCCGTCTGGCCGGACGACGACGCGACGCAGACCGAGCAGAAGATGCGCGACCTGCTCGGCAGCTTCGGCCTGCAGGGCGAAACGGTGGAACAGCCGGTGAAATCGCTTTCCGGAGGCGAGAAGAGTCGGGCCGCACTCGCGAAACTCACCGTGAACGGGGCCAACCTGCTCATTCTCGATGAGCCGACCAACCACCTCGATATCTGGGCCTGTGATTCCCTCGAAGAAGCCCTGAAAGCATTCGGCGGCACCTGCATCGTCGTCAGCCACGATCGCTATTTCCTGAATCGCGTGGTCGATTTGCTCATCGTGCTCGACGGCCAGGGCGGCTCCGAAGTGGTCTACGGCAACTACGACACCTTCGAGCTATTGCGACAAGCGCGATTGAACGCGGAGGCGAGCGGCCAGGCGAGCGGCCGACGTCAGTCGGCTGTTTCAGGATCCAACAGCGGGTTGACACCCGCCGCTCGCCCGGAGCCCGTGAAGCGCAAGCGCAAGTTCCCGTACCGCACGGTGGCCGATCTCGAAGCCGAGATTGCGGCCACGGAAACGAAAGTCGCCACACTCGAAGCCGCCTTGCAGAATGCAGAGATTTACAAGGACCCGCCGCGTCTCAAGCAAACCATGGCCGACCTGGACGCCACTAAGGATGCCCTGGCCCGCCTGTATCAACACTGGGAAGAAGCGGTAGAATTGAACAAGTGACCTTCCGGGAGCGCTGCCATGGCCGAGAACCCGCACGAGATCGAGCAACTTCGCCAGCGGATCGCGGAGCTGGAGCAACAACTCGAAAAGACACGGACGCAGCGCGATGAATACAAGACGGCGGCTTACGCGTTCTTGGAGCAGTTGCATCCGTATGTTCCTCCCACCGAAGAGGAACTGCATGAGATGATGCACGGACCGCGCGGCAAGCCGTTGCTCGAAGTCATCGCCGAGGCTGAGCGGGAGTTCTACGGTGAGCAGGGGGCACCCCATGCCGATGGATGAATATACCGTCTCGGCTTCGCCCACAGTCACGGCCCAGTTGAAACACGCTCTCGACACGGCACGCACTCTCGGTGTGTTCCCCTTGGCATCGCGTGCAGCACGGTGGATCTCGGAAGAACTCGCCCGAACGCCTTTGGAATTCGGCGAATCGCGAGGCTACCTCCCACACTTGCACCTGCACATCCGCCTGGGATTTGCGAGACCGCTTTCCGTTCGATTCGCAGTGCATGAACCCAGTAAACAAGTGTTCGTGACCGCCTTCGCACTGAGCGGCTAGAACGTTGTTATCCTCTCAAGTCAGCTTTGCGTCACCCAATCACCCCGGAGCTTCACCGGTGTCCACCGATAAGTTCAGCGAATACCTGTCGCAGTTTTCCGCGGACCGGGCCCAGATGCTCGACCAGCTTCGGCGGGTTGTCGTCGGCCAGAGCGAGGTCATCGAGCAAGTGCTTGCGGCCATCTTCACACGTGGCCACTGCCTGCTCGTCGGCGTCCCCGGGCTCGCCAAGACACTCATGGTGTCGAGCATCAGCCAGATTCTGAACACCACCTTCAAACGCGTGCAGTTCACGCCCGACCTCATGCCCTCGGACATCACCGGCACCACCATCCTGGATGAACTCCCGGACGGCAAGCGCGAGTTCCGCTTCGTGCGCGGGCCGATCTTCACCAACATCCTGCTCGCGGACGAAATCAACCGCACACCACCGAAGACACAGGCGGCTCTGCTTGAAGCCATGCAGGAACGGCAAGTCACCGCGGGTCAGGAGACGATGAAACTGCCGGATCCGTTCTTCGTGATTGCCACACAAAACCCCATCGAGCAGGAAGGCACATACCCGCTGCCCGAGGCTCAACTCGACCGCTTCATGTTTAATATCAAGGTCGATTATCCCAGCTCGGAAGAGGAACGATTGATTATCTCGATGAGTGCTCGCGAGGACCGCCCGGATCTCACCAAGGTGCTCACGGGCGAGCGCATCATTGCCTGGCAGAAGCTGGTGCGCAAGATCGAAGTCCCCACGTTCGTCATCGATTTCATCGTGAAACTGGTGCGAGCCACGCGCCCCAAGGACCCCACCGCACCGGACATCATCAAACGGCTCGTGGACTGGGGTGCAGGCCCGCGTGCCGGGCAGTTCCTCGTTCGCGGCGGGCAAGCCTATGCCGCGATGGATGGCCGGCCTAGCGTCGCCATCGAGGACATCAAGAAGGCCGCCATTCCCGTGCTGCGCCACCGCGTGAGTGCCAACTTCCAGGCCCAGGCCGAGGGCAAAAGCAGTGATGACATTGTGATGGAGTTGCTCAAGATTGTGAGTGATCCGGAACCGGCAAAGTATGTGGCGAAGAAGAAGGGGTGAAGCATGCCGCTGCACGACTGGACGAAAGCCCCAGCGGGTCTATTTCCCGATTTCCACTCGAGTTGGCTCACGGACTTGAAGCGAACTTTGAATCGCGGCCTCTTGCCTGCCGGCTACTATGCAATGGCAGAGCAGCGAGCCAGCCTGTACGGCCCGGATGTTCTTGCTTTCTCCATGAATTCACCCACGGGTAAACCGTCGCATCGTGGAAATGGGGTGGCCCTGGCAGAACCTCACACTGCTCGGAGGTTGATTTCCCACAATGTGCCGACGACCGGTCGGGCACTCACAATTCGACGTGCCGACGGAAAACGTGTTGTGGCCGTAATCGAAGTCGTATCTCCCGCCAATAAAGATCGTCCGGAACACGTGGGCGATTTCGCGGGTAAGATTGCGACACTTGTCCTGAATGGTATTCACGCGGTCGTTCTCGATATTCTGCCTCCAGGTCGAAGCGACCCGGATGGGATGCATCCCATCATCTGGATGGGACTCGATACCGAGCCGGATGTGGCAAGTCCACCAGCGGACCAACCCTTCACGTTTGCGGGGTATCGAGCGGGAATGAAACCAACAGCCTATTTGAATTATGCGGCAATCGGCCACGAGTTACCCGATGTGCCACTTTATCTCGAAGAAGACCTGTTCGTCAATATTCCCGTCGAACAGACATACATGATGAATTATCACGAAATTCCCGCGGCACTCAAAAATGTGTTGGAATAGCACATGTGGTATCGTGTGTTCGCCAAATTGGCCGAGGAAGTGGCACCCAAGGAGATCGCGGAGCACATCCATGCGCTCGGCATCGCGGTGCAACCCCACTTTCGCGGCGATGATCTCGGCTGGACCGCTGGCGAATTGCGCTTGCCCGCCGGCGGGTCCCCCGTGGACCTGAACCGCTATCTCACGGGTGAAGACGACCTGCGCGCCGAACTCAACGTCTTTGCTGCCGAGCTTGAAACCCGCGATTATAGCCCGAATCACACCATGCTCATGCAGCATGTGATTCAAACACAACAACTGATCACGCTCCGAAAACCAATTGATGTTCCTGATGAAATTGCACTCGAAAACGTGTTATTAGCCATCTGCCAGTTGCTTGCGGCCCGCACGGATGGCGTGTACCAGATCGATGATGTGGGCTGGTTCGCCGCGGACGGCACGCTCTTGCTGCAGGAGTATTAACGCACTCATGGCCACCGCCGAAAAATACCTCCGCCCCGAAGTGATTGCCCAGGTTGCCCGGCTGGATCTGCGCGCCAAGTTCATCGTGCAAGGATTCCTCACGGGCTTGCATAACAGCCCCTTCCACGGCTTCTCCGTCGAATTCTCCGAGCACCGCAAATACAATCCCGGCGACGATCTCAAGACACTGGACTGGAACGTCTACGCCAAGACCGGCAAATACTTCGTGAAGAAGTATCAGGCCGAGACGAACATGACGGGTTATCTCGTCATGGATCTTTCGAAATCGATGGACTGGAATGGTCGGGCCGCGGCCAAGGCGGCCAAGGTGCGTTTGAATTCCACTTCGGGAAGTGAGACGGCGGAATCACTCACCAAATTCGATTACGGCATCTGCCTCGCCGCCGCCCTTGGCTACCTGATGATTCACCAGCAGGATCCTGTCGGCCTCGTGGCCTTCGATTCCAAACTTCGCACCGTGGTGCCTCCCAAGAGCAAACGCTCGCAACTGGGCATCATCCTCTCCGTGCTCGCCAATCTCAAACCCACGGGTGAGACCGACATCGGCGGCAGCCTCATTCAACTCGCCTCGATGATCAAGGGCAAAAGCCTCGTGATGGTGTTCAGCGATCTTCTCACCGATCCGGAGCCGGTGTTACAAAGTCTGTATCGTTTGAGATTTGCAGGTCATGAAGTAATTTTGTTCCACATTCTCGATGAATTAGAAGTCAATTTCCCAATCACGGGCCTGGTCGACTTTGAAGATGTAGAATCGCCCGAGCACATGGAGATTGATGCCGCGGGCATTCGCGACGACTATATTGCCGCCGTGACCGAGCTTCGCGCTCACTACAAGCGTGAGTGCGCCGCCGCCAATATCGACTACGTTGCCATGGACACATCCATCGGGTTCGACAAGGCCCTGCTCGATTATCTAGTATTACGGCAGCGCCGATTTAGCTGAACACCCATCCACTTCGCCTTCGATTTGGCGAGCACATTTCACATTTCGACAATTTCGGTACGGAATCGAGACAGGTTCCCATGGCACCGCGCATTGAGTGATAGACCCACTCGCTCGTGAGGGAAATTCCGTGCCTGAACTCATTGCACATCCCGATGAGCAGGACCTGCGCGAGTTTCTCCTCGGCAAGTTCCACGACTCCGCCGCCGCGAAACTCGAAGAGCACCTCGCATTCTGTACGGAGTGCCAGGAACGGGCCGGTGCGAGTTGTGCGGAGGACACATTCGTCGAGCTTCTGGCCTTCGCCCGCACGCGGCTCGAAGCGGGGCCTGCCACGCCATCGACGCTCACGGTCGCGGTTCTGGCCACGCCATCGTTCGCTCCGACCCAGGGATGGTTAGACGACGTCGATGTCGCTCCAGACCAAGAAATTCCAGCGGTGCTGATCGATCACCCAAAGTATCGCGTGCAGCGACGGCTCGGCTTCGGCGGCATGGGAAGCGTCTGGCTCGCTGAGCACACCGTGATGAACCGCATGGTGGCTGTGAAGGTGATTCGCCCGGAAATCCTGGCGCGCCCGCAAGTTGCCGAGCGTTTCATGCGCGAGGTGCGGGCAGCGGCGAAACTCCATCACCCCAATATCGTCGCCGCCTTCGACGCCGAGAAAACAGGTGGAACATGCTTGCTGGCGATGGAGTACGTGCCCGGAGAAACGCTGGCCGAAACGGTAAAAGCCGGGCCGCTCGGTCTCGTCGAGGCGTGTCGAGCGGTTCGCGACGCGGCTCGGGGTTTGGCCCATGCCCACGCCGCGGGCCTGGTCCATCGCGATGTGAAGCCGAGCAACCTGGTCCGCACACCCGATGGGCTCACGAAGATACTCGACTTCGGCCTGGTGGTGGCGACTGTGGACCGCGAAGCCGAACTCACCGGCGTGAACATGGTGGTTGGCACGCCGGACTATATCGCACCCGAACAGGCGGAGGATGCCCGCTCCGCCGATGCGCGTGCCGACATCTATTCGCTCGGTTGCACGCTCTATCACCTGCTCAGTGGCCGTGCCCCCTTCCCCGCTGAATCTGTGTTGAAGAAGTTGGACGCCCACCGCACGCGTCAACCGAATGCGATCGCAGGCCTTCCCACCGAACTCGCCACATTGCTGCAGAAGATGATGGCTAAGCAGCCGGCCGATCGCATCCAGACCGCAGCCGAGGTGGCCTATGCGCTCTACGACTACACAGGAGCCAGGGCACATTTGGGTAACTCCACATCGCCAGCGAACTCAAAGCGCCTCCGTAATCGACGACGCATGCTTATCGCTTTGGGTGCATCCGTGTCGATGTTAGCCGTGGCTACTCTGCTTCTGCAGGAGGTCATCGTTCGCGACAGGAACGGAAAGGAGGTTGCACGCATCGTCGTCCCAGCAGGTGGTAGTGTTTTGATAACACCGGACCGCGCAGGTGATCCGAAGAACGCGCCGCCTGACACTTCCACACCGAACGTCATAGAGCCGACTCACCGCATCCACTGGCAGGTCGGGGCGCATTTTGGCACACTCGATGTGACGCCGGATGGAAAGCACGCACTCGCCACTCGCCATGATGTAGAACGTTTGCGGGTCTGGGACACGGCGACAGGAAAACAATTGTATGAAATACCCGATTCCATTGTCGCCATGTTTGCTCCGGACAATCGACACATCATTGTGGTGAGCGGTGCAGAGGATGCTCCATTTCGCATCCATGACGTTGCCACTGGAAAATTGCTTCGCACATTTGCCAGACCGGGAAAATGTTGGAATATCCGGTTCCCGCGAACTGGCACTCGTCTTGTAGAGTTCACAGCGAACAGCATTCGCGTTTGGGACTGGAAAGCGGAGCTTAAGCTGTGCGAGCTGTCGAAAAATCCGAAGGAACTCGTTATTCTTTCGCCCGATGGGCAGTTCGTGATCACTCAGCCGGAGCCATGTCCCGGAGATGAGGTGCCTGCCTTACATGTCTACGATGCCGCAACGGGAAAACGATCGAAGGATTTCGTCATATCCGGCAACTTCCCGCGCATCTATGGCTTCGCGGAAGACCCCGCAACCATCCTCTGCCTCGAAGGGAACGATCCCACGCTTCGCGGCATCGATCCTGCCACGGGACTCATGCGATTCTCCATAAACAATGCCTACGTGACCAGTGTTTCCACATTTGGATCTCACGTCATCGGTTTTGGAGCAACCGGCCTTGAAGCCCCGGTCGAACCGGGTGAGGATGCCACGCAAACCTGGAACACGGCGTTCATTTGGGATGCCGCGACCGGCAAACGACAGACGGCATTTCGTTGTCCGGAACCTGTGATGGGCGGTGGCTGGTCGGATGTACGCGCTTCCGCAGATGCCCGCGTTGTTGTGATTGGTGTGGGCACAGCCGTCTATGTTTTTCACCAACCAACAGATCCGAAGAAAACACCCCTGAAATAGCGGCTGGCGGTTGGTTCAGCATCCGTTTTGAACCGCGTTGCAAAGTTCCTTCCAGTGTTTCAACCTTGTCACATGAAAGGCTCGGTGTGTCATGTTGCGGATCCGTTGTGCAATCGTGCTCGCGGCCCTCAGTGCGGCCATCGTCCTCTCGGCGGGTTCCGCCGAGGCCGGACCTGATTCCAAGAAGGATGCCAAGGGCAACAAGAACAACAAAAAGGGCAATGATGTCAAAGGAACCATCTGGACGTACACGGCCGTGATCGAGAATTCCAAGGGCAAACAGAAAACGGAATCCGGAACGTTTCGCACGCACGATTTCAAAGTCTATCGTGGTGGCAACCAGATTGGCACTCTCGCGAAGACTGCCCGCGATGGCATGCAACTGCATATCACTGAAGGCAAGCTTCAGGGCAACATCACTCTCGTGCAGACACGCAATACACCACCCACCTATCACGGAGGATGGATCCAGAAAGACGGAGACAAAGGTCGAATCACTCTCAAGTTCAAGAACGGTTAGATCCCACGCAGATGACTCGATTCTTCACCCATCACGAAAAGAGCGTGCCGCATGTTTCGAATCCGCTGTGCGATGATGTTCGCTCTCATATCGGCATCATTGGTGCTGACGGGAGGTATCTCACCCGCCGGGCCACAGGAGAAGAAGGACAAGAATGATAAACCGGGTAATCAGATTCCTGGTGCCCGATACTCGTACAAAGCCGTCGAAGTCGGCAAAGATGATGTCGACGGCAAGGAGATCGATTCCGGTGTCTTCCGTGCGGACAAAAATAAACTTTACAAGGGCCCCACGAATCAGATCGGCTCTTATCTGCATACCACGAAGGACGAGGTTCACCTCGACATCGAGAAGGGAAAGCTCAAGGGCAAAATGGTGTTGGCTCGATGGAAGCAAGGAAAGCAAGATTCGCCGACCTGGAAAGGGACGTGGAAATCGGATGACGGCGGCAAATATAGAATGACGCTGATCCTCATAAAAGACTGACGCTTCCCATGGAAACCTCGCTCTCCTGGCTCGGTCGGCTGGCGACCGCGCCGAATGGCCCGGACTGGCAGCGGCTCGGCAAAGTGTACGGCCCACTCCTGGCCTCCTGGCTGGCACGCGCGGGTGTGCCAGTATGTGAACGCGATGATCTCATTCAAGAAGTGATGATGGTCGTCGTTCGCCGGGTGAGTGAGTTCGAACATCGCGGGCCGGGTGCGTTCCGCGCCTGGCTGCGCGGCATCCTCACCTACCATATCCGCAAGTTCTTCCGCGAACGACAATCCCACCCGGCCATCGATCTCGATCAACTCGCCGGCGCGGACACAGAACTATCACGCATCTGGGATCGCGACCACGATGCATACCTCGCCGCCCGGGCCATGAATGCCGTGCAAGGCGACTTCGCACCAACGACATGGGCCGCGTTCCGCCGACAGGTCTTCGATGGCCTCAAACCCAGTGCTGTGGCGATCGAACTCGACCTCACCCTCAATGCCGTACTTCTCGCCAAGAGCCGCGTGCTCAAACGCCTACGTGAAGAGTTGAATGGCCTGATCGAGTGACAGCGAGTCATCACCCCGGGCCCTTGCCCGGCCACGGCAGGCTGTTGCCTTTCTTCGATTTGCCTCGGCCGCGTTTTTTGCCTTCTGGCTGCGAGACGGGGATCACCTTGCCGCCCAGCACACTCGGGGCGGCCGAGTCGCCGTGCTTCTTCTTCATCTCCGTTTCCAGCTTCACGATCTGATCGCGCAGGGCCTGGGCGCGCTCGAAATCAAGCAATTTCGCGGCTTCCAACATCTCCGAATGCAACTGTTGGACATATTCAATGGTCACATAATCCTGGGCCGCGGCACTGGATCCGCTCGCCACTTCCTGGGCCAGCTTGTGAGATTCAATTTCATCTTCGATCGAATTCTTGATGGCCGTTATGACCGTCTGGGGTGTGATGCCGTGCTCCGCGTTATAGGCGAGTTGCACCTCGCGCCGCCGGTTTGTCTCGGCGATGGCCCGACTCATCGAATTCGTGACATGATCAGCATAGAGAATCACCTCCGCATTCACGTTCCGCGCGGCCCGGCCAATGGTTTGAATGAGTGAGGTTTCCGAGCGCAAAAACCCTTCCTTGTCCGCATCGAGAATCGCGACCAGTGAGACTTCGGGCAGGTCCAATCCTTCGCGGAGCAGGTTCACACCCACGAGCACATCAAATTGCCCCTCGCGGAGTTCGCGCAATGTGGTGATGCGTTCAATGGCGTCGAGTTCCGAGTGCAGCCATTTGCAGCGCATTCCCGCATCGCGGAAATAGGTGCTCAGATCCTCGGCCATGCGCTTCGTCAGGGCCGTGACGAGCGTGCGTTCTCCCTTCGTGGATCGCTTCTCGATCTCCACGGCGAGATCGGCGACCTGGCCGCGAGCGGGATGAATGTGAATGATGGGATCGACGAGCCCGGTCGGGCGAATCACCTGCTCGATCACCTCGCCACCGACGCGCTCGAGTTCATACGGGCCCGGTGTCGCCGAGAGGCAGAGGCATTGCTTGAGTTTCTTCTCGAACTCATCGAATTTGAGCGGACGGTTATCCAGTGCACTCGGGAGGCGGAATCCGTGCTCCACGAGCGTGGTCTTGCGGCTATAGTCGCCATGAAACATGCCGCGCACCTGCGGCAAGCTGACGTGCGACTCATCGACCACCACCAAAAAATCATCAGGGAAGAAGTCCATGAGTGTGTAAGGTGGTTCGCCCGGGTTGCGGCCGGAGAACCAGCGGGCGTAGTTTTCGATGCCGGAGCAGTACCCCACTTCGCGGAGCATATCGAGATCGTAGCGGCAACGTGCTTTCAAACGTTCCGCTTCGAGCAACTTGCCTTCGACCTTGAACTGGGCGAGCCGGGCGTTGAGTTCGTTCTCGATGCCGGTGATGGCGTCCTTCACACGTTCTTCGGGCGTGACGAAGTGCTTGGCGGGATAAATATAGAGTTCATTGAGAACCTGGATGGTGTCGCCGCTCACCGGATGAATGATGGAGAGCGCATCCACTTCATCGCCGAACAGTTCGATACGGTACGCCACTTCCTCCGAGGCGGGCCAGACATCGATGGTGTCCCCGCGGACGCGAAACTTGCCGCGTTCGAAGGCGATGTCGTTGCGTTGATATTGAATATCGATGAGCCGCAATAATAAATTGCTGCGATCAATGACTTCCCCCTTGGGAATGTACACCATCATGCGCTTGTAGTCGGAGGGCGAACCGAGGCCGTAAATGCACGATACGGAAGCCACGATGATGACATCTTCGCGACTCACAAGCGCGGATGTGGCGGCCAGGCGGAGGCGGTCGATATTTTCATTGATCGAGGAATCTTTCTCAATGTAGATATCGCGCTGAGGAATATAGGCTTCGGGTTGATAGTAATCGTAGTAGCTAATGAAGTAGCAGACGGCATTCTTCGGGAAGAAGGACTTGAATTCTTTGTAGAGTTGGGCCGCCAGGGTCTTGTTATGCGCGAGCACGAGTGTGGGCTTGCCGAGGCGGGCGATGACGTTCGAGGCCGTGAACGTCTTGCCCGTGCCGGTGGCACCGAGCAACACCTGGAGTGGCTTGCCGCTTTCGAAGCCTTCCACGAGTTTCTCGATGGCCTGCGGTTGGTCCCCGGCCGGGGCGTATGGACTCTCAAGTTGGAACTGCGCGGCCATGCGGAACTCCTATCGGAAGTCGATGCATCCGAGTAAATTGTAAGCGTGCGAACCGCGCAGAGGGAATGTGCGATGCCCATGCATGACTGGTCGAAGGTCGACGTGGGAATTTATCATTCCTTTCACACATCCTGGCTGGTGTCCGTGGCTCGCGTTTTGAATCGCGATATTCTGCCACCGACTTTCTATGCCTTCAGCGAGCTGGTGACGGCCACGGTGGCACCGGATATCGTTACCCTCGAAATTCCGGCACGAGGAGAGGAAAAATCGTTCCCACCATGCCGCTCTTCCTGGACCAAGAGCTCTATGTCACGCTTCCCCTGGAGGGGACTTACCAGGCGGCCTGACAGGAAGTGCCCGCCGTTTGGCGCGACGTGCTGGAGCGGTGAACAAGAGGTGCCGGCACCAGCGGCGAAGGCTCTCCGGCGCGGGTCCGCATTTATCTCGGCAAGGACTTCACCAGTAGCGCGGAACCCGGAACCTTCCAGGATCTCAACGTCTTCGGAGGTGTGGCCCTGAATGGCGGTGTGTTTGTGGGCTAATCAACACAAACGCGGCGGACCCGCTGTCGCAGTCGGGCTGGTAGCAGCGATGTGGTCGCGGCCGAGCGGTGTCCAGAACTGGCAGCCTGGCTGGAACGATCCGCATTTTGCTATCCGGTCCTGGTGCGGTGGCACGACTCCTTTCATCATCCCAGCCGACGCCGGCAGTTCCCCCTTTATCGGATATGACTCAAATTTATTTGCCGATGTGGATGGAAGACCGGGTAGACTGGCGAGCCTGGGGCAGCATTGCACGACTCATTTTCACCTCGGAGACCCTCCCATGCCCGCCCACCATCGATCGCGATCCGCAACACGCCTCACTCTCTCGCAACTGGAAGACCGGCTGACACCCTCCTCGACGGCCGCGGTTAGCACCATTCGTGAGGTAACGGCTGCCGGACCGCAGGCGAATGCTCAGGCTGGCATCCAGGCCGCGGTGGACGCCTTCCGAGCGGATCTCGGCGATCCAAACAATGGCAATGCGGTCGGTTCCCAGGGTGCGGGACGGCGGCAAATTACCTGGGATGGCGGAGATAACGATGCAGCCCCCGCACGCCTCCCAGCGGATTTCTTCAATGCTATCGCCCCTCGGGGTGCCATCTTCGGTGGTGATCCGCGGATCCAGTTCCAGGTGAGCGCCGATGCCACACCCGCCGTCCCCGGCACCCTCGACGAGTTCGGTAACGTCAACGCAACCTATCCCACGGCTTTCAGCAATTTTAGCTCACCGCGGTTGTTCACCTCCCTGAATGACAACGTGATGGAGGTAGAGTTCTTCGTTCCCGGTTCGCTCGAACGCGCGACGGTTAGCGGTTTCGGCGCGGTCTTCACGGACGTGGATGTCGCCGGTTCCAGCAAGATCGAGTTCTTCGATGCCAACGGTCAGGAGATCTTCGAGCGCCAGATACTGGCGACACCGGGCAACGAGAGCCTGTCGTTCCTCGGAGTGAAATTTGTCGGCGCGCCACTGGCCAAGGTCCGCATCACGGCCGGTTCAGCTCCACTGGGGCCAAACGATGTGACGCAGACGCCGGGCAACCCGGACATCGTGGTGCTGGACGATTTCATTTACGGCGAGCCACAACCCGTCGTCGCCTCGCGTCTGGCACCGAGCGTGGTCGCGGGCGGGCAAGTTGTTGTTCTGGATGCAAACAACGGAAATACGCTCGCCGCGTTCCAGCCTTATCCCGGCTTCTTTGGAGCCGTGAGCGTGGCCCAGGGCGACGTGAATGGCGATGGCGTCGATGACATCATCACCGGCGCCGGGCCCGGATTGGCGGGCGCACCGGTGAAGGTGTTCAACGGCACGAACTTCGCCGAGATCAGCAGCTTTTTTGCCTTCGATCCATCGTCCTTTAACAATGGTGTCACGGTTGCGGCTGGGAATGTGAATGGTGATGCGAACATGGATATCATCATCGGTGCTGGGCCGGGTGCCTCGGGCGGTCGGGTTCGGGTCGTGAACGGTGCGCAAACGAATAACGTCCTTGGTTCCGGCGAGATCGCCCCTGCAGCACTGCTCGCGAACTTCTTCGCATTTGACCCAGGCTTCACCGGTGGCCTCAATGTTGGATCCGGCGACCTCAACGGCGATTTCCTGGATGATATTCTCGTCGCCAGCTCGTCGAACAACGCCGTCGCCATTGTGAAGGCCATTAATGCCACACAGTTGAATAATGTGCTGCCAAATGGCCAGATTAACCCGGCTGCGGAACTCCGCAACTTTTCTCCGTTCAACGGTGTGAATAGTGGTGTCTCGGTGGCGGGTGGTGATATCAATGGCGATGGTCGAACCGACATTGTCACCAGTTCGACGACCGGACCCGGTGAGGTTCGAGTCTTCAATGGCATCACGAATTTCTCACTGGCGACCTTCCTGGCTCACGATGCCAGCTTCTCGGGTGGCGTGCAGGTCGCGACCGGGCACTTCGATCCGGTGAGACAGATCGCCAACATCGTTACGTCGCCCGCTTCACGTGGTGATAATCAGGTCGAGATCCATGGCCTGCTGGCGACTCAAGTGAACCAGTTCGCGCTGCCCGTGCCGCCCGGTCCGTCCGGAGTGCTCGCTGTCAGTGGAACGCTAAATGGCTCGGCTTCGCTTTTCGTTCCGAATGCTGCCGGCCAATACCCTGCCAATCCGGATGCGACTGTGAACCCTTTCCCGGGCTTCGCGGGCCAGGTGCGAACAGCCGTGGCCGACGTGGACAACGATGGGATCCTCGACACAGTCGCCGTGACGGGGCCGGGCACGCCGATCCGCCTCGCCGTGGTAAGTGGAGCCGATAACACCACGTTACTCGTGCAACCCTTCGACCCCTTCGGTGGCGGCTTCACGGGCGGTGGCTTTGTGACAGCGGGTGACATTGATGGCCTGGCCGGAGCCGAGTTCGCCGTGACGCCCGATCAGGGCGGTGGGCCGCGGGTCACCATTTTCTCACTGATCGGCGGTGTCACCACCTCGCGTGCGAACTTCCTGGCCATTCAGGACAACACCTTCTTCGGTGGCGCTCGCCCTGCTCTCGGTGATGTCAATAACGATGGTTCGGCTGATTTGCTCGTCGCCGCCGGGTTCGGCGGTGGGCCGCGTGTGGCTCTCTTCAACGGTGCGACGTTGTTCACCGCACCGGCCAAGATCGTGAACGACTTCTTCGCGTTCCCCGAGGATGCCTTGACACTTCGCAACGGCGTCTTCGCTGCACTCGGAGATATCGATGGCGATGGCTTCGCGGACCTCATCTTTGGTGGCGGCCCCGGAGGCGGGCCCCGCGTCAATATCATCAGCGGCGCACTTGTCTCGGCGAACAACGTGGCCGGGGCCCAGGCGGCACCGATCGCCAACTTCTTCGTGGCGGGGAATAGCACCGATCGCGGCGGTGTTCGCGTGACCACGAAGGATGCGGATGGCGATCTCAAAGAAGATCTGATCGTCGGCAGCGGCGAAGGCTCCCCGGCGCGGGTCCGCATCTATCTCGGCAAGGACTTCACCAGCAGCGCGGAACCCGGAACCTTCCAGGATCTCAACGTCTTCGGTGGTGTGACCCTGAATGGCGGTGTGTTTGTGGGCTAATATAAAAGATCGCGGCGGACCCGATGAGGTCCGCCGCGTGATGCTGTGAGATTGTGTATCACTTCAGATCATCATCACAATGTCCTGATGAGATCCGCACTGCGTGTGGCGAGCACGAGTCGCGGTTCGCAGCCGGGATAAAGCGTTTCATCATAGAGCGGCTCGCCCGGCTCATTGCGATAGACGCGATCGTGAAGGCCCGCGATCAGTTCCCGCAATCGTTGTGGTGTGAAACTGCTGACAGGTTCGTCCTCGGGCTTCACAAATAATTGCAATGCGACCGGTTCACCTTCCTCATCATCCTCGAAATTCGGTGAGAGAAAATCGACGCCCTCCACCCACATGCCGCCGACTCGTGCGAACAGGCGGGTGCGAGCGTTCCACAGGTCGGATTCCTCTTCTTCCGGTTCCGGGCGATGACTCTCCCACAGCACGAACGGCAACGCCTCACCAGCCCGGCGGGCATCGGCGCGCATGGCATTGAAGAATGCCTCGTACAGAGATGTGCCCACTCCTAATTTCCGCGCCCACGGAGCAACACCGACATAACAAAGATAGCCACCATACCCGGCGAGATACGCACCATAGACGTAGCCAGCCAGCGACTTCGGATTCCGCGTCTCACCTTCAGGAGTGGCCAGTATGAGATGCCGCACCCAGCTTCCTGGTTTACGGTCGACTCCCACACTCCCTTGAATCCACTCCCAGGGAATGCGTTCATTTGAAGCTAAGGTTTCTTCATAGAGTTGCCCCGCGGCTGGGAGCAAAGGATGAGTCACATCGGTCGGTTCCCAACAAACAATCTTCTGGACGTGCACAAGGCACCTCTCCTTGCTCGGGGCACACAGCGAACGCCGCCGCGATCTGGGACACAGCCCGGCACCCGAATGGGGTTTGGTTAATACGCTTCCATTGTAGCAGAGGGTTGTAAAATCTGCCGGTTGGCAGGAAGCCGAAATGTGGGTAAGTTCGACCTGGCAATCGTGATTATTCCGACTCAAGTCCCTGTGCCTGGGAGCACTTCCGATGGCCCGCAAGCCTGCCCGCAAGTTCACTTACGACTACCCCAGACCGGCCTTGACAGTGGATTTGGTGCTTGTCACGCGAGAGGCGTGTCCGCAGGTGCTTCTCATTCGCCGCAAAGGCGAGCCATTTGCCGGAAAGTGGGCACTGCCAGGGGGTTTCGTCGAGGAGAACGAGCCGCTGGCCCGTGCTGCCCGGCGTGAGCTCGAAGAGGAGACGGGATTGAAAGGTGTCGAGATCGAGCCACTGTACACGGCCGGCGATCCGGGTCGCGACCCTCGTGGCTGGGTGGTGAGTGTCGCCTACCTGGCACGCGTGAAACCGGGCGAGCTCAAGCCCGTTGCCGCCGATGATGCCGACGCCGTGAGCTGGTTCCCTCTCGATGAGCTGCCCGAGCTGGCTTTCGACCACGCCATGATCCTGGCACGAGCTCAGGCACGCATTCTTGATCGGAATGAGTGAACGGGGGATCAACGGAGAGGATGGCATGCTGATCACGATCAGAGAATCGAAGGTCAGTCAAATGAAGTTGAGTTCGGCAGCGTGAACATAGTGAATCCCGAGTTTCTTACCTTCATTTTTAGTCTGTTGTTGGAACAGTCCGGCGGCAGGAATGTCAATGCCGGCGCTGGCATCCTCGATGATGAACACATCAAAGCCCGCTTGCTTCAAATCGCGTGCAGCAAAATAACAACAAATATTGGTGGCGATCCCACAGATCACCACGTGGGTGATGCCAGAAGCCTGTAGGAACGCACCAATACCGGGGTGTTGAGCCGTCACGGCGTAGGCTTCGAAATTCTCATCGTAGCCTTTTCGCCAGATCGTAGAGAATTTGTTGGTATGCAACCCCGGCAGGAATTCCGCACCACGCGTGCCCATGATGCAATGCGGTGGGTACAAATTATCCGCATATCCGAGAAACGAGCGGTGATTCAGGGGATGCCAGTCCAGGGTGGCATCAATGCGGGCGAAGGGAAGCTCTAGGAGAGCGTTGACGGCCGGCACGATTTCGACGCCACCCGGGACGGGTAGCTCGGCCGGGCACAGATCCGTGAAGCCGCACTGGGCATCCACCACGAGCAGTGAGGTCGAAGCGAATGAGATGGGCATGGTGATTCATTAGACCAGCAAGAGAGCCGCGGCAACGCCACCGACGAGGGCGGCTGCGAGGAAGGCCAGCCAGCTGGTGAGATAACCCTTGGACCAGTCGTCCAGTCGCAGGAAGAGCAGACCCCCCAGGGCAATGGCGACAATACCACTGAACAGACGTAGCGTGCTGCCCAGCCGATCCTGGGTGCGGAGCTCGCGTACCTGATCGGCCGTGATTTCGACTTCGTATTCCACGTAGACCTGATCGCCTGTGTAGCCCTCATCAGCCCAGCGTTCGAGTTCCTTGGGGCCCGGGCGGCGCACGTTGCGTGAATCGCGACGGATGTATTCGTTCTTCACCACCGTCAGTGAAGGTGTGTGGTGGACGGGTGGATCGAGGGATTCGAGCCGCTCCTTGATGCGCTGCTGGGCGAGACGGAGTGCCTCCTCTTCGGCCTTGCTTTCCGTGGAGAAGGGGACATCCGTGGTCACCTTTTCACGTATCACCACCTTCGGCTGGAACCGCGGCAGCGGCGTCGGCTCCGGGGTTGGCGGCGTCGTGACCCACGGCATCGGCTCAACCGGTGTTGGCGTGGAGACAAAGAATCGGCCCTGCGTCGCGGAACGCTGCTGGGCCTCGGCCGCACCGTTTACCGCATCGACGACATAGGCCTCGGCTTGCTTCCGCGCGATCTGGGCCTTGGGAGTCGTGGCACCACCGGGCGGCTTCGGCCGCGGCTTGCAACCGGTTCCCAGGAGCAGTGCGAAGCCCACCACACAAAGGCTGCAGTCGCGAATGCTAAGGGGAGGCTTCAATCTATTTGTGATAGTGTCGAACATATATTTCGCCTCGTTCCGCATCTCACACGTATTAATTGACTCACAGCACAATCAACGGATGGGCTTTCGCTCGAAGCGAGCGACACGGGAGCCACGCGTGACGGGCGGCGGCGCCACCCAGGGACTGGCCACCTGCACGGCCACCACGGCAATCACGGGCGGCGCGATCGCCAGTGCGTACGGAGCTGTGGTCGGCCAGAGAAAGAGCAATACGGCGGCCCAGAAACCTGCCAGCAGCACCGCCGAGAAACGGAACCGTTCTTTGCGGGTGCGATTGGTGAGCTTCCACCAGGGGTATGCCGCCGTGATGAGTCCAAAAAAGAAGACGAATCCCATTCCCACGGCGATGAGATCGGGGCTGAAGCGACCGAGGAAGCTGATCACGAGATCGTCGCTGCTCTCGCGTGGTGAATTTGCGGAGGCGACGACCCAGCCATCGAGCCAGAATGCGAGTGCACCCACGGAGGCACCGGCGAGCAAGAAGTAGAAGCGGCGGGACCAGGGCGAACGGGGTTCGCCTCGCGTGGTCCGACCGACGAGGAGCACGGCCCAACCGAGTGCGACCGCCAGTAGGAAAATGCGGCCCAGGAGTGACCATTGCCCGGCCGAGGGAACCAGCGCCCACGGGGCGGTGCAGAGTGCCGCGACCACGGGCACGAGTGCTACAGAACCAGAGAGTTCGGCCAGCGAGGCTCGGAAGCCGCGAGGGATTGGCCCCGAGGCAAGCAAGCGTGAACGCCCGGGTCTTGGCTCCGCAATCGGCACTGATCGGCGGTTCGGTTCGATCACAGGAATTGCGGCCGCGTTCAAACCAGCCGGCGGCAGTGGTGCATCCACCGAAGGCTGTGTGGGCGTGCCGATCTGTTCCACCGCTTTCGCAAACTCACGGATGTTCGGGAAACGATTGCTGGGATCTTTCTCGAGGGCGATTGCCAGGACGGGTGCGGAGGCAGCTGGGATTTTGCTGAGGTCCGGCGTCTCCGTCAGATGTTTGATGAGCACTTCTTCCGTGGTCTCACCTTCAAAGGGCGGGTGCCCCGAGAGCATTTCGTAGAGGATAATTCCGCAGGCGTAGATATCAATGGATGTGCTGTAATTCCCATTCTTGATTTCGGGGGCCATGTAGTAAGGCGTGCCGACCTTGCGTGTCATCTCGCCGCCCATGCTGGCACTGATGCGGCGTGAGAGACCGTAGTCACCGACCTTGAGGTGTGCGTGCTCGATGAAGATGTTCGCGGGCTTTAAATCGCGGTGCACCACTCCATGGTCGTGAAGGTAGCCCACAGCGCGGGCGAGAGCACTGAACCACTCCTTGGCGAGATCGACAGGCAGCCCCGTGGGATAGCGGTTGATCCACTGCGCGAGCGATTCGCCGAACACATACTCCATCAGGACCCACTTATCTCCGCGATCGTCGCTGAGCAGGTCGTAGAGGTGAACGAGGTTGGGGTGCTTGAGGTTGAGGCAGTGGGCTACGCCCCGAAGCTCGGCGTCCGAGTGGCGGTGGAGCAGTTTCAGGGCAACTTCCTTGCCGCCATCGGTGACAGCGAAATAGACCTCGCCGAAGCCGCCCTGACCGACACCGCGTTTGATGGTGAACCCGGCCAGCGGTCGCTGACCGGATCGATAAGTGAACTTCATCGCCGACATCCTCGAACCGGGGTAACGGAATCCCCGCATGAGGCTTTATTCGCCGGGCCTGTGTGTTTATTGGAAAATCGGGCCAGGTGAGAAAGCCTGGCCATTATAAGCGACGTGGCAGAAAGGATGTGTGGGTCTTCCGGGTGGGTTGCGCACGCAGGTGAGCCCCACCCGGAGATGGTGCGATTACGCAGCGACCTTCACGCGGGCCAACACGGGTGCGGCCAGGCGCAGATCCGACTTGTGAACCCAGCGGCCTGCATCGGGAGCACCGGCCCACTGTTGAAGTTGGATGGTGGTGACGTGTTCACGCTCTTCGTCGTCGAGGATCTCCTGGAACGCCTCGATGTACTCCTGGCGCACTTGCGTCGAGGAGCGGCCGACATAGATCAGGGCATCACCCCGATCGTCGAACACAGCAACGGCACGCCAGCCCTGAGCCTTCGATTCCACTTGTTCGATCATGGTTGCAACCCTCCGTGGTCACCTGGAAGATGGGGGAAATCCCTTCCGCCTCCGACAGTGACACAGATTGGCCAGAACTGAGCTCCAGGTCAAGAAAAAAATGGCCGAATGAGGAAGATTTCCTCAAGTTTGGCTTGGTGAAGGAGGTGGAAAACTCAGTAGCGGTCGCCGCCGCCACCGCCGTAACCTCCACCGTAGCCACCACCACTGCCACCTCGACCGCCACCGCGTCGACCGCCACCGCCACCATAGCCACCACCACCGCCGCCTCCTCCTGCTTCGCGGGGCTTGGCGATGTTCACGGTGAGCGGTCGACCGCCCATATCCTGTTCATTCAAACCGGCGATGGCCTCGTTGGCCTCGCCTTCGTTGGCCATCTCGACAAAGCCGAAGCCGCGAGAGCGGCCGGTCTCGCGATCCATGACGATTTGGGCCCGCGTGACCGCTCCGTACTGCTGAAACATGGCGTACAGATCGTCAGTCGTTGTGGACCAGGGCAGGTTGCCGACGTAGATGTTCGTGGGCATTGGCGAGGACCCCGTTCACCGCTACCGCGTGCCGGCCGAACCCCAGGCCCCGCTCGACAATCGAACGAGTACCGCACCCGACAGAACCAGCGGGCACCGCACTTGACTCACTCACAAGTCAGCCAAGTGCCTGCACTCTAACCGGAGCAATCCACGCCGCAAGCATATTTTGCGTCGTGTCCGATAATTCGGACCAGAGCGACTGGTGATGTGTTCGCCTGGTATGGCGTCTCGCGCAAGAAGACCGGTGATTGCGACTGAGGGTCTGTTGAGTTCAGGACCTATCGTTGAGGTTCCCGCACAGGGCATTGGACGGCATCGATCATGGCTCCCGCGTGAGTGATCTTGACGCAGCCTGCTACCAGGGATGTGTTAATCTCAGTCGTGAAAGTGACTTTGAAATGGTCCGCGCGGCTCGGTGGGCCATTCGCATGGATTCGCGTGGCCACCTGGCACTGTGTGTGGCGTATTACCGGCTGGGCGATCTTCCCGCCGCACGTGCCGCCTTCATCTTGTAACGCCGCCGGCGTCGAATTTTCGGGGGCAATTCCACCCCGTCCTCTGCCACCGCTGCCACAGTAAAGGCTTTGATCGCGAACGCTGTCACGCTGGCAGTTGCCGCCGATTTGGCTGTCGAATTGCACCCAATGACCGACGAAACCCGGGGTTGGGGCATTTTCAGGTCGGGCTTAACTTCCTCACGTACCGTATGTTATCATGCCGCTACGAAGTGCATTCTTGTTCGGCACTCGGTTTGCATTTGAAGGTTCTGAAATGTTCCTTCCGCGTGGAGCGGTGAGTCCGTGCCGGTTGCTTTCTGGGGCACGCTGCCAAACGGCTCCGGGGAGGTGAAGCGACATGGTCACCGAACGCCAGCCTGAAACGGCCGTGGTCCCAACTTCCAGCGATACGCGCTTCCGCGTGTTGATCGCGGATGACGATCGTGGTACGCGCGAGACCCTCAGCGATTTGCTGAAGGCCAAGGGTTTCGATGTCGTGCAGGCGGCGGATGGTGGCGAAGCGGTCGAGATCGTGCAGGTGAATCTTGTTCACCTGGTGCTCTTCGACATGCACATGCCGCGGCTCACCGGCCTCGAAGCCTTGAACGTGCTCCGGCAAACGCTTCACAAGGTGTTGCCCGCCGTGCTTATGACGGCCGACGCCACCAGCGAGCTGATGCGGCAAGCGTTCCTGGCCCAGGTGTTCAGTGTGATCCCCAAGCCGGTGAACAAGAACATCGTTCTCCATACGCTGACTCAAGCACTGGCCCGGGTCTACGGAAAACCCCCCGAAACCAGCGCGGAACAACCTCAACCGACGAACACTCCGGAGACTGAACGATGAGCAAGATTGTCCCGCTGAATGACAAGATTTTGGTCGAGCGCGTCGAGGCCGATGAGAAGACCACGGGCGGCATCATCCTGCCCGACTCCGCCAAGGAGAAGCCGAAGCAGGGCAAGATCCTCGCCCTCGGCGAAGGCAAGTTGCTCGACACCGGCAAGCGGGCCCCCTTCCAGGTGAAAGTGGGCGACCGCGTCCTCTTCACGACCTATGGCGGCACCGAAGTCACGCATGGCGGCAAGGAATACCTTGTCATGTCCGAAGATGATCTGCTTGCAATCGTCAGCTAATTCCCGGACGATGTGTTCATCGATCTCACAGACCTTGCCCGCCTTCACTGGCGGGTTTTGCGTATCCAGGGATTCCCGATGACACATCGCTTCGCGTGGTTCGTCTTTGCTTTCTTCATCACCATCGTGCCCGTGCGGGCCGCGGCACTCCCCGAACCGGCGGAGTTGCCCGGCCCGCTCGTCATTGCGGGCGGCGGCAAACTTCCCGAAGCGGCCCGTGCCGAGTTCTTCAAGCTCGCCGGCCAGGAGAAAGCCCGCATCATCGTCGTGCCGACCGCCAGTGCCGATGCCGACGAGGTGAAGCAGCAGGACGCATTCCTGAAATCCTGGCAGGAGTTGAAGCCCGAATCGGTCGTCATCTTGCACACACGCGATTCCAAGACCGCGAACGATCCCACCTTCATCAAGCCTCTGGAAGACGCCACCGCCATCTGGTTCAGCGGCGGCGATCAGACCAAACTCCTCGCCGCCTATCGTGGTACGCTCACCGAGAAAGCCTTCCACAAACTCCATCAGCGCGGCGGCGTCATCGGCGGCACCTCGGCCGGGGCCGCGGTGATGAGCGACCTGATGATCGAGAGCGGCACCGATGTCGCGAAAACTGGCCCGGGCTTCGGCTTCCTACCCGGCTTCGTGGTCGATCAGCACTTCGTCGCTCGCAATCGTCGACCGCGTCTGGAAGGCGTTCTCGCGGCGAACCCCGGCTACGTTGGCCTCGGCATCGATGAGGGCACGGCCGTCGTCATCAACAAGCGCACCCTGCGCGTGTACGGCGATTCCTCAGCGGCCGCCTTGCTCGGTGCTGGTGCGGGGAAGAAGCCGCTCGCCGAGGTGAACAAGACGGGCGGACTGTTCGACCTTTATCAGCTTCGTCGGGCGGCGGCCAACCGCGCTTCGGCCGATGCCTTTCCACCGGCAAAGCCACGGGATCCGGAAGTGCCGAAGGGTGCGCTTGTGATCGTGGGCGGCGGCGGCACCACACCCGCCATCATGAATACGTTCTTCGAGAAGGCCGGGGGCAAGGACGCGCTCATCGTCGCCATCCCCGTGGATGAAGCCTCCGGGCCCGGCGATGCTGGATACCTGCGCCGATATGGTGCCACCAATGTGAAAGTGCTTTTCACGAAGGATCGCAAACTCGCCGACGATCCCGCCTTCAGTGAGGTTCTCACCAAGGCGGGCGGCGTCTGGTTTGGCGGCGGTCGGCAGTGGCGCTTCGTCGATTCCTTCGAAGGGACGCTCGTGCAGAAGCGCTGCCAGGAGGTGCTCGCGCGCGGCGGCGTGATCGGCGGCAGCTCCGCCGGAGCCAGCATCCAGAGCGAGTTCATGCCCCGCGGCCATCCGCTTGGCAACACCGTCATGGCCGCCGAAGGCTACGAACGCGGCTTCGGTTTCCTTCCGGGCTGTGCCGTCGATCAGCACTTCTTCGCCCGCAAACGCACCGGCGACATGACTGGCCTCATGGCCAAGTACCCGCAATATCTCGGCATCGGCATCGACGAGGCCACCGCCATCGTCGTCACCGGCCACACCGCCGAGGTGCTCGGGAAAAGCAAGGTCGGCTTCTATGACACCCGCGCCAAGCTTGATGGCGACAAGGACTACGTCGAACTCGTCGAAGGTGAAAAGTACGACCTGAAGATGCGTCAAAAGCTGAAATAGTCGAGATTCCAGGCATGACCCTGTCATGCCGTTTTGCCCTCGATCCAACCTGAGTTCAGTCGACTTTCGGACAATTTAACATCACGCCCAACTTCTGGCCGGCCTTGACCCAGTGACGCTTTTCCAGGCCATCGCGGACAAAGACCGCCTCCACGCGATCGTTGCCCTGTTGGCCCGCTTCCTCCACGAACTGAATAACCGTTCCCGTATCCGGAGTGTATGCCAGGTCGTGGCCGTTGTAGGAAATGTACATATCGCCTTCGCGGAGCCCCAACTCGTCCGCGAGGCTGCGGTCCTCAACGAAGGTCACGATCGGATAATGCTTATCCTGGAATTTGGGCCAGGGGCCCAGGGCGCGATCGCGGTGGGCACGTAATTCCCGATCCGCGAGTTCCTGGGCCTCTCGCTGGCTTTTCTCTTGCGCGGCCTGGAGTGCAGCTTTATCCTTCGTGTCATAATGGTGGTAGATCGAATAGCTGCCCCAGCCGACGACTCCGATGCAACCGAGTATCATGATCCAGCTGATGAACCCGACCATTCCGGAAGCGGGGCGGGGACGTGTATCGTCGTCATCGAAACGGATCGCCTTCTGAGACGACCAGCGGCGCAAGCCCCACGCAGAACCAATCAGGCCAATCGCGGACCAGCCCACCGCCAGCCCGCGAAGTACCGGCGAATCGAGATCGGACCAATAGAGCGTTGCGGCCAGGGGAGCAAAGATCAGCAAGGCCCAAATCGACACGAAGAAGGCCAGACGGATCAGGCGGATCGTCAGCTGGAACAGGTACTGGATGCCGCGGATGATCCCTTCAAAGAAGTGATTCAGGATTTCAAGAATCCAGGCGGGGAATCGGACGAAGACAAAGCGAAAGACGCCGACGATCATGCGGCGAATGGCAGCTTCCATCTCCTCGATCAGCGTGAGCGTTTCGTCGTGTTTGTCGTTGAAGTCGGCCATGGGTATGTGTGGGCTCAGGGCATGAGTTCAGTCTAAGCGCGGTCTGTGCAAACCGACCGGACTGCGAGGAGAGGCCAAACACACACAGTTCAGGCGGATACACCGGCCCGTTATTTTGACTTGATCCGCGAATCGACTGCAAGAGAATGCTTGCAAATTGACTCGAATTATTGAGTCGTTCGTCTGCGAGCTCTGATCAGGTCACGTTCCGGGTGATGCCTGGTGCGGAGGATCTGATTTCTGATTGACATTGCGAGGGCGAGGAGATTAGATGAGAAGGCAGTGATTGGGCGGTTTCCCCTTCTCATCCTCTGCCCAGAATTCGCTGCTTCCTGGAGACCTCGTGATGGTCCGTCTCTCCGCTTCATGGGCGCGTCGTCGCGCCTTTACACTCATCGAGTTGTTGGTGGTGATCGCGATTATCGCGATCCTGATTGGCTTGCTGCTCCCCGCCGTTCAGAAAGTGCGCGAAGCAGCCGCTCGCAGCAAGTGCTCGAACAACCTGAAGCAAATCGCCCTGGGTGTGCACAACGGCCACGATACCTTTGGCCGCATGCCGCCGATCGCGGCCTACGAATTCGGTGGTGCGTACTATGCACCCTTTTTCTTCCACATGCTCCCGTTCATCGAGCAGGGCAACGTCTGGAAATCCGCAACACCGGTATCCGGCGGCGGCGTCATCCCACTCTGGGACACACCCGGCACCGGCGGCACGCAATACTTGCGCCAGACACGCATCAACTCGTATCAGTGTCCCTCGGATGCCACTATCGGCACGAACGCGGCCACCGACTGGACGCCCGGCGATGCCAGCTACGCTGCCAACTTCCAGGTTTTTGCCCGGAGAGGCGCAAATCCGCTCACCACCACCCATGCGGATTTCGATGGCAAGGCGAACTTCGCGACTTTCACGGATGGTCAATCGAACACCATCATTCTGGCCGAGAAACTGTCGTACTGCCCGGGTGTGACGAATGCCACGCTCACCCAAACCAAGAACGGCAGCAACAGTGCCGGTGGTTCCTGGTGGATGCGCGGCATCTACAAGTCTGGGACGATCTCCGGCACCACGCCTCCCAGTGCCGGAGATAGCTACCCGGGCGATCGCGTCTCACCGATCTTCGGCGGTGGCGCGTCGGGCGATGGCACACGCTGGTATGCCGGCACCGATTCCAAGCCGCAAATCTGGGGCATCCCGGCCAACAACACCACCGGCGGCGTTTGCGATCGTGGTATGGCTTCATCACCGCACAGCGGCGTCATGAATGTCGCGCTCGGTGATGGCAGCGTCCGCACGGTGAATAGCGGCATCCAGGCCACCATCTGGTGGTATGCTCTCACGCCCAGCAGCGGCGAAGTGCAAACAGGCAACTGGTGAAGTCATCTTCTCCCATTCACCCGTGATTCCGTGCGGGATTCAACCCCTCCGAGAAGCACGGGTGAAGGGCACGTGACTCACACTGCCACCTTCACGCATGGTCCCATCCCGCCAGGCCAGCTTGCGAGCGTCGTCGCCCTCGGCATCCTCCACCCCCATGCGAATCCGTGAGCTTCAGGACTGCTTTGCCAGTCCCACCGACTTCGCATACTCCAAGTCTGCATCTCTTTCTCAGTCAAACCGTCCGCATGAAATGAATCCGTCGGTTGCTGGCTCCGCGCATCGCAGCGACGAGTTTATTGAGCATTAGCTGGATCGCCATCGAATCCTCGTTCGAGCCTCAGCGTGCTTAGGTCAGCCTTTGCAGGCCGACGTTTATCTGCTTTTTTCTGCTTTCGAGCGGAATGTCAGCCTGGAAAGGCTGACCTACTCCGCATATCCGCTCCAGCAAACCGCCTTCTATTGGCAGGATGTTTCCTCGAGCTATTTGCGGTGTGAATCCGCATGAACCGTGGGCACCAGCAAGATGATGGTGCCCACTCCACACAAAGCCAGACCGCCGATGAGCCATGGTAACCAGGCGGGCAAGCCGCCGAATACGATGCTCAGCGTCACGGCTGTGATGATCATCAACACAGCAAAGAGCTTCACGGGCAAGCGCATGCCGCCGTGTAGTTCCCAGTCGCGGATGAGCCGACCGAAGAAAGGTGAACGCTTGAGCCAGCGTTCCAGCCGCGGGCTCGAGCGTGAGAAACAATAACTGGCGAGCAGCACCCAGGGCGTGGTCGGCAAGCCGGGGAGCAGTGCGCCGAGATAAGCCAGCCCCACGCAGAGACAGCCCGCGACCAGAAACGCGATCCGCTTGATGCCCCGGGCGGGTTGCCGCACCGCGGGTTGGCTCGTTTCGTCTTCATGGGCTACCATACCACTGCTACCCTGTACCACGCCGTGCATCCTTCTTGTCTATGGTTCGGGCCCTTCCCATGCGCCAGTTCACCCTGTGCAGTGTCATTCTGCTGTTCGCGTTTGGCTGTAACAAGCAAGAGCCAGTCGAGGAGAAACAGACCATCGAGCCCGACCCGCCCGAGGTGGTCGCGCGATTAAATCTTGTAAGCTCGCTGCAAGCGGCGAAGGGTGATGCACGCCGCCAGGCGATCGCGACAGCGGCTGCGCAGGTTCCCACGGATCCGGATCTGGTGCAATCGCTTCTCGAAATGCTGAAAGATCCGGGAACATCCGGCCCGGGTCGAACGCATCCGACGCAGGTGACGAGCACACGTGAAGCCGCCGCACTGGCACTGCTCCAGGCAGGCCCAATCGGCAAATCGGCCCTGAAAGAGAAGGGGTTGCCGATCCTGGGCGAAGGGTTGAAGCACCCGGATCCGGCCATCCGAGAACACACGGCCCACACACTTGGCCGGCTCGGACCGCTGGCGAAGCCGCTCTCCGCGGATGTCCAGAAGTTGATCGGCACGGATGACGCGAACGTGCGTGCCGCCGCCGCCGATGCCGTTCGCGACATCGGCGTCACGGATGTGACCGGGCTTGCTCAACTTCTCGCATCGCCGGACAAGGACGTACGCCGGGCCGCTGCGGAACTGTTAGCGCGTGTCAAGGTGATTCCAGCCGAGGCGATTGCTCCCATCGCGGACGCTCTTGCGGATGAGGATAGCACGGTACGCCACGCCGCCGTGAAGGCACTGATGCTGGCCGGACCCGCGGCGGGTTCGAACGGTGCGGAGAAACTCGCCGACGCGATTCGCATCGCCTATCCGGCCGAGAACGACCCGACCATGCCCTGGTTCGAGGGACCGGAGGTTGATTACTGGCTGGCCCTGGTGAAGATCGGACCGGCGGCAGTGCCCGCTCTGGTAGAACTCCTGGGACACACGAACCCGCTGGTGCGCTACTATGCCGCCATGACGGTCGGCGAGATCGGCGCTCCAGCCAAGGCCGCGGCTCCGCTGCTTCTTAAGCGATTCAGCGATCCGAAAGAAGATGCTCTCGTGGTCATCGAAGCGGCGTGTGCGCTATGCCGCATGGGTGAGCACACGGATGAGGCCATCGCACTCCTCACGAAGGCGCTCGATTCGCCCGCGGCACCCCTGGCGCTCGCCACGATTCCCAGGCTTGGCCCCGCCGGGAAGCCGCTCGTGCCACTCGCCCTGAAGAAGCTCATGGATGACGATCCTGCCACACGCTTTGCCGCGGTGCGACTGGTGGGTCTCGTCGATGCAGACACAGCATCGAAAGCGGTGCCGGATCTGGCGAAGTTGGCATCCGATGAAAAACCGGAGATTCGCCGAGCCGTGGGCCGAGTGCTCGTGAAACTGGGCCGTTCTGGTTCACCTGCGGCACCAGCCGTCACGGCGGCTCTTCGTGCGGAGACCGATAACGTTGCTCTCGAACTGTTTATTGACGCACTAATTGCAATGGGGCCGGGTGCGAGGCCTGCGACCACGGTGCTACTGAATCTGTTTAACGGTCCAGAACTGGCCAGCACCCTTCGACCACGAGTTCTCGTGGCGGCCGCGGTGGCCGATCCCGGGAGCGCGGAGGTTGCGAAGACGGCCGTGCAGGCGAGCGGCGATCGCGAGGAGAATGTGCGGATGGCGGCAGCCAGGGCCATCGGCACACTCGCCCCCATACCTCCCGACGCGATGGCCGCATTATTGAAACTGGCGAAGAGCGA
>JBGSZR010000255.1:0-3687 GCA_041750275.1 Gemmataceae bacterium
ACCTGGTCGGCGTCATCCCAGTCATCGAGCACGTCGATCGTGCCGGCCTGGATCGCGTCCTCGATGCGGTCGAGAAGGTGCTCCTTCGCCACGGCCTCGGGCGACCGCTTGCCGACGCGGTTCTGCTCCGGCGGGATCTTGGCGACCGTGCTCTGGCGTCGCGTCTTCGGCATGGATGCGGCCGGCTTCGATACGGGCGGAAGCGATGACGGAGCCGGTGAGGCTGGCGGAGGCAGTGGCGGTTCCGGTGGCGCGTCTGGCCGAGGTGCCTGCGCCGGCACCTCCGGGGTAGCGGCAGGATCCGGGGCCGGATCCGCGGCGTCGGCGTTCGAGGTTGCTTGCGGTTCTTCCGCGTTCAAGGGAGGCCAAACGAACTTGCGGGCAGGGATGAACGACATGGAAGCGCGCGCTCCACGGGACGTAGAATAACCGTGTCGCGGTCGGGTTCGTTTCCGGCCTCGGGGTCGCTTGCCACGGTCCCGGGGCCCCACTTCGTTTTATGGCCAGCGCTTGCCGATACTGGTCAGCTTGTCATCCGTGTCACGTGGAGCCATCGAGCGGATTCGGCAGCGTTGGCAGCGGGCCGGTCGGGACGCTGGGCAGAAAGTACCTCAGATTCCACCGGGCCGAGACGATTGGCCAGCCCATGTTTGCCACCACGCCACTTGCAAAGCCTTCGCCGAGATTCGCCCGATTCGCTGGCACCGGTTTGACACCATTCACGTCGAGTAGGGCGGGGCAAGGGATGTCGTATCGGACCCGCAGGGCCGAGCCTCGCATGTACAAAAAAGCCGTAGGCTTCCGCTTGTACACCTCGTGCTTATCGGTGGACTGGCTCGACTGGTCCGAGAGCACAGGCCCGTCCTGCGATGCTGGCATCTGGGACATCACGGCATCCCAAAGGGCGCCGAGGGGGCTCCGCGGCTTCTCACCGCCAAGCATGCCGAGCTTCGGGTCGATCGGCGAGGTTGGAAGGGTGACAACGGGAATCGTGCCGTCGTCGACCTCGAGGAAAATCTTGTTCTCGTAATGCAACCAACTGGCGTCTGGTCTCGGTTCGGGGAAGACATCCGAGGGAATCGGCGGGGATGGCGACTGTCGGTCTGGTGGACCGAATGATGCCTGGTTCAACTCGACCGTCGTCGTTCGCCTCTCGCACAGGTCGTGAATCGACTCTTCGCGGGTATCGAATCGGAGCCGCGCCGTTCCTCGGGGGCCGATGACATTGCCAAGATATGTCGACCATTTTCCCCAGTTCGAATCGGGCGAGGGGCGCCACAGGCCCGAAGCGACAAGCATCTTTCGAAGGTTCACGTTCACGACGGAATACGTGCAACTGAACCGGCACTTCTGGCCGCCTGTCGTGAAGATCTCCGGCTCGCCGAGCGTGAATTGCGTCGGGATCACCACGGCCTTCGGCGTTTCCTTCGGCTTCTTCTTCTGCTCGATGGGATCGCCCGGCGATGCGATCAGCCTCGCGTTCGCCATCCGAAGCGTCTCCCCGATCCGATCGCGGAGTAACCTGAAGAAGTGAGCGCGGGCGTCGGCCGACGTCGTGCGCCCGTTTTTGGCGAGTTCGTACGTGGCGTTCAGTGTGCCGTTCCAGACCACCATGTAGCTCTTCGGGTCGCTCGTGAGCGTGTGATCAGCCTGCACGTCGAAGATCCCTGGCGGCGGGATGTTCGCGCCCATCTGCTCATCGGTGATCGCGAAATCAAGCCGGCTCTTATCCTCTGAAAGGGTGAACTGCCCGGGAGTACGACGGAAGCCCGGCAGCAAGTCGGGATTGATCTGTTCCCGGTACCTGTCGGCCGTGTCGGCGAGCCCGCGGCCGTTTACACCAAACCGGTTATTCGCAACGATGACATGCCCGGAGTAAACTCGCTGCGTGTTCCCGTTCGGTGCGATGGTGAACGTCAGCCCGAAGTTGAACTCCATGGGCCCCGTGTACCGGGCGCCGGCACACAGCGGCAGATGGGTCGACACTCGCCAAGTGAGCAGGCAGGCGTCCCCGCCGCCCAGTGGCTTCATCTCGACCACCTCGGGCACCGGCCCCCAGAGTACGTCCGAGGCCCCTCCGATGTTGATCGTGAGCGGGATGGCACCCCGGCCTTCATAGTTGAACGACTGGCCGGGGTGGGTGAGGGCAATAATGGCACCCTTCAGGACCGGGTCCAGGTCGAGTGCCCTGACCAGCGTCTCGATCGCGATCGTCACCTTCGAGTAAACGACAGTCCGCCGGGCCGAGTCCAGCACGGGCGTCACCGATGCCGCGACGGTCCGCGACTCGACGGGGAATCGCCAGCCGTTGTAAATGATCCTGCCGACATCTGGAAGCACTGACATAATTCATTCCTTAGGCGTGCCGGTGCGAACGCTTGCCCCGGAGTTCGTCACAACCGATACTGGCACCGACACCTTCACTATCCCACCAGGTGCCGCATGCGTTCCCTGTTCCTCATCGTCGCCGCCTTGATCGTCGCCGGCGGATGCCGCAAGGCTGACCCGGCGCCCGTGGCAGACAAGGCCGACCCCGCGAAAGAACCCACGGTGAAGGTTCCAGCCAAGGCCGGGCCGGGCGATACGGCGGCCTGGACGCACAAGGAACTGATCGCACACCTCAGGTCGAAGGGGCTTACGGTGACCGTCGAAGGCGGGTCGACCCCTGCTGGCCTACCCTTCTCTTGCCTCTTTGAATCACCAACCGCCGATCGCGATTTTGCCATGGTGGTGGCGATGCTTCACAAATCGCCGCAGGAGGCAAAAGAGCACATCGGGGCGTTGGCTGGTGAGTCTTTCACGTGGGGGCGGTTCTCCTTCTACACAGCCGACAAGCCACGCGAGATCGACCGCATCTACATCAGCCGAATCAAGAATGCTCTGCCCTAATCACGGCATCATGAACGGCCCACGTACCTGGTCACCCACTCCGGCTGCGGGGTTCGCCACGGCGTGCCCGCCTCCAAGCCCAAGATCGGCATTCAGCCAGTCCTGGAATGGGGCAATACGGTCAGGCTTGTTTTTGTCTCGCTGCTCATTGGCCTCCTTGAGCAACTCACGCACGCCCTTAAGCAACTTCAGAAGCGGAACTGTGCTTTCAGCCGCAGTCACCATTCTTGACAACGCCTCAACGATCGTCTCAAGGTACGGCTTGAGGAACTCGAGCGCTTCGGCGATGCCATCGGCGATGTTGGCCAGGCGATCGACCACTGCTTCTTTCGCGGGGAGCAGGATATCGCGGAGGCTCGTCTCGGATCGACTCTGTGCGTCAGTGAGCTTCGAGAGCGACTGCTCGAGCTTCTGGGCTTCCTTCACATCGGCAAGCTTCCGGCTCACCTCGGCCTGGGCGTTCGCGGCCGACAGCTGGCCGGAGGCCCATTGCAACCTCTTGCCCTGCTCGACGAACGCGTTGGTCACCTCGGCGAAGGCTCGCACGGGCGCCGTGGCGGCCTTGATCTGGGCGCTGTAGAGCTGGCCCACGATCGGAATCTGCTCAAGTGTCCCTGTCACGCCATCGATTGCCGTATTGAACATCCCCATGTGATCATTGCCGGCCAGCTGGGTCATGGCCTTGCCCGCCGTCTCGACCCCGCGAGAGATTCCGCTGAAGGCCTTGGTCGCAACTTCGGCCGCGGCGGCAACCATGCCGATCGGCCCTGCGGCCTTCGCCAGCCCCGCCATCGCCAT
>JBGSZR010000256.1:0-34228 GCA_041750275.1 Gemmataceae bacterium
GTTCTTCTGCGGTGCGGGCGATGGCCGCGGCGGCTTCGCGCTCGGCGAGGCGGAGGCGTTCCTCGACACCCGCACGGTAAGTGTTCACGAGTTTCGCCACGGCACCGCCATCGGCGGGGCGAGCCATGCGATCCTTCGCCAGGCAGCGCTTGCAAATCGCGACCAACTCGGGATCCGCACCGCTGGCATCGAGCCGGGTGAAGGCATCGGAGGTGTCGCACATCTCGGCGAGCACCCTGAGCGTGGGCACGGGCAAACCGGCATAAGGTGCTTTGCCCGTGAGAAGGGTGCAAAGGATGCCGCCGAGGCTGAAGACATCGGAACGTGCATCCACCTGGGCCGTGAGCCCGCGAGCCTGCTCCGGCGGCATGTACGGAATTGTGCCAAGCACCGTGCCCGGCTGTGTCGTATCGGCGGTATTGGGCGTGAGGGCTGCGGTTTCGTCGATTTCCTCGGCGAAGGGCCCGGCATCTTCCGCGTCTCGCACGCCGCTTCGAAAACTTCGTGGCGCGCGAGACGCGGAAGATGCTTCGATCCGCATTCCGAATTCCGCATTCCGTACCTCTTTCGCGAGCCCCCAGTCCATCACTTGCACTTCGCCGAACGCCCCCACCATGATGTTGGCCGGTTTGAGGTCGCGGTGAATGATGCCGCTGGCGTGGGCGAAACCGACGGCCTGGCAAATCTGTTCGAAGATGCGAACCAGGTCCGCAGATGGGAACGAGCCACTCGCGCGATTGTCCTTGAGCATGGCGGCCAGGGTGCGGCCACGGATCAGCTTCATGGCGAGAAACGGGCTGCCATCGGGCAGGGTGCCGAGGTGGTGAACCGGCGGTATGCCCGGGTGTTCGAGCCGGCCGGTGAGGCGAGCTTCGATCGCGAAGCGAGCCGCGGCCTCCGGGTACTCACGAGCTTCGGGGAGCAGCACCTTCAAGGCAACATCACGATCGAATGCCATGTCCCGTGCATTCAACACCAGGCCCATGCCGCCGCGGGCAATCTCGTCGTGAACTTCATAGCCCGGGATTCGGGTCCGGGCATCGGGTGGCGCGTTCATGGCTTCAGTCCTTGAGCACAAATCCGCGAAGCATGAATTCTAACACGAGCGTGGGGAAGATGTGTGCTCTCTAGTGGAGAGGGGACGATGACCGGTGAGTTGCGCGGTTCCTGGAACCCTCAGAGTGTTGGCACGCCGTTCGCATAACGACTCGACGCGGCCCGCTGGGCCGACTCTGTTCCGCTTCCACCTCGACACGAGGATTGCAATATGCTTCCCGAAGAAGATCCCACCGCCCGCCCGGGCAAGGTTCGATATGGCCTCGCCGCGATGCTCCTGGGCCTGCCGCTTCCCATCGTGCTCATCGCCCTCTTTTGGGGCGGCTGCACACACTGGTAGTTCGATATTCGAATGGTGGTTTTGATTGATGAATGATAACCATTGATGCTCGAAACTCGATGTCCAACGTTCCTCCGCATAGTCTAAGAGGAGAATCGATCCTCACATGCGGAGGCACTTATGCGCCTGGCACTTCTGTTATTCCCCCTGGGCATCCTCGCTGCAGCGGCTCCGGCCGATGAAAAGCTCAAGGGCATTGCCTGCCGATCCGTGCACCTCGCTTACACCGCCCCCGAGGGTGTGGCCTTTTACAACGAAGCTGCGATTGAGACCACGGCCGAGGGCACGTACTTCTGCACTTGCGGCTGGGGCAAGGGCTACTTCGGCCTGCAGGAACTCGCCAACGGCAAGAAGCTGGCCATCTTCTCCGTGTGGGACCCCGCCGCGGGCAACGATCCCAAGTCGATACCGGACGAGAAGCGCGTGAAACTCCTGCACCAGGGTGAAGGTGTCCGCATCGGCCGCTTCGGCGGCGAGGGCACCGGCGGGCAATCGTTCTTCGACTTCGAATGGAAGATCGGCGAAACCTACGGCTTTCTCGTCACGGCCAAGGCCGATGGCACCGACCGCACCGCGTACAGCGGCTACCTGCACCTGCCCGAAAAGAAGGAGTGGAAGCACCTCGTCACATTCTCGACGCTCACGAAAAGTGAGTTGCTTCGCGGTTACTACTCGTTCGTGGAGGACTTCCGCCGAAACAAGATCTCGGCCACGAAGGTGCGCAAGGCCTATTTCGGCAATGGCTGGGTGAAGCCGGTGAAGGGCGACTGGGTGCCGCTTGATAAAGCTCGCTTCACAGCGGATAGTAATCCGGTTCTCAACATCGATGCCGGACCGGCGGGCAAGCGATTCTTCCTGGCCACCGGCGGCGACACGGCGAACATCACGACGAAGCTGCGCGAGCCGATGACGCGGGAAAAGGGTGAGGCGCGGCCGCCGCAGGATTTGCCGAAGTGGGAATAGGTCGGCTTATTTCGCCACGGTGCCGTCGAGCAATTGCCGCACAGCCGTGGCGAGTTCCGACGGTGTGTATGGCTTGTGCAGGAAGCCAATACCCTCGACGGAATCACCCGGGAGCATGTCTTCGACCGGGTAGCCGCTGGCGAAGAGCACGGGGAAGCCGGGCCTCGACGCGCGAATGAGGTCGAAGGCCTGTTTCCCATTCACGTTCGGCATGCTGGCATCCAGCACCACGAGTTGCACGCGTTCCCCGGCGGACTGGAACTCCTCGACCACCTCGGCCCCACCCGAGGCAAGCATGACTTGATAGCCATGGCGTTCCAGCGCATTGCGGGCCAGCTCGCGGATGCTCGGCTCATCGTCGGCAACAAGAATGCATTCACCACGCCCCGGTATCACTGGCACCACCTCTGGGGCCACGGAGAGACTGGAAGCGGATCCACAAGGCAGGTACACATCGAAGCGACTCCCCTGGCCGGGTTCGGAGTGGCATTCGATCCAGCCGCCGTGAGCTTTGGCCACGCCGTAGACCACGGCCAGCCCCAGCCCGGTGCCCTGCCCCACATCCTTGGTGGTGAAGAACGGTTCGAAGATGCGATTCTTCACCTCTTCCGTCATCCCCGTGCCGGTGTCGACAATGCTGAGGCAGACGAGTGGGAAATCGGTCTCGATCACGTTGCGCGTTTGCACCGTGATAGTGCCGCCGTTGGGCATGGCATCCCGGGCGTTCAGGCAAAGGTTCATGAACACCTGCTGCAGCTGCACGGGATCCGCTGTGAGCGGTCGCAGATCGTCCGCAAGGTGGTACTCGACCGTGATTCGCCGATCGATGGAACGGCGGATGAGCCCAACGGCTTCGCGGGCGAGCCCGTTCAAATCGAGCGTGAAAGTGCGCAACGGCTGACGGCGTGCGAAGCCGAGCATTTGCTTGGTCAGGTCGGCGGCCTGCCGGGCTGCGCGTTCGGTGGAGTCAATCAGCTCCAGCGAGTCGGAACTTCCGACGCCACTCTTCAGCAGTTCGACGTTTCCCAGGATCACAGTGAGGAGATTATTGAAGTCGTGGGCGATGCCGCCGGCGAGTCGGCCCACGGCTTCCATCTTCTGGGACTGGCGCAGTTGCTCCTCGAGCCGAGTGCGTTCGGTGATATCGCGACCCACAATGATCAGACCCGTGATCGCGCCATTCGCGGCACGCAGGGGCGAAGCACCGAGATCGAAGAACGCCTTGCGGCCATCCGGGTACGTGACCCATTCCTGCGCTCGGACGGGTTGCCCCGTGGCAATGACGCTCGGCTCAACCGCGCGGAGCCGCGCGGCCCAGTCGGCCTGAAAGGCACGAACTTCACTGCAGGTTTTGCCGAGAAGCACCGAGACAGGTTCGCCTGCCAGTTGTTCGAACGCCGGGTTCCCACCGAGGAACTTCAGGTCGCGATCCTTGTAGCAGAGCATCTCTGGCACCGAGGCGAACAGGCCACCCAACAGGGCATGCTGCTCGGAGACGACCCGGGCCGCTCGCTCGCGTTCGGTGACATCGCGGAAGTTCACCACGACCCAGTGCACACTCGGATCCTTGAGGCGATTGACGCCGTTCATCTCGATCACGCGCCATGTGCCGTCTGCCGCAATCGCACGCCCCTGTGCCGGCACTTCCTCACCGGGTCGGGAGAGCACATAGCGAAAGCGTTCCCGCAGATAGGGCGTGTCGGGCTCGACGATGAATTGGAAGACATCCTGACCGAGCAGGACCTGTGGCTCATAACCCAGGATCGACTTCACAGCCGGGCTCACGTAGCGAATAATTCCCTTCTCATCGAGCAGCACGATGCCATCGCGGCTCTTCTCTACCAGTGCCCGGAAGCGTTGCTCGTTCTGCCGCAGTGCGTCTTCCGCTTCGCGCTGCTCGGTGATATCTGCCAGGCAACCATCGAGTCGCGTGGGCCTCCCCGAGGCATCGCGAACCACCTGCAGGCGATCGCGCACCCAGCGCGTGGTCCCGTCCTGTGTCGCCACGCGGTACACCCACTCCACATCGTGGTCGATCCCGGTCAGCAGCCTCCGCAGCCCATGGCGATACGGTTCACGGTCCGAAGGATGCACGACTTCGGACCACTTCAATGGCTGATCAAAGTAGTCCACGGGCCGATCTGCGATGCGGGCGAGCAAGGGTGATACGTATCGGAATTGCCAACCCAGAAGCACATCGGGACCGGGGGCACGCTCGGCACTCCAGAGCGCAGCCGGGGAGTTCGCCAGCACGGTCCGCAACTCCGATTCGATGCGCCGGGCCTGGCTCAAGGCATTGCGGCGATCGCGATCATCCCGGGCGATGATGAGGCCCAGCGGCTTGGGTGCCACGTGCAATCGGCTCACCGTCAAGTTCACCGGCACCCACTCCTCCTTCGTGCGGAGGTAGTAGCCATCCTGGTTGTGGAAGCCCATGGTCTTGGTGAACGCACCGCGGAGCCGTTGTAACCCGCCGGGCGCTTCGAATCGGAAAAGATAGGTGGCCTGTGCCTGGAGCAAATCGGCACGCGAGAAACCGGTGAGACGCAGGGCCACCGGGTTGATCTCGATCAACCGATCCGTCTCGGGATCGAGTAAAAAGAGCGCATCACCGCTCTCGTCGAACAGCGCGCGTGCCAGTTCAGCCTGGTCCAGGGATGTCATCGAGAGTTCGAGGGGGGCATGAGGTCACGGACTCCGCAGGAGAGCGGGACGAACAACACAACAGAGGGGGTGAACGGGAATTGATATTCTAACTGATTTCGCGGGTGATGCACACTCCAAGAACCTATGATTGATGCTTTCGCGGGGTTCGGATTCAGAGCCATTCTATTCGTGTAGGAGTTTTTACGATGCCGAGCGAATTATCGCGGCGAAGCTGGCTGGCAGGCGTTGCTGGAGGAGTGGCCATGGCAGGAACCGCCCCGCAGGCACAGACCGCCGAGACGGCCAAAGCCTTCTCGTTCTGCCTGAATACCAGCACCGTGCGTGATGCCGCGGGGAAGTCCCGCCCCATTCTTGAACTCGTCACCATCGCCGCGAAAGCGGGTTACAGTGCCATCGAGCCGTGGATCTCCGAACTCGACGCCTACACCAAGACCGGTGGTTCGCTGAAGGAACTCGGCCAGCGCATCGCCGATGCCGGGCTCGTGGTGCCGGATGCCATCGGCTTCGCCGAGTGGATCGTCGAAGACCCTGAACGCCGCAAGAAGGGGCTCGAACAGGCGAAGCGCGACATGGACATGGTCCAGCAGATTGGCGGCAAGCGCATCGCCGCCCCACCCGTCGGAGCCACCGGCGGCATCAGCAAACGCGATGATCCGAAGTTCACGCAACCGGTCTGCGATCTCATCGCCGCGGCTGATCGCTACCGCGATTTGCTCGCTGTCGGCAAGGCCATCGGCATCACCCCCATCGTGGAAATCTGGGGCTTCTCGAAGTCACTCAGCCGGCTTGGCGAAGCGCTGTGCCTCGCGAGCGAGTGCGGCAGCCCGGATGGCTGCATCCTCCCGGACATTTACCACCTCTACAAAGGCGGCTCGGACTTCGCCGGGCTCACGCTGCTCGGGCCCAGTGCCATCGGCATCTTCCACGTCAACGACTACCCCAAGATCGACCGCGCCAAGATCGGCGATGCCGACCGCGTCTATCCCGGTGACGGCATCGCTCCACTCAAGGAAGTCTTCGCGGGGCTTCGCAAAATGGGATACCGCGGCCACGTCTCGCTCGAACTGTTCAATCGCGAGTACTGGAAGCAAGACCCGCTTACTGTCGCCAAAACCGGGCTCGAGAAACTCCAGGCTGTCGCCATCGCCTGAGCCTGAATGCGTTCTCGATCCCAGATGAGCGGCCCATCGGGTGTATATCTCCGTGCCAGCCGCGTCACACGGACCCGCTCGCCGCCCGGAAGGTCACACGCATCACCTGCGGGTGGCAACGGAAACGTAGCGGTTCCTTGCCGCTGAGCCCGCGATTCACCAGCATCAGCGTGCCGGATTTCTCGAATGCACCCTGATCGAAACGCCGGCCGTAGATGCTCGGGATGAAGATCGAGCCAAGGACCGGCACGCGAATTTGCCCACCGTGCACGTGGCCACACAACATCACATCGATGTGGTGAGCGATGCCCCAGTAGAAGTTATCCGGGCTGTGGCTGAGGCAGAGCCGAAAGCCATCCGCGGGAGCCGTCGTCAAATCGGGTGGCGGATAGAACCATGGCCCTTCATGGCCGACCGCCACACATTTCACGCCACGGATCGTGCACTCTTCCCAGCCGTTCCCGAGCACGTGGTAACCCGCTGCGGCGAGTTCTCCTCGAACATCGGTGGGCCGGTGGTGTTCGTCGTGGTTGCCGAGGATGGCCAGCTTCGCCTCCTTCGCCTGCAACCGGCCGAGCACGGGACCGATCCAGGAGAGGTGCGAATCGGTGTCAACGTAGTCCCCGGCGAGGCACACCAAATCGGGCACCGGCCAGCGCGATTGAATCTCATCGATGATGCGATCGAAATACGCCCGGCTTGGCGTGCCGTGAAAGTGCAGATCGCTCAGGAGCAGTAACGTCAAGCCGTCCCACTCGGGCGGCAGCCTGGCAGGCGCGAGCACGACATCGGTGAAATCAACGCGGTACGCACACGTGAATGGCAAGCGTGGTGCCCAGGAGAACTTGCCATCGCCATGCAACTTCGCCCCGAGTTCAGGCCACAGATCGAGCGTGTGCGTGATCTCACCCAGCAGCGATTCCGGGGGCTTGCGAAGCCAGCGCGCAACCGTGATGAGCGGCAGGAGCACACCACCAAAGAAGATGCCTACCAGAGAATAGACGCGGACCAGGATGAAGTCCGGCGCGAGCAGCACGAGTGGGAACGCCAGTATCAACGCACCGGTGAGAAGCCGCCACGGCTTCAGCACCGCCTTGGGCAGCCGTCGGCCATAGGCCTGATTCAGAACGCTCGTCCAGATGCAGGCATGGCCGACCCAGGCGATCGCAAAAGCGAAGTACAGCATCTTGCAATGCTATGGCGAAAACGCATGAAGGGCACGAGGCACATCGAATAGCCCGCTGCGTGGGCAAGCGATTTGATTAACGCGATCGGGAGACTCGCAACGGCACCAGGTTCGCCAGGAATTGCCGGGTGCAGTTCTCCCAGGTGTAGCTTCGGCCTTCCGCAGCACAGGCAACGGGGTCACCATTCGCCAACGCACGCGTTACGGCCTCACCGAGATCATCCGCGAGCGCACCGAACTTCTCGCTCACAATGGTGTCGATGGGCCCCGTGGCGGGATAAGCCGCGACAGGTAGACCGCTGGCAAGTGCCTCGATCACGACGATGCCGAAGGTGTCCGTCTTGCTCGGGAAGACGAACAGATCGGCGTCAGCATAAACCTCACCCAGTGCCTGCCCCTTGCGATATCCGAGGAACACCACATCGGGGTACTGCCGTTCGAGGTCGGCCCGGGCAGGGCCATCTCCGACCACGAGTTTGGTGCCGGGCGTCTTGAGCCGCAGGAACTCATCGATGCCCTTCTCCTTCGAGACACGTCCAACGTAGAGCAGGATGGGCCGAGCGTGTGGCGATTCCGTTTTGGGTCGAGGGTAAAAAATGCTCAGGTCCACGCCGCGTTGCCAGCGGCGAATGGGAGCCGTGAAACCGCGGCCAGTCAATTCCTTCTCCAAACTGGGCGTTGCCACCATCATCGAGCCCGAGCCATTGTGGAACCAGCGCAGCACGCGATAGCTGAGGCGTTCGGGCACGTACGCCAGCCGCTTCAAGTATTCCGGGAAGCGTGTGTGATACGACGTGCTGAAATTCCAGTGCATGCGGCGGCAAAATCGGCGAACCAGCCAGCCCAGTGGGCCCTCCGTGGAGATGTGCACGTGATCCGGGCGAAATCGCCGCACACGGTCGTAGATGCGGCCGGGCCTCGGCAAGCTGAGCGGAATCTCCGGGTAGAATGGCACCGGGACGCCGGGATAGGCCGTGGGTTCCACGACCTCCACCACGTGGCCCCATTCGCGGAGCATTTGTGACGTGGTGTCCAGCGTGCGAACGACGCCACTGACCTGCGGATGCCAGGCATCGGTGGTTATCAGAATGCGTGCCATACGCTCCAATCGCCCTGGTTCGACGAGAGAATGACGATGCCGCCTGATCCCGAGAAACGGAAGCTGCGTGAACTCAAGCGAGCCTTGAAGAAACGCGGCAACAAGCACCGCCGACAGAACCTCAAGAAGACACTCAGCGACAACCCCGAGGAAGCGGCCCACGCGGAAGCGGACCTGGGCCGACACCGCTCGGAGACACTCAACGGCCTGGATCGCGACAGCACCCGCAAGAAGTCTCCCACCGACGATGCCTAGCAACGGGCTTGCCTGCCGAAACTCATGTTACAAAAAAAGACGGCGGGCAAGCCCGCCGTCCTGTGAGGTCTACTTCATTCTGCATCACTGATTGAAGACGAACTCTTTGGTGTTCAGCAGGGCCCACAGAATATTCTCGTACGCGGTCTTCTTGCCATTGGCTCCGTACTTGGCCTCCAACTTCTTGATGTGGTCCACGGAGGCGGCCAGGTCCTCCTTCGACGGCTGGCGAGCAAAGGCCCATAAGAACAGGTCTGAAACTTTCTCCTCGTCGCTGCGTGTGTCCTTGGGATTCGCCAGTTCCGCGGCCCGGCCGCCGTTGCGAGTGATCTTGCCCTGCACCTCATCGCTGTTGAGCAGATGAAGAGCCTGGGCGAGATTCGCCTCGTTCACGCGTTCGCACTCGCACGCGCTGATGCGCTGCGGCCGACCGAACACATCCAGGAAGTACGACGAGAACGATTCATCCGGCAGCATGATGGCCCGGTTCGGGGCGTTCCGATCCTTCGGCAAGCCGCTGAATGACGTCGGGCTGTCCGTCACCTGACAGACCGCATCGAGCAGCACTTCCGCACTCATCCGCTTGGGGTAGTAGCGGGCATAGGCCTGCTTGTCGTGCTGGTTCCACTCGTTCGGTGCACTCGAAAGCTGATAGGTGCGGCTCTTGCAGATCGTCTTCACAAGGGCCTTCAAGCTGTACTTGTTGTCAATCAGGTTTTGAGCCAGGGCATCGAGCAACTCGGGATTCGAGGGCGGGTTCGTGATTCGCATGTCGTCGAGCGGATCGACGATGCCGCGACCCAGGAAGTGGGCCCAGTAACGATTCGCCACGGCCTTTGCGAAGAATGGGTTCTTGGGGTTCGTCATCCAGTCAGCGAGTTTCACACGTGGGTCTTCGTCCTCGGAGATCACCATCGGTTCGCCATCGAGTGGCTTCGTGGCGGCATTCTGACCGGTGCGCTTGTTGGTGACGTTGCCGGTCGGCTTGCTGAAGACGACCAGCACCTTGCTATTCTGGCGGTTCGGATCGCTGCCCGGTTCGACAAGGCTCTTGCGGCCCACCCGGCTGAAGAACGCGGCCATGCTCCAGTAATCGTCCTGGCTCCACTTCTCGTACGGATGGTGATGGCACTGGGCACACGTCAGACGCTGGGCCAGGAAGACCTGTGACACGTCGTCCACGAAGTTCTCGGGCTTCTCCAGTTCCTTGTACCACACGGCCGTGGGGTTCTTGCGCTCGTCGCCGCTGGCGGTGAGTATGGAACGGACGAAATCATCGTACGGCAGATCCTCGGCGATCTGCTGGCGAATCCACTCGTGGAACGCAAAGGTGCCGGCTGCGCGATCGCGGTCGCCGCGGCGTTTCACACGCAGTACGTCCGCCCACTTGTTTGCGAAGTAGTAGCTGTACTCGGGCGAGTCCACCAGCTGATCCACGAGTTTGTCGCGCTTCGCGCCGTCCTTGTCCGCGACGAAATCGGTCACCTGTTTCGGCGTGGGCAGCGTGCCGGTTATATCGAGGAAGACGCGGCGAATGAACTGCTCATCGCTGCACAGATCCGAAGGCACGAGGCCAAGTTCGTTCCACTTTTTCGCCGTGAACTTATCCACCACCGTCTTCTCGGCGAAATTCCACTCTGGCGTCTTCACACCCAGGGGCACAGTAGCCCGGAAAGTGGCAACGAAGCCGGAGAAGCGGGCCATGATCGCGGCTTCACCGCTCATTTCATTGGTGCGAACCAACCCGCCCGCATCGACGCTCGCAATCTCGCCATCATTCGATTCGTACTGGGCCCGGCGAGTGATGTCCTCGATGCTGCCATCGGAGTAATGGGCATACACCGCAAACTGCTGCTTCGCCCCACGCGTCATGATGCGGTGTTCAGGGAAGACGCTGATCTTCGTGAGTGTGGGATCCGTGTCGTTGCCCCAGGGCATCCCCGCGGCGATCCAGCGGCGCACGACCTTGTACTCATCCGAATCTGGCTCCATCTTCTTGCCGCCGCCGTGGGCCGTGCGGCCGGTGGCTTTCATCAGGAATAGGCTGGCATCCGGGTTGGCGGGGAAGAGCCGGCGGCCACGGCCTTCTTTCACGAGCGTCATGTAGTCGAGTTCGGGTTCGAAGCCGAGCAGCGAGAGTTTGAATCCGTTCTGGCCCGACGCCTTCCCGTGGCAGCCGCCGCTGTTGCAGCCGAGCTTCGTGAAGACAGGCACGACCTGGTTCGGGAAGTTGATCGGCAAGTTCTCACCGACACTCTTGCTCTCGACAGGCACGCGGGCGGTCTTGTCGCCGAACGTGGCAATGATTTCGCTGGCACCGTTGCCGCCGGTCAGCACCCGGCCGGCAGCAGATATGGAAGCCGTCTTGCCATCCGCCACGCCGTATTGCACATCGTGCGTGAGATCGACGAGCCGGCCATCGTTGAGAGTTGCTGTCACCACGAGTTGCGCGGCATCGTACGAACCCGTCAGCACCACCTTGGGCGGATGAATCGCGAGCGACTTCACGTCGGCGGGTTTGGGCAGTGGTGCATCGGCCGCGGTGGCGGATCCCATCAAGGAGAGCAAACCGGCAGCGAGTGACGCCGTGAGCAAGTGGAAGCGTGAGCGAAGCATGGATTTGCCCTTGGGGAGGGAATTCGTGCAGGCGGGATGGCGAACGCGAAACAATCCGGCAGCAAAGAGATTGTCGCTTACGACACCGCACCACGCAAGAGGGGAAAGCGGCGGGAATTCAACATTCTTCGACTGGTGACGATCCCGTGGCCTGTCTGTTCGATCGCGACTTCTTGAAAAGGCCTGACCTGCTACATTAGCACAATGAACGCGACTCTCACCGCTCCCAGTGCTTCATCTTCCCCTCCTGCCGTCTCCCACGCGGCGCTCGTCGCACGTATGAATGCGATCGTGGGGCCCGATAATGTGCTCACCGCAGCGGCCGATTTGGCCGTGTACGAATGCGATGGCTTCACGATTGCCAAATCGCGGCCCGATGTCGTGGTCTTTCCGACCACCACCGAGCACATCGTTGGCATCGTGAGCGCGTGCAACGAACTCGGCATCTCCTTCCTTGCCCGCGGAGCCGGCACCAGCCTCGCCGGCGGTTGCGTGCTCGTCGGCGGCGGCGTGATGATCGCCACCGCCCGCATGCGCCGCATCCACGAAGTGAACATCCGCGATCGTTATGCCGTCGTCGATCCCGGTGTCGTGAATGTTTGGCTCACCAACACCCTCAAACCCCACGGCTACCACTACGCACCGGACCCTTCCAGCCAGGGAGCCTGCACGATTGGCGGCAATGTCGCCACCAACAGCGGCGGACCACACACGCTCAAATATGGCGTCACGGTCAACCACATTCTTGGTGTCGAACTCGTGCTCCCCAATGGCCGCGTCGTCACCTGTGGCGGGCCGTGCGAGGATACCCCCGGCTACGACCTCACCGGCACCGTCGTCGGCTCCGAGGGCACCTTCGGCGTCGTCTCGAAGGTTTGGGTTCGCCTCACGCGAAACCCGGAGTCCTATCGCACCTTGCTCGGCGTCTTCGACACCATCGATGATGCCACCAACACCATCAGCGAGATCATCGGCGCGGGCATCGTCCCCGGGGCACTCGAACTGCTCGATCAGACGATGCTCAGCGCCGTGGAAGCCGCGTTCAAGTTCGGCTTCCCGCTCGATGCCGGGGCCGTGCTCATCATGGAAGTGGACGGCATCGAGGCCGGGTTGCAATCGGAGGCAGATCGCATCGAAGCCATTGCCCATCGCTGCAATGCTCGCGAGGTTCGCAAGGCGAACACGGAAGCGGAACGCCTCGCACTCTGGAAGGCCCGCAAGCAAGCGTTCGGCACCATCGGCCGGCTTGGCTACCCAAGCTATTGCACCCAGGACGGCGTGGTCCCGCGCACAAAGCTTCCCGAAATCATGCGGCACATCCAGGCCGTGAGCATCAAGCACCGCATCGCCGTGTGCAACGTCTTCCACGCTGGCGACGGCAACATTCACCCCATCCTGATGTTCGACGAGCGCGATCCGGACCAGGTGCAGCGCGTGCTCGATGCCAGCCACGATATCCTTGATGAATGCATTCGACTTGGCGGCAGCGTCACCGGCGAGCATGGCATCGGCGTCGAGAAACTGGACTTCATGGCCAAGCTCTTCGCCCCTGAAGATCTGGACTTCATGGTGCGACTGCGAACCGCCTTTAATCCTGATGGTCGTTGCAGCCCCGGCAAGATTCTCCCCACATCTGGTGGGTGTGCCGAGCCGAGCGGCCTGTACTTGCAAACGAAGCCCGGCCGCCGCGCCGCGGTGTGAGTTCCCCACTAGAATCTCTGGCACCCCACAACACCCTGGCGTTACTCGTGCACTCTCCTTCTCTCTCCATCGACGAATTCGGCCCGCTGCCCGTTCACCAGCCCGCCTCGGTTGCGGACTTGGGTGAACTCGTCAGAGAAGCCGTGGCGACGGGTCAGGGCGTTTACCCCGTGGGCGGCCGCACGGCGCTCGGCGTGGGCTTGCCGCCAATCAAGCCGGGCTTCGCACTCGAAACGACGGCAATTGCCGAGGTGATCGATTACCCTGCCCGCGACATGACCATCACGGTGCAAGCGGGGATTACGCTGGCAAAGGTGCAGGAACTTCTCGCCACCGAGCACCAGTGGTTGCCGATCGATGTCCCGAGCCCGGAGCGTGCCACGCTTGGCGGCACAGTCGCCTTGAATCAGAGCGGACCGCATCGCTTCGGCTGGGGCACGCTCCGCGACTACGTCATCGGTATCAGCTTCGTGACGGATGAAGGCGTGGAAGTGAAAGCCGGCGGCCGCGTCGTGAAGAATGTCGCGGGCTACGACTTGATGAAACTCCAGATCGGCGCACTCGGCACCCTGGGCGTGCTCACGCAACTTACGCTGAAGGTGAAGCCGAAGCCCGAGTCCGCAGCTGCCCTGGCGTTCGGTTGTGATGCGAGCAATCTCGACGCGATGCTGAACCTGCTGCATGCTTCCAAAGCGCGACCCACAATCGTCGAAGTCCTGAGCCGGCGTGCGGCGGGTGTCAACCCGCTGTTCAATACCAACAGTAACGCACTCACGACAGCCGAATATGTCATCGCCATTGGCTTCGAAGAGAAAGCCATCACGGTCGAATGGCAAAGGCAAACACTCCTCGATGAAATGAAGGCCGCAGGGGTTCGCGATGTCACACCCATCGCCGAACCGGCGGCGTTATGGTCATCCATCACGGCGTTACAAACGCGGCCGGAATCGCGGTTCATTTGGAAAGTGAGTGTGCCGCCAAGCGAGGTTGCTAGCTTCATCTGTGGTTTGCCCGATGGCCTCGTTCATGCCCACGCTCTCAACGGCATCGTCTGGGTTCACGACTTCGAGTCGCTCGCCACGAAGCACCACGCCACGCTGTTCCGCTGCCCCAGGGAATTGAAGGCGAGCAAGGCACTATGCGGCACGCACACGCCCGCCTGGGAACTGATGAAGCACGTGAAGCGCACACTCGACCCGAATAACGTGTTCAACCCCGGCCGGTTGTTCGGGGATATGTGATGATTCGCGGCGGCCCCCGTTGGGGCCGCCGCTTAACGATATTCAATGAATGCCATGACCACCATACTCGCCGAACCTGCCAAGACCACGCTGCCCGTGCTGCCGCATGGGGGACCGCATATCGATTACGAACTCGTGCTCGATTGCGTGCACTGCGGGCTCTGCACGGCCAGTTGCCCGACGTACGTCGAGACGGCGAACGAGGCCGATTCGCCCCGCGGCCGCATTTACTTGATGCGCCAGGTGATCGATGGCGTGTTGCCGCTCGACGAACACGTCAAGCAACACCTCGACCTGTGCCTCAATTGTCGGGCCTGCGAAACGGCGTGTCCGTCCGGTGTGCAATATGGTCGGCTCATCGAGCCGTTCCGCGAGTACATGAACGAACTCGAACCGGGCCGGCAAGTGAAGACGCTCAACGCACTGCAGCGATTCATGCTCTTCCACATCTTCCCGTATCGCTGGCGCAATCGCCTCAGCCTCGCCCCGGCCCGCCTCATGCAGTGGACCGGCCTGGACTGGCTCCTGCGTAAATCACGACTCGATCAACTGCTGCCGCGGTCGCTGCGCTCGATGAAGGACATGCTGCCGGACTTGAAGCCGCACTATGGCCAGCTGCCCGAAGTGCTGGAACCCGTAGGCCCGCGTCGCGCACGGGTCGCGCTCTTCCTGGGATGTGTTGCCGATTCGCTGTACCCCGAGACGAACTACGCCACGGCGAAGGTGCTGCAGCAGAACGGCTGTGAAGTGTGGATTCCCCGCAACCAGGCCTGTTGCGGTGCCCTGCACTACCACTCGGCGATGGAAGCCGAAGCCCGCGAGTTTGTCGTCGAGAACTGTGAGGCGTTCGGCGCTTCGAACGTGCCCGACTTCGACTCGCTCGATGCGATCATCGTGAACGCCGCGGGCTGTGGCTTTCAATTGAAGGACTACGCCCACATGATGGCGGGCACGCCGCAGGCCGAGATGGCGGCCCGCTTCCAGTCCAAGGTTCGCGACATCAGTGAGTTCTTGCTGGAACTGGGACCGGTCAAGCCGACACACCCCTTGAACATTCGTGCCACCTATCACGATGCTTGCCACCTGCGGCACGCCCAGCAAATCTTCAAGCAACCCCGGCAACTCCTGGAACTCATCCCCGGGCTGGAACTGATTCCACTTGCCGAAAGCGAAATCTGCTGCGGTGCGGCCGGCAGCTATAACCTCACGCAACCCGAGATGGCCGAGCGGCTCGGCGACCGCAAGTGCGCCAATATCCTTGCCACTGGTGCCGATGCGGTCTTCACGGGCAACGTCGGCTGCCTCATGCAAATCACCCGCTACGTGCGGCAGACGAAACCGCACATGTGGTTCGGCCACCCCGTCGATGCTCTGTGGGCCAGCTATAGCGGCGTGCTGCCCGATGGGATCGCGCCAAAGCACAATACCGAGTGATGCGTCTTGCTCGGTGCCATGGTACCATCGCTGCACCTCACGCCCTTCCGAGGTGTTGCGATGTCGGACACGCTTTCGCCTGATGATCCTGAAGCGACACGTCAGCCGCTGACTCCCGGTCAGACCTCGATTGTTGATCCCACCTTCACACCCGAGTGCCGCGACTTTCTCGCCGAGATCGGCCTGAAGGTGGATGCCAGTGCAACGCCACACTTCGAGCCATCAGGCGAAGCGGAATCGCTACCCGAAATTCCCGGCTATACCGTCTTCCGCGAGATCGCCCGTGGCGGCATGGGCCGTGTTCTGGCGGCACGAGAACTCGGGTTGGGTCGAGAAGTCGCCATCAAGGTGCTGCGTGCGGATGCCGTGGCAGGAGGTGCCGCAGCGCGTTTTGTGCGCGAATCACAGATCACCGCCTGCCTGCCTCACCCTGGCATTCCGCCGATCCACGCCATGGGCACACTGGCCGACGGCAATCCCTTTCTCGTGATGAAGCTGATTCTGGGCCGCACCCTGGCCGAGATCATTCGCGAGCCCGATACCAGCACTCCGCTGGATCTCGTGCAGGTCTTCGAACGCGTTTGCCAGGCCGTCGGCTTTGCTCACACACGCGGCGTGATCCACCGCGACTTGAAGCCGCAGAACATCATGGTCGGTGCGTTCGGTGAAGTGCAGGTGATGGACTGGGGACTTGCCAAGGAAATGCAGAGTGCAGAATTCGGTATTCGCAATTCGGAGACAGAGCGAAGTGCAACCGCGACACGAAGCGGAACGCAATCCGAGTCTCACGAGGTTCCTCCCGTTCCGCGTTCGCCTTCAGCTGATCTTCACGCCAGCACGGCCCTGGCCACTCATGCTGGTGCTGTGCTGGGCACACCGGCTTATATGTCGCCGGAGCAGGCACGGGGGCTTCTTGCCGAGATCGATGCCCGCTCCGATGTGTTCAGTCTGGGCGGGATCCTCTGCACCATCCTGACCGGTGAACCGCCGATCACGGGCAAGTCCACGGCCGAGGTGCTTCGCAAAGCCTTTGAGGCAGACCCGGAAGAAGCGTTCGCTCGGCTGGATCGCTGCGGTGCGGATCCGGATCTGGTGACGCTGGCGAAGCGATGCCTGGCAGCACGAAAAGCCGACCGTCCTGCCAACGCGGGTGCCGTGGCCAGCCTCGTGGCCGCTCATCGCGCCGGGGTAGAAGCGCGCCTCCGAAGCGCCGAGCGTGACACCGCCGCCACAGCCGTGCGTGCCATCGAAGAGCAGAAACGCCGCCGCACCCAGCGTGGCCTCGCCGCGGCCATCGCGCTCATCCTGGTCGGACTCGCGGCCGGGTTGTGGTGGGACGATCGCAGAGCGACCGAGAAGGAGCGATTGCTCGCGGAGCGGAAAGCCGAAGCACTTGAACACCAACTTGAAACGAACCGCGTGGCAGCACGGGAGCGCGAACGCCAGGGTCGCAATAGCCAGGCCCTGGAATTGCTGGTGGAGGCGTGCGAAAACGCACTGCGAGACGAAAACGCCCGAAGTGCCGGGACGCATCTCGCCGAGATCGAACGGCGTCTGCCCGAAGGCGGCGGTGCACCGTTTGCCACTCGCATCGCCCGCTGCCAGGCAGACCTGATGCTGTTGCGAGAACTCGATGATATTGTGGAGCGACACTTCACCTCGAAGGATGAACTTCGTGTGACGGATCGCATGGAACCCAGCCGCCTGGCGCGCGCTTTTGAACATTATGGAATCGTGCCGGGGCGGACTCCTGCGAGCCAGGTGATGGATATGCTTCGCGTCTCACCCATTCGCGAGCGCATCTTGCTGGCGCTGGAGAACTGGTTTCTCATTCAACCGCGCCAGGAACTACTGACGTTGCTTCTTGCAGTCGATCCTGACCCGGAACGCGATACCATTCGGCAGGCCATTTTTCAGCAGGATCTGGCCCGACTCCAGGAAGCAGTCGATCACAACTCCATCAAGGAACAGCCGCCGCGGTTCTTGATGGCGCTGGGTCGGCACCCGTTGATCCAGGTGGAGCGGCGTCGGTTTCTGCTGTTGCAAGCCCTGCAGAAGAAGCCCGGCGACTTGCTCGTGCTCATGACAATGGCGAACACGTATCCTGTGAACTCGTTCTTCGAGGCCAGCAACCGTATTCGCTGGCTTCAAGCCGCCATCGCTGTGCGTCCATCGAATCCCTTCCTGCACTACACGCTTGCCGTGGCACTCACCGAGGCGGGCCAACCGGACCACTCCAACGCCTCACTCTCCGAAGCAGTCCGGCTCGATCACCACTATGCACTTGCACATGGTCAGATGGGGTTGAACATGAAGCGGTTGCTGAAACGTGAAGCCGCGATTCAATCGTACCGCACCGCGATCGAACTCCATCCCACCTGGGCCGAGGCGCACTGTGAACTGGGTGACTTGCTGCGTGAAGTGGGAAACTGGGCCGGAGCGGAAGCCGCTCAGCGTGAGGCAATTCGCCTGAAGCCGGAGTGGTACTTACCACACTGGCATCTCGGTAACGTGCTCTATCACGAGAAGCGATATGACGAAGCCATCGCGGAGTACGAAGCAGCCGTGCAAACCGCGCCGGAAGGATTCATTGATGCCGCGGTGAACCTGAACCACGCCCGCCGTGCCAAAGCGGCCGCAGATGCGAAACGTCCTGTTGCACCCGCACCACGCGAAGTGAAGCGACCCTGAATGCGACTCTGGCTCATTCCCCCTGGCCCGCTTCAATGGCCTTGATCTCTTCCTGCACCAGTTTCTGCACACGGTGCTTGGCGAGATAAACCTGCGAGACACGGACATGCAGTGTGTCCGCCACATCTTGCGGGGCAATGCCATCGAGCGCGGCAAGTCGGAAGGCTTCCCATGTGGGGGCGGCAACGCGTTCGCGTGCCCGGAGCAGTGCGACTTCGAGCACTTCTTTATCAAAGGTCGCCTCGACGCGTGCGGCCAGATCCTCGCGTGCGGCCACCGATTGCAACTGCTCGAGCACCGTCGAATCGCCACTGCCGCGGTGGCGATAACCGGCTTCTGTCACGAAGTCGTGCCAGGCGTGGTGCGTCAGCGTCTTCAACCAGCCGCGGAAACTGCGCGTGGAATCGTATTGAAACAGCGGCAGCTTCGTGGTGAGCCGCAGGAGCACATTCTGAACGACATCCTGGGCATCTGCTTCCTGCAACCCCCAGTGGACAATCCAGGTGCGGATCGTCGGGCCGTAGAGCTCCACGAACTCGGACCAGGAGGGCTGGTCGCCCGGGTTCTGGCTAATGCGATGCAGCAGGGTCACACGCGTTCGGGACGTATCGCCAGCCATCCGCTCCAGCTCCACAAGTTCCCGGAAAACCATCGCTCGGTAGTGGAAGCAGCGGTTGGAATCGCTTACGCTTCCGAGCTAAGCGTGAAAGATCGGCGGGCGATACACCGTAGTGATACCAGGCACGTGCCGGGTTAGCCACCGACCAGGACGGTCGGGCAGCCAAGAACAATCGTGCCGCCATGGGCCGTGAGATCGCCCAGGCGAGCAGCGGGCAACTTGCCAATGAGCACCGTGGCCGAGCCCTTGGCAATCGTATCGGGTGGCCCGACGCAGGTGCACATGTCCGTGGCGCGAGCCGCGGGCATCTTGCCGATTAGCACGGTGGGGCAACAGGGCGGCAGGATCGGCCCGCCGACGTGTGGCACGAGCACCGTGACCATCGGGCAGGCGTGCATGTCCCCGGCGCGGGCGGCGGGCATTCCCATTGGCGATCTCCGTGAGCGTCTACCGATGATACGCCTGGAAGCCCCTGAATGTTACTCGGATTCGCAGGAGTGAGCGTGTTCGCACTGACTGCCCGCCACTTGAAAGCACTCGAGTCGGCGCCGGATGAAGCCTTCGCGTACCGCCTCGTCGAGCACGTGCGCCTCGTATTCGCAACGGAGACAGACGCGATCGAGGACCAAGATTTACTGCAGCGGGTGCGAACCGCCCGTGAGCGAGCCCGGGAGCTTGAGCTTACCACCGAACGAAACATTGCTCTCTTCATCGATCTCGGCTTCGGGCTGGGAGAGGACTTCGAATCACGGCCGGAAAACAAACGTGTGGCCGCACTGATCGGCGACATCACGAGCCATGAGGATGTGCGCATCGCTCGTGTGTACCTCGAACTCTCCAGGCAGGATTAAAGCGAATGCCGCACTGGTCTGATCAGGCACAGCAGACAGCCGGGACAGAACTCCGCGCTGCGCCACCCGGCCAGGTATTGGCCCGCTGTGAGCCACCGCCCGAACCCGCGGAAGGACTCTTGATTTGGTCGGAGGATCTGCCAGAGGAGTTGGGGCTGGAATTCGCCGCAGCGGGCGGCACCGACGAGCAAGAAGCAGCTCAATCCGAGGCGGAACTCGAGTTTCACGCCACAGCGGAGGCATACCAATCCGATGCGAAGGAGAACGATAACGCTTTTGAGTTTCTGGCAGAAGACTCGCGTGATCAAAACGCAGCCGACGAACGCGGTTTCGAATTGGAATTCACGACGAATGGTTCGCGTGAATCACAAGCGAGTCGCGGTGAACTCGACGAGCAAATCAGCGGTCATGATCCCGGGCTAACATTCGATGCAACTGGTCCCGCACGAACCGAGACGGAGCAGGATGACGATGTCTCGCTGGAATTCACCGCCGCGGCGAGAAAGTCGAGTTCGGCAGTTCCTGCCTCGAACGCCGCTGTTGAGAGTCCGCCCACAGGGGGGACAATCTCTGAAACATCAGCAGATGCTGTGGAGGCTGCGGGAGAAGCGGACCTGGGGCTCGCCTTCGAAACCGCCACGCCGAGCGCGGAGCGTGAGGCGGAAGTAGAGCCTCAGTTGGAGTTCACGGCGGAACGCGCGACCACAGCCAGTGCCCGCGCAAGCGAGGCATCAGCGGCGAGCGATTCGACGAACTCGAATGAGACGGAAGCCGAGAACGCGAGGACCACTGAGGCTGAAGCATCCGAAGCGGAACGGTTCACCTTCGCGACATCCCCGGCAGCGGAGTCAGAAGTCGAGGATGCCGCAGTTCCGAATCTGCAGTTCACGGCTACTCCAGTTGCGTCTGGCGGAAGTGAAGGTGGGCCAGATGCGGCATCGGATGCGCCAGCGAACGAATCCAGCTCGGCGGAGGCGATTGCCGAGGCGGAAGCGATCGAATCAGAACGATTGCGGTTCGCGACATCGGCCGAGGCCGAGGCTGAAACGGCCGATGCGAATGATCTGGGATTGGCGTTCTCGGCAACACCTTCGGCTGCTGGTAGAACTGGAAGCGATGTGACCGGAGCATCGGGTGCGCCGGCTAACGAATCCAGCTCGGCGGAGGCACTTGCTGAGGCAGAAGCGATCGAATCGGAACGATTGCGGTTCGCGACATCCGCCGAGGCCGAGGCTGAAACGGCCGATGCGAATGATCTGGGATTGGCGTTCTCGGCAACACCTCCGGTTGCTGATAGAACTCGTATTGGAAGTGGGCCTCCTTCGTCGACACACGCTCCGATATCCGAAAACGACGCGGAGGAAGCAACTGCATCGGGAGCATCCGAACCCGAAGGGTTCACCTTCGCGACCGCTGCTCCTGCAACTTCCGAGGCTGCCAGCAGCGCGGAACCAGCACTGCAGTTTTCCGCCAATGGGTCCAGCACGAGTTCCAGTCGTTCAGACGCGTCACTCCTTTCGAGTGAGCCAGAGTCCGAGTCGTTCACCTTCCTGACGGCGGCGGAGGCGAGCGAGACCCTTGCGACGGATCCGGGGTTGATGTTTGCAGCGAATCACAGCCTTGATTCCACCGGAGATGCTTCCCAGAGCAACCAGGCTGCAAGTGCAAGTGCGGCGGAATCGTTCACCTTTTCGGCTGCATCCGAGGCAGCGACAGCCGCTGCAGACGATTCGGAATTTGAGTTCTCTGCGAGCAAGATCGGGGAATTCCGTGGAGTAGTATCACCAGGAAACCTTGATACAACGGGCAACGAAGCGGAAGGATTCACATTCACGGCATCACCGGCAATAGTGCCAGCGGAAGAAGTGACGGATGTCGGGCTGCAGTTCACGGCGACGCCGACGGATCACCCCAGCGAGACGTCTGGAACGGCTGGATCCGAGTCGACGGAATCAGCCTCCCGGGACGGCGAAGAACCCGGACTGTCATTCGCAGCCGAGGCTGGAACGCAGGATTCCGCTCCGGATGATTTGGGACTCGGATTCGCCACACAGGGCACGACACTCGGAGCTTTCAGTGAAGCCGACGCCACGAACGAAACGATTCCCCCAGCAGAATTGCTGAGATTCGGAACGTCCGCGAGTCTGGAATCGAGCACGACTCCAGCTGAGGAACCAGATCTCCAAATCACATTCGCTTCGTCGCGACAGGGTGATAATTCATTGCACGCAGAAGCACCTGCTCTGGCAGAGGCTGCGGCTGAACCGGTTCTGGAGTTTGACGCGGAATCGATGGCGAGCTGTGCGGCCCGGGATGCTGAGGAAGCTCGCTTCGAATTCACCGCGAATACAACAGACTCACCGCATTTGGACGATGGGCTCGTGCAACAGGACTCGGTTGCGGAGAGCGACACGCGCATGGAGTTCGCTGCCGCCTCGAATACTGAGTGTGTATCGGGTGCCCTCGACCGTGATTCACACGGGCAAGAACTGGCACTGTCGTTTGCCAGCGACCAACACGATGATGCGTTTGCAGATGGAATGAGATTGGTTTTTGCCGGCGTGCAGCCGGCGGACGATGACACCGATTCGATCTAACCCTGAGTGGAGTACTGTGCAATGGCCCAGGTCCAGATATTTGAAGAGGAGAAGTGGCCGATCACGGTCCGCCGGGCGTGGGGCACCGGTGCCATTCTCACCAAAAATGTGACTATCAAGGTCACGCGTCCCGATGGCGAAAAACCCACGGATGTCACGCTCGATGAGAATGCACAGGCCACGCATCAACAAGAAAGCATCAAAGTTGCGGACGACCAGCCTAATTATGTGATGAAGGCCAAGGCCGAGTACAAGAATAACTATATCTGGAACACCAGCGAAGAACTCGAAGAGACCTGCAAGGTCTGGCCGAAGAAGGTGAAAGTGATTGCGGAAGACATAACGACAGGCGACAAGATCAAAGACTTCAAGTTTAAGCTCAGGCAAGGGGACACACTGCTGCCGGAATCCGTCACGGGTGATGATGGCAGCGTGGAGGTGAATCTCAAGAAAGAGGCCGGCCCATACGTGGTGACGGCATCCGCCAGCGGCATTTACGCAGTGGAATCACAGGCCGTGACATCGGGTAAATTGCGTGAGATCACCGTCAAGGTCAAGCGGCTGTTCAAGGTCAAATACGTCTCACTCACTAACTACAAAGGCACTTTCCCACCCACGGATACCAATCCACTCAAAGCCTATGTGAATCTCGATGTGGCCGATCTCCCCGTAGCCCAGACAGAAGTGTGGGGCAACGAAATCGAGATCGAGGTCGCCGCGTACGACGACGACGGCTACGAGGGCAAAGCGGGCGACGAGATATTCATCCAGGCGGAGTTTGGCCGTGAGAGCAAGCGCAACGATCCGTTGCCCGAGTTGAAGGACGCCGGCACGGTCGACAAGAGTGCCAACACCGCCGGCACGGCTGATGCAAAGCAAGTCGGCAAGGTCACACTCGCGGATAACGGCAGCGGCAAATTCACCGGCAAGTTCAAGCTGGAACTCGGCTTTGCGGGTGGCGACACCTGCTCCGTGAAAATCGCCAACGCCAAGACCGGCTTCGGCGGTTCCGGCGGCCCCGAAGTGAAGTTCATCAACTGGCGACGACTAACATACGAACTCTTGATCCCATCCGTGATGGCACCGGACCTGCCGGGCGACGACTTGCCAGACGGAATCCGGACGGCAGCGAAGACTTATCTCGAACCGATGTTCATCGAGTATGTCAAGGAAGCAGCCACCCCGGTTGCCGTCGCCAGCCCGGCCAAGAAAGGCGTATTCACCTCGGCCTATCTCAAGCGCAGTGCGACCGGACGGGACTGTTACATCATCCACGACGACTGGGAGACGGAAATCGCGGCCACCAGTTTCACCAAAATGGCTGTAAAAACATGTATGAAAATCCGCATGTGCGATTCGAATCTTGGCGGGGCGAATATCGGCCCTGAATCTCCCAAACTGACGGTTGCCGATTTTTCTCACACAATCGACGACTACGCACTGAAAACCAAAGGGGCAACGGCCGACCCGGCGATCGTGGCAACAGGTGCAGGCACAGGCTGGGAAGTCGTCATCGCGGATAAAACGATCTACCACAAAAAAACCGCACTGAACTGGGACACGGCTGCGGCAGCGGATCCCAGCGGCGCGGTTGCCAATCAAATGACGGTGACGGAAACCGTTCGCGCGGGAGCACGCAACGTCGTGGTTGCGTTCGCGGACGCCAGTGCCGTTCCCACGAATGGCCCCGCAGTGACCGCTTTTATCAACGATCTTCTCGATGTGTCAGATGATGGCAAGATCACGGCGATTCGGGCCGATGGAAATAAGATTTCCATCAAAATCACCGGGCAAGCCACGACACCACTCGATCAACAACGATTCGATGCGATTAAATCGCTGGTGACGAGCGCCCACACCGCCAGTGCCAAGAAGGTCTACGAACATCCAGGGCTCAAAAACAATGGCGAGGTGCTCGAAGCCGATAATGAGGCAACCTGGTTTACCCAGCCCGACTGGTTGACAGTGAAAATCCAACTGCCCAAGCGTGCCGCCCCAACGGATCCACTCAAGGTCGGCGATATCGTCGGGCCGGAAACTGCCACGACTGCTCCCGTCAAGGTCTATTTCAAAGTCTATACCTGCGATGCTTACAATGGTGGTGCGCTGCGGGATCAACAAACTATGGTCTTGCGCCTGAATGACCTGGATGGCACGGCACAAACCTTATGCCACGAACTCGGCCACTCGATGGGGATGACACTCGGTGAAGGAATGGATGCACCGGTCCGCGATCGGGCCAAACCACCGGGCACGGATGTTCCGAAACATGTGGATGGCACACCGGCCGGCCCTTACTACTCGAACGGCACCGAGGGGAAGAAGGGGCACCGCGTCAACGGTCATATTGGCCTCCACTGTGCATCCGGGGCGATAACCCTCTGGGGCCAACCGTCCGCCACCTGGAAATCGAGCGGCACCAGTGGGGCTTGCTTGATGTGGGGAGCTGGAGCCGCTACTCGAGTCGCCTTCTGTATCGTCTGCAAAGCCTACATCCGCGCACGGAACCTGAGCGATATTTCCACCGATTTCTCGTCGAGCCGCGCTGCCAAAGATCTCTAGTCCTGCGGTGCGCTGGAGCACGACCTTCACCCTCGAGGATTCAGAATGTTCGATCAATCGCTCGGCATGCCGGATGAGAAGTTCTGGGGCGGCGCGGACGCCGGCATTGAGGCTGCGGCTGACAAACTCATCCGTACACCATTTGAAGGAATACAACTCGCCGCACCAGGCTTGGTGTCGCTCGATGCACATCAGACACTGCCGGTGATCGCGTTCCGCGCCGGAACGTATCGCAATGTGTGGGCCGTTCGCTATGAGAAGCATGCGTTGCTGACGGCGATGGATCTGGAGAACAATCGCCTGTATGCCGGCTATCTCGTGAATCAGGAAAAAGAGATCGTCCCACGCGATCCGGCCCAGGCACCGGAAGGGAATAAAGTGGCGACGAGCAAGTTGGACGCGCGCGAGCATTTGGCCATCCCCTGGGAACCCACCACGTATCTTCTCACGGCAATCATGCGCGGGGATGTCTCGAATCGGGCCAAGGTCAAGCTCGGAGCCTCGGCCGGTGCGTTCCAGGATGCGGAGGTTGAGAAAATCCTGGCCGCCGAGCGCGAGAAACTCGCGCCGGTGAAAGTGAATCCACCCGAAACTGATCCGTTCCCGTCCTATTCCAAACGGGACGACTCGCCGCCGATTCCGGACGAACCCGGAATCGCACTCAGCGTGGATCGCGTCGTGATTCGCAAGGAAGGTGCGATCTGCATTCTCAAAGGTGCCTTTCGGTTACCTGCCTTGGCTCGGGAAATCGTGAAACCACCACGAGCAGATTCACCAGCCCCCGTACAACCACCGCCCACGGCGATCATCGGTATCACTTTGCTTATCACGGGGTCAGAGGAGCCCATCCCTGCGACATATCGCTTGGATGTGCCGAGTTTCGATGCGATCGTAGCCGGTGCCGAGAAGCCTGTGGTCACGGGCTACTTTGCACTTGATCTCCTTGCCGAGGAAATGCTTTCTGTGAACCCGCAAACGTCATTCATCTATGCCTTTTCCGGCGAAGTGCTCGCAGGCCCCGCGTTATCAGCAGTCATGACGCCAGCCATGCTCCCAAAGTAATCCCGTGATCGGAGACACCATCCTGTGCGGCCGATGCCTCGATCGCTGTTCCTCAACGAGACCCGCATCGAACTCGGCTGGCCGTGGACCTCCCATGCGGATGCCCGCGGCGGAGTGCTTCAGGCCGAAGCGGCAGTTCAGTTGCTGCGCTCGCTGCGGCGTTCCCCGGCCGCGATGGAAGTGTTGCGCAGTGTGCTCGGCGATGAACTCTCGGGCTATCGCGTCGCACGCCTCCCAGATGATCGCGTCATCGAACAACTGGCGTGGCGCGTCCGATCAGGCTGGCTGCACGTCGCCGAGACCCAGTTCGCCACCAGCACACCGCCCGTGGATGTCACGCTGACCGAGTCGCCAGTCACCGCGGCACCTCCACCACCAGCCGTGCGGGCTGCACCACCGCCGGCTGTTCCACTCGCGGTCGTGGCCAGCAATCCCGATTGCTTTTCGGCCTTCACCACGGCTGCGACAAACGCCACTCCACTCGTCGAACGCGGCGGAGTGAACTGTTCATGAATCGGGCTGCCGCTCTGCATGGCATGATCGAACGCGAGCGACTCGCTGCGGATCGTGTCTATGCGGTGGTGGATGCCGCACGCGATCTGCATCTGGCCCGTGCGGGCTTCGAACAGTTCGACCTCGATCGCTTCTCACTCTTCCCGGGCAACACCAGCCGACAAATGGCAACCATCGCACCTTTCGTGGTTCCCGTGCCCTTCGAGGCGAAGTACCCATTTCGCAACTCGGGTTACCTCGAGATGTGGGCCGAACGGCTTGGCAACAGCAGCGGTGTCCTGCTCACGGCGAGTGCCGATTTACGTGAAGTCTGGGAGCATCTGCGAGAGCTTTTCCTCGCCGCGGACGACCAGGGCCACGAGTTCTATTTCCGCTTTTACGATCCGCGTGTGTTGCGGAGCTTCTTGCCGAGCCTGAGTGCTGCGGAGGCGAAACAGTTCTTCGGCCCGGTGCGCTGCTGGTTTCCGGAGCAGGACGGCGGCAACGAAGTGCTTGTAGCGCGGGCCACAAGTGGGGGTGTGAAGATCGAGGCACGATCACTTTGAGTTCCAGTTCACCTCGGTAGCGCTGCTTTCACGATCTCCATCGTTTCTCGCTGGCGTTTCTCGACGAACACCCGGGCATCAGCCGCGTGCTTGCGGGCGGCGGGCAGGTCCTTCGCCAGCTTGAGCACGGCAGGAGCGATGCGGGGCAGGTCCGCGTCCTGATCCAGGTCGAAGAGCCAGTCGCCGAGGCCGATGTCGCGCCACATGAACCCCTTGCTGGTCTGGCGGGCCCAGCGGCAGACGATGGCCGGGATGCCGTTGCCGATGCACATGATCGGCGAATGCATCTCGTTGCCGAACAACCCGGCTGAACGCACATACGTGCTCAGGGCCTCGTCGGTCAGCCAGAACCTCTCCCGCCAGACAACGCGCTTGCGCACCGCCTCGGGCAACTTGTCCACGAGCATCTCCTTGCCCACGGCCATCTGGCTCATGTCCTCGGGGCAGACGAGCACTTTCAGATCCGTCTCCTTCACCACCGCCTCGATGGCCTGGCGGAGCGGAGCATGGTCATGCTCCTTCATCTTCTCGTTCTCGGCATGCGATTGCTTGTCGGTATCGGTCATCACCTTGGTGCGAATCTTCCAGTACGGTGTGATCCGCAGGCGTGGGATGCAACAGAGAAACTTCCCTTCTTCGAGAGCATGTTCCTTGAGAAATGCGTTCGCACTCTCATCGTCGCGCAGATCGCAGGCGAAGGCACCATCCGGGCCGAACTCCATGATGGGAGATGTCAGTCCATCGCTCTTCGCCTTTGCGAGGGAAACGGAGTCGCGGAAGAAGAGAAACTTCGCGCCGTCATAAACCGGCTTCACCTCGGGTGTGGTGCCGCCATAGGTGATGCCGTAGACACCATAAGGCTTTCTGGTGTGCGTGGCGAAGGCGGCCACGTCGCGCTGGGCCACGAGGCTGGGGCCGGAACCGTGGAGCAGGAAATCGGTCCACGCGATGGCTTCGCCGAGTTCTTTCGAGGAGGTGGTACCGTCCTTGCCGATGCTGCCCTTCACGATTTCCAGTTTCGGGAAGCGTTTGTGCTCCATGCGAATCACGGCGTCCGAAAGGTCGGAAGAGGCCCAGAGCTTGACCTCGGCATCCGGGATGTGCTTCTCGATCAGGGCCAGCACACCGGGTGTGTGAGCGATGTCGCCGATGTTCACAACTTGCCAGGACGAGCGGAGCAGAATGCGCGGCCGGCGTTTCTGGGCCGAAAGTCCCGGCGTGGATAACCCGGCCAGGGCCACGGCCTGCAAGAATGTGCGGCGGCGCATGATCATTCACCTCGCATAAAAGTTGTCGTTCGTTTTAACCGTCGCGCAGGATTTCGCGAGCGGCGTTCAGACCGCAAGCTCCCATCACGCCGCCACCAGGGTGCGTGGCGGCACCACACATGTACAGCCCCTTCACGGGGGTGCGATAGTTCGCATAGCCCGCGGCAGGGCGGAAGCTGAACATGTTGTCCAGGCTCATCGTCCCCTGCATGATGTTGCCGCCGGTGATGCCCCAGAGCCGCTCCATGTCCGGCGGCGGGATCACCAGGCGATTGAGCACGGAGGCTTTGAAGTTCGGGGCATATTCATTCAAGATGTCGAAGCAGCGATCGGCGAATTTGTCCTTCTCGGCGTCCCAGGTGGTGCCCTTCAGATGGTACGGTGCGTACTGCACGAACATGCTCAGGATGTGCTGGCCTGGCGGAGCGAGCGAGGAATCGAGTGCAGTCGCCATGGTGCATTCGAGCATCGGATTCGTCGCGGGCATGCCGTACTTGGCATCGTCGAAGGCACGCTCGATATATTCCATCGAGGGGCAGATGTGCATGGTGCCGTGGTGTTGCGGGCCGACGCCGGTGCCGGGCAGAGCCTTGAAATTCGGCGGCTCGGAGAGCGCGACATTGATCTTCACGGTCGCGGAACTGTAGTCGATCTTCTTCACCTGGGCAAGGAACTCGGGCGGCAGATCGCTCGCGTCCATCAGCTTCACAAAGGTGACATTGGCATCCGCACCCGAGATGATGCGCTTCGCCCGGAACTCGGTGCCATCCTTCAACGCCACGCCCACAGCCTGGCCATCCACCACGAGAATCTTGCCGACCTCGGCGTTGGTCCGGATCTCGGCACCCTTGCTCTTTGCGGCCGAGGCAATGCTGTTGGAGATGGTGCCCATACCGCCGCGAACATAACCCCAGACACCGCGGACCCCATTACACTCGCCCATGACGTGATGGAACAGGACGTACGCCGTGCCAGGGTGCGAAGGGGCCGCGAAAGCGCCGATCACGGCATCCGTGGCGAGCGTGGACTTGAGTTCATCCGATTCGAACCAGCGATCGAGGATGGGCTTGGCCGCACCCGAGAGAATCTCGATAGCCTCGGTGGCCACATCGCGACCAAGACCCCGGAAGCCGAGCCCAAGCTTGCCGATCTTCCAGAGGTTGCCCAGCCGGTTCGAGAATGGATCGGGCGGCGTCTGCGTCAGCGTCGGTTCGAGAAAGTCCGCCACACGCGTGAGCATCTCCTCGTATTTGGGATAAGCTTCCGCATCCTTCGTGCTGAACTTGGCGATCTCGCGCTGCGTCATGGCCTTGTCCGGCCCCATCATCAGCGAGCGGCCGTCAGGATAAGGCGTGAACGATGATGGCGAACGCGGAATCATGTCGAAGCCGTACTTCTTTAACTCCAGATCGCGAATGATCTCGGGCCGGAGCAAGCTGTTGACGTAGGCCGCGGTGGAAACCTTGAAGCCGGGCCAGAGTTCCTCGGTGATGCAGCAGCCGCCGACGATCTCGCGACGTTCGAGCACCAGCACGGAATAGCCGGCTTTCGCCAGATAAGCGGCCGTGACGAGTCCGTTGTGCCCGGCTCCAATGATGATCGCGTCGTACGTCGCTGGCATAGAAACATCTCCAGATGAATCGGTCCGATATCAGGATAGGTGCGCTAACGGAGAAAGCCCACGACACGAGGTCGCAGGCTTCAAGGTTGAACAGAGAATGCCGCACGACGAAGACGGATGAAGCAGACAATCCGCAGATTTTAAGGCTTCTTCAATCGTGCCGGAGACTGGCTGAATCGTGCGGCCAAGTGTCTCTTCGCCTTACTTCTTCTTCACCGTCCAGAGGTAGATCGTGTGGGTGCGGTCGGCCTGCACTTCTTCCTTCTTGTCCGGCGCCCAGTCGCCCATGTCGAAGTCGTGCGACACGATTCGGGCACCTTCCTTCAGGCCTTCCTGCAGGATCGGCTTCAGGCGCAGGTTCACGCTTGGCAGCAGGTACAGTGTTACCACGTCCACATCCTTGAAGTCCGCAGCCGTCATCTTGAGCACATCGCCTTGCTTGAAGGTGAGGGTCTTGGCCTGGTCCTCGGTGAGTTTCTTCTCCTCGATGGCCTTCTTCACGCTGGCACTGCAGTCCTTGAGGCGTTCCGGGTCGAAATCCACGCCGAGCCCCTTCTTGGCCTTGAACTGTCCGACCGCCGTGATGACGATGCGGCCGTCGCCGCAACCGAGGTCGTACACGGTGTCGCCTTCCTTCACAGCAGCGAGCTTGAGCATCGATTCGACCACCTTCTGGTGCGTCGGCACATAAGGCACTTCGATATCGGTCTTGAGCTTCTCTTTCTTGTCGTCGGCTTTCTTGTCGTCAGCCGTGATGGGGGCCAGAGTCATGGCCGCGATGGCCGAAAGTGCCAGACAGAATCCGAACAGCTTGCGCATGAGGTCAACTCCTGTTGGGGAATAGCAGCCTGTGAAGGCACGCCGATTATGGCGACCACAGGGCACGTGCGAAAGGGCCATCTTACGGATTCTTGCGGGTTAGGCGGCAGAGGCCGCTCGGGCGCAGCGCGGCAGGTTGCGGTTGCAGCCGGGCCATTCTTACGTAGACTATCCGGGCGAAAAGAACCTCGAAACCGGCCGCGGAGCGGGTTTGCTCTTCATGCCGATTACGCTGTCCATCACAGGCCACGCCGATCTCTCGCCACACCGGCTCACCCGGGCGGAAGCCCGTGAATGGCTGGAGAAAGCTGCGCTATGGTTCGAGGGGCTCGGCGATGCGGTGCTCGATGCCCGACTCCTGCGCGATGCCGAGGATAAGGCCGTGCTGCTGGTGGTGTTCCACCCGGCCGTGTCACCCGCGGAGGTGAGGCTTGGTGCCAGCGGCCGCGTTCGCGTGAGCGCCGCAACGAGCCCCGCCGGCCCCGGCTACCACATCTACCTCTGTGAAGTGCTTCGCCTGTTCGCCACGGACTTCGATCTCACCTGGGCTCCCGAACAAAGCACCGACCCCACCGGCTACTTCATCAACAGCGATCGCCTTGCGTGTGAGCGTCACTTCTTCAAGTGCCTGGGTGCCTGGTGTGCCAGCGATCCGAACGCAAGTTATCTCGGCTTACCCGCCAACCACGGTTTCACCTACCCGGCCGAGGTGCTTACGCCTTTGGGGCCGCAATCGCACGAATGGCTTCGCCGCGTGGCGGCGGATCCGATCATCGGCCAGGAATTCTACCCGTGGTGGAATGCCAAGCTCGATGCAGCCTTTTACCGCAATCGCGCTCTGACACGACTCTGGTGCGAGTTCCCGTGGCGAGCCCCGCTGAATGAAGCCGAGGGTGAGGAGGCCGACCAGATCGCGAACGACCTCGCCGCCGCCTTCAAACTCGATCCATCCATCGAACTCCCATGGGGCGAATGGCTCGAAGTGCTTTCGGCCATCGAGAACGACCGCGACGATTTCACCGTCACACCCAAGGACACTGTGCTCAGTGTTGAACTCTGGAAACGCACCTGGGACCACACCACCACCAGCAGCGTGAAGCACAGCGGTCCACGCATTGGTTATCGCCGCCATCCGGTGCGGGTTGCGCTCACCGCGGGCTGGTCCGTGCTGGTGCCGGGTGATTTTGCACGCGAATGGGACGACGACCGCACCTGGACCGGCTGGAATCTCACTCGCACCGTCTGGTTCCACGCACTCGGGTTCACCAAGCCCGATGGCGGACATCCCACGGCGGCCGAAGCGCTGGAAGTGGGACGCAAGAGTTTGCCCGAGGGAGAACCGGTGGCAGGCCTCGAAGGTGAGGAGGTTCACGGGTCCGCCGTGTTCGGCTCGGTGGATGAAGATGGACGAACGGTGTGGCGACTCAGCGGCGTGGCGGCCGTGGATGGCCAGCTGGCCGTCTGCAATGTCTACGCAGAAGCCGCCGGAGATCGCCCCTGGACCGAAGCGACCTGGCAATCACTTCAGCACGCGAAGCAGTAGGATTGGTCATCAGGCACAGATGTGGCCGACGCGCCCGCGATGATTTTCCTTCACGGTGTGACGGCACTTCCCACGATCGTGCCGATCGCCCGGCGGAGTGGTGTGGTGTTGCCTTTGTCGTCCGGGTGGACGCGGTTCGCCAGTACGATCACAGCAACTCGGCTCTTGGGATCGACCCACACGCTCGTGCCCGTGAAGCCGGTGTGCCCAAAGCCTTCCTTGCGGGAAAAGTGCTCGCCGCGAGGGGCACTGTAGGCGGTGTCCACATCCCATCCGCGTGAACGCAACCATTTTGCGTCCTTCGTTCCCACCACGTCTTGGGGTTCCGTGAACCACTTCACCGTTTCCGCTTTCAGCACCCGCACGCCATCGAGTTCACCCTTATTCAACAGCATCCGGCAATAACGGGCCACATCGTCCGCTGTGCTGAAAAGCCCGGCATGGCCGGCGACTCCATTGAGAGCGAACGCACGCGGATCATGGACATGCCCCAGGATGAGCTTGCCCTCGCGTTTGCCCGTGGGAGCGACTCGCGGCCAGCTTTTCTCTGCTGGGTTGAAGCCCGTGTCGTTCATCTTGAGGGGTTCGAAGATGTGCTTGCGAGCGTACTGATCGACGGGTAAGCCGCTAATGCGCTGCACCAGTTCGCCGAGCACGATGAAACCGACATCACTGTACTTGAAGCGTGAGCCGGGCGGCGCTTCGAGCTTCAATGCGGTGATCTTCTCCATCGCGGGGTCGTGTCCGCCGGCGTAATCGCCCAGGGCGTTGTCCGCAGTCAGCCCTGAAATGTGAAGCAGGCAATGTTCGATCGTGATGCTGTCCTTGCCGTTGGCGGCAAAGGCGGGCCAGTGCTTCGCCACGGGATCGGTGAAGGCGAGTTTGCCTTGCTCCGCCAGGTGCATGATGCAACTGCCCGTGGCGATCGGCTTGGTCAGCGAAGCCATGTCGAAGATGGTGTCCGCAGTCATCGGTTGCTTCTCGGGCAACACGGCACAAAGGCCGTATGCCTTGCGAAACACGACTTCATCGCCGTGCAACACCAACACGACCGCTCCGGGGATTTCATTGCGTTTGATGGCGGCTTCCACTTCGGCATCGATACCACCGAGTTTTGCCCGGTCAATGTCCGCACTGTGAACCTCGACACCGATCAGGCAGACCATGCAACAACTCAGCGTCAGTCGCAGGGCGTTCATGTTGATTCCTCATTCGATGCTGCTGAGCAGGCCTTGCATTTCACTCTGGGCGTGGAGAGCCTCGGCCGTGCCCGCCTGGGTCGCAGCGGCGATGCCCGCTCTGAGTACTTCGCATGCTTCCGGGATGCGGTCGTCGCGCACGAGTGCCTGCCCCGCCTGGAGGAACGCCGGGATGTAGGGCTCGGCCCGGGTGCGGCTGATCAGGTCCTGGAGCACGAGCACACAAGAGGCATCGTCGCCAGCGCTGGCGTGCTCCATGGCGAGGCCGTAACGCAGGAAGGCGTCCTCGGGGTCATCCGCCAGCATCGCTTCGATCTGTTCCATTCGCGGGGTCTTCGCCATGTGGCCACTCAAATCGTTGTAATCGGAACTGGTTCATTGCGAAAGCATCTCATTCCATTCAAGTCGCCTCGCTGCACTCACCCTACGGCACATCGAACAGTGGGACAACGCCTGCGTCATCCATCCAATCGTTACTGGTAATCGGACTGGTCCGACCCGCGATGCCGGAGCGGCTAGGCGCGGCCGGCGCACCCGGTCGTTCGAGTGGAAATCGTAGCACTTCCTGCACACCCACGCGTTCAGCGAGCCCTGCCGCGAGGTCGAACTTAGCGTTGTCCTGTTCGACG
>JBGSZR010000257.1:0-5855 GCA_041750275.1 Gemmataceae bacterium
GCGGCGGCGGCGGCGTGAGAGCCTCGGGGATGTTACCACCCTGCGCCGTGAAACTCCACCCTGCGGCCACCTCGACGGATGTCCCGCCGACAAGGCCTGGTAGGGATGTATCAGTTTGTAGCTGGCCCGTCTGCACACCTGTCCAGAGGAACTTGATCTGCCCGGGCACGACCGCATCCGCAGTTGTCGCGTTATTGGAATCCTGGCTGTAGATAATTTGAGGTGCCATCGCGCCGAGCGAAACGGCAGGCGATCCACCGGGTGGTTGGAGATAGGCACCCGAACTGACCTGGACCGGAGTGGTCCAGTGCTGACCGAAATCGCGCGATGCCGCGACGAGGATGATGTTCGGGTTCCAGCGTGTGGGATCCGAAACCTGAACGCCACGCGCGATCGTGGCACTCGTGTTCCAGGCCACATAAACGGCTTTGCCCACCGCACGCGGATCTCCATTCAGATCCGTGCGGATGTTGGTCGGATCGACATTGTTGCTCACCGTTGTGGTGCCGTTGATTCCTGTGGGATCGGTGTAGGCCGTGTCGAGGGTGTTATCGATGCCGATCGTGGGATTGAGTGCGGGATCCTGGTTCACCCAGCGATAAAGCACGATGGGATGGAACGCACCTGATGCATCAAGGCTGTAACTCACAGGTGGCAATCCCAGATCGGCTTCGGAGAAGTCGAAACTGGTGGTGAGCACCGCACCGCTCGTCTTTGTGGCGTTGTGAGCGAGGTACGTGACGTAGACCGTTTGATCGCGGCCGTAGGCAATGGCCGGGCTCGAGACGTTCGTATACGGGTGGTTGTTGCCAGGCGTGGGCAATTCCGGATCGCGGCCGGTCAAGGGATCATTCAGAGCGATACCCGCTGTGAAGCTCGCCCAGTTCTTGCCACCATCAAGTGAATAGCTGCCGAGGATCGTGTTGCCGCTCGCGGAGACCACGACCATCTTGTCCGGATTGGTCGGATCGACGGCGAGTTGGGCCTGGAAGCCACCCTGGAGCGATCGGGTCTCGGCGACATCGACACCGGGCAATGTGGTCGGTGAGGCGGGCACCACACGGGCTTCCACTTCCTCGAGCCGCAAACGAGCCTTCTGATTCGCAGGTGTGCGGACCGACGGATTACCATTTCGTGCCCGGCTGACCCAATGCTTCAGGAACTTCGAAAAAGAATTGCTCGCCATTGCTGATTATCCTGTGCTGGTCCCGGAACGAGAGATATTTCCGAAAGAGTTATCTTGACCCGTGCCTTCGGCCGGACAAAATCGGGCAACGAATTCGGAGAAATCGCCACCTTCTCTTCGACGCCATCGAACTCTGCGGGATTCAAACTGTGCGTCAAAGTGCTCACTCAGAGCAAATTCCGCGGCCCACGTCCGTTTGCATCGGTTGAATGCATTTGAACGGGAAATGCAGGGGCAGATGCAACTCGGGCTTCGGCATCGAGAGGAACTTACCCGCGCCGGATGCACGCGGCCGACAGCGATCTCCGGAAGTGAACGGATTGCGAGCTGAGAGCATCGCTTGGCACCGTTAATTCGGGTCCTGCGTCAGGTGCCTTCCAGCAGCGCATCCGGGTTGCAAGACGCGGAGCGATGCCTTGTATTTCAAGGGTTTGGCCGCACACACGCGTGCCGCAGGCCTCTCGTCGAGAAAGCGAAAAACATGAGGCACTTCTCCTCAAGTTTCGACCCATGGGGTGATCGCAAGGGGCCGTTTTGCAGAGCGACAATCCGGCAATTGTTTTTTGGGTGCGCTCTGGCGTCGGCGTTGGCCGACGTTATAATTGCGAAAGTTTGATACCTCGCCCAGTGCCTCAACCTGCCTGCCCGCCTTCACACACCCCGCCTGACAGGAGCCGCCACCATGACGCTCCGTCTCGTTCTTGCCGCTGCCTTCCTCACCCTGGCCGCGAATGCGACACGAGCCGCTGACCTTCCCCCGGCCGACATGCCGGCTGAAAAGGTCATTGACAAGCTGATCGATGCCCCACTGGCGCTGGCCAACGTCACACCCGCGAAGCAACTGGGAGATGCGGCCTTTATTCGCCGCGTGACGCTCGATCTCGTTGGCCGCATTCCCACACCGGCCGAGACGAAGGCCTACGTGGAGTTGAAGGACGCCAACAAACGCGCCTTGCTCATCGACCGCTTGCTGGCTTCGCCCGGCTTCGCCCGGCACCAGGCCACGATGTTCGAGGCCATGCTCAACCCGGATCCTGTGGGCAAACGTGGAAGCGGTGCTCTCACCACGTATCTCACGGAAGCCCTTCGCGAGAACCGACCCTGGGACCAGATCTTTCGCGAGCTGATGCTGCCCGATGAGACCAACGACAAGATGAAAGGTGCAGCGGACTTCTTGAAGGTTCGCCTGAACGATGCGGATCGCCTCACGAATGACGTCAGCGTGGCCTTCTTCGGCGTCAACGTCAGCTGTGCCCAGTGCCACGATCACCCACTCGTCCACGACTGGAAGCAGGATCATTTCTACGGGATGAAGTCGTTCTTCTCGCGCACCTACGATGCAGGCGGCTTCCTCGCGGAGCGCTCGACCGGGCTCGTGAAGTTCAAGCCCAACAAAGGAGCCGAGCGCGAAGCCAAGTTGATGTTCCTCACCGGCACAGCCGTTAAAACCGACACACTGCGTGAACCGACCAAGGACGAACAGAAGGCGGAGAAGGAAGCTTCGGACAAGGCCAAGGCCAGCAAGAAAGCCCCACCGAAGCCGGTCTTTAGTGCGCGTGGTCAACTGGTTGAAGTCGCGCTCAAGCCCGAGAACAACGCCTTCTTCTCACGCTCCATCGCCAACCGGATGTGGCATCGCTTCTTCGGTGTCGGCCTGGTGTCGCCACTCGATCAGATGCACTCCGAGAATCCGCCGAGCCATCCGGAACTTCTGGCCTGGCTGGCTCGCGACACGGCGAACCACGGCTACGATCTGAAGCGGTTAATTCGAGGCATCGTGATGAGCCAGGCGTATTCGCGTTCCAGCCGCTACGACACCGAGGCTCAGCCCGGCCCCACCACGTTCGCCGTGGCCCAGTTGAAGCCACTCACGCCGATGCAACTGGCTGCGTCGCTGAAAATCGCCACCGCCGATCCTGCTTACCTCGAAGGAAAGCCCGACGAGATCGAGAAACGAATCGAACAGCTTGAACAATCGAGCCGAGGTTTCGCCTCGCTGATCGCCCAGCCGAACGATAACTTCCAGATCGGCGTCGGCGAAGCATTGCTCTTCAGCAATGGCGACCGCTTGATGAAAGACTTCCTGGGTGATGCCGGCAACACACTCCTCGGAAAACTGAAGACGGAAAAAGATCCGAACGTGGTGGTGGACATGCTCGTCTTCTCGGCGTTCGGTCGCGAGCCATCAAACGAGGAACGAACGGCCTTCACCGCCTTCCTCGCAAAACGGGCCGACCGTGCCGCGGAGGCGAACCGTCAGCTACTGTGGGCGCTGCTCACAAGCCCCGAATTCCGCTTTGCTTATTGATATTCGAAAGTACACAGCGGCCAGTTGACACCGGCTGCTCGCCTCCACACCAACCGTTTGACATCGGCCGCACGCCTTCGCCCTGGAGTTTCGTCATGCTCAAGCAGCGCTTTTGCGGTTCACTCGATCATGCCGTTGATCGCCGACTCTTCCTTGGCGGCGCCGCGGCTGGTGCGGCTGCCTTCGCCGACATGACGGGTCTTAACGTCCTGGCTTCACCGGCCCTGGCCAGTGAACTCAAGAAGACGCAAAAGCGCGTCATCCTGCTCTGGCTCGCGGGCGGTGCCAGTCAGCTGGAGACCTGGGATCCCAAGCCCGGAGCTTCCACCGGCGGACCGTTCCGCGCCATCAAGACCGACGTGCCCGGGCTGCATATCTCGGAATTAATGCCAAAGATGGCCCAGCGCATGAAAAACACCTGCGTCATTCGCGGGCTCAACACCAAGAACGGCGACCACGGCAGCGCTGCCAAGTTGATGATGCGCGGCCGGCGCGACGAGGCCAGCCTCCGCTATCCCGATCTCGGTGCCGTCGTGGCCCGCGAGATGACCCGCATCGATAGCAAGGTGCCTGACTACGTCACCTTCTACACGCAGACCGAAGGCCGCAACATGGCCCCCGGCGAAAGTGGCTTCCTCGGTGCCCGCTTCGGCCCGATGGAACTCACCACCAATAACACGCCGGACTTCATCCGCAAGCTCGATGGCGTCTCCGATCTTGACCACATCGAACGGGCCGAGCTCCGCAACCTTCTCAGCAAGGACTTCGCCAGGGGCCGCCAGTCGGACACGCTCAATAGCCAGAACGAAGCTTATGGTCGCGTTCGCGGCATCATGGCCAGCGAGAAACTCTTCGACGTGACGCAGGAACCGCAGAAGGTTCGCGACCGCTATGGCCCCACACAGTTCGCTCAGCAGTGCCTTATCGCTCGACGACTGGTGGAAGCCGGCGTGCCGTTCGTCCGCGTGGGGCGAGCCTGGTGGGATAGCCACGGGCAGAACTTCGAAACGCACCAGGAGATGGTGCCGGAACTCGACCACGTGATGGCGACGTTGATTGATGATCTGTCGGAACGCGGCCTGTTCGACGATGTGATGATCCTGACACTCTCCGAATTCGGCCGCACACCCAACATTAACGCCAGCCTGGGCCGTGATCACTTCGCCTCAGCCTGGAGCATGACCATGTCCGGCGGCGGGGCGAAGGGTGGAGCGCTCTACGGCAAGACCGACCCCAAGGGGAACACGGTTATCGCTGAAGAAGTGAATCCCGGCAACCTCTTCGCCACGATTTACGCCTCACTTGGACTGAACCCCCACAAGAACTACTACGTGGGCAGCCGCCCCATTCCACTCGTGAACCCTGGCCACGATGTCATCGAGGCGCTGGTGCAGTAAGAGATGTCGCTTGTTTAGTTGCGACGCGCAGTCCTCGGAGCGGAGCGCGTTTGCTTCAGACTGAATGAGTGTACGACTTCCCGCGAACTGAATTCATTTGTGGATCGATACCCATGAAAGCACCCAATCCGGAAACGCTCAAGTCCGTCAAGGAGATTTCGCTCCCCGCGATTGCCTTTGCTGTCGCGCGCGTGCCGGCCTCGGATACCGTCTTCTTCGGCTGTTCGGACTTCAAAGTGTACAAGGCCGACGTCGCCGAGAAGAAGTTCGAGCCCAAGGAACAGTACGCACACGAAAGCTATGTGACCGGGGTCGCGCTCGCCGGTCAGACCCTCATTACCGGTGGCTACGACGGCAAGCTAACCTGGTACGACACCAAAGAGACGAAAACCATTCGCACGATCGAGGCCCATGCGAAATGGGTTCGCAAGGTCATTGTTTCACCGGACGGCAAACTGGTGGCCAGCGTTGCGGATGATATGGTCTGCAAACTGTGGAACGTGGAAACGGGCAAAGTGGTCCACGAACTGCGCGGCCACCAGGAGAAGACGCCCCAGCATTTCAGTTCGATGCTCTATACCGCGACGTTCTCTGCCGACGGAAAACACCTCGCCACTGCGGATAAAGTCGGGCATGTGGTTGTGTGGGACATCGCCAGTGGCAAACAACTCGCTTCCTGCGAGGCACCGATCATGTATACCTGGGACATCGTTCAGCGGAACCACTCGATCGGTGGCGTGCGTTCGCTCGCGTTTTCACCCGATGGCAAGGAACTCGCCGTGGGCGGCACTGGCAAGATTGGAAACATCGACCATCTCGAAGCCAAGGGGCGCATCGAAGTCTTCGACTGGCAGAGCAGCAAGCGCACCGCCGAGTTCCCCGGCGACAAACACCAGGGGATCGTCAACAAACTCGCCTGGGCACCGGACGGCTCCTGGCTGGTCGCAGCGGGTGGTGCGGGTGA
>JBGSZR010000258.1:0-28143 GCA_041750275.1 Gemmataceae bacterium
GTCCGCCGTGTTCACCGTGACCGACACCGCCCCGGTGCTGCCGCAGGTTCGGGTCAGCGTCAGGGTGACCGTGCCGGCGGCTTCGTTGACCAGCGCCGTGGCCGGGTTGAACTGGATCGTGCCGGGGCTCGTCGCACCCGCAAAGTCCTGAGCGGTGTTCACCGCCCCGCGGGTGTTAGCAATTGACGTCGCCGACCAGACGAAGTCGGAATAGATCGTGCCGGTGCCCTGCAGCTGGAGCGACAGATCGACCGCTTCGTTGCCCGGTTGGGACACGCCGATATCGACGCTGGTTAGCCCGGCGGCCGCTCCGGCAGTGGCGGTGAAGCTCCCTTCCCAGCTCAGGAACTGCAGCACGTTGCCGAACGAGTCCGCCAAGGCTACGCCGTCCGGTGAGCCATTCTCAAGTCCAGCGATGAGGAAGTTGAGGGTACCGTAGCCATCGTCCTGGTCGAGGATGATGCTCCCGCCAGGAATCACAAACGGGTTCGGGCTCACGGCACTCGATAACCCACCGCCGTTACCGTTGTAAGCGATGATCATCCACCCGCTCAGATCCGTCCCGGCAGGTCCTGCGATCTCGATGCCTTCATTGGCATCGGTGCTGGCGTTGTCGTAGTGGATCTCGTTGATGAAGACCGTCTGGTCCTCGTTCTGGATGGTGAACGTCGCCGGGTTTGGCGTGCCCAGCGAACCGGCGGTCGGGTTGCTGAGCGTCAGCGTCAGCGTCTCGTCACCCTCGTTCGTTGTGTCGCCGTTGATGACAACGTCGAACGTCTTGCTCGTCTCGCCATCGGCGAAGCTCACCACCTGGTTGACGATCGCGACGTAGTCGCTGCCGGCGGTCGCGGTACCGTCGGTGCTGTTTACCGTCACGTCCACGGCGCCTGTGGTGCCGCCGGAGCGGGTGATGGTGACCGTCAAGGTCTTGGTGCCGGTGTTCCCTTCCGTCGTGGCGTAGTTCACCGACGAGAACTGGAACGAGCCGGGATTGGCAGCGGCCTCTAACACGCGGACGTTGTCAATCACCAGCGGCTCGAAGCTGCTGTTGCTGGTCAGGTCGATTTCCAGTTGCAGAGTCGTGCCAGTTCCAGCGATGGCAAACGAGAAGTCGGCCAGAGCCGTTGTGAGCCGGGTGCCTTCGCCGACGCCATCGAGGTTGGCGTCAAGGAACAGGTCCCCTTCAGTTGCTCCGGGGGCGAACCGGCCGATCTCGGTCCGAGTGCCGCCGTCGATGATGGCGTAGATCCGGATGCCATCGGTGCCTTCGTAGTTGTTGAAGGCGGGGGCGCTATTCAACGCGGCGACGGCGATGGTCGTGCTGAGATTCGACCGGCCGGCAATGTTGATGCCCGGGATGGTGACCGTACGGGTTGGTTCACCTGAAGTAAACCCGGCCCCGTTGTGATTCTGACCCTGGATAGAGTAGCTACCGTGGAAACCAGTCTGGAAGTCGTCGCGGGCGCCATTCGTGTTGTCTGGCGACTCGAACTGGCCGAAGTAGTTGAACGGATCGGTCGAGGTGGTCGGCTCTTCGAGCGTGTACGAGGTGCCCGGGGCGGTCTCGAACGACTCCTGGAAGAATACCGGGGCCGGCAGCGGGTCATTGTCGGTGATGAACACCTTCGTCGCGCTTTGTAACCCGAGGGACCCGCCCACAGGGCTGCTGAGGGTGATTGTAAACCGCTCGGTCCCTTCGTTATTCTCGTCATCAATCGGCGTGATCACGAACGTCTTGGTCGTCTCGCCGACACCGAAGGACAAGGTACCCAGTTGGTCCGTCGGGTTCGTGGTGTAGTCAGCACCGAACTCGGAATTGATATCGGCGATCGTGTAATCGACCGTGGTGGTGCCGGTGGTGTCGCCTGAGCGGGTAACAGTCACGTTGACGGTGCCGTTCTCGGCGACCGTGTACGTGGCATTCTCGAACTGGATGACCGCCGGCGGGGTGTCGGTGGCGGTGAAGCTCAGGTCGTCGATGCCGTACCCGGCGTCGCTCCCACCGGTGTCGCTGTCTGCCCAGCGAACTGTCAGATTCTGGCCCGGGGCCCACGAGATGCCGGACACGACCACCGACCGGGCAACCCGGTTCGCGGTCGCATTCCCGTCAAGGCCGCCGGTGGCGCCGACGATCGGGGTCAGGTCCCCGAGCGTGAACGGGGTGAAGGTGCCGGTGTTGACGTTAGTCGTGTCGTTGCCGATCGCGTAGGAGAACGGGATGGTGTCCGAGCCGTTGATCTGGGCCCATTGCTCCTGAGTGAAGTTCAGGGTAAACGCGGTGTAAGTGGTGCTGCCGGTGTTGGCGAACGTCGCCCCGAGGGTCATCGACGTGGAGCCGCTCGCAAGCAACCCGAGTGCCCGGTCGTTCACCGGGTTGGTCGCCGCGACACCCCAGTCGTAAACGCCGCCGGAGAACGCGCCGGCGGGGACGTTCGTTGGGGTCAACCCGTCGTTGATGAAGTACCGGGCGGTGGTGCCGGTGCCGCCGTTCTGGTAGATGTTCCAGCCGACGGCGGTGTCGTTCCCCTGGGTGCTGCCGTAGCTGAATGGTGCTTCGCTGAAGAAGAGCGGACCGGCCGAAGACAGCGGCACCTCGGAGACCGGCGACGAGGGCTGCCAGTCGAAGTTGTTCGTGTAGGTGCCGCCGGCATAATTAATCGTCGAGCCCGTCGGTGCGGCTTCGTCGTTGGTGATAGTCAGCACGGCGGTGGTCAACGCCGTCGTCCCCAGGATCGCGCCGCCGGTCCCGCTGACGACCAGCGGGTTGCTCAGCGACAGGTTGACCGTCTCGTTCGCCTCAAACGTCGTGTCGCCGATGACCGGGACGACGAACGTGGCGGTCTCCTGGTTGGCCAGGAAGGTCAGGGTGCCGCTCGCCGCGGTGTAGTCGGAGCCGGCCGTCGCAGTGCCGTCCGCGGTCGCGTACTGAACCGTGACCTCGCTGGTCAGGTTGCCGCTCCGCCGCACGGTGATCGTGGCATCTGTGGTGCCGCTGTTCCCTTCGGCCTGCGAGTAGGTGATGCTCTCGAATCGCAGGACGGCGTCGGTGGCCGTGAGGGTCTGGCCGCTGTTAATCGCACCCACACCATCGCCGGGCGTACCCTCGGTTTGGGGCAGCTCAGCGGCCCACACGAAGTCGGCGTAGAAGCGACCTGTGCCGATCAGCTGCAGGGAATTGCCGACCGGGGTGGCGCTCGACTCGACCACACCGACGTCCTGGCTCGTCAGCCCGATGGCCGGGCCGTCGACGGCGGTGAAGCTCCCCTCGTAGCTCAGGAACTGGACGACGGTCCCGTTGTTGACCAGCGCGAACCCGTCTGGGGCGCCGTTCTGAAGGCCGTTCAGCGGGTATGTGATGGTGACGAACCCGAACCCGTTGCCGCTGTCGGGGATGTTGCCGCTGAGGGTCTCGGTCGCCGCCGGGGTGGTGTAGACCAGACCATTCGACCCGTTGTACCGGACGATCGACCAGCCGGTCAGGTCGGTCCCGGCCGGGCCGGCGATCTCGATGAACTCGTTGACGTCGTCGCCGTCGTTGTCGTAGTGGAACTCGTTAATGAACACCGCCAGGCCGGACGCCGGTGTGATGTCGTCATTCGTGATAGTGCCATCGGCCGTGGCCCCGGTGATGGTGCCGGTGCTCGCGTTTGACAGGGTGACCGTGAACCCTTCGCTCGGCTCGATGTCGGTGTCGCCGCTGACATTGATCGTGACGACCTGGGTGGACTCGCCGTCGAGGAAGGTCACCGTGCCGCTCGGCAGGGTGCCGCTGAAATCGGCCGCGTCGGCCGGGTTGGTCCCGCTGCCGGTCACGGCGTAATCGACCGTCGCTGTCCCGGTGGTGTTGACACCGCGGGTCACCGTGAAGGTGAACGGCGTGGTGCCGCTGTTTCCTTCGGCCTTGTTCGCGTCGGTCGCCGCGATGGCGAAGGTTGGGTCACCGCCACCACTCGAGGGCGACACCGTCCCGTCGAGGACGAGGTCGTTGCCGGCCTTGTCGTCGATGTACCAGGTGCCGGTCGCGCCCACGTCGGAGCGATGCGGGATGATGCGGAAGTTGACCGTCGTTCCCGGACCCAAGTCCTGGAGGCCGCTGACCGAACTCAGGTTGAGCTGAGCCATTTGGGCGCCGGAACTGCTCGTGCTGGAGAACACGTTCGAGCTATCGACGATCTCCGTGAATGCGCCCCCGTTGATCTGGTACGCGAACTGCCCGTTGTTCGGACCGGTGCCACTGCGGCGGTAGTAAATGTCGAGGAAGTTGAGGTCCACTTCCTGGCCGGCCGCGACCGTGAAGCCGAACGTCACCGTGTCGTTATTCGTGACGCCGTTCGCGGCGCTGGTCGCCCAGCCGTTGCCACCCCACGCCGTGCCCGCGGCAGTACCACTCGTTGTGACTCCCGCCCCGCGGGTGAGCCCGAGGGTGTTCGTGACGCCGGCGTCGATCGTGTCGGCGGTCAGCCCCTGCGTACCGTAGCCGCTCTGGTCGTTGACATCCCACCCGAGGATGGTGGCCGGCACTTCGCGTGCCTCGAGCATCTCCAGGTGGAGGCCGAATTTGCGGTAGGCCTTGAGGCGTTGTTGAGAAGTCTTGGGAGCCTTGCGTTTGTTGCCACTGAAGAACTTGCGGATCGTCCTAAACATCTTGCTCTCCGTTGTGCGACGCGTGGGGATTGTGTTTTGATGCCGTTCGAGTTTGGGAACCAGCCACCAGAAGCCGAGACAGTTCGATCTGTGAGCGACGACCGGACGCCATCAGGCGAGTCCGGTGGTTGGGGTGACAGCGAGGTCGCAAGCCGTTCCCGGTCGCAAGCCATTTGTGGCGGCTGGCCGGAAGTCCATGCAGCGGGGAGAGTGTGGTGCCAACCGTGGCGGCGGCATGTCTCACGAATCTCGTCTCATATCAGACAATTGCGAGTGTCGGGGAGTGTTCTACATTACGTATGAGTAGTTTTGACAACCGTTGTAGGGTATAAACGATGTAAGCTTGATGAAGCACATTGATTGCTTGTTATTGCAGCCCATTTCTCACAGCTCAAGCTACATCGATCCATGAACCCGATACTCCGTGTGTGAATCCTGTTTTTGCGCAATGCGAAATGCGCATCAGCGCGACAACGTCACGCGACAATGAACAACAACGCAATCGGTGCGAAGTTGTGACAGAGATTTTGTGTGAAGAATGATTTTGTGCAGAATCGGACGAATCAGCACAACACATCGACTTGATCAACTGCTGTGATATGTGCGACTTAGGCCAATGCGGCCCGATCTTATTCGAAAGATCGTGCCGATGAAAATACTGTGAAGGCCAGCACGCCGTCCTCAAATTCGACGGCGCATCAACAGCACGATCGCTCCGATACCCAGACCAATGACAGATGGCGGCAGGGGCACGGGCGTGAGCGGCACAACATTCACCGTTGCCTGGCCCGAGACATCACCCAGTGTGTACTGCCCGGTGTACTGGAAGCCATTGATGCCGGTGAGTTCCTGGGCAATCTTGTCCTGATTCGTTGCTCCCGGCATCGAGGTCAGCACCTCGAATGCATTCGTGGAACCCCGGCTCACGAGAGCATCCACGAGTTGCGTATTTGGACCCGACGTGATGCGCTCGAGCACGCTGCCATCGGGGTTCAGACGAAGGCCGACGTAGTCATCGTTGTAGTCGTATTCGCCTGCCGCAAAGCTGAAATCCAGGGAGTTGAAGGGATCCGTGCTTGTAGCATCGAAGCGGAGCTGGGAGATGCTGAACGGTGTGGACGGCGTGTTGGGTACGGGGAGAATGGCCAGCCCAAAGTAGAGCCGCGTGCCTGTCTCGGATCCGAACGCCGGACCGTACGCGGCAATCGGGTCGGCGTTGCCACGCCACGAGGGAAAGTCCGTTACCACCAAGTCCGTGATCGGGACCGATGCGCTGGGCAGCAACCCTTCATAGAGCGAGGGCGTACTGGGAGTGCCGACGACAGCCAGGCTATTTTGCAGTCCCTGCTGTGCATTGTCGCGATAGCTTTCGTAACTGGGCGAATTGAAAATATTCGGCCCCACCGAGGCCGTGACCAGGATAATCACATCGGCACGAGCTGGCGCCGCGAGCAATAAACCAACGACAGAAACCAACATGAAGCGTGGCAAGCACATGGGCGGTTCTCACAACAGGGACAAATCATGATAGGTGGGATCGTCGCATAACTGATCATGATTAGTGGCAGGCCCGAGATCGTCACCTCTCCACGATGAGCTTCATCAAAGTTTCGCATTTCTGTGCGATTGGAGAACTTTCGCCTCATCATATGAACCTAGCAACTGATTCAGTTACTGTGATGAGATCCAGGATTCGCAAGGGATCTGCTGCTATTATTTCTTGAAAATCTTGCTGGCGATTTGGATGCATATATTTCGCGTTATGGATATTCCGAGGTGGCGTGCTGGGTTGATGTAACGACGAGGTCTATATCTTGCACTTCGCTTTTGTGTCAAGAACTCTGATCGAAAAAGATGAGAGCGACACAATATCTACACATGAGATGTGTAATCATATCCCCGCCCCGGTCTGTTCTGAGTCGCGGCAGGGACTTGCCTGGCTGAACTTCGCGGTGATGCAGGCTTGTGTCCATCGCAGTCATGACCGGGATCCCTCTCCGCCGTGTCACTGCGGATTGAGCCATTACCCCTGGCAATTCGCAACGGAATTCACGCCGCCGAGGATTCAGCCCTATGAGTTACACCGTCGAATCGCTCGCGTTGTTGTTCGTTGCGGGCCTCGTTTGCTCTCTTGTTTTCACTGGAATGGCGCGAGGACTCGGTCGTCGAGTAGGCCTCGTGGACTTGCCCGATGGTCGCCGGAAGATTCACACACGCATTGTGCCACTGGTAGGTGGCATCGCCGTTTTCTTCTCCATGGTGCTGGTCTTGAGCATCGCGTTTTCTCGTCCGGGCAGCCTTGCAGACGACGTCAGCGAGCAGAGCCGAGAAGTACTCGGTCTTCTTGGTGCGGCGACTCTGATCTGTGCGGTCGGTGTTCTCGACGATTCACGAGGGCTGCGTGGACGATACAAGCTTCTCGGTCAGTTTGCTGCGATCGGAATTCTGCTGGCGACCGGGGTCCAGGTGCGCGCAGTCGCACTGTTTGGAGTCGATATTGAGCTCGGCTGGATCGGGCTTCCCCTGACCGCATTCTGGCTGCTCGGAGCCATCAATTCCCTGAATTTGCTCGATGGAATGGATGGTCTACTGGGCACAGTCGGGACGATCATCTGCCTGGCGGTCGCGGGTATGGCGGCGATGAACCAGCATATGGTGGGAGCATGCATCGCGATCGTGCTCGCGGGATCGCTCGTCGGGTTCCTGCGGTACAACTTGCCGCCGGCGAGCGTTTTTCTTGGTGATGCCGGAAGCATGTTGGTGGGGTTAGTCATCGGAGTGCTTGCGATTCAGTGCTCCTTGAAAGGGCCCGCTACAGTGGCACTTGCGGCTCCATTCGCCCTCATGACGTTGCCGATTTTCGATTCCACAGCAGCCGTGCTTCGACGCAAGTTAACGGGCCGAAGCATCTTTTCAACAGACCGTGGACATCTGCATCATTGCATGTTGCGTTGCGGTCTATCGCGGCCGCGAATCCTGCTAATCGTCTCGGCACTTTGTGCCCTCACTGTGGTGGGCGTCCTCGGCAGTATCGCCATTCGCAGCGAAAGCTTGGCCATTCTGTCTGCGGCCGCCGTGGTCGTGATCTTGATCGCCACGCGGTTGTTTGGCCATGCCGAATTTGTGCTGTTGACGAAGTCCTTGAAGGAATATGTGCGAGCGAGCGCGGGCTTTGGCCGAGCCGGGCGGGAGTTGGAAGTTCGACTTCAGGGATCCGCCGGATGGAGTGTGATGTGGACGAGCATCGTCTCCCACGCCGAGCAGTTGAATCTCCGCAGTGTTGCCCTGGATGTGAATGCACCGGCTCATCACGAGGGATACCACGCTCGCTGGTCTGGTCCGGCGGCCGTTCGCAGTGACGAGACAGTCGAGTGCTGGTCCGCCGTGATCCTCTTGACAGCCTGGGGGCAGACGATTGGCCAGGTCGCCGTATCGGGACATCCCGATTCCGATCCGGTGTGGCGGAAGCTGTCTGTGCTTGCGAGTGTGACCGATGGTGTTGAAACCGTGTTAGCTGGCACTGCTCCCGCGGTCCCTGTTCTGACGGGCCATGGACCATTGGTTGCAAGCTCAACGGCCTGACTCGAATGAATAGCATCCGCGAGAAGACAACCATGGACGACCTACTCCACTCCGAGCCCGCTTCGTCGCCACCCGCACCTCATAGCCGGGGAGGTGCGCGGAATGTCTTTCTGATTCTCTGGCAACATCGCGGTCTGTTGTTCCTGGGGCTCGTCGTTGGCGGCACCCTTGGCCTGCTGAACTATTCACAACGGCCCTCGATTTATCGTGCCACCACCCAGGTGCTCGTGGTGAAGAAGCAGGCCGCCAACGCACTACCCCTGGCCGGCGGCGATCCGCGCATGGCCGTGATGGACGACTATGTCTCCACGCATCTGATCGTGATTCGCAGCCCCACAATCATCAATCGCGCTGTGCAGAAACGGAACCTGGGTTCCCTCAAGTCGATGCAGGGCGGCAACCCCGCTTCGATCATCCAGGCTGGACTTGTGGCCACACGCGAGGTGAACAAGGACGCCACAGGAGGCACGGGCAACAACATCATCAACTTGTCGTTCTCGGGATCGGATCCTGGCGACGCCGAGGCCGTGCTCTCAGCCATCATCGAATGCTACAAGGACTTCCTGGACGAGACCTACCAGAACACGAGCGAGACCACCGTCGGACTCATCCGATCGGCCGTGGACACCCTGACGCAGAACCTTGCAAAAAAGGAAGAAGACTATCGCAACTTTCGCCGCAACAGCCCATTGCTCATGATCGGTGATAACGGGATCCCCGTGCACCAGGGCAAAATCCTCGAGTATCAGAAAAAGGAAACCGAAGCCCACGAGCAGGCCACATCGATCCAGAAGCGAATCGAGGAGATCGAGAAAGCCATCGAAGAAAAGCAGCCGCGCGAATTGATCCTGGCGTTGACCGAACGCAAGTACGACAAAGGGACGACGACTGCGAAGACCAACGCGGCCGCGTTGGAAACCGCTTTGTTCGGTCTGCTGGCGCAGGAAGCGGAGTTGCTTCAGTTTTATGGCGAAGCCCATCCCGATGTGGTGCGCATCCGCGAACGCATGAAGTTGACGCGCGACTTCCACCGGCGACTCGATGATATCGCCCGCGAGAGTGAGAAGGGGTCCGGCAGTGTGGATCCCGTTCAGGCCGGTCTTCAAGCACTCCGTGTGGAGTATCGCCTGGCGGATACGAATTACCGTTGGCTGCATGGTCTGCTGACGGAGGAAGTGTCCAAAGCGCGCGAACTGGAAACCTACTACGACCGTGATCGCGGTTTTCGCGAGGACATTGGCCGCACTGAAAAGGTGCTCGACGCCACACTGAAGCGACTCGAAGAGATCAATCTGGTCCGCGGCTACGGCGGGTTTGACGCCAAACCAATCACTCCACCGGCACCCGGTGCGAAGGTCTCTCCTATCTTCTGGCAGTTCATCATGATGGGTGCCACATTGGGCTTGGTGCTCGCGGCCGGTGCCTCGTATTTGCTCGACATGGCCGACAAGAGTTTCCGTTCCCCCGAGGAAATTCGTCGCCGCCTCGGGCTTCCGATCGTGGGTCATACCCCCTTTGTCCCGAAAGCGTTGGAGCCCGTGGTCGTCCACGATGCTGTCGGCAATGCCGTTGAACTCGATTCGGGTTTGCTCGCATTCCACCAGCCAATGTCCCCGGAAGCAGAGGCCTTTCGCGGCATCCGTACGGCTCTCTTCTTCAGCACACAGGGGCAGCGTCATCAGATCATCCAAGTCACCAGTCCCAACATGGGTGATGGCAAGACCACGCTCATCACCAATCTGGCCGTGTCGATTGCCCAAACGGGTCGCAAGGTGCTACTTGTCGATGCCGACCTCCGGCGTCCACGCGTTCACCGTGCCTTCGGACTGGCGGGCAAAGTCGGGCTCGCAGAAGTGATCGGTGGCACCTGCGAGTTGGAGGAAGTGATCCAGAGCACCGTCGTGCCGAATCTCTCGGTATTGCCCTGCGGCCGGCGTCCCTCAAACCCTGCCGAACTTCTCACGGCACCACGCTTCGAGGATATTTTGGACGACCTTCGCAGTGCGTTCGATTTTGTGCTCGTCGATACACCGCCGCTCCTCGCCGTAAGCGACCCCTGCATTGTGGCACCACGAATTGATGGGTTGCTAATGACGATACGAGTCTCCAAAAACGGCCGACCGGCCGCCGAGCGAGCCCGCGACTTGCTCACCGGTCTCAAGGTGAACTGCCTGGGACTGGTCGTGAACGGAGTTGGCAAACACGGCGCGATGACCGGCTACGGTTACGATCACTACCGATATGCCGATGAATACACGACGTCCTACACCACGGCCGATCACGACTCGCCAACTGATCACGAATCTGAGGAGTCGGAAGCAGTCGTTGCCAAAGATACCACCTCACGGTTCTCCGAAGTGCTGGCACATCCGAACCGGAAGGGAATCGCATTGCCTTCCGCCAATGGTCATTCGCTCATGGAGGGTAAGTGACCATGACACACCTTGCCGACCTTCATGTTCACTTGCTCGCCGCACTGGATGATGGGCCCCGCACGTGGGACGACGCCCTGGCGATGTGTCGAATCTTGGTTGAAGAGGGGGTGAGCCACTCGGTCGCACTGGCCCACCAGAGCGACCGCTGGGTGCTATCACCTGAAACCATTCGCGAGGCTGTGGCAGAATTGAAACGCCGACTCGCCCTGGAGGCGATACCGCTTGAGATCGTCCCCGCGGCCGAAGTGATGGCCACTCCGGACCTGGTTCCACTTTGGTCCGCCGGGAAACTCCTGAGCATCGCTGATCATCGCCAATTTCTGCTCGTGGAGATGCCGCATCGATTGTTTGTGGATTTGCGTGCGCCCGTGCGTCAACTCGCTCGCCTCGGAGTTCGCGTGATCCTGGCTCACCCGGAACGCCATGAGGAACTGCTGCACGAGAGCGGACATCTCGAGGAGTTGATCGCACTTGGCTGCATCGTGCAGGTATCGAGTGAGAGCATTACAGACCCAAAGACTACAGCGGACTCCAGGGCCCTGCGAAGTTGGTTTCGCCGGGGGTGTGTGCATGTCCTCGGCTCGGATGGCCATTCGCCTCGCAAACGCAAGCCACACCTTGCTGCTGCGGCGCAGCGTGTGCGCGAGTGGGTAGGAGTTGCGGCGGCGGAACGCATCTGCTCCTCGAATGGTCTCGCCTTGCTTCGCGGCGAGAAGTTGCGTGTGCCGAAGCCCCAGGCGGAGCGTAGCTGGTGGCCGCTCCGCCTGATCGGTGCCTGATCACGGTGCCGTGTAAGTCGCGGCACCCGTGAAGTCGCGCTGGCGAGAGAAGAAGCCGCCCAGGTTAATGCGGAAGTTCGAGGTCAGGTACTGACCGAAGGCTTCGCCCGGTGTGGACTGAAGGATCACAAAGTCGCCCGGACGAATGGCGATGCGCTCACGTGGATCTTTGAGAGCTCGATTCAGGTTAACGATGATCGGAATCTGTGAACCGGAGCTGAGCTTGCGAAGGATGGTGACCTGGCTGGGCGACGGATTGCCGAGGCCGCTTTGAACGATTTGCCCCGAGAGATTGTTGGCATTGAGGCCGCCATTGAGGATCGGCCCACCGACGTAGGCGAGAGCCTGCAGGACATCGAGATCGGTATCCGGGGGAAGCGGGAAGGCGCGCGGCGGCAAGAGACCACCCGTGTAGAAAACGTCGCCCCGCCGAGCCCGAATGCTCACGACATCGCCTGTGCGGAGGATGAGATCCTCGGGGCGAAAACCGAGCGGTTGCCCCGGTCGGAGTCGCAGGGGAATGCGAATCGTCTGCTTGGTTTCAGCGGGAATGCCGTTCGGCTGCGTGCCAGGTCGATAAGCGCCGCGCTCGATGAGGATTTCGTCCTCTGCTTCGAGCCCCGGCAAACCGCCCGTGCGGGTGAGGGCATTCAGAAGGTCGTTCTCGTAGGCCGGGAGATCGAGAGGAAAGCCAGCGGTGCGGCGCGTCTGCGAGACAAAGGTGCCGCCGCCGCCGATGCCGCTGCCGTAGCCGCCTGAGGAGCCAATGGTCACAGCTCCAGTGTCCTCACGCAGGACCAGGACGTGGTACTGCCGCGGCCGAAGCAAAGTGACAATGATTCGCGGCTTGGCGTCAGGCTGAAACTGTTTGGCATCCAGATACGCCTGTGTGGTCTTCGCCTGAGCCTCAGCAATGGTCAGGCCGGTCACATCAAGCGGCGCGATCAACGGAAGCGGTATGGTGCCATCCTCGCGAACCGGGATGGGAAATCCGATGCTGGGTGGTTGGTTGCCTTGCTCCATGATGCGGACGGGTGGTTGGCCGCCGCGCTCGCCGAGGATGCCCTCAATGAAGACACCGAGCACATCACCCGCGGCCAGGCGATACGCCTCCGGAGGTGGTGGGGTGAGTGCGGTCAAGGGCACCGATTGTAGGCTTGCCTTGCTTTCACCGAACGCCTCCGGCGGCAAGCGGCGCACGGGAATGCCATCCGCGACTGGGTTGGTGATTGCGGCACAGCCGGTGCTCGACAACACCAGAGCCAGGCTCACAAGCAGCGCCCCGCGAAACTGCAAGAACGAAGCGACATTCGAACGGAGCATGACGCCTCGCATTCGGGTGATAAACAGCCGTTGAGCCATGGCGGTGGACAAGGTTCAGTCTCCCAATGCAGCGCGGAAGACCGAAGCGTTCGGACTCATAATCGGGTCATCCGACTTCGCGGGAACGATTCGGCTCAGTTTCGGTGCGGGCTTGCTCGCACCCTCTGCTTCCCCGGGAGGTTCCTGAATTCCAGGGAGCGGGATGGCGGGCGGGGCCGGCATGACCGGTACCGGCATCGGAGGCACTGCTGTCGGACGCGGGAGCATACCGGGTTGATCCCAGGGTGATCGCTGCTCAGCGGGCGATTCTGAGATTGGGCTGGCCGATTGCATCTGAAGCTGATCGGCAGGTATTGCGGGGCCCGGGAGCGGAACGTAGTTGAGTTCACGCAAACCGCTCCCCCTGGCCGCCAGTGCACCCTGTCGAAAGCCCGCGTACCAGTTTTCGATGACGGCTATGCCGTTTTCAGTGCGGTAGTGAGTGAGTCGGTAACGAAGGGGCGGCAGATACGGCGGTTCACCCGTTCCTCCCGCTTCAACGTAGTCGATGAATCCTTCCACGAAGCCATCGCGAAAGGAGTCACACGGCCGACGAACAGAACCCTGACAGGAATTGGCGTATGCCTCTTCGGCGTGCTTGCGGATGACCTTGATGAACTTCTTGTCGTCGTGATGCCGGATCGGCTGCTCGACGGCATTGCGAAACGCCTGATGCATAAACGAATCAGGTGCGGAAGGACGGGCACTGAAGCAACCCGTCCCACACGCGAGTGAAAGACTGACGAGCAAGCTGCGTGTTCGGCTCATGTCCGGCTCGCTGCCGAGGGGTGACGACCGGGCAAGCCCCGATGCGGAGTCCACGACCTCAGCAGAATTATCGACCAGATGCGACTGTGAGATTCAGGACTATGCCGGTTATTCAGGCCTGGGGCAAAGTTGAAAGCCAAATGACGGAAGTTTCTTTCAAGACAACGGTTCGGTGTGTGTGGCTCGAATGAGATCCCGTGGAGTCGATGCAATGATCGAAATCTTCACAGTTGCCTTGCTTACTACGCTTGCCCCCGCTTCCGCTCCCCCGGATCAGAAGGAACTTCACGCACCCGGGCTCGCTGCGACTGTGAAGGTGTCCAGCGCCGCGGACCAGCTTGATGGCAGTGGTATCTGTCTGGCGCAGAGTGGACCGCACGTGTACTTGCTCACGGCCAATCACGTGGTGGCGACAGCCAAGACCGTCGAGGTCACCTTCACCACGGGCAAGCGATTGAAAGCGGAAGTTCTGGCGCGCGATGTCCGTGCTGATCTCGCCGTGCTCCGCGCTCTTGCAATCCAGGGGCTGCCCAAATCGGTCGGGCTGGCATCCGCAATGGCGAAACCGGGGAAATTGGTGAGCAGCGGCTGGGAGAAAGTCGACGCGCCGACACTTCAGAACGAGAAGCTCAAGGCAAAGGTCCGGCTCAAGAAGCCCGGTGAGAGGGACACGGTGTGGTGTTGGGAAGTCGAACGGAAGCAGGCCGCGGGCCGCTCCGGTGGCCCTTTGCTTGATGAGGCTGGGGCCGTGATCGGCATGGCCACCGGGCACGACGGATCAACAGGCTTCTACGTTGCCGTCGAGGAGATACATCGGTTTCTTCGCGGAAATGGCCTCCGATGGGTGGTTGAGGACGCGAAGTAGTTTACCTCCACGTCGTCATCGGCCCCGTAGCGTGTGAGTGCTTCCGGGCCGGGGCCGACGTGTTCCCAGTGGTGTTCGCGGGGTTGTCTCCGGTGTTTTCCAACGAAAGGGGAAACAGATCATGAAGAGTGGAATGTCGAGATCTCTGGTTCGTCGGGGCTCGCTTGCAACCGTGTTCGCGGTTGCTGTTGTCCTGCTGGTTACGCCGCTGAGCGTGGCCATGATCGTGTGCCCCTGGCAGTTCCAACTGCCTGCGGGTGTCGAAGTCGCGGAGAGTGACGCCTCGGGTGTCAACGTCCTCGAGCCAACCATCAAGACTTCGGGCTCAGTCGTGTCGGGTAAGACCGTCACGGTCGATGGAGCCGAACGCGCGGTGGGCGAATGGAACCCCACCGGTGGCGGCAAGGGCGGCAAGGGCTCGCCGAAAAAGTAGTTCTCACGGCTCGGGTGCTGTCGGAAATCGACAACATCCGAGCTCTGCAAACCCCCAGCCGAGTGAACAACGTGATGATGTCGCCTTCGCCTGTTCCGATGCGTTCCGACCAGCATCATCCGTTTGCGGACGGCTGTCGTATGGGCCTGGAATGGCTCGTCCTCGCGATCATCATGCTCTCGCCTTGGGCCTTCGCCGCAGTTCACCCCATCTCCCAGCTTGCCATCAGCATCGGCCTCAGTGCCCTGCTGCTGCTCTGGGTCGCTTCGATCGTGAGCGGCCGCCGCGTCACGGGCACCTGTTGCCCGGTGATGATTTGTCTGGCCGGGATCGTGGGATTCACCACACTCCAAACGATCTCGATGCCCACCGCGATCATGGAAGCGCTCACTCCAGAATCAGTTGCACTCCGTTCGAATCTTCACGCCATTCAAGCGACTGGTCTGATCGGTGACGAACCCATCTCCCACCCAGCAACAATCAGTTTTGAGCCTGGAGCGACACGCGCGGCGCTCGTGAAACTACTGGCGTTGCTCGCGTTCTATGTCGTTGTCCGCTATGCCGTGGCGTCGCCCGCCAGTTTCCAACGGCTGGCCATCGCCTCCGTCGTCAATGGCGCACTCTTATCCGTGGTGGCACTGGCCCAAAGCTGGAGCTCTCCAAACAATGTGCTGTACTGGAACTTCGAATCGCAGGGTTCCGCCTTCGGTCCATTCGTCTGCAAGAATCATTTCCCGTTTTATGTGAATATCTGCTTCGGGCTGGGTACTGGCTTGCTCATTCGCAGTCTGCCTTCTCGACACCGTTCCACGAGCACTCTCGAGTTCACTCTGGAACTCCTGCGTCGACCATCCTTGCTCTGGCTACTCGCGGCACTGTCGCTGATGTTCACGGCCATCCTGTTTAGCCTTTCGAGAGGTGGCGTCATCGCTTTCGCGGCAGCCGCACTGTTCTGCGGCAGCCTGACTTTGACTTCGAACTTGAAGCGAAGAGGCTGGATTCCCCTGGCACTCGTTGCTGGCCTGGTGATCGCGTTGCTCGGCTGGTTCGGTGCGGAAAGTGTTCAAAAACGGCTGTCCACTATTTCTGCCACCGATCCCATCGAGGCCGGTCGAAAGGAGCTGTGGGAACGCACGATTCCGCTCGTCAATCGATTCCCCGTCACGGGTACAGGCGTTGGCACTTTTGAACTGGTCGAGCCCCAGCAGCGACGCCCCGGCGACGAAAATTCTCTGTCCTGGGAGCATGCACACAACGATTACCTCGAAACGCTGATCGAAGGCGGCTTCCCGCAACTCTTGCTTGTGGTTGCCATCATCGGCTGTGTCCTCGCCTCCAGCGTTCGCACCTTCCGATACACACAGTCTGCGTCCGACCGTGCACTGGTGCTGGGTGGGCTCTTCGGCTTCACGGCTGTGATGATCCACTCGTTCGGCGATTTTGGCATGCGGATGCCAGCGATCACCTTGATCACCGCAGCGCTCATGGCACACCTCATGGCAGCCGGTAGCCGACGCATCCCAATCTCGGAGCGGTCACCCGGCAGCCGATGGCTTGATGCCCTCGTTGTGCTCATGTCTGTTTTGGTTGCGAGCGTGCTCCCCCTGGAAGGATTGCGACGTGCCCAGGCCGAGGAATTGCGACTCGCGGCTCTCCGTGTGGAGTTGCGGGGCGATCCTGCTTCGGCGGACACGCAGATACGCTACCTCGCCGCTGCGGTTGCACGTGCTCCCGATGATGGCTCACTTCGCTTGAAACTGGCCAATGCCCGCTACGCGGTATACATCGCGCGGCGCGACGACCCCGCAGTGGATGTCTCACGGCTAGTTCGCGACTATCTCCACCCCTCATTACGGGACTACTTACTCCTCACTGCAACGAGCCCCTTGCGAGCCTTGCCCTATGCACGCCTTGCGGGGAGTCGCCAGCATTTATCCCATCCCGAGAAGGCGGTGTGGTACCTCGATCGCGCTTGCTTCCTGGAGCCCTCGAACGGGGAAATGTGGTATCTCGCAGGCCTGGCCTGGCTCGCAGAAGGCGAAGCGGATCGTGGCTGGATTTGCTGGCGCCAGTCGCTCATTTGCTCGTCTGCCAGGCTTCCGGCGATCGTTGCCGTGGCCAGCGATCGCCTCGCTCCAGCCGAGATGCTGGATCAACTGTTGCCACCTGATCTGGCCCTGTTTGTCGCCGCAGCGCAATTGATCCCGGATCGAAGCGTTTTCGCCGGACTGGCTGCTGACCGGATTCCTGATTCCGCAGTGAAGACTGCCGACCAGTGGCATGCCCATGCCTGGTTGTTGCGTGAAGCCGGTCGGCCCGGTGAATCCATACGTGATTATCACCGCGCCCTTGAACTGGCCTCCACCCACGCTGAGTGGCGTCTGGAGCTGGCCGAGCTTCTATTCACCGAGGGCGAATACCTACTCGCTGAGCAGCAACTGCAGTGGGTGATCCGCGATGATCCGCATCAGGCCGGCATTCGTGATTTGAATGCGGCCCTTGTCCGCGTGCGATCGAGAGCTCCCTGAGGAGATTCGCGCGAGAGCACGGAATGCACAGTATCATTATAATATCTTCACATTAAAGAGATCGAAAGTTTGATCTGACTTGCAATAATAAGCCACATGTCGATTGTATGAGTTGGAACGGTTATCCGGCTTCTACGAACGAGGCTCCGAAGGGAATCACGGTAGTGAGTTCGGAAGTCACTCCACACTGCGAGGGGCCGTGTGGGTTGTGCGATAGGCATTGCCGGAAGGTCGGCCCACCCTTCCCGCTTGCAATGGCATTTTCACGGGCCGCGGTTCTATCGGGTTCGTGTCTGTGGGTCGGTTTCTGTCTCCATTATTTTCACTGAGGATGACTCCGATGGTTCTCTCAGCCCTGCGAAAGTGTTTCAGTCGTAAGTCGTGCGCTCCGATCCGCAAGCCCGCCAAGCGGACGCTGCGAATGGAGAATCTGGAAGATCGCTCTGTGCCCGCAACGTTTAATGTGGGTGCTGGTTACACCTATGCCACGATTGGTGAAGCACTGACCGCTGCCAAGCATGCATCTGGTGCTGATACTGTTGTTGTCCATGCCGGCACTTACAGCGAAGCTCTTGTGATCAATGACACGGCAAAGGTGACGCTGAAGGCATCTGGCAATGTGGTGATCAACGCACCGGCCAACATGGATCCACTCGTTCTCTCAGGCACGCCCGTTGGTGCCGCGGTGATCGATATCTACTCCAAGAATGTGACGATTGATGGCTTCAAGGTGAACGGTGCAACGAACACGGATGGTGATCTCTTCGCGGGAATTCGCGTGGTGCAAGATGGCTCGGCCACAATCAAAAACAACACCGTCATGGGCATGCTCAATGCAAATGACGCGGCTGCGAATATCGGCATTCAGGTCGGCACGAGTCGCGTTTCGACTGTTCTTGGTTCAGGCACGGCCAAGGTAACGGACAACATCATCCTGGATTACAAGGGCGCCGGCATCCTTGTCGATGGTGACGATGCCTCGGCAAAGGTGAAGGGCAACACCATCACAGGGCGTGGTCTGGCGAATCAGGGCATTGCTCAGTACGGCGTGCAGGTCAGCCGCGGAGCGACCGCCCGCGTCGAGAGCAACACCATCAGCGGCAACGACATTGATGGAGCCGTCGAGGGCGGTAGCAACCCGGCCACCACTTCCGCCGGCATCTTCTTCTTCGAGGGCGGAAAAAAAAGCGTCGCCGCTAAGAACAACATCTTCGGCAACGACGATGGCATCCTGGTGCAGGACAGCAACGGAAACAGTGGGGGCGCGATTCAGATCGTGAACAACGATATTTATGAGAACAACGGCTACGCGGGCATCGCTATCATCAGCTCGAATAATGTCGATGTGAAGAACAACGACGTCTATAACAATACCTCCTGGAACGGCATCGCTCTTGACGAGGTCTTCTACGTCGATGTCACGGGCAACGACATCACCAACAACATCAACGCCGACGGCATCTATGTCTTCGGTGGCGGCTGCAACACGATCAAATGCAACGAGACCGACTCGAATGGTTACAGCGGCATCCTGATCGAGGATAGCACCAATAACCTGATCTGGAATAACAGCAGTTGGAGCAACGCACTCAACGGCATCTACATCTACGGCGGGTCCGGCAACGATATTTGGCTCGGCGATAGCGTCAACAACGTGCTCGACGGCATCTTGATCGAAGAATCCTCCAGCAACACCGTCGTGGGCAACTTCCTCGTGGGCAACGGCGGCTACGGTCTTCGCCTTGTCAACGCGGACAACACGTTTGTGGCCTTCAACCTGATCTGCAGCAACGATGAAGGATCAATCTTCATCGACTCTGATTCGACGGGCACCGTGATGATCGCCAACCGGACCGACACCCCGCCGGAACGCGAAGGCAGCAACGGGGCATCCGGCTATAGCCTGGCATATAGCACCTCGTTCTCGGATGCTGACGTCGCCACCAGTGGCCTGGAAGATTGATTGCACGACTGTTGCCGACCATCTGTGTGACAAACACGGTTGGCGTCAACCCCCACGCACCCTGTCTCCCGGGTTAGCCCGGTCGCCGGGGTGTGTTTCATTATCACGCCAGCCCAGTCTACCGATGCGAGATGGAATGCAGAATGATTGAGGAAGAGTCCATGAATACGCCTGAGTGAATATAGGCACAAGCATAACGCTTTCTATCATCCACCGCATATACCGTGATCTGCATCCCGGAGATCTGGAACTGTCCACGAATGGCATCGAACGTGACCGACTGCACGTCGTTCACCTGGGTAAGTATTACCCTCCGTCACGTGGCGGAATCGAATCCCACACGCAGACACTCGCCTATGCCCAGGCAAAACTGGGTGCTGAGGTTCATGTCCTGGTTGTGAACCACGCCACGCCCACAGGAACCGATGTCACATTTAATCGCTTGAGTTCCACTACCTGCCAGGACGATATCGATGGTCCCATCCGCATCACGCGAGTCGGTCGCTGGGCCAATGTTGCGAAATTAGATCTGTCTCCACGACTGCCGAATATCTTGAAACAGTTTCTGCGATGCCCGCCGGACATCTGGCACCTGCACGCACCGAACGTGACGATGATGCTTGCGCTACTCGCCGAGCGGCGTATTCGGCCGTTGATCATCACGCACCATAGCGACATTGTTCGCCAGCGTTTCACCAAGTACGCGGTTCGCCCACTCGAACGGGCACTTTATCGCCGTGCCGCACGAATCCTGCCGACGAGTGAAGCGTACGCAATGGGCTCCGAACTCCTGCCGCGATACCGGGAGAAGCTCACGGCCGTGCCGCTGGGAATCGATCAAACTTCATATCGAGAACCGAATCGACTCGCATTGGAACACGCCTCGCGGTTCCGTCAGCAATTTGGGTCGCCGCTCTGGCTCTGTGTCGGCCGATTGATCTACTACAAGGGCTTGCATGTTGCTCTTGCGGCGCTGCGCGACGTACCGGGGAAACTTCTGGTGATTGGTACTGGCCCGCTCGCTGCGGATCTGAAGGCTCGAGCAACCGAGCTTGGCGTGGCGGACCGCGTGATCTGGTTCGGCGACTGCACAGCCGACGAACTCATCGGTGCGTACCACGCAGCCACAGCACTCTGGTTCCCGAGCGTCGCCCGCAGCGAAGGCTTTGGGCTCGTTCAGGTCGAAGCGATGGCGGCGGGATGCCCGGTTATCAACACCGCAGTCCCGGGAAGCGGAGTTTCGTGGGTGTGCCGGCATGAGTCCGAAGGCCTGACGGCTCGAGTCGGCGATCCAGCCGCTTTCGCAGACGCAGCCAAGCGATTGCTGAATGATCACGACCTGCGAACAGCGCTCATCGAGCGTGCTCGATTCCGGGCCGCAGCTGAGTTCGATCATCTCGCCATGGGTCAGCGAACTCTGGATGTCTATCGTAGCGTGCTCTCCAAAAGAAGAGAGAACATCTCGAATACAAAGTCAGGGTATTGCGAAGCATAGAAGTATTCAGAAATCCAGTGCGATCGCCAAGCCACCGCATGAGTGTCATTCAGTACCTGGCTGCTGCAGTATATTTTGCCGCGCCATTCGTGAGTCAGGAGCAATTGACCTCGCATTTGTGGAACCCATCGCCTCAGGGTTGCCTTTTACAACGTTTGACCTCGGTGGCGACTTTGGAGTTGTGGACGAGTCTCGCGACAGGCTGACCACACCTGCAAGCCCGTTCACCTAAATGGATCAAGTTCTGGCTCGAGGATTCCATCATGACTGTGGTAAAGCGGATTCTAAAACGCGCCCTGACTGCAGTTGCACCAGAGATGACGACTGCGGTCTTGTCGGCTCGCGCGAGATCACATTCACATCGTTTAGTTCGAGAATGGGGATTGCTCGATCTCAACCAGAAATTGTTGAATCATTTCGGTGCGACCGTTCAATCCGGACCGTTTCGCAGCATGATCCTCAGCCCAATGACACACCAGGAATCCCTGGGGCCGTTTCTACTGGGCACATACGAGCAGGAACTTCATCCATGGATTGAAACTCTCTCTGCGCAGCGTTTTACCCAAATAATCGATGTAGGAGCGAAATTTGGATTCTATGCCGTTGGTTTCGCTCGCCTCATGCCTGATACTCCCATGATTGCATTTGACACCGATTCCTGGGCACGGGAAGCAACACGCGAAATGATACTCCAGAACTCCACTCCCAATGCGACAACTGCCAAATTCTGTTCGTCCAGGTGGTTGGATCGGCACCTGCTCCCTGAGAGTTTTATCTTCACAGATTGCGAAGGGTTCGAAGGAGAGTTATTTTGCACCACCACGACGAGGGCCCTGGACAGTGCGACCGTGTTGATAGAAGTGCACGATAATCTTGTGCCGGGTGTGGGAGCTGCCCTGACAAAACGATTCGCGGCGACTCACCATCTCGAAGCGGTGAGTTCAGTGGATGCGCGCGATGTGGAACTTGACTTGGGTTTTCTCACACCAGATGAAGTGAAATCCGCCACCAGCGAGGCACGTGATCCGCAGGATTGGTATTTGTTTACACCGAAGGTACGGTGATCGAGATGGATGCCGTCTTTCCTGCTGCTGCTTTCTTGATCGTATTGTTGGGAACACAGCGTTCCCTGGGGCTCGGGTTCGTGACGTTGATCGGTGCGGGATATTTCAACGGCATCATCCGGGCCAATTACTTGGGTATATTCACGACCTTTATGTTTGATTGTGCAGTGTTGGGGCTCTACGTAGGATGTTTGATTTTCCCACGCGGCAATGATCACGCCGGTATTGGAGTTGCGAACAAATGGACTGTTGTCCTCATCGGTTGGCCGCTCATTCTGAGCTTATTACCCGTCAATGATTTCCTGATTCAACTTGTAGCGTTACGCGCCACAGTCTGGTTCTTGCCTGTGATGTTGATCGCGATTCGTTTGACCTCAGCGGACCTGGCCACTCTCGCACGCGGGCTCGCTTTATTAAACCTGATCGCACTCGCTGTTGGCATCTATATCTACTTCAACGGAGTGCAATCGCTCTATCCAGAGAATGCGGTTACGCAAATCATCTATCTTTCGAAGGACGTCGCTGGCCACGATTACTATCGCATCCCGGCCACGTTTCTCAGTGCACATGCCTATGGCGGGGCCATGCTTTTTACGCTCCCATTTCTGCTGGATCGGGCGTTCGGTTCTGGTGTCCAAACGTTCGATCGCAGCCTGGCTGTTGTTGGGATTGTGGCCGCGATTGTGGGCATCTTGATGTGTGCGGCACGGCAACCAATTGTAACCTTTTCGATCGCCACGCTCATCACCTGGGCGTGCACGCGTTTCAACCCCATGGTCGGACTCGTTGCGATTGGGCTGGTGGTGGCGGGGGTTGTGTTTTCCCTTGCGGATGAACGCCTGCAACGGGCTTCGAATCTTGAAGACACCGAAGCAGTCTCCGAGCGCGTCAGCGGCAGTGCGAACGACTCTTTCCTCGAACTAATCGTGGAGCATCCGACCGGAGCCGGCATGGGATCATCTGTTGGCACCAGTATCCCATTTTTTCTCTCAAATCGCGCGCCCGAGGCAGTCGGCCTCGAAAACGAATTCTGTCGCATCCTCATTGATCAAGGTTGGATCGGTCTGGCGGCGTGGTTAGCCTTTCTGGTCTGGTTGCTTTCGAAACCACCGGCCCTGAAACTACAGGCTCGCTGGGGGTTGGGTGTCGTGCTCATGTACGCGTTGACTCTCACGAACTGGGCCACGTCATTCATCGGGACGGGTACTCTCTCTGCCATTCCGATGTCGACTCTGTTGCTGCTTCAGATGGGGGTGCTGATTCGTGTACGCGAGACGAACACTCCGAAACTGGCGACATCTTCATTCGGAGGTTCCAATTGAGCCCGACTACTTGATCGGTCGAACCTGTTATGAACCTGGATCGATTGAGTTTTGGACCAGTTCCATGATTCGGGTTGAGCAACAGATTAGCAAATGTCAATCAATACCACCTGGCCAGAGCGGCGGCGGTCCGCTCAGAATCCCCAGTACCCGTGGAATCGGGTTCGCCACACAAAGAATCCTTTGACGACTCTGCGGTGTGGTAGCAGGACGTTGCCCCTACTTCGCCCCGAGTAGTTTCACCACCTCGATCGCGATCCCCTTACCCGATCCGCGGCGGGTGCTCAGCACTGCCTCACCACCCTACTGGACCCCGAGTTGATGCTCTTCGATCGGTTGCATTCTCGCTGTGCGTGTGCCCCCCATGCGAGGTGAAAAGCGGGATCCTTTCACCGCATTCAAGTCCATTGACTTCACATCTTCCGTGGCCGCCTCAGCGGATGTGTGAATGTGCTCTGACAGTCGTGGTGGCGGCCACAAATGATGTTCAGAAATGACCTCTGCTGGGGCGGTTCCCTTCCGTCCACACGAGTGCTATGGCTCGGCCCGTTCAACCATCCGCTCGTCCACCTCAACTTCCAGTCTCGCGCCGAGGAACGACACCTCCAGGATCAGGCACCACTGGTTTGGCTTGACCTTCACGACCGTTCCACGGAAGCCTGTCAGCGGCCCGCCGACAATCCGAACCGTATCGCCCAGGGCGCCGTGCAACCGCTCCTGCACGAGGGCCCGATCGTTCAACACGTCGGCCACGGCCTTCAGCTCAGTTCGCAGACCGGCCGGGTCCGGCGGGCGCAGCACCTGCGCGATCTTCTGCCGTGCGCCGGGAGTCAGCACGCGGCTCGCCAGGAACTCCGGCTCGGCACAGAACACATACCCTCCGAAGACTGGCACCTGGGCCTCGCGCCGTTTGCCCGCGTACTGGGTGACGCGGCTCATCAGTGGGAGGAAGACGGGAATGCCAGCGGTGGACAGCAACCCCGCCAGCTTCTTCTCCCACTGCGCTGCGGTGCGGAGCGCGAGCCATCGGTCGACCGCATCAGGGAACTTGAATCCTTGCATGGCGTACGCACTCCCCGGGCTGCCCGTGCAATTACGGTAATGACTATAGCACACCAGCCAGCATTACATTCGTTCGTCCAGTCGCGCGTGAAGAGTCCGTGAATTGCTGGTTCCGTGGGGTCTCATCGCCGGCCCGGTCTCTAAAACGATGCTGCTCCTTCGTTCGCCAATCGCATTCTCTCAGGTGCTGGAAGCACCTTTCACTTGTGTCCCGGCTCCACCGGGCCGACACGAGGCTCGCGGAGCGTTTGCCCGCGTCGACTGTCCACAAGTGCTGACACCATCCGGGTGATTCACCCGGGCAAACACGACCTGCCGCTCATGCGGGTCAGGGCGATGCTGGGTAAGCGAATCGAAGCGGCGTGAACGAGTGTCAGTGGGGAGCGGATCGAGGAGTTCAACTCGTGTGCAATGGATAACTGCAACTTGAGCCTGTACGGGACAGTGATCGGGGGGAGGAAGTTGTGCGCGTCCTACATCTGACCGCCGGGAACTTGTACGGCGGGATCGAGACGTACCTCGTGACGCTCGCCCGAGTCCGCCACCTCTGTCCGGGTATGGAACCGCACTTCGGGCTCTGCTTCCCGGGCCGGCTGCGCGACGAGTTGATGGCGACAGGTGTATCGGTTCACGATCTGGGAGGAGTGCGGCTGAGCCGCCCATGGACGGTGTGGCATGCCCGGCGGCGGCTACGGTCCGCTCTGGCAGGTGGTGGGTTCAGCGCAGTGGTGACCCACGGTTGCTGGCCGCACATCATCTTTTCGCCGGTCGCACGTCGGGCGGGGGTTCGACTGGCTTATGCAGTTCATGGCGTTCTGAGCCGGGGCGAGTGGATGAGCCGGTGGGCGGCCCGAACCGCCCCGGACGTGGTGCTTGCGAACAGCCGGTTCACCGCAACTCCCGCGGCGAAGTTGTTCACTCGATCCCCAGTCGAGGTGGTGTACTTGCCGGTCGCGCCGCCGGTCTTGAAAGACCGCGAGTTGGTTCGCCGAGAAGTGCGAGCGGAACTCGGCGCACCGCCGGACGCCGTAGTGATCCTCCAGGCGAGTCGACTCGAGGCATGGAAGGGACAGGCGGTCCACATCCGGGCACTCGGACAGATGAAGGACGTGCCCGGATGGGTGGCGTGGATCGCCGGAGGGCCGCAGAAGGTTGGGGAATCGGATTTCCTCGAGGCCCTGCGGTCAGAAGCTGAACGTCTCGGCATCGCGGACCGGGTGAAGTTCCTCGGGCAGCGATCGGACATCCCGCGGTTGATGGCCGCGGCCGACGTGTACTGTCAGCCGAACACCGGGCCGGAACCGTTTGGACTGGCCTTCGTCGAGGCGCTCGCCGCCGGATTGCCTGTCGTGACATCCGGATTCGGTGGTGCGGCCGAGATCGTGGACGAGAACTGTGGCGTGCTGACCGAACCGGGTGCCATAGAGGCTGTGGCCACGGCGCTGAATGAATTGATCCGGGACGGTGCGCGTCGATGCACGCTGGGTGCCCGCGGCCCCGGGCGTTCAGAAGAACTGTGCGGCGCAGGGGTCGCCACATCACGGCTCGCATCGCTGCTCCAGCCGGATCGTGCGAAGTGAACACGATGAAAACGGCAACGGTCGAGAATGGGTGCTCCAGAGGAGTGGGCCCAATCTACCTCATAGTCGCCGACGCCCTCAGTAGGCGCTAGCTGAGCGGCGGGGTCCACCTGGTTGTCGGGTGCTGAGAGTTGTCTGCGTTCAATTTCTCAGCGTTTCGCATGATCCATGATTGGCCCATGTGCTGGTGCGGCGCTCGCGGTAGAACCGATCACGCATCTGGAGAAACCATCTGTGGGTCTTCTCCAGCGAGTGAGCCCGCCTCACACCACCGGGCGGTTGGGTTGCCATTACCACGCTGAACGATTGAGCCTGCCATGCAAGCCCAGCCTCTTTTTTGCGGAGCGGCGAACAAAGTCTTCATCCACGTTGTCGCGCTGCGGGCGAGCGTGTGCTTCTTCCTGGCAGTGCTGGTCGCCCGCTGGTTCGCCTCATCCGGGCTGCAAGTGCTTGGCCGTGGTTTGGTCATGGCCGAACCGCTTCGCGATGACGGGCTGGGTGTATGTCAACCGAATGCGGCGACCGCGCTCACTGACACCAGAATGATGTCCGCGATCCATTGCTCGGTGCTTCGACTCGCCCAAATGAGCGTCCGGCTGCGGGAGCCGCTGCCCGCGCCAACACAGAGGAAGCCCTCGTGAGCCCGATTAGCCCGGCCGCACCTCACGCACCGATCACGTTGCCTGCCGTCTTGGCAATGGCCGGCACTGAGGCACCGGCACCGGGCAAGACACGTTCTGAACGGGGGGCACCGACTCGCATCCGCGCCAGCGGTGGGTGGCGTGCGCTCGACGTGGGCGAGATGTGGCGGTACCGCGAACTGCTGTACTTCCTTGCACTGCGGGATATTAAGCTGCGTTACAAGCAGACTGTCATGGGGGTCGGGTGGGCGGTCATCCAGCCTCTCCTCACGATGGCTGTTTTCACCGTCTTCTTCGGCAACCTCGGGAAGCTCCCTTCCGACGGCATGCCCTACGCACTCTTCGTCCTCGCCGCACTCGTACCCTGGCAACTATTCGCCTATGCCCTGACACAGTCGAGCAACAGTCTGGTGAACGAGCAGCGGGTGATCACCAAGGTCTACTTCCCCCGGCTCCTCGTGCCGGTCGCGTCGGTACTCGCCGGGGTCGTGGACTGCCTCGTCGCGTTCGGGTTGGTGCTCATCGGAATGGCGGTGTTCGGCGTCGCCCCAACATGGGCGATCCTGGCTCTGCCCGTGTTCGTCGTGTTCGCCGTGCTCACCGCCCTCTCCGTCGGGCTGTGGCTGTCGGCGCTGAACGTCCAGTTCCGCGACGTGCGGTATGTAATCCCATTCCTGACGCAGTTCTGGTTGTTCCTCACGCCGATCGCCTACCCGGCCAGCCTGATCCCGGAGGCGTACCGACCGTTATACGGACTGAACCCGATGGCCGGGGTCGTCGAGGGGTTCCGTTGGGCGCTGCTCGGAACCGCCGCCCCGGACTGGGGGCTCATGGCGGTTTCGGCTGCAGTCGTCGCGGTCGTGCTTACCGTCGGGCTATTTTACTTCCGGCGGATGGAACAAACTTTCGCGGATGTGGTGTGATGAGCGATATCGCGGTTCGGGTGGAGCGACTCGGAAAGTTGTACCGGCTTGGCGGGCCGCGTGCGGGGTATTCGACCCTCCGCGACCAGGTCCGGCGCTGGGCCGGGTCGCCGCTGCGGGCATTGCGCCGCCGGACGCAGTCCGAAGGCCGCCCCCTCCTCTGGGCGTTGAAGGACGTGTCGTTTGACGTGAGTGTCGGCGATGTGGTCGGGATCGTCGGCCGCAACGGCGCAGGCAAGAGCACACTCCTGAAAATCCTCTCGCGGATCACCGAGCCGACCGAGGGCGGGGCCGACGTATTCGGGCGGGTTGGCAGCCTGCTCGAGGTTGGAACGGGGTTCAACCCGGAGCTAACTGGGCGCGAGAATGTGTACCTCAATGGGGCGATCCTCGGCATGGGGCGCGCGGAGATCTCGCGGAAGTTCGACGAGATTGTCGCATTCGCCGAGGTCGAGCGTTTCATCGACACCCCTGTGAAGCACTACTCATCCGGAATGGGGACACGACTCGGCTTCGCGGTGGCCGCCCACCTCGAGCCAGAAATCCTGATCGTGGACGAAGTGCTCGCAGTCGGCGACGCAGCGTTCCAGCAGAAGTGTCTGGGTAAGATGAAGGACGTGAGCCGGCAGGGGCGAACGGTGCTGTTCGTTAGCCACAACATGCAGGCGGTCAGTGCACTCTGCACCCGCGGCGTTGT
>JBGSZR010000259.1:0-7192 GCA_041750275.1 Gemmataceae bacterium
CTGGCCGCCGCGGGCAAACTCGGCGACCCCGCCACGCTCGATGCCCAGGTGGACCGCCTGCTCGCGGACCCCCGCAGCGAGGCGTTTGTCCGCCCCTTCGTGCTGCAATGGCTGGAGATGGAACAGCCCATCACCATCGCCCAGGACTACATCCAGCGCCAGGATTTTCGCTTTGCTCGCTACCTCAAAGCCTCGATGCGCGAGGAGACGATTGCCTACTTCGAACAGATGATTCGCGAGAACCGCCCGGCTCGCGAACTCATCGACAGCGACTGGACCATGATGAACGACGCTCTCGCCCGCCACTATGGTTACCCGGCACTCGATGGCGGCACACTTCGCAAGGTGAAGTTGCGTGCGGACGATCCACGTGGCGGCGGCATCCTGGGTCACGCGGGCATTCAGTCGATGCTCTGCTGGATGGGCGACAACTGGGTGATCTATCGGGGTGCGTGGGCGCTCCGGCACATCCTGGATATGCCGCCGCCACCGCCGCCGCTGGACGTGCCGGAACTGATGCCTTCGGATGCGAAGAACAAGGGCAAGTCGTTTCGCGAACTCCTGAAGCAACATCAGGAGGATTCACGCTGCTCCGTGTGCCACAAAAACATCGATCCCGTGGGCTTCGCCTTTCAGAACTTCGACCTCAGCGGCCGGTGGCGCGATGTCGAATACGAACACTACGCGCGCGGCGAACTCGATGGCCGCATTTCCTGGCTCGGTGTCGGCAAGACGCGACCCGTGGATGCGGTGGGCAACTTGCCTCGCGGCGAGCCGTTCACCACATTTGCCGGGTTCAAGCAAATCATTGTGAAGGACTATCAGCCCGACGTGGTTCGTGGTCTGATGAAGAACTTCTTCGTGTATGCCACGGGCCGCAAACCCGGCATCGACGACCTGGCCGAGATCGACGCCATCATGCACCAGTGCCAGAAGAAGGGCTACCCGCTCCGCGACCTCATCAAGGGCGTGGTGCGATCGAAAGCGTTTCGTGAAGACTACCCCGCCATTGCCTCCGCCAAACCTTAACCCGCCAGGATCCATTCGATGAACCCGAAGACGCATGCGATCAGTCGCCGCACCATGCTCCGCGGCCTCGGAGCGACGATGGCGTTGCCCTATCTCGAAATCATGGGTGGTTCCACTGCTGCGGCCGCCGTCGGTGCTGCGGAGCCGCGCCGGCTGGCGTGCTTCTACATCCCCGGTGCCATCAACCGCCACACCTGGTTCCCGAAAGACACGGGCCGCAACTACACGCTGGCCGCCGGGCACAAGCCCCTCGAACGCCACCGCGACGACTTCAGCGTGCTCACCAACCTCTCGCACATCACCGGGCGCATCAGCGGCCACGTTCACCCTTATAACTGGCTAACCGGCCACAATATCAACCTGATCCCCGGCACCATCACCAACACAGTGTCGATGGACCAGGTGGCTGCCAAGCACCTCGGGCCCACATGGGTCCCCTCGCTGGCCCTCTCCTTCACGGATGGCGTCGGCACCGCCTCGCTCTCACGCAATAGCATGGGCGTCGATATCCCCGCCACCGCCAATCATCGCAAAGTCTTCGAAAAGCTCTTCCCCCCTGCGGACAAGGATCAACTCCAGGACGCCCAGGCCCGGCTCGCCCTCAACCGCAGCGTGCTCGACACCGCGGCCGGGAATATCAAGGATTTCCAGCGGCAACTCGGCATCGACGACCGCCGACGGCTCGATCAGTACTTCGAATCGATCCGCGAAGTCGAAAAGCGACTCGATGACAGCAAGCTCATTCTCGAACGTGGTCGACCGAAATTCGACGAATCGGCAGTGAACGTGCAACCGCAGGGCAAGAATAGCATGCGCGAGCATATCGAACTGATGACGGACCTGATCGCCCTCGCCTTCCAGACCGATATGACCCGCGTGGTCACGCACAGCCTCGGCGGCGAAGGCGGCCCGAACTACGACGAGTACAAGGACTGGGCTCAGAATGCCGGCGCGCCCGTTCGCGGGGCTCACGACGTGCACCACAAGGGGCAGGCCGGGGCCGACTCACCCGAGGCGAAAGTGCTCGGCTCACGCGACCTGATGCTCGTCACCTGCCTGGCCCGGCTCATGGATAAGCTCAAGACCGTGCGCTCCGCGGATGGCACATTGCTCGATCACACGGTGCTGCTGTTTGGCGGTGCCCAGATCAGCAGCCACTCGGGCAAGAGCTTTCCCACGCTGCTCGCGGGCGGCCGCAATCTTGGCTTCAAGCACGGCCAGCACCTGAAGTGGGAATCGGACAAACGGCCCATGTCCGACCTGTACCTCACCATCTTGCAGCAACTGGGCTGCCCGGTCACGAACTTCAAGGAGAGCGCCGGCCCGATCACAGAACTGCTGGGGTAGTCACACGGGGCAAAATTTAGCCCGCCGCGAGTGGCGGGCTATTTTCGGGCGCACTTCCGCGGTAATGTGACGTAAACACATCCTGCACCGAGGATTCGCGTCATGGCTGCCGTCGTCCCGAAGCTCGCCCCATCTGCAGATGGCCGGCTCACACCTCCTGCTGCTTCTGCTTTGCTGGCGGAAGTGCGTTCCCACGCTCGCCACGCCTACGCGCGACCCCTCGAACAACTCGACCCCTCTGAGCGCTGGCGGGCCCTCGCACTCGCCATCCGCGATCGCATGATGGATGCCTTTATCGAGACCGCCGACCGCTACAAGAACGTCCGTGCCAAGCGTGTCGCGTACCTCTCCATGGAGTTCCTGGTTGGCCGCTCGCTGGCGAATAACTTGCACAACATGGGCCTGTTCGAGGCGGCTCAGGAAGTCTTCGCCGGGCTCGATGTGAATCTCGCGGACGTTCTGGGCTACGAACCAGACGCGGCACTCGGCAACGGCGGCCTGGGTCGGCTTGCCGCGTGTTTCCTCGATTCACTCGCCACGCTCCACATGCCCGGCTTCGGCTATGGCATCAACTACGAATACGGCATGTTCCGCCAGGAAATCTCGGATGGAGCCCAGCGAGAACGGCCCGAAAGCTGGCTGACCCACGGCACGCCCTGGGAGATCCACCGACCCAGCGAATGCGTGCTCGTGCCCGTCTATGGCCGCGTCGAGGCCAGCACCGATCGCAGCGGTGCCTACAACCCCATGTGGATGGACTGGCGGCTCATCATCGGCGTCCCGCACGACATGCCCATCGTCGGCTACGGTGGCAAGACCGTGAATTATCTGCGGCTCTTCTCCGCCCGGGCCGCCAACGAAATGGACATGGAATTCTTCAACTCCGGCGACTACATCAAGGCCGTCGAAAACGAGACGCTCACCGAAACCGTCACCAAGATTCTGTACCCCTCGGATGCCAGCTGGCAGGGGCGCGAACTGCGGCTCATCCAGGAATACTTCCTCGTGGCGTGCTCGATTCGCGACATCATTCGCCGCTATCAACGTGTGCACAAGACATTCGACAAGTTCCCGGACGCCGTCGCCATTCAACTGAACGACACGCACCCTGCACTCACCGTCGCGGAGCTGATGCGGTACTTCGTGGATGAGGCCGAGATTCCCTGGGAGAAGGCCTGGGATCTTGTGACGCGGACGCTGGGCTACACCAATCACACACTGATGCCCGAGGCCCTGGAGAAATGGCCGGTGCCGTTGTTGGAGAAGGTGCTGCCCCGGCACTTGCAGATCATTTATGAAATCAATCGCCGCTTCCTGGATAGCGTGGCCCTGCGCTTTCCGGGCGATGAGGCGAAGGCGGCCCGGCTTTCACTCATCGAGGAAGCCGACCCCAAGCTCGTCCGCATGGCGAACCTGGCCATCGTCGGCAGCCATTCGGTGAACGGCGTCGCCGAACTGCACAGCCGTCTCGTCACCACACATCTCGTGCCGGACTTCGCCCAGTTGTGGCCCGGGAAGTTCAACAACAAGACCAATGGCGTCACCCCGCGGCGCTGGCTCCTCAGTTGCAATCCCGGACTCGCGGCACTCCTCACGAAATCCGTTGGCCCCGGCTGGGTCACGAAACTGGACGAACTCGCCAGGCTCGAACCACTGGCGAAGGACGCCTCCTTCCGATCCGAGTTCCGGCAGATCAAGCGAGGCAACAAGGAACGCCTGGCTGCGGCCATCCAGGACAAGCTTCGCATCACGGTCGATCCGGATGCGATCTTCGATGTGCAGGTGAAACGCATCCACGAGTACAAGCGACAAACGCTCAACTTGCTCCATCTGATTCATCTCTATCTCGCCATTGCCGAGGATGGCTTCGTGCCCGCCGCGCCGCGCGTGGCGATCTTCGCCGGCAAGGCAGCACCCGGCTACTGGGCCGCGAAGCAGATCATCCGCCTCATCCACGCCGTGGGACGCGAGGTGAACCGCAACCCGCGTGTGAAGGACAAGCTGAAGGTCGTGTTCCTGCCCGATTACCGCGTCACGCTCGCCGAGGCGATCATTCCCGCCGCGGATCTGAGTGAACAGATCTCGACCGCCGGCACCGAAGCGTCCGGCACCTCGTGCATGAAGTTCGCCTTCAATGGGGCGCTCACGATTGGAACGTTCGATGGTGCCAACATCGAGATTCTGCGTGATGTGGGACAGGACAACATGTTTGTCTTCGGGCTTACCTCAGAACAGATCGACGATTTGAAGCGTCGGCGAGCGTATCGCCCCGGGGACTTGTACCAGCATCGGCCGGCCATCCGCCGTGTGCTCGACACGCTCCGCGATGATCGTTTCAGCCCCAATCAGCGCGGCACCTATCGCTGGTTATTCGACTCGCTCACCGGCGAGGATCGCTACTTCCACCTGGCGGATTTAGAAGACTATCTGGCCACGCAGACACGTGCCGCCGAGACTTATCGCGATGCAGACGCCTGGGCGACGAAGGCGATCCTGAACGTGGCTCGCACCTCGAACTTCTCCAGTGATCGCACAATCGAGCAGTACGCCAGCGAAATCTGGAATGTGAAGTCGATCCCACCAGCGAGTTGAGACTACCGCCCCGGTGCGAGAAACTGCGTTCCGGTGCGAGGCCGCGTTTGCTCTTGCGGTTCCGCACCCGGCGGCGTGTCGCGCCAGGCAACATTTCCCGTCGCCGCGAGATAGCCCGCCTCGTAGAGCCGCTTCATCTCTTCGGGGTCGAAGGACATCGCATCGGAGCCGGTCTTGTAGTCCTCCGGGATCGCAGCAAGGTGATAGTTGATCCCGCCGAGCAGGCAAAGGGCATAGATGCGGAAGAGTTCGCTGCGCGTTTGCGAATAGAGGAGCGATTCCAGACCGCTGGCACCAATCTTCACGGTGCGTCGGTCGGTGCAGGAGGGGTCGGAGTAGAGTTTCCCCGCCACGATGACGTACGCATCCGAGCCGGCGAGCGGTTTCTGGCCGTTCTTGAGAGCGTCCATGTTTGCGTGCAATGTCGAGGCTCGCAGGAACACACCGGTGGTCGCACCGCCATCAACATGCATCTCGGTGAACGTCTTGCCGTTCACTTCCACCTCGATGGGGACGGGCGGAAAGAATCCCGGCACCGATGTCGAAGCGAGCAGAACCTTGCGGTACAGCTCCTTGGCATCGGGACGCCCGCTCGCGGCGATCGCTCCCATATCCCAGATCACGAGTCGGCGTGTGTCGATGTTGGTGGTTCCCACATAGAGCCGGCGGCCGGAGTTGTGGGCTTTTGCCACTTCGCAGAGTGTGCGGTCATCAACCTGGGATGCGATCAGCTTCTGAAGGGGTTCGGTGGTGGCCGCCGAATCGTTCCACAAGACCGCAGGAACCCGACGACGGCGAAAGATGTCGCGGTCCGTCATGGTGGTGTAGAGCACGGCCAACTGGCGATCATAATCGATGCCGAGGAAGGCATAGGTCGCGATCAGGCCGCCGGTGCTGACACCGGTGACCACGTCGAAGGTGGGCCGGGTGCCCGTGGCACTCCAACCGCAGAGCACACCCACGCTGTATGCGCCGTACATGCCGCCGCCGGAGAGGGCGAGGAACTTCCGCGGCTTGTCCGCAGGTGAGCCGGGCGCGTTCGAGGTGCGCGACTGGTTGGCAAAACTCCGCAGCAATTCCACCTCGACCGCTTCCGACTCAGGATCGCCACCCGTGAGGGGCACGAGCCCGCTGGCCCGCGTCAACTCGGGGGGCGCGCAGCAGCGGTGCTTGGTGGTGCAACCTCCGAGAAGGATCACCAGTCCAAGCAGCAACAGCACCGGTGCGGGAGTCGCAATCTTCATGGGAGCTTTACGAAACAGTGATAGCAATCGCATGGAATCACGCGATTACGCTCAGCGTTCCAAGTGTAGGAGCGACGCAGCTGGAATCACTGTCCGTTCCAGCAGAATTCGTTCAAGTTGTCGACAAGCTATCTTGTGTAATCGCTAAAGTCGCTTCACGTGGTAAGCGAGACAAACTCTACGGATGAGTCGGCTTCTGCGGCTTGTGGTTCAGTCGCTTGCCAATGAGTTCGGCAACCAGGACCGCGAGGAAAAACTGCCCGGTGATTGCCTCGGCGATGGTGAGCCCGCGTGCCGGAGCGCTCTTCGGAATGATGTCGCCAAATCCCAGCGTGGTGAGCGTCACGAAACTGTAGTAGGTGAGGGTGATGTGGCGGCTGTCGATATCGGCGTCCACGTAGCTTTCGCCGCTGAATGAGCCAGGATCAATCCAGGCGATGATGCTGAAGAGATGGCCGAAGGTCAGAGCGAGCAGGAGGTAGCCGCAGAGTGCGGCATAGAGAGCATCCGGTGAAACGTCCTTTTCCCGATGCACGGCGCGAATCAAGGCCGCCACGGTGAAACCGAAAAAGATTGCCGCCAGGCTGTGAAAGCCGACGACCAGCGGAAGTCGCGGCAAGCCGGGGATGAAGTAACCGGTCCAGCCGCCAAGGAGCGTCGGGATGCCGAGGAGAAACGCCACGGAACGGAATCGGCGATCAGCAAAGATCACCATGATGGAGGCGATGAAGACGAGCGAGAGCAGGAGGTCGAATCCGAGTCGCGTACCGGCGGTGGCTTCGAGAAATGGAGCCAGAATGAGCACGAGCATGAGGGTGAGGAACAACGCAAGGTACTTGCGATCTTTGAAGTGATTCATTCTCGCGCCCGGTGGCCAGGCGTGGCGCGAAGGGTTGTTCGTGCCACGCCGAAGGATGCCAGGTGTTACCAGCCGCGGTAACCGTAAGCCGCGCGGCCGCCGCTGTAGCCGCCGACGGATC
>JBGSZR010000260.1:0-21056 GCA_041750275.1 Gemmataceae bacterium
TCGAACCGGCGAAGGTAGTCTCGCAGAAGGGGCTCCATCGAACGGATTGTCCCGGCGTCCATGCCGTCCTCCCTCGGGGGCGAGGACACAAACTAACCGGGATGGCGGATTGAGGACAGATCAGATAGCGTTGTAGTATTAAAGTGACATGTATTCAACCAGGCTTCCCACATCTGCTTCGAGCAGCTGATCATGGCTGCTCACGGTTGATGCCTCACCCGACCACGCGCTGTTGCTTGAGGCGTTCGCCTTCGGCGCGGAGTTCGTCCGCTCCTTCAAACTCATCGCCTTCCAGCACACTTTCATCGATGTGGATGCCCTGCCCGTCGTGTGGTGCGTAATCCGGGCCGAGCACGTCGAGCACGGTGGGATGCGTTTTGGGCGTGTGAGGCGGGAAGAAATAGCCCTCCACCACCACGGCTTCCTGGCGGTATTCGTCGTACTCCATGAGGGCCGCGTGAAGCTGCGGCAGGCGGTAGTGCGGTATCGTGGCATAGAGATGGTGCGGCAGATGATAGTCCTGACCCACGGGGAAGACGGCAAAGCGGATGAATCGCTTCAGAAGGAATGTGCGGGTGTTGGTGAGCCAGCCGCGGCCACCGTTGCCGTGCTGCACCAGTTGCCGCAGGATCATGAAAAATGCGAACGAGGTGAACAGCGGTGCCAGCCACAAGAGTGCGTAGTACCCCACCGCGGGGGCACCGGTGACCATCGTCAGCACTGCGAGCGTGGTGAATACGGCCGTGATGAAGCCCACTCGCAGTATGGATGTGTAGCGGGCGTGAATCACTGGCCGCAAGCGGCTCTGGTGGAACTTCGCATCGGGCAAACGCAGGAAGATCAGACTCACAAGTAGCCACATCACGAACGGCACCACGGCGAGCGTGAGTGCATCGGCGGTGTAAAAGAGCGTCACCAACGTGGCCACGAGCGCGAGCAAGTAGATCACGCCGACACGCACCGCTCCCTTGCTCGGCTTCTTCCCCTTGAGCAAATAGGGATTCTTGTCGGTGCCCGTGGCGTTGTACTGGGCCCGCACCCGCATGAAGCGGATGAGTCGGAACGGCCAGAGTTGCTTCACAAGTGCGATCACGAGATCGCGCTTGTGAAGGGGGAAGTTCAGCCAGTGGCCGCTCGTCTGCAGCTGCGATACATCCGGGTCGCGGTCCGGGTCGTTCACGAATTGGTGATGGGCCAGGTGCTGCAGGCGGTAGTGGTGAATGCTGCTGAAGAGCGGGAACATCGTGAACAGGTCGGCGACGAGGTCGTTGAGCTTGCGATGGCGGAAAAGAATGTGATGCGAGCCTTCATGGGCCAGGCCGCTCAGTTGGTGCTGCCCCGCACCAACAAGCGTGATGGCGAGCAGCGCGACAGGCAGGTTCCACCACCAGTTCAGGCCCCATGCTTCACGGGACTCGAAGAACCACACCGCACCGCCAATGACGAGCGCCAGATACACGTAAGTGCGAAGCAGGAACCACCAGTTGGTGAGGTTGTCCGTGCGGCGCAATTCCTGGAGCCGGGCCTTGAGGGCCGGGTCGGAAAGCGATTTCGAATCCGGTGTGGTTGACGTCATAAGCTCATTCATAGGTCAGTGAAGTTACGTCGACTCCGGCATCCGACGATGCCGGATCGCCCGGTGATTCGCATCCACTGGGCGAGCCGGCACTGTCACGTGCGGGATTGATGGGATTTGTACGCCATCGAATCTTCGCATCATTTGGCGTAGAGCTTCTTCACCTTGCGGGCGATGAGCCAGTTGGTCAGGCGTGGGAAGAAGCGGTTGAACCTGAGCAACCGGCGTGCCTCGGAGCCCAGCACGGTCTCGGTGCGATTCTTCTGGATCGCCTGAACAATGCCCTCGGCCACATCCTGCGGCGTCATGCCCTTCTCGAACTTGAGTTCCGCTTTGCCGTCGGTGCGGAGCCAATTATTGCGGAAGCCGCTGTCCGTCATGCCGGGGACAATGGTGAGCGTGTCCACGAAGAAGCGGGCGAATTCGCCCCGCCATGATTCGGACATGCCGAGGAGCGCGAACTTGCTCGCCGAGTATTCGGGCCACGCGGGCATTCCCTTGCGACCGCACATCGAGGTCACATTCACGACGCAGGGTTGGACCCCGTTTTCCAGGTGCGGAATGGCAAGCCGCGTCAGTTCAATAGGGGCGAAGAAATTCACTTCCATCACCTGGCGAACGATCTCCTCATTCGATGAAGAGAAGTGCCCCCAGCTACCGATGCCGGCATTGTTAATGAGTATGTCCAGCCCGCCGAGTGCGGCCACGGTGCTCTCGATGAGTCGGGTGCGATCAGTCGGGTTCGTCAGGTCAGCGGCCACCGTCGTCACGCGTGTGCCCGTTGGGTCGAGTTTGGTTGCCTGAATTCGTAGAAGTTCTTCCATGCGAGCGGTCAGCACAAGGCGCGCTCCCGCATTCACCAGCACCTCGGACGTGGCCCGCCCGATGCCGCCGGTGGCTCCGGTGAGCAGGATCCGCTTGCCCTTGATATCGCGTCGCATGATCACCTCCATTCTTGCCCATTTTACCGCATCCAGGTTGGGCTTCCCACAGCGGGTGGCCACCGATTACCATCCTCGTTCCCGGATTCCCCGTTACGGACGACACAACCGATGCGTTGGTTGCTCATCGGCTACATGTTCCTGTTCATCGACCGGCCCTTCGAGGTCTGGCCGTGGCTCGGCGACCTGCACATCGAACGCGTGTACATGCTGTTCACGATGGCGGTGTGGCTGGTTTACCCATACAAGCGCTGGCTGCCGAACGCCCAGCACTTCGCTTATGCCGCACTCGCCACGGCCGTGCTCGCCTGCTGGGCCGTGAGCCCCTGGGCCGCCACCGGGCAGAACATTGTCGAGGACTGGTTCAAGATCGTCGTCTTCTATTTTTTGCTCGTCACGACCGTCCACGACGAAGCTGGCCTGAAACAGATGGCCACCGGCTTCCTCTGCGTGATGGGGCTTTATCTCGTCCATTCGTTCCGTGAATACCTGGCGGGTCGGCACACGTACCGCATGGGCATCAGCCGCATGATCGGCGTCGACAGCACTCTCGGCGACCCGAACAGCTTCGGAGCCAGCATCGTGTTCGCGCTGCCTCTCGTGGCGGCGTTCTGGCGTGCCGGCGTCGGTGGTCGGCGCGGCAGGGCCCTCATCACGGGCTATGTCGGGCTCTCCTGCCTGTGTGTGCTGCTCACAGGTTCTCGCTCATCGTTGTTGGGCTTATTGGTGTGGTTCCTCATCATCATCTGGGGCACGAAGTACCGCGTCCGGGCCATTCTCGCCTTCGCGATCGCCGCACCACTGGCGTTCGTCGCGCTGCCGGAATCGATGCAGACACGCTTCGAAACGATCGTGAACCCGGATGCCGGCCCAGCCAACGCTCAGGAATCAGGCCAGGGTCGTATCGAGGGCTTCTACAAAGGCATCGCCCTGTGGCAATCGAGCCCGCTCACGGGCGTCGGCCCCGGGGCCTGGCGGCCCGCCACCAACAGCAAGATCGAATCCCACAACCTCTACGGCCAAATCCTCGGCGAAACCGGCAGCCTGGGTGCGGCCGCGTTCCTTCTGCTTCTTGGCACTTATTGGATGAACTTGCGAGCGATCAAGCGGGCCCGCGGCTATTCTCCAGATGCTCGCACCGATTTCCTGTACCTGCTCAGTTCCAGCATTGGCGTCGCAATCTTCCTGCTGCTCTTCATGGGCAACTTCGGCCACAATCTCTTCCGCTTCACGTGGCTCTGGTACGGTGGCTTCCTCATCATTGCCCGCCACTGCGTCGCTCGCCGCGTCGCACTCTGGGAACCAGAAGAAGAAGTGCTGGACGAAGAAGAATACGACGAACTCCCCGAAGGCTGGATCGCACACCCGGCTCATCTCGATTATGCGGCTCCGGAAACCACAAACCGTGGCGAGAGGTGCCCGTAAGGGCACGGTCGCAGCACGCATTCATGGCGAGCGGTGCCCGTCAGGGTACGGTTGTTGATGCATTATTTATCACGTCGCACCGCCGTCATTTCGTTGTCTGTGCTGCGGTCCGCGGTTATCATCGTGTCAAGATTGATCACGTCCGCACTGGACCAGGAGCTTGCCATGTCCCTTCGCTCCCGATTTGCGCTGCTGACATTATTCACGCTGGCGGCTGCCGTGGCGATTGCTCAGCCTCCGGTGAAGCCAGAGCCAGCCGCGATTCCACGCGCCTCGAATGTGGTGCCCGCCAAATCGCTCGGTTTCGCCTCTATTCATTTCGCCAAGCTCTGGGAGCACCCGGCCGCGTTGCCCCTGCGCGAAGCCAATGGTAAGTTCGAATTCGTCTGGCTCATGCAATCGATGATCGGCCTCGCGCCATCGGAGATCGAACACCTGACCGTGTTTTGGCGCGATGCCAGCACACCCTTCTTGCTGGTGACCGGCCGCAAGGACATCACACCTCCACTGCTGGCCGAGTCGCTCACCCGTGCAGGCTCGACTCCACCGGCGAAGCCCGCCGATCCGCGAGTCGTGGTCGCGCCGGGTGCCGAGTTCCCATACCTCATCTCCGTGAACCATCGCACTGTGCTGCTCGGTTCGGAGGCAGCCGGGGCCGCCGAACTCGTGAAACTCCACGACCACTGGCAGAGCGAAGGACCACTCGCGGATGCTCTCGCCGCGGCCGGAAAACACACACTCACAATTGGTGTGAACGTTGAAGCACTCGCTCTCCTGCCGCTACCCGTGGGGGCACCGCTGCTGGAAGCGAAGATTGCCGTGCTCACTGCAGATCTCGACGAGAAAGCGCTAAACGTAGAACTCGCCCTCACCTTCACAGGTGCCGACCAGGCCAAGGCTGCCTCACCCATCCTCCGTGCCAAGTTGAATGAACTTGCCGGCTATGCCTCGGCGCAGGAAAAGAAGTCGTACGACACGCATGATGCCTCGGGTTCTGTGGCCGGCCCATTGCTGGACTTGTTTGCTCAGACGCTCAAGAATTCCAAGATCCAGGCCGATGGCCCGCTCCTGCGCGCGAATGCCACCATCAACCTTTCGATGGGTGTGAACTGCTTGCTCACGGCCCTGCCTGACTCCGCACTCGCTCCCCGTGGCAGCTCGCCAGCCACGAACAACCTCAAGCAAATCGGCCTCGCCATGCACAGCTATCATGATGTGCACGGGGCGTTTCCCTCGAATTCGTACGACAAGGACGGCAAGCCGTTGCTCAGCTGGCGGGTGCAGATTCTCCCTTACCTGGAGCAACAGGCCCTCTATCAGCAGTTCAAACTGAATGAGCCCTGGGATAGCCCGACCAACAAACCGCTCGCAAAAGTCGTGATTCGCACTTATGGCGTGCCGGGCCGGCCCACCGAGCCTGGACTCACTTACTTCCAGTGCTTCACGCAACCGAAGAACTCGAAGGACAACGCCCGTCCGTTCCTGAAAGAAGGACAGACCAAGGGTCTCCAGTACCAGAACATCCCGGATGGCACCAGCAACACCATCATGGTGGCCGAGGCGGCGGACCCCGTGATCTGGAGCAAGCCCGACGACATGATGTACGAGGCTGGCAAGCCAATCCCGAAGCTAGGTGGCCCGAATGGCCGCTTCACGCTTCTCTGGTGCGATGGCAGTGTCCGCACCTTCCGCCGCGGCCAAATCGACGACACCAACCTCCGCAACGTCATTACTGGAAACGACGGCATTGTCGTGAACATTCCGAATTAAGAACGACGGAATGTATGCACTCGCCTGTTTTCCATTCCCCCGCGTTACCTCGCTCTGCAGGGTAACGAAGGGTCAGCCGCTCTCCGTTACTTGTTACCTGCAACTCGGAACTATCCACTTCGCATCGCTTTCCCGTTCGCTTGCCAGCGTTTAGAATGCACGCATGTCTGCACCGCTGCCTGTTGTTCACGCGGGGGTCGAATCCCCCGCCTCGCTTCACCGTCCCGGCATCCTTGATGTGCCGCCCGGGGATCTTCGTGCCTGGTTCGCCGAGCGCGGTCAACCCGCCATGCGCGTAAGCCAGGTTCGTCGACAAATCCTGGCAGGGCGAGCCGAATCTTTCGAGGCGATGTCCGACTTGCCCAAGTCGTTGCGTGGCGAACTCGAAGCCGCTTTTTCGCTCTTCTCGACCCGGGTCGAACGCCATCTACTTGCTGCGGACGACACGCACAAACTCGTGCTCCGACTCGCGGACGAGAAGCTCATTGAATGTGTGCTCATCCAGGACGATGGCCGGGCCACCGCTTGCATTAGCACGCAGGTTGGCTGCGGCATGGGCTGCGTCTTTTGTGCCAGCGGCCTCAATGGCGTGGTGCGAAATCTCACCGTTGGCGAGATGCTCGAACAACTCGTGCGCATGCGGAACCTCACCGATGCGAATACGACCAACCCCGAGCGTGCCCCGCGTCTGACGCACATCGTGGTCATGGGTATGGGCGAACCGCTGGCCAATCTCGACCGACTCCTGGAAGCACTCGCCGTGGCCGGGGACAAGAACGGTCTGGGGATCGGTCAACGGCACATCACGATTTCCACAGTGGGACTGCCGGCCAAGATTCGCCAGCTGGCCGAGGCGAACAAGCAGTATCACCTCGCAGTTTCGCTGCACGCCTCCAATGATGCACTCCGCACACGCATCGTTCCCACCAACGACAAGACCGGCATCCCCGCCATTCTCGAAGCCGCCGACGACTTCTACACGCGGACCGGCCGGCAAGTGACGTATGAATACGTCGTGCTCGGCGGTCTCAACGATCAACTCGAACACGCCCGCCAGATGGTCGGATTGCTCGCCGGCCGCAAAGCACACGTAAACCTGATTCCCTGGAACGATGTGGAAGGTTTGCCGTACAATCGGCCCGCGGATGGTGATTTGAAAAGTTTCATCGACACGCTCCGTCGGGCAGGAATTAGCGTGAAGGTGCGGAAGCGCAAGGGCTCCGAGATCGATGCCGCGTGTGGCCAGCTTCGCCGCAAGGTCGAAAACGAAACGGCCTCCCCCACACCCTGATGGGAAGCATTCGCTTCTGACTAGCAGATCACACGCCGCGGCACCGTTCAGATGCGGGATGCGAATGGCAATCGGTCAGACCAGTACGCAGATGGCTCTTCGCGATCCGGATATCCGCCTGATGCTGCGGGTCCGCGACGACGATGCCGTCGCCTTTGCAGAATTGGTCTCACGGTTCCAGCACCGTCTCGTCGCCGTCATGCACCATCTCATCGGCAACGCCGATGAGGCTGAGGATCTGGCCCAGGAAGTGTTTCTGCGCGTTTATCGCATTCGCAAGAAGTATCGGCCCAAGGCAAAGTTCTCGACCTGGCTTTTCACCATTGCGAACAACCTCGCGTTGAACGCTCTGCGCGATCGCAAGCGTCGGCCCGTGCTGCCGCTCGAGGTGCGGGAAAGCGGCCCGCTTGGCCCGCGCCCCACCGAAGCAGCCGCGACCTCGCGCGATGAACCCCCGGCCCAGGGCTTGCAGCAGCAGGAACTCGCGGACGTCATCCGCGAGGCACTCGATGGGCTCAACGAACGGCAACGCGTTGCGATTGTGCTGAACAAATTCGAGGACATGAACTACGCCGAGATCGCCGAAGTGATGGCGCTCTCGACCAAAGCAGTGAAGTCGCTGTTAAGCCGGGCTCGCCTGAAACTGCGGGAAGCCTTGCAAAGCTACATCTACATGGATGCCGAGCCGCCACCCCTGCACGACGACGACACCGCTGAAGCCTGAAAGCCGGAATGCACCATGGCACACGATTCCTTCACCCCGTCGCCGGACGACTTCCCCGATTCCGAGGAAGCGGAACTCATCGCGTTCATGGATGGCGAACTGGAGCCGGCGGAGATGCAGCGCGTCGAGTCATTGTTGGCCAGCGACCCGCGACTGCGTGCGAAGGCAATGGCGTTGAAGAAGACATTCGACTTGCTCGATTACCTGCCGAAGCCGGAACCGTCCGTCGATTTCGCCACACGCACATTGGACAAACTCCCCACGTCGAAGGCCAGTTCCCCATCCGGCGTGGTGGTGGCTTCCTCGGCTTCGCCCTCGAGTTCAGCACCACTCGCCTTGACGAACAGCGGCCATGCACCAACGCCAAGCCATCCCGCGGTATGGCCATGGGTCTTCGCACTCGTGGGCGGGGTCGCCCTGGCGCTGGGTGCAGGGTATTTTGGAACGGCAGCAGCTCGCGAGTACCTTCAACCGCGTCCCGCGTTGCCACCAGCAACCGCAGCGGATGACGACGAGCCCCCCGAGCGCGTGGTGCGATTATTGCCGCTCTACGCCGTAGCGGATGACCTGGAATTCGTGGAGCATCTCGCTGATGAGCCCGCACTCTTCGATGAGGAACCAACCGGGTCATTCGTCACCATCACGATGCCCTGGGCGGCCCACGCGGCATTGCTGTCACGCAACTACCAGGCCCTGTCGCTCGAGCGTCAGAAGCAGATCTTGAAGCTGGATCAGCAACTATTTGCCTTGCCGGTGAAGGAACGTGATCGCTTGCTCGCCTCGCTCGAAGCGTTCGCCGTCTGGCTCGATCGCTTGCCCGAGGCGGAACGCAATGGCGTGCTCACTGCCGCCACACCCGGTTTGCGATTGAAGGTGGTCCGTGAACTCCGTGAGGCGCAAGCTCAGGCGGCCTTGCCGGAACGCATCCGTTCGGAACCGGATGCCGCCACTCGCACGGCGAAGATGCGCCAATGGGAAGCCGATGAGGCCGAGCGCCGGCGAGCCTGGGCATTCGCACGCGATCACTGGGATGCCATCCGCGGAACGCGTGTCCCCTGGCCCTTCGACAACGACGAAATGAAGAAGCAGGTGATCGACTACGCCAAGACCGCCTATCGCTTCGATGAGAAAGCCGCACGCCCCAAACTCCTTGCCCAGGATGCGGCCCGACTGCTCGAGGCCTACCGCGAAGGAGAAGAGAAAGGCGTCTGGCTTTGGTTTGGCTGGGTGCTCTACGACCTCGCACCGCGTTATGATGCCCGCGAGCCGAATACATCGCGATACGAGATGTTCCCCGAGCCGGCCGAGGGAAGGCCCATCACCGAGTTCAGCCAGCTGCCGCCCAGTGTGGAGAAACACTACTCGAGCAAGCCGCAGAGCAAGGTTCGCCTCGAACGCTTTGTGGGCCGCTGGCCCGATTTCGCCCTCGCAGTGCACGACGACATCACACGATCGAAGCAGGCAGCGGTACCGCCGCCGCTCGGCCCAGCCCGGCTCGCGGAGTGTGCCGAACCGCTCCGCACCTTCGCAAATCGCGAACTCATACCCGAGTTATCTGCGACCGAACGACTCGTGCTCCGTGGTCTCGAAGGTCGCTGGCCAGAGTACCCACGAATGCTGATCCGCACGGCCCGGAATCACGACCTGAGCCTTCCCGGTGTGATGCTGCCGGGCAAGCCCAGCGACTGGGAGCGCACCTATGGCGGCATCCCTGGCCGGCCAGCGCGCGCACGGCTGAATCTCCAAGAGTAGTGCCCCGACTCCACACAAACCGCCTCTATTCAGCGGTTCACGGATAGTGCTGGATTCCCACGATCCATTCCGGGAGAAACCCATGCTGATGTGTTCCTTTGCCTCGGCGCTGATGATTTCCGCTCTCGCGGCAGATGGTTTTCTGGGTGTAAAGCTCATGGCACATGAGGACTCAGGCAAGCCCGTTGTCGTTGAGGTCGTGAAGGGATCGCCCGCGGAGAAAGCGAAACTCGAAGTCGATGACGAGATTCTGAAACTCGATGGCCAGGCCGTTCTCTCAGTTCAGGACCTGATCGAGAAAGTGCAGCAGATCAAACCGGGGACGGAAACGAGCCTGACGATCAAACGTGGCAAAGAGACGAAGGAGATCAAGGTGAAAATCGGCGAGAAGCCGACTATGAATTGAAGGGCGGAGCATTTCCGTGATCAAGTTGTTTTGCACGTGATTCCGCACGTTGCGCCACTCGTTGGAAGATCCGAGTCGAGGGCACCTTGCACTTGTTGTTGCCCCGAACTTCTTGCTCTTGGGTCGCGGTTCCGGCACAATGAACTTGTTCGTGTTCCCGTGCACTGAGGCGAACCGATGACTGCCAACTCCTGGCGTACCAGCGTGACTCTGGCATTCCTCGGCGTCACTTTCATCACAGACGGATTGGCCCTTGCCCAGTTCAATCAGCGTCGCGGGCAACAACAAGGCTACGGTTCCCACGATATCTGGGATAACAGCATTGATGCGAACAAGGTGAAAGCCGCTTTCCTGCGGGGGCGAGTTGGCCTGTCGCCTGAACTGGAGAATCTGGTTCCCGGGCTCACGAACGAGTTCCAAAAGCAGTTCCCAAATCTCGACAAGAGCATCGCCGAGCCCGCCGTTCGCAAGATGCTCGATGATCCGAACCTGCAGGGTTTGCCGCCCGAACTGCGGGACAAGGTTATCCGCAGTGCCATCTCCAATCCACAGTTCAAGAAGCAGATTCAGGACGGGATCGACAACGCCCGCAACAATCGACCGCGAAATGACAGACCGCCACCATCACCCAAGGATCTGGGTCAGAGCGTGCCGCCGGTGCCAGGCCCCGAGGCGAATCCCTCGACGCGCCCGGTGCCGATGACGGATACCATCCGCCCGCAACCCAAGGTCAGCGATCCCGGGGTGACCCCGAAATCGCGAGCGAAAATCGATCCGAAATCCGTTGAGCCCATTGAGCCAAAGCAAGATAACGAACCGCCAGCGGCGCGCAGCAAAGAACCGACGCCGACCGAGCCGAAGCCAGCAACGCCGGAACCGCAACTCAACCCGAACCCGCTGGGCAATGCATTCAGCGATCCGAATGAGTTGACGAAACCTTCTCCCGAGGAACTGGGCAAGCAGAAAGTTCGGCAAGCCGCGGCCGCGTTGTGGGAACGCAACATCGGCCCGCTCGACGAAACACCCGTTGTGAAGCGAGCACTTTTCGACCTGGTCGAAGGCTCCGAGGATTTCACCGATTCCGAGGGGAACAACCTCTGGGATTCGCTCACGAAGGAAGGCGGTGACGGTGCCTCCTTCGCGGACTGGATCAACACCTCTGCGAGCGGCGATAGCTGGAAGATGCCCTCGTGGGAGATGCCCTCACTCGGGTTCGGCAAGTCCTCGACGGACCTCGGCAGCGGCGGCTCGGATTCCTCGTCGGGTGGTAGCTGGTGGTCGCGCCGCCGCTCCTCATCGTCCTCGTCTTCTTCCTCGTCTTCCTCTCGCGGTGGGAGCGGCTTCGACCTTGGCGGTGGCGGGATGGAAGGATGTTGGCTGCCCGTCATCGTGTTGGCGGTCGTGCTGATTGGCGGCCTGCTTCTCTGGAAGTTCCTGTACTTCCGCGATGCGAAGGCCACCACGGTGTACGATCTTGGCGGCATCGGCCCCTGGCCCGTCGATCCGCGTGCCATCGCTACCCGCGACGATCTTGTCAAAGCGTTCGAATACCTCAGCCTGATGATCTGTGGGCCCGCAGCCCGAATGTGGACGCACAGCACGATCGCCAGTGCACTGGCGGACCTTGCAACCACGCACTCGGAAGCCGCCATGATCCTGGCCCGACTCTACGAACTCGCCCGCTATGCTCCCCTGGACGAGCCACTTACCGCCGGTGAGATCGAAGAATCGCGAGAACTCGTGTGCCGGCTCGCGGGAGTGTCTTACCCATGAAGGTGCGTGCACTCCTCGCTGGTGTCATCGCCACGCTTCTGGCGAGCACCGCCACGGCCCAGCCGCGTGATCAGAAGGAGCGTCCGCCGATCGCTCCGGCCGGCACGGAGATGTTCAAGCTCCTGATGCACCTCGCCAAGCTGGAACCGGTCAACACACATGACCTCGATTTCAACCGCTTTAAGGATCACCATCTGGTGGTGGTCGTGATACTGGGCTCACCCAACCCGAACGATCTCCGCTGGGCCCGCTACGTGGCATCTCGTGGCGGAGCCGTTTTGATCGCATCGGACGCCAGCAACTTCTACGTCTGGGATCCGGAAGAGTACTATCGCCTGAATGGCTCAGGCGTGGGATTCAACGGCTCGCGTGTCCACGCACCGTTTGATGCACCCGTCCACCGCGATCTCGAAGCTTGCCCCTATATTGTGCCGGTCTCCCCGGACCCGATGCGGCTCAATGGCAGCAAGCCCGGTCCGATCTGGAGCGTGTTCGGCGGCCTGGATCGAATCGCGGCAAACCAGGGCACGTTCCTCTATCCACGCTACGGTGATGCCTTCCAGTTCCCGCTCGCCGAGTATCCCAAGAACAGCTACCTCGCACAGACTGGCAACCCGCTTCCTCGTGGTGCGGTCTTCGCCGTTGGCGGGGAAGGCGATGCACGGACGAGCCCTTATCGCGTCATTGCCATGGGTGATCAGAGCGTGTTCATCAACGGGATGCTGGCCGATGAGGAACTGCACAACTTCACGCTCGCGACCCGCACGGTGGAGTACCTGAAAGACCCCGGTGGCGTGAACCGCCGCTACTGTCTCTTCATCGAGGATGGCCGCACGGCCCAACGATTCGACGATCTCGCCTATGCCTTGCGCGACCCGCCACCGCCACTGCCCCCATTACCTCCGATTAGCCAGTTCCAGGAGAAACTCGTCGATCTCGGCAACCACATGGTCGATCAACTGCAGACCAACGACTTCGCAAACAAGATGATCCTCGGTGGCACCGATCCGGAACGGCAGAACCGGCAACTTCGCAAACTGATCGGGATCTTGTTGCTCATCGCCACGTCGTACATGCTCTTCCAGTTGCTGAAGCGGATGTGGACCACACGCCAGCCTCAGGATGTGCCCTTGCCGCCCCTCACGGGTCGGCCCAGCAAACCGGACGCGGCGAACCCGGCGGGCATCTTTGATCGAAGGCAACGCGAGTTGTTCCGCCGGGATAACATGCTCGAACTCGTGCGTGGTTCCTTGCGAGAGATGTTCACGCGGGCTGGAGCCACGGAACCAGCTGACGCAAAGTTGCCGCAGGTGGTGATTGCGGACGAGGTCCACCGCCCCGAGACGCTGCACAAGGCACTGAGCGACCTGTGGAAACTCGCCCATGGCAAGCCGAAACGACTGAGCGTGAAACAGTGGGCGGAACTTGAACCTCTCTTCGTGCGGGCGAATCGTGCATTCGATGACGGCAAATGGCGTTTCGCTTCGTAAAACAGTGATGCAATCTACCGAGACGATGTGGAGGCAGCATGAGTGTGGTCCCGCCGGCGAAGCCCAACAGCGCCGCCCACGAACTGGCCCAGCAGGCGAAGCAGCTATACCACAAGGTCGCGGTCGAGGTCGCCCGGGTGGTGGTCGGGGCCGAGCAAATCACGCAGCAATTGCTCATCGCCATGCTCGCCGGCGGCCACGTGCTGCTCGAGGGCGTCCCCGGTGTCGCCAAGACCACGCTCTCGAAAGTCTTCGCCCGCCTGCTCGGTTGCGACTACCACCGCGTGCAATTCACACCAGACTTGCTCCCGTCGGACGTCACCGGCACGTCAATCTTCGATCGCAACACCAGCCAGTTCGTGCTCCGCAAGGGGCCCATCTTCACGCAGGTGCTCCTGGCGGATGAAATCAATCGCGCACCCGCCAAGACGCAATCCGCACTCCTCGAAGCGATGCAGGAATATCAGGTGACGGTCGATGGCGAATCGATCCCCTTGAAGCTGCCGTTCCTGGTGCTGGCCACGCAGAACCCCGTCGAGCAGGAAGGCGTTTACCGCTTACCGGAAGCCCAGTTGGACCGCTTCCTGTTGCGTGTCGAGATGGGTTACCCCGGCTTCAAGCATGAGGTGAACCTGCTGAAGTTGCACAGCAAGCCAACCATCGAAGTGCAACCCATGTTCGACCCCGATACCATTCTCGATTTGCAGGCCAAGCTGCCATCGGTTTATGGCGACGAGTCGCTGTACGAATACATCGTGCTGCTCGCGGATGAGAGCCGCAAACATCCGGATGTGGCGCTGGGTGCCAGCCCGCGTGCCGCCCTCAATCTCCTGAAGTGTGCCCGTGCTCGCGCCGTGCTCGAAGGTCGACACTACTTCACCCACGAGGATGTGCAGGCCATCGCTTTCGGCGTCCTCGGCCATCGCCTGATTCTGCGACCCGAAGCGGAAATCGAGGGCAAGCACATTTCCGAAGTGGTCCGCGAGATTCTCGAAACCGTTCCTGTGCTCGAATCGTTGTGAGGCAGCCGGCTTGTCGCAACTGGCGAGAAGCGCGCTCACCACCTGTGTCAACAGCGTCCAAGCGGTAACTCGAACACCGAGTCCTCATGCTCACGGCTCGCGGTTGGTGGTTCCTGGCGATCATCGCGTTCCTCATCGTGCTCGGGGCGATGGTGGTTCCGTTCTTCTCTGTCGTTCCCGCCCTGCTCGGCCTCACGCTGCTGGCCTGGTTCTCGGTCGAATGGGTCCTCTTCCAGATACGCGTGAACGCCTCCGTGGCCCGTCTCCGCATCGTGCGGCGAGTGGTTCAGGGCGGTCGCGATGTGCCCATGGTCTGGTCCGGTCTCGCCTTCGATGTGCGGCTCTCGGCGCGTTCCGAAGCTGCTCTCGGCATCCCGTTTCTGGTTCTCGAAGACCGCCTGCCGATGGTTGCCGAGCGCGAAGGCGGCGACAATCAACTCGCGGCTATTCTCGAACCAGATGAAGCCCTACGCTGGCAATACACCCTGCGAGCACCGACACCGGGTGTGCTGCGTTTCGAAGGCGTCCGCGTCCGTCTCGCTGATCTGCAGGGCTTCTTCTACCACACGCGATTTCTGCGCGAATCAACCGAATATCTGGTGCTCCCGCCTCTCGCCGACGAGGAAGGTCGGCAACGTGCGACCAAGCGTTTCAACACGCTACCGCCACCGGGCGGGCATCGTTTCCGTCGAGCGGGCTCCGGCAGTGAACTCCTCAATCTTCGCGACTACCAGCCTGGTGATCCGCCCAAGATGATTGCCTGGCGGCCCTCGGCTCGGCGGGACTCTCTGATCACCAAGGAATTCGAGAGCGATGTGCCGGTGCGCTGCGTCCTCTTCCTGGACACATCCGATGGCATGCGGCTCGGCCCGCCCGGTAATACCCCTTTAGCGCGAATGGCCGCCGTCGCGTCCGGCATCTCCCAGGCCGCAGCAGGCAACCGCGATCTGGTGGGACTCACGACTTTCGACACAGAGACGACGAAGGGGTCGAACCCAGCCCGCACGAAGTTGCACATGATCAACCTCATGCGGCAACTCGCGGAGGTTGCCGCCCTGCAGCCGGGAACCGCCGGGGTGCCTCCGGAAGAACTCACTCGCCGGGCCTACCCACTCGCTCATGAGCTTTATCCCGAAGCGATGAACAAGAAGACGAACCGCATGCCGCTGGGCAGGCTGTGGATTCCGCTGCTCGATAAGTGGTGGGGCTTCATCGTTCTCTTCGCCGTGCTTTATCCGACCCTGATGGGTGCTGCTGTCTTCAATGCTCCCAAGTTCATCTGGCGCCCCTGGATCGAGTTCATGGCGTATCTCGCCGAGCAGATCACACGCAACAAGGGAAAGACCTGGATTAACTTCCTGATCCTTTCCTTCCTGCCTGTGTTGCTCGGCGGGCTGTTCTGGCTCATTTATGGTATCCGTGGCTGGTTCGGTAATCGCGCCAGACAACTCACACGCCGCAAGCGAGTCAGCGCCCTTTTTGCCGTGCAAGATGGCACGGGTTCCGCGGGCGTGGAGCGATTGATTCACGATGACGAGGCCTACGGCAAGCGTGTGGGTCAGTTCCTTCAAGAGCACCAGTTGCGTTGCCCCGTGCCGCTGTACGATTCACAGGGGCACTATCGATTTCGATGTGCCGAGAAGAGCCGCGTGCTCGCCAGTGCTCTCATTCGCAGTGTGAGCCGAGCCCGCGATAACGAACTCTACGTTGTGCTCGCGGATCTCATCGAGCTGGGCGACGATCTCGCACCGCTCGTTAAAGCCGCCCGCGTGGCGCGCAGCCGACACCACCAGTTGCTCGTGATCGTTCCCTGGCCCGCGGACGTGCCACCGCTGGATGAAGCAGATGCGAAGCTTGCTGCCGAGCCACGCCGCAAAGGGAGTGGCCCGAAGAACCGCCGCACAGGACTAATGAGCGTGGTGCAGGCGAGCCTCACGCGGCAATACCACGATTCCTTCCGCAAACTGCGTCGCACGCTTGGCCAGGTGGGTGCCACGGTGGTGCGCGTGAATGAAGGTGATCCCGTCCGGCTGGTCCTCGATCGACTCGATCGACTCCGCGGCCTCCGGAGCCGACGATGAGCGATGACATCGAACTGGACGACGACGACATCACGCTCGATGCGAAACCGCCGCACCGCGATTCCATCCAGTGGCTCTTTTACGATCCACGTGTCCGCAACTATGTGTTCGCGGGCTTTGCCGCCATTGCGATGATGTTCGTGATCCTGTTCTCGTTCGGCTCACTTCCTGGTGCAGCAATGATCGTGCTGCTGGGCGTGGCCGGCCTGCTCTTGCGCTGGACGGGGACGCCACCGCTGGTGCTGATGATCCTGTTCTGGTTCCTGGCCTTCCCCTATGGCCTTCCACCCGGCTACGAAGACCGCTACGAAATCGTGAATGGCCGCTTCCGCATTGCAGACATGATGCTGGTCTTCTCGGTGCTCGTGTACGTGGCCTGCCATTACCGCGTGCTCGGCCTCTCGCATCAGGCACTCCCCTTTGATGGCCCAACCAAGCGCAAAGGGGAGAAGCCCTATCGCCGCCCGGTGGACGTTATCCGTGCGGGCGAACTCGCACGCCTGCTGATGTTCGCCGGTGGAGCGGTGCTCGTCGGGCAATTCGTGTGGTTGTTCGTCACGATTGTCGAGGCCGATCCGGGTTCGTTTGTGCCACTGAAGTTCGCCGAGCAGGGCTGGTCCGTCACGCGCCGCAACGAACCGAATGATCGCCTCTCGGCCGGTGTGAGCCGCTTCATCGTTCTGACTGGGTTGCTCTTCTTCACGGTGCTCCTGGCCCGGCTCATCTTTGGCTACTGGCGATTGCGGCAGATGGGCCCGGTGGAAGCCCGCATTATCTTGCAAGATGAAGGCTGGAACGAGGCGCGACGCGAACAGATGCGCATCGAAAAATGGCGAAGCTGGGCACGTGAACAACACGAGAGTGCGGCACAACAGAAGTTGCCACGCGGCCGACGGGGAGAATCATCATGAGCTACTGGTTTCGCGAGATCGCTGGCTGGGGACTGATCCTGCTGGGTCTCTACACGTTCTCGAACGCGTACGGCCTGTTGCTCAATAAGCGCGTCTTCGAAGCCGGGCCCGCGGCCTTCATGGGCTTCGTAATCTTCCGCGGCGGCATTCACCTGTTAAAGGTGGCGGTCGCAGCCCAGATGGCACGGGCCCTTCCCGAGATGGCGAACGCGACCACCCGGCGAATGGGTCGTGCAACGGGCCGGCCTGTCGGCCCAACTCCAGCGAAAGCCGTGCTGCCAGGGCCGAAGTCGCGACAATCACGTTAATGGATCGATAGTCGCATGTCACACTTCGTTCATGCGGGCATCCGTGCCGTCTTCTTCGATGCAGTCGGCACGCTCATCTTCCCCGAACCATCCGCACCCGAAGTCTATGTCGCCGCTGCCCAGCGCCTCGGCGTGAAGCTCGATCCCGCCATTGTGCGTGCGCGCCTCTGGAAGGCATTCAACGATGAAGAAACGCTCGATCGCGCTGCACATTGGGTGACGAGCGAGGAGCGCGAATACGAACGCTGGCAACGCATCGTGACAGCAAGCCTGCCCGAGGTTGAAGAACGTGACTTGTGCTTTCACGAACTTTTTGAGCACTTCGCAAAGCCCTCGGCCTGGCGTGTGAACGAGACTGCCGCGGCCTGCTTCGACTTGTTGCGACAACGCGGTGTCACTCTCGGGCTGGCCTCCAACTACGATGCAAGACTTCTCAGCGTGCTGGATGGGCACGCGCTCCTGGCACCGATTCGCGAACGCATCGTGGTCAGCGCTGCCACTGGCTTCCGCAAGCCCTCCATCGCCTTCTTCGCTGAAGTGATGCGAATCGCGCAGTGTGAAGCGAACGAGATTCTCTTCGTCGGCGACGATCTTGTGAATGACTACGAAGGTGCGATTGCCTCGGGCTTGAACGCCGTGCTCCTCGACCCTCGCTCCCAGCATCCGCACATCCATCGTTGCATCACGTCTCTCGTGAATTTGTGACTCATTTATCGACGCCGATGCGTTATCATTCGTTCTCGATTCACTCCGCCGCGGGAATACTCGTACCGCGATGGTGTCCTACCTGGCAGCACAGTCGCGTTTCACCGGGTAACGACCCCTCACCCCGGGCCCGTCATGAGTCTTCTCGTCGGCGTCATTATCTTCGTCTGCGTCGTACTACTGATTGCAGTGGTCGGGCACAGCATCTGGATGGTCCTCGCCGCGATCGGCAGCGCGATGTTTGGCTCGCACCGTACACGGGCGCAGGAGCCACCGCCCCGGCGACGCCGACGGGCGTGTCCGGGGTGCGAATATCGCTTGCTCCCGATCGATCGCCAGTGTCCACGCTGCGGACTCGAACAGGATGGCGAAGCGGCCCGGGACATCGATCGCTTGCGCCATGCCCAGCGCGAAGTGCTTGCCCTGGCAGAGCGCGGCGACCTCGATGCGGAGACCTGCTCCCGCGTGGCGACCTGCCTGGTCGAACGTATCTGCACACTGATCTCACTCCCCGAGGCCGAGCCCGCAGCGCGACCTCGGGCAACTCCCGCGCTTGCACGAAGGCTGGATAGCCTGCCGCCGTTGCCGAAGCTGGCACCCTTCGAGCTCGTTCAGACTCCAGAAGCATCCATCGAGCCGGTTCACACTCCAGAAGTGACCTTCGAAGCACCACCTGTTCCGCAGTCGCGCGAACCGGTCGATGCACCGCGGCGGGGTGTGCTGTCGGCGTTCATGGAACAGCGAAACATTCTGTGGGGCGAACTCGTCGGCGGTTTGCTCATCGTGGGTTGTTCCATCGCCCTCGTGCTCACACTGTGGCGAAGCCTCGAAGCCTTGCCCTATTTCCCATTCTTACTCTCGGCCGCGATCACATCGGCGCTCTTCGGTGCCGGCCAGTACACACTGCATCACTGGAAGCTGGCGTCCACCAGCCGGGGATTGCTTGTCATCGCCCTGCTGTTAACGCCACTTAATCTCTTGCTGCTCGCGAACCCTGGCACGGTCGCCGGGAGTGGTTGGCTCGATCCTGGAATCAAACTGGCCGCTACCTTGCTGTTTGTTGGCATTGTTCGCTCATCGGGGCGAGACCTGATCGGCACGGCGAGATTACCGGGCGTCGTGGATCGCCGCTGGCTGCTGGCACTGGCCGTGGTTGGAGCACCGCTCAGCCAGGCCGTGCCACTGGGGGAGTGGCCGTTCCTCTACAGATGGTTGCCGCTGGCCTGTCATCTGCTCGCGTGCGGAATCTTGCTCGCGGGATTGAGCCGCGTTCGACGAAATCGCGAGTCGGAATCGCTCGAAGAATCACAGGCCACGGCCGTGATGATGTTCGTTGGATTCAGCCTGTTTGCACTCCTCGCCGCATGGGGCTTGCATCTCACCCGTGCTCTCGATGCTGCCACCGCCTTGCCGCAGTTGGCATTCCCACTGGTGCTCGCCAGCATCCCCGTGATCGAGGCGGGCCTCCTCGTGCGTGGTCGGCTTGGGCGCGAGCAGGCGGCCTTGCGAACAATCGGCAGCGGCGTGGCGCTTTGTGGCTCCGTGCTTCTCGTGTTCGGTGTGCTGTTCGCCTGGCCCAACCCACTCTGGTTAACGCTCGGCGCGGCGCTGGCCGGGCTGCTCTTCACACGAATCGCCTGGCGTGAAGCAACGCCGTGGTTCCAGATCGGTGCTCTGCCTGCACTCGGCCTGGCCTGTGTGCTCGGCGTTCACGGATTCGTAGGGCACTGGCAGAATAGCGTGAACTGGCCTGCAGCCGATTGGCTCCGGCACGTGCTTGTGATGCCTCTCAGCGGTCTCGTGCTCGTGGCGTTTGCGCTTCTTCTCACCGTGATCGCCGAAGCGATTGTGCGCTGTGCCCAGCGCGCACACGCCATTGCCTATGCGATCGGTGGTCTCGTCGCGGGTGCGCTCGGACTTCTCATCGTGACCGGGCACGGGCCGGAGGAACCGTGGTTCGCGCTCGGTGCGTACCTTGCAGTTGCGGTCGGGTTGCTGGCAGCGAATGTGCGCTGGAAGCAGCGTGCAATCGCACACGTGGGGGTATGGCTCCTACTCGCTGCAACGCTGTGGGGTCTGTGGGCCACGGAGGGTGCGGCGCGAACGACCTGGGGTGCGGTGCTGGCGCTCGAGGCGTTTCTGCTGGCGGCCATCGCACTGGCCTTCACACCCCGAGCCGCACGTCCGGGTGCATCGGCTGTCGTCTTCCGACAACTGCGCATCGCCTGCCGCGATGTGGCTGTCGGGTCGAGTCTGCTGGCCATCGCTTTCGCGCTGACGACGGAGACCTTCCCCGCTGAGCCGTTGCTGAGTACTCCGTTCCTGATTCTCGCGCCCACGGCACTGCTGCTGTCTCGCGTTTTTGCGAAGCCATTCCTCACTCAGATCGGTTCTGGCCTTGCACTCGTCGGGTTGCTTCACCTCAGCTACTACGGCTTGAACCTCCGGCCGCTCTTCACCTCAATGTTGCTCGCCTTGCTGGTCCATGCCACACTCTCGATCGCAGTGGCACTCGCGTTCAATCGCCGCCGAAGCTATGCCCGACTCTTCGCCGATCCATTGCGGCAACTGGCTCGTTTCACCTCGTGCTGTGCGGCACTGCTGCTCTTTCTCCCGGCGGAAGGTCAGGTGTTCCTCTGGGCCGGCTTCGCCCTGTGGCTGGCCGTTCTCTGGTTTGCAATGGTGTGGAAGTGGAGCGAGCCCGCTGGCTTCTCCGCCGGGCAGTGTGCGCTGGCAATGGCCGCCGCGTTGTGTGGGCTGGGCTGGGCAGCACAGCAAGACTGGTGGGCCACGACCACACTGCATCTGCTTGATCCGCGCACGCTGCACGCCTGTGGCGTGGCGCTTGGGTTGCTGGCACTCGGCTGGGTGATCGCCCGGC
>JBGSZR010000261.1:0-7776 GCA_041750275.1 Gemmataceae bacterium
TATACGGTGTCTATCTGAAGAAGCTCTCCGATCAGGAGAAGGAAATCGACACCCTGACAACAAAGCAGAAGCAGTTGATGACCAGCGAGTTCACCGCGAAGAAGAAGTACGAAGACTACCTCGCCAACCTCAGTGATTGATTGTCGTTGACAGACGAAAGCCCCGTGACAGCCGTCACGGGGCTTATTTTATTGGTCGAGCGGGGCATCCTCATGTTGCTCGGTGATGAAGGTCCAGCTTCGCCTCGAATCTCACGCGGCCGAGTACAATCATCTCGGCGGAAACCGCGTCGAAGGGGAAGCGACTACAATATTGGCTGCGATACCGAACGTGCCTGATCCATGAAATCGCCCACCATGCCACCCCCGGACCCCTTGACGCGTGAAGCGGCGCTGGAACTGCTTCGCACCGGTAGTGCCGGGGTGAAGACCTGGAATCAATATCGCGAGGCGGGTGGCGAAGTCCCGCTGCTGTGGGGGATCGATTACGACAGTGTGAACCTCAGCGGTGTCGACTTTTCGGGTGTGAACCTTACAGGGGCTATCTTCAAGGATGTGAATCTCACGCGGGCCAACCTCGCCGGGGCGAATCTCTCCGGGGCTCAACTCACGAACGTGGTGCTCACGCGGGCCAACCTTTCCGGGGCGAATCTTGAAGAATCCTCGTTAAGCGGTGTCTTCCTCGATTCGGCCAATCTCAACCGCACTTCGCTTCACCGGGCCAGCGCCGAACGGACGGACTTCAGCGACGTGGAACTCACCTCAAAGCGCTGGCTCTCCGGGCGACGCTGGTGGCGAGTATGGGCACGGGTTCGGCTTGCCGTGAACTGGCGTATGGTGCGAGCCGCCGGCAACTTGCAGATTCTCACCCGGGCTTCGTACCTGATGCTGGTGCTTGTTCCTGCGCTCGCGGCCGTGTGGCCGGACGTGCGACTCTGGTTCGAGATGCGTTACCAGCACGCAGAGGCTCGAGCCACGGAACTTGAAATGCAGGCCGAAATGGAGGTCCGTCGCGCGGTCGCCCTCGCGGCTCTGGACGATAACCTGAAGTCGCTGGACGCGGAGGCTACCCCGGCCGCCCGGCAGCAGCGACTCGATTCCCTCACCCGTGACATGCGGCATGGCTTCGGCGGTCAAGCGGACTTGCTCCTGCGTATCGAGGATCTGGAGAAAAAACTCGCCGGGGCAACCACCGCGAAAGACATTCGCCTGGCACTGTTGGGCCTGCGTGATGCCCTGCAACCACCTGAGACACCGGACCGGCTCATTGATCGAGCGGAAGAGCATCGCGCGAAGGCCGCGGAGGATCGTCGCCGTGCGGCCCTATTGCGTGAGCGTGCTGATACGCTCTGGCTGCCGTGGGCCTGGGCACTGGCCTTTGCGGCATCTGTGTTCGTGGTACTTGGCCAACTGGTGTACCAGCTATTCGCCCCGCCGTTGATTCGTGAAACGACAGCAGAAGGATTGGCCGAGGCACTGTGGCGCGGAGCGATCACCGAGAATCACGTGCAACCGGACACTGTCATTCGCGCCTTGCATGGTCTGCGCGAACTCGCCGCGGTGTTGCCAGACACGCGGCATCCGCAACTCATCGCCCGGCACGGTCGCGTGGTCTTCTTCCCGGATGTGCCCGAGGCCTTTGCAAAAGCTGCGCCCGGCGATAGCCTACGCACGCTCATCGAGGAAGGTGCGAAGGCTGAGTATCTGCTGCAGGGCTATCGGAAGTATTCCTGGGTCTGGGCGTCACTCACGGCCTACTCCGTCGGCGGCGCCACGATCCTTTTGAATGTGGCACTGCAATCGGTGGCCGTGGCGCACGCCCGCGGGCTGTGACACACCTCGGGCCTCGAGAGACAAACATGAATCTGGAACTGACCGGGCAGGTGACCGTGGTCGTCGGTGGTGCCCGTGGGCTCGGGCACGCGATCGCGACGGCCTTTGGAGCAGAAGGTGCGAAAGTCGCACTCCTCGATGTCTCGGCGGATGTGCACGCCGCCGCCACGGCACTTGCTGGCGAGGCCCGCGGCTACGTTGCGGATGTCACCGATTATTCGGCATTGAAAACCGCGGCCGAGGATGTGCGATTCCTGTTCGGGCGGGTCGATCACCTCGTCTTCGCGGCCGGTATCGGCTCGGGCAAATTCGGCTTCCCGTTCTGGCAACTCGAGCCCGCGGACTGGTCGCGTGTGCTGAATGTGAACCTGATCGGCGCGGCGAATGTGGCCCACGCTTTCGCTCCGGGTCTCGCCGAGCAACGCAGCGGCACCATGCTCTTCCTCGCTTCCGTGGCCGGTCAGATCGGCTCGCAGACCGATCCACCGTATAGCGCTTCGAAGGCCGGGCTGATCAACTTTAGCCAGTGTGCTGCGAAGGATTTGGCCCCGTTCGGTGTGCGTGTGAACTGCCTGAACCCCGGCATGGTGAAGACGCCGTTGAACCGTTCGGTGTGGCAAGCGTGGGCGGACCGGCAACCCGGCACACCGCAGGAATATGAGGAGTGGGCCGCGGAGAAGATCGCCAAACTGGTGCCGCTGGGCCGCTGGCAAACACCCCAGGACATCGCCGCGATGGCCGTCTTCCTCGCTTCGGCCCGTGCCGCCAACATCACTGGCCAAACCATCAACGTCGACGGCGGCTACGTCATGCACTGGTGAAGCGAAGAGTGTTGCTGGACCACAGGGCAACCAGAAGCGAGCCAGCACGCTCGGTGCCGGCCCGAGGATTGCCGCCCAGGTTGCAACCGCACACGATGCTCCTCCCGGTCGCCCCGATCAATACTCGAACGCGCTTGCCCCGAGGCCGACGTTGAGCTTCAGGTCGGAGTAGCTGAACGCCTCGATCAACTCACCCTGTGTCAGGCCGGGCTTGGGTGCGTCATACGATTCGATACGCACCGGCAAGCGTGTGTCCTTGTCCACATACACGATCGTGCGATACGCATAGCGGTGGGAGTGCGGGCGGCGGGTGAAGATGTCGTATCGCATCACATTCCGGCCCGCGAACTGGTAGTCCGTGGTAAAGACCTCGATCGGATTATTCAGCCCCTTCTCACGAGCCACCACGCCGGTCAGCAGGTCCAGCATTGGCCCGATACCGAGTTCCTTCGCGGGCCGGGGGAACTCCGCCTTCACCTTCGAGTCGTCTGTCGCCAGCGTCTGGAAGCCGTTCTGCCCCTTCGCCCCGGCAGCACGCATGCGCAACTTGCCATCCGCCCGCGTCGACACGTAGCACATCTCCAGCCCCGCAGTGGCTTCCGGGCGGGCGAAGCGCAGATAGACGGAAGCGGGGTTCACCCGCACCTTCATCTCGGCGACCTGCTCGGCTCCGACAAGGCCATTCACGCGTTGCTGGCGGGTGAACGTGCAAGTATAGTCTCGGACCTTGCCGTACGCCCCTCTTGCATCGAGAAGCATGGCACCGAGCGGATCGGCCTGCTTCACGGGATCCGGCTGCGTCGCCGGTGGGGTATCTTTCCGGACCACCGGTGGCTCCGCCCAGATCGTGCTCACGGCCACGAGTGTTGCGATTCCGCCGCCCATTAATAACCGAGTCATACTGCCCTCCCGCTCGTCGGCTTGTGGAGCCCCGGAGACTTACGCGGCTCATACCGAGCCCGGCAGACTGGGGGAAGAGCAAGTTAACGGGGTTCAACCGACTCGGATGCAACCAATTGATCTGGGGGTGGCACGAGGACTTTTGCGGCGGTTTGCTGGGTCTTTCATTCCGCATTCCGAATTCCACACTGCACAACCAGGTTCCTGCGGAGGAATTCAATATCCCCAGAGAAGACGGATACACCCAACCGACTCTCGCGGAAGTCCAGTATTCCATGAAAGGTTGGCCGTTCTGGAGTGCGGAGATCGGACAGCGGAGTGCGGGCTCGAAGCCAGCAGAGCACGGGCATCACACGGATGCTTTGCGTTCGCTAAGATAACTCGCATGCCAATCCAGATTCACACCGTTGTGTCCGAGCCGTTCGCCGAGAATTCCTATGTCGTGTGGCTCGACGGCAGCCTCGAGGCGTTCGTCATCGACCCCGGGTTTGAACCGGATGCCATTCGCGATTTCCTGAGCGAGCGCGGGCTCACGCTCACGGCCATCGTGTGTACACATGGCCACGTCGATCACATCGCCGGCAATGCCGATTTAAAGCAGCATTTCCCACTGGCCCCCATCATTGTGGGCAAGGGCGACGCCGAGATGCTCACTTCGGCGGTGGTGAACATGAGCGCGTTCTTCGGCACGCCCGTGGTGAGCCCGGCCGCGGATCGGCTCGTGGAGGATGGTGAGAAGCTTACGGTGGCGGGCATCGAACTGGAAGTGCTCTCGATCCCGGGGCATTCCGCAGGTCATGTCGTTTATTTGATTCGAGACCACGCACCGATGCTCGTGCTCGGCGGCGATGTGCTTTTCCGCGGCAGCGTGGGCCGCACGGACTTCCCCGGCGGCAGCTTCGAGGTGCTCCGAGCCGGCATCGAAGCGAAACTCTGGCCGCTGCCACCGGACACCGTCTTCTACCCCGGTCACGGCCCCACCACCACGATCGGCCACGAGAAGCACACGAATCCTTATGTAGGTGAGAACGCATGAGAGGCGAGCGGACACCGCCGCTCGCCTCTCGATAATCATTCGCTGAATCACAGGCAGCGCAGGAAGGCAACCAGTGCCTGTTTCTCGTCGTCGGTCAGTTTCAGGCTCAGCACGAGGTTGTAGAACTCGACCGTATCGTCCAGTGTGAGCAGACGCCCATCGTGGTGGTACGGAGGTGAATCCTTGATGCCGCGCAGAGTGAAGGTTTTGATCGGCCCATCCGGGATGTTACGCTGTCCCGCAATCACTTCTGTCTTGTAGAACTGTTCTAGATGCAGGTCGTGCATTTTGTTATCGAGATAGAACGGTGCCGGGTGGCACTCGGCACAGCGGGCTTTGCCGAAGAAGAGCTCCTGGCCCGCGAGTTCTTCCTTGCTCGCCTTGCCCGGCTTGAGTCGGCCGAACGCATCGAGTTTGGGTGCAGGTGGGAAGTCAAATATGTTCTGCATCTGGGCCATCATGGAAACTTGCGAACTCCGATCCGGCAGGTGAACGCCCTTCTTGGCCGCGGTGACGTGGTCTCCATCGAAATAGGCAGTGCGTTGCTCAAATTCGGTGAAGTCCTCCACCGAACGCAGACTCCGCTTGGATCCGTGGATCTGCTGGTTGTACATGCCGCGCAGGCTCACCGTATCGAGTCGGAACCGGCTCTGCTGTGGGCGGGTGTCCGGGTTTTCGTGGAAGGCGGCATTGGTGTGGCCGTTGACGTGGCAATCCAGGCAGGTGACTCCGAGGCTGGCTTCGAGCACCTTGCGGTCTTCGGTTTGATTGAACTGCTGTTGGGGGAACGGTGTCAGCAGCAGGCGCATGCCTTCGAGTTGCACCGGTGTGAGGATGCCGTGCAGTAACTTGTAGTAGTTCTTGGTGGAAAGTACCTGCCCTTGTGATACATCGCCGAGGTCCGGACGGGTGGTCAGGAAGATGGGTGGTGGGAACTCCGGTGTGAGGTGAGCGGGCAGGTCGAAGGCCACATCGAATCGTTCGAGGTCGCGTTTCTCCAGGTCGCGAATCGCCTTGATCTGGTCCTCGGGGAAGACCATGCCGCCGACCATGTGCTTGACGTGTGGCAGCGGGCGGAAGCCCATGGGAAAGAGGTTCTTGGCCTTGATGTCTTCGGGCGTCATCTCGGCCAGTTGCTGCCAGGTTGTGCCCATCGGAAGCTTGACGCGAACGCCAGCTTGCACGGCCTTGCGACCGCCGGACGCCTTGATCTCCGCCGGCTCATCACGCAGATCGTAGCGTTGTTCGAGAAGTTTCTTCTGTTGTTGCAGCACCTCGTCCTTCTGGGCTGCATCTTCCTTGTGAATCGTTTCGAAGTCCTTGGCGATCACCACAGGCATGTACGACTTGTCATCGTTCTTGGCCTTCGGCGGGGCTGGAGGCTGAGCGAGTGACAGACCCACGGCCATGACACAGCCGGCCATCAGTGAGACAAGGGCGATGGGTCGAAAGGATCGGCGGGTGCGCGGCATGGCATTCTCCGGTATGGCATCATGTGGGAGTTCAACAGGAGTGACGTGTCGAACATTCCCCACAGGGTGCAAACGTGGTGCCAAGCCGGTGCGTCGGACGCGTTAGCTGCTGGCCAGAATGTGCATGATGTCCGCGTCCTTCACCAAATATGTCTTGCCTTCGGTGCGATTGAGGCCTTTCGTCTTGGCTTCCTTTTCGGAATAGCCGCAGGCCACGAAGTCGTTGAAGCTGATCACATTCGCCCGCACGAACTTCTCGCTCAGATCCTTGTGAATGCAGCCCGCGGCCTCAACCGCCTCGCATCCCTTCGGAATCGACCACGTTCGGCATTCGTCTTCACCCACGGTGAAAAACGCCTCGCGGCCCACACCATAAAACATTGCGCGAATGGTGGCATCGCGTTTGAACTCGGCGAGGTCGAGATCCGCCATGAACATCTGGCGATCCTCATCGCTGAGCGCAACCAGTTCCATCTCCAGCTTGACCGGAGCCTGCACGGCGGTCGGGGCGAGGGCAACAAGATCCGCGGGAAGGGCATCATTGGGCCCGGCATCGCCGCGGTTCACGAAGACAATCTCCGGCTTGAGCGTGAGCAACTGGAAGCTGCGCACCGCCTTCTCCTCATCGGGCGTCAACCCCTGGGCCGATGCGGGTTGGCCCGCCTCGAACGCGGCGACGATGCGGTTGAGGAGCGCAAGCTCCGCCTCGTCCGCCTCGCGTTCTTTGGCGGGTTTGGCCTTCTTCATCTGCTGTTCGAGTTTCGGGATGCGGTTGCCCACGATTTCGAGATCGGCAAAGAGCAACTCCTCGCGGAACTTCTCCAGCTGGCTGGCGAAGTCCGAGCGGGTGAAGCCATCGATGACGATCACGATGCCATTGGCTTCGCGGAGCACGCCGAGCCGGCGCGGGTTGTCCTTGCGATCGTCGGTGAGCAGGCCGGGCGTGTCCAGCACGGCGACCTTGGTGTAGGTCGTTTTCTTGGGCTTGAGCACGGCGGCGATCTGGGCGAGCCGCTCGTCGGGCACGTCGGCCATCGCCGATTGCCCCTGCTGAATCTTGGACGGATCCGGTGATTCGCCTGTGAGCCACTCGAACACGGTGCTCTTCCCCGACCCGGCAAATCCCACAAGCCCCATTTTCATGGCGAGCACCTTTACAAGAAACACGCACCTCGGGATGCGCCCACACCAACTGATGTGATACGAAATCGCTTCGCAGGTGATACAGCCCGAAACGAGTAGGGTGTATTCGAATTCTCTGGGGATACAGAATTTCACCGGAGGAACCTGGTTCTGCAGTGCGGAATTCGGAATGTGGAGTGCGGAATGAACGACCCAGCAAGCCGCCGCAATCGTCCTCGTGCCACCCCCAGATAAATTGGTTGCACCCAACGAGTTATCGGCAACAGACTGTGGAACGGGATTGTCAGGAAGCGACGCCGTGCCGCTTCGCTTCCTGATGCCGTAGCGCTCTCGCCGGGGCACGGCGTGCATGGAATGCACGAAAACAAGGGTTGTTTGCATATCCGAGGGGCTGGCGGCCGTGCCCGGCACGCCGGTGTTGACCCCTGAGTACCAGCCCTCTCAACATCAGCTCTTTTGATGCAACTCTTGTAGCAATCGGGCCGTTGAGTAATGTTTGTGCTTCTTGTCGTACACGGGCTTCTGCGCGGGTGGTTTCTTCGGTCCCCGTCGGCTGCGCATCAAGCCTTCGA
>JBGSZR010000262.1:0-25202 GCA_041750275.1 Gemmataceae bacterium
CGAGGCGGCGGCACCTGTGGCGGGCGGTTCAGAAAGTTCGGACGAGGGGCCGTGGGAACCGCTGCTGGAATGAAGCCGCCGCTGGTTGCGGAAGATGGAGGTGTGGGAGGGACCGGGGGACGCGGCGGCTCAGCCGAGGCTGCCGGCGTTGGCGTGACTTCGGTCGGCTTCTCGGGCTCTTTCGGCTCGGGACTCGCGGCCACGGGAGGCGCTGGGGGTGGTGGCACAACCGGCTTGGCAGCGGGTGCTGCGGGAGGGCGAGCAGCCGTGGCTGGGCGGTTGCCGCTGTTGAGATTGCGAATTCCCCCACCGGCGACGGGTGGAATAAAGTTTCGCGGTGGCGCGGGAGGCGCAACGGGCGGTGGTGCGACCGTTGGTTCGATGGCTGGCGACTCGGCTACAACTTCCGGGGGTGTCTCGGCGACCGGTGGCACGACGGCAACAGGTTCCGCCGCCGTCGGTTTCTCGACTTCCGGCTTGAGGGGCCGCGGTGCCTCGGCAGGAGCCGGTGTGGTTCCAGTAGGTTTGACCGGCGGCTTGGCCACGACCTTGGGCAGAGTTTGCACGCGAGCTGCTGTCACGGGTGGGATGACCGATTTGGGCGGCCCAGCAGTTGTGCGAACAGGAGCGGCTCCGGCTTTGGGCCCCTTCTTCACACGTTCCTTCAGCGCGTCGACTTGCTCAGGTTCCAGCGAATTCAGCTGGTTCTTCAAACCCGAGAAGCCAAGCTCCTGCGCAAAGGCCACCAGTTCCTTGCTCGCCAGGTTCAGCTCCTTGGCGAGTTCGAACAACCGGACTTTTTTGTCTTTCTCTTTGGTCGTGGAATTCTGCTGCAAGCGCAACTCCTGTGGGGATGCTCCGAGCGCCCCCGAAGCCTCCGCGAGCCGGTCGCGGAGAGTGTGCCGGAACGGTCGATTTCGCCCCGAATAGGTTTTATTCTAATCCGGATGGACGTCTTGAAAAGGGGAGTCCACCGAACTGAGCAAGAAAGCGGCACTCTCCGAAGCACTGCGAGCGTGCTTCGGCGTGCGTTTTCGGGTTGTTGTTGGTTCTATGCTTCCGTTTTTGGTTCCACGGTTTCGGGTTCATCGACTGTGGATTCGGACTCCGTTTCGCTCGTGGCTGCAGCCGGTTCTGTTGGTGATTCCGCGGCAGATTCTTCACCCGCGGCCTCAGTGGTCTCACCTTCGTTCGATTCCGCGTTGGGGGCGTCGGCTTCGCCAGATTCTTCACTCACCGACTCGCTGCTTTCGCCTTCGTCTGGTTCCGGTTGTGCCGCGGCTTCCGCTTCGGCCGCGGCCCGGGCCTCTGCCTCGGCCACCACGGCTGCCTCTTCCGCTTGCCGGCGTTCTTCGTCGACGCTGGACTCCATCACGTCCGCGTATTCCTCGGCGTACATCACCACTTCGTCCGCCTCGTCCTCATTGAGCGAGACGAACTCGGCGAGCCCCTTGGCGTCGATCATTGTCAAGTCATTATACGAGAGGAAGCCTTCCTCAATCATCTGACCGATGAGTTCGGGGTGATCGGCGACGTGTGGCAACTGGCCGAACCAACGTTCGGCACGGTCCAGGCTCTCGGCAAGCTCATCGTGAGTCATGATCTCGATGTCCTGCCCCACCAACTTCGACGCGAGGCGGACATTTTGCCCGCGCCGGCCGATTGCCAGCGAGAGCTGATCGTCCGTCACCAGCACGATGGCACGACCGAGCCGTGGGTAAGTGAAAACGTCCGAGATCTGGGCCGGTTGCAACGCGTTCGGGATGAGCACTTGCAGGGCGTCGTTCCAGCGAACGATATCGATGCGCTCGCCGTTTAACTCCTCGATCACATTCTTGATGCGGCTGCCGCGAACACCGACGCAGGCACCCACGGCATCCACCTTCAAGTCGATGCTGGTGACGGCGACTTTCGAACGGTAGCCCGCTTCCCGGGCCACTGCGCGAATGTCGATAATCCGTTCTTCGATCTCGGGAATTTCTTCCTCGAAGAGCGACTTGACGAAATCCGGATGGCAGCGTGAAAGCACAATCTTGACGCGGTGCCCCTGCTTGCGGACTTCAAGAATCACGGCCTTCACCCGCTCGCCGACGTGGTGGCTTTCGCCAGGGATTTGTTCGCTCCGGGGCAACAACGCTTCACTTTTACCAAGTGAAAGGATGGCGGTGCCGGAATCGACGCGCGTGACTGTGCCGACGACGAGTTCGCCTTTCTTGCCAGCGTATTCATTGAAGACCGTGTCGGATTCCGCCTCACGAATCTTCTGGATCATCACCTGCTTGGCGGACTGGGCCGAGATGCGGCCGAGTGTCTCGGGATCGAGTTCGGTTTCGCCGTGGCGGGCGACGATGTGCCCGGTCGATTGATCGATCTGAACCAGGACGCCTTCCTCGACGCCGAAATGGCGCTCGGCAGCGAGCTGGATGGCGGACTCGATGCCGTGAAAAATCACTTCGCGAGCGATCTTCTTCTCCTCGTGCATCTTGTCGACGATTGCGAGGAGTTCCTTGCCGAGATCTTTCTTCGCCATGATGCCGACTCCCGAAGACTGCGAACGGCGGGGAGGTTCTTCCCGTGTCCGGAGTGTGCGTGGTTGGATCGGCGGGTGTCACGAGAGAAGCGCCGACCTCGGGCGGCGGACCGGAAGACTGTTCCGCCCGGCGACGGAACGAGTTTCCGCTGCAGGGCGAACCGCCGTCCGCTGCCGACCAGTCGGGTCAGAGCGTGTGATCGGCCGTGCTGCTGATGAACAGCAGGCCGACTCCGGAGGGGTCGCCGCCAGTCACGGCCTCGTATGTGCGAACACCGGCCGGGTGGCCGGTGCGATCGTGGCCCGTGAGTGACAGGGGTATTGTGGGCACGGACCACGCTCAGAGCAAGTGGAGAACCGTGAAGAAAGTGCGGTGATTTGCTCTTCTTGCCTAAAAACGGGCAACGATGCCGGTCGGGTCAGTGAATCCTGAAGTGCCATCTTGGCCTGGCAATCACGCGAGGATAAACGAAGAAACCCCTGGTTTCCCAGAGGTTTCTTGTGTGCTGGAGACAGGACTTGAACCTGCACGCCCTTTCGGGCACCAGTCCCTCAAACTGGCGTGTCTGCCAATTCCACCACTCCAGCAGTGTTCAGTGAATTATTGTGGCTGGCCGCCGACTTTCAAGGGGTGCAAAAACGCGATATTTCTTCGGCCAGGGCGGCGGGGTGTGTGAAATGCGGATAATGCCCACAGGGTGCAAATTCGACCCGACGCACATCGGGCAGTCCCGCTTCCAGTTCCGCTTCCCGCGAACGAGAAACGAGTGGATCGCGATCGCCGCCAACCAACAGGATCGGCGTGCGAATTCCCGGCAACAGCCCACGCAAATCCGTGGTGCCGATGGTGAGTGTTCGCAGTGCAGCGGCCCGGAGCGGAGTGCGGCCCCCGCACTTCAAGAACCAGCGGTTCATTTCAGGAGAGAGCAATTCGCGTGTAGGACGTTCGACGCGGGCCATCACTTCGCCATAAATGCCGGGCCAGCTGCCGAACCAACCCGGCCAGTAACGCGCCATCTGGCACAGCCGGCGTTGCCAGGACATAAGCGGTCGACGGGCAAAGCCGCCCTGGAGGATGCCCCGGGTAAACCGCTCCGGGTGTGCCGCCAGTGCAGCGATCGCAATGGTGGAGCCGAATGATGAGCCCACCACACGGACCTGCTTGTGCCCGAGATGATCGAGAAGTGTGAGCACATCGGCAACGTATTCACGGTGGCGGTACGGGGCGAAGCGTGCACCATCCGTGATGCCATTGGGCAGGTCGTAGCCGATGCAGGTGAAGCAATCGACGAGCCGATGCATCACCATGATGAAGGAGCGGGCGGCATCGGCCATGCCGTGGATAAAGACGAGTGGCGGGCCGTTGCCCCAGGTGAAATAGGGCAAATGATATCGGCCCGTGTGCAGGGTGCCAAAGCAGGCGTGTCGCTGGAAGGCGGTCCAGGCGATGCGAAGGTTCTCGATGTCGCTCATGCGTAGAACGCGGCGGCGGCGAAGCTCACGCTCTCGTGCCCCTGCGGATCAATGAATTGCTGGTAATGGAGCACCTTGCCCGAACGCGGCCGAATCGTTTCGAGCGTGAGCCATGTGGGCGGCAAGCCACAGATGCGGCGTGCATCGCTTTCCGCCGCGATGGTGAGGAAGTATGCCGTGGGATCTGCCTTTTCCAGGTCCGCACAGATGGCATCATCTTTCACCCGGCTCTCGGCCAGCCAGGGGCCTGCGGCCTTCTGTTCGTCGCCAAACTTCGGGCCGATATGGGCAAGATCGCCACTGATGAGATAACAGACGCGTTCGGCACAACCTTCTTCCGCTTCGCGCAGGGCTTTCGCCATTCGCGTGATCTCGGGCTGTTCGGCTGGTGTGGTGCCTTCCTCGATGCAGTCGAAGTACGAACCTGTGAGCAGGGGCACGATGGTGAAGTTGCGTTTGCCTTCCAACAGGAACTGTAAAAGCAGCACTTCTAGCTCGATGGAGTGCTCGGGTATGTGCGCACAGGGATCGTCGAACAGACCCTCACCGTAGGACGCGACGATGCGGTCGATGTATTCCTGATTCGTGTGGGCGAGGCCGAGCGGCGTCTCGAAGTGCTGGCGTGTCAGCGTGAAGCGATGGCCGGAGTAGTGTGAAGTGCCGATGATGACGAAGACCGTGGCGTCCGTCTGTTCGATGAGTTCCTTGAAGCCCCAGCCGTAGGTGATGTTGCCGCGGCCATAGTCCATGTGGGGGAGCAGTGCGGCACGCAGCACACCGGGCCGCGGTTCGCGCGTTGCCTCGGGCAGGCCAGGGCCGCCGGGGGCCGTGAACAGCTTCGTGAGTTCTGTGCGAATGCTGGGTGCGTCTGCGGGGTAGCAGCCGATGCAGGAGGGCTTGCGAACAGGTCCGCCGATTTGCTCGCGAAATCGTGGCGAATCCAGGAGCAGCGCCTCATCCAGGCCCGCGGCCAGTTCGGCGATCGACGTGAGCGGCACGAGTTGCCCGCCGGTCGCTTCCAGCAGCTTCAGCTGAACCTGTTGCAATGTGTGATCGCCATCGAAGTGGCGAAGCACTTCGAAGCCAAACGGCGACACCTCGATGGTGCCGCCGATGTGCATGCGGTCGGCAATCCGGACTCGATCGTTGGCGGCTTCAGCGCTGAGGCTGGCGCGAAGCCGCGGCCGAAGAGTGGGATCGACAGGCTCCAGGTTCATGGGTGCCTCAGTTCGAGTGTCGCGCTCCCCTCCGCAGACTTCGGGTCGCGGCTCCACGAATTACTTCTTCGGAGTTTCCGCAGGCTTTGCCACGTAGCCGGGGCTGGCGTTGAACGTTTTCACGATCTTGCCATCCGCGGCGTTCCAGATGGCAACGTTACCGTCGTAAGATCCGGCGGCAATGAACTCCCCATTGGGACTGTATGTCACGGCATAGACGTAGTCGGTGAGGCCCGCGAGCACCGGGCCGGCCTTGAGGCCATTATCGTCCCAGAGTCGCACAGTCTTGTCTGCACTCGATGTGGCCAGTTGCGTCTGCTTGGGGTTGAAGACGACCTTGAACACTTCGCCATTGTGGCCGCCGGCGTTCTTCACCTGTTTGCCTTCGCCGCTCGGCTTCCAGGTGCGAATCTGGTTGTCGGCACCGACCGAGAACCCCGCGGAACCATCGGTCTTGACGGCCACGCCATAGACGATGTTCTGGTGTTCGGGGAAGGTGACGATCGATTCCTTGGCCTTCAAGTCCCAGACCTTGGCGGTCTTGTCACGGCCCGCGGTCACGAGGTATTTGCCGTCGCCGCTCAGGGCACAGCCCAGAACCCAGTCGGCGTGGTTCTCGACCGTCTGTTCGAGCTTGGCCTTCTCGATGCCGCCCGCAAGATCCCACACACGCACGCTCCGGTCGCATCCACCGGCCGCGAGCGTCTTGCCGTCCGGCGAGGCGGCGATGCAGAGGATTGAGTCCTCGGATTCGAGCAGGTTCTTGAGCATGACCTTCGAATCATTCACACCGTCAAGAATCTCGACGCCGTCCTCGGTCTTGCCCTTGGCGTTGATGTCGTAGATGCGGACGTCGCCTTCCTGGCCAGGTCGGCCACCGGCCACGGCCAGCTTGCCATCGGGGAGGAAGACCATGCCGTAGGCTCGTTCCGCTCGCGTGTAGATTCGCTTGATCAGTTTGCCGGAGGCGGCGTCCCACACGGTCAGTTCGTGATGTCCGCCGACCACCAGTTGCTTGTTATCGGGGGTGAAGGCCAGGGCGTTCACAATGGTGGGGAACGGATAGGCCTTGGGCGGCACCGGCGGCTTCCAGCGCACTCGCAGTTCCTTCACGATATCCGCCTTCGCATCCAGCCCCGCGTCGAGCTTCGCCCCCTGCTTGATCCACTCGGCCACGATGGCAGCCTTCTCCTTCGGCACAGCCTCGCCCTTGTCGCGGGGCGGCATGCGGCGTTGCTCCGTCGTCACCATCAGCGTGTGGAGTTCGCTCTCGCCGAGCTTGCCCGGGATGACCTGCTCGCCGTTGGAGCCGCCTTCCATCAGCTTTTCGTACGTCGTCATGTCGTACTTGCCGGACTTCTTCTTCGCATCGTGGCAGGCGAAGCAGTTCTCCTTGAAGATGGGGGCCACGTCGTTGATGAACGACACCGGCTTGCCGGACGGTTGTGCGGAGGCCCGTTGCGGGTCGGCGAACAGGAGCAGATACGCAATCGCGGCCGCGACCGCACAGACCATGCAAAAGCAAAACCGTTGGCGAATCATGGCAGCGCAACTCCGAAGTGCGGATGGGGCAGGTGAGGTGTAGTCTACCGTGCGATTGTGCAGAGGGGCAAGTGATCCGCGACGAAGACAAAAAAGCCGGGCGCGATTGCGAATCGCGCCCGGCTCTGTCATTTCCCGTTCACATCCCGCGATGTGGGCTCAGAATACCAGGTTGGCATAGCACATGGCTTCAACCTGGAAGGGGCGAGGGCCAACCAGCGGCACGGCCACGGCCGGACTGAGGATGCCGCGCTTCATGCGGAAGTGGACCGTGCCGGTGACATTGACCTGATCCTGAAGATAGACGAGGTCGTTGATGTCGCGGTGGTTCAATGGCGTGCGCACGTGCATTTCCGCGGCCGGCACAATGCCGGTGAGAATGCGGTCGCCCGAATTGCGATAGCACCAGTACCCAACCGCGAGGCTGTTGCCCCAGAGTGTGGGGTCGAGACTGCTGCTGGGCACCACCAGGTTCGAGATTCCCATGAAGTAGGCCCGATCCATCACCTTGATGAAGCCGGCCCAGGGCTGGAAGAGCCAGGAGTGTGGAGCCTCGACGCCATCGAGCAACAGGGCTCCGCCGCCGCCTGTAGGTGTGGTGAGCGCGAAACCAGTGGAGACGACATCGCCCGTGGTGCGGTTGTTCACCCAGGCATACTTGCCAAGCAGCGTCAGGTCGCCGACGTTGTTGCTGTCCACACCCGGGCCGTACTGCTGGACGAACGGGAGCCGCATGCCGAACGAGGCATCGCCGTTCAGGAAGGTCTTTTCAAAGCCGACCATCTGGCGCTGCACATCGGTGTTGCCGAGCCCCGGGTTCAGCGAGGTGCCGGCGTCCGAATAGAAGTTGTAGCCGAAGTAGACACGGTCCGTGGGGCGAGGGTTATCGTTATCGGTCACCATGATGCCCTGATACCGAGTGGCGAGAATGTTGCGGTACACCTGCCGCTGTTGCACCTGCTCCTCGACGATGATGGGGTCCTGCACCACGATCGGCGTGTTCGTAACGATCTTGTTCCCCATTTGATCGACTGTCACGGTCTGAGTCGTTCCCACCACGCGATCGGTGAAGCCGACGACACGGGGAACGGTAGTGGTGGTGACAACGGTGCGGGTGTAGAAGACACCGCCGAAGTCGCCATCGAAATTCATGTTAAAGGTTCGCGATGACTGGCCGCCGGCCTCGGTGGGCTGCGCGAAGGGATCGCTCACCTGCGGCGCGGCGTCCGGTTGCGGGTTCACCTGCGGCGTTGTGGGATCGGTATTCGGAATGGTGGGCGGCATGGACGGATCATGCGGAATGGTGGGCACCGTGCCGGGCGGATAGTAGGGCGAGCCAGGCTGGCACGGTTGACAACCGGGTTGCACCACTGCCGGTGGGCAAGGTCGGTAGCCCCAGAGTGGGGCGACATTTTGGGCCTGGGTGGTGCTTGCCCCCAGAACCACAGAGAAGCAAGCCAAAATTACAAGCTGCCGCATGGGGACGCTCCTTGTCCACGGGTCCGGCTCGTCGCATCGGTATTGCCGGATTTATCGGCGTGCCCCAGGTTGCGGCTTCAATCGATTGTGTAAGTAAATTGCCCGGCGTCCCCAACACCAATTTGCACCTTCGAAACGGCCCGACCTTCCGCCTGCCGGGCCAGCACCTCGGATGCAATCGATGGAAGAAGCGTCTTATTAATGATGCTATCCACGTTGCGGGCTCCACTCTCGACTTCCTTGCAACGGGCGGCCACGGCCTCGATCACCTTCGGATCGTAGCTGAACACCGCCTTGTGGTTCTCCTTCAGCCGACTGCCGATCTTCGCCAGTTGCATCTCGATGATCTTGCGAATCACCGTGTCCGACAGCGGATAATAGGGCACCACGTTCATGCGGCCGAGCAGGGCGGGCTTGAAGGTCTGGAGCAAATCCTTGCGGATCATCTCGGCGAGCCCTTCCGGGTTCGGTGCTGTATCCGGGTCGGCACAGGCATTGGTGATGGTCTGCAGGCCGACGTTCGATGTGAGCAGGATGATGGTGTTCTTGAAGTTCACCTCGATGCCGCGCGAATCGTTGAGGACGCCCTTGTCGAACACCTGGTAGAAGATTTCGTTCACGCTGGGATGGGCCTTCTCGACTTCATCGAGAAGCACGATGGAATAAGGTCGGCGGCGAACGGCCTCGGTGAGCACGCCGCCTTCGCCGGAGCCTTCGTAGCCGCGCGGTGAACCGATGAGTTGCGAGACCTTGTACTCTTCCTTGAACTCGGACATGTGGACGACGACCATGTTGCGGTCGCCGCCGTAAAGGAGGTCGGCGAGTGCCATGGCGGTTTCGGTCTTGCCGACGCCGGAGGGGCCGACGAGGAGAAAGACTCCGATGGGTCGGCGCGGATCGCTGATGTCCGCGCGGGCGATCTGGATGCGCTGGGCGAGGGCATCGAGGGCGTGGGACTGGCCGATGACGCGTTCGCCGAGTTTCTCCTTGAGTTTCAGGAGCGTCTCGATTTCGTTGCGAACCATCTTGCCGACGGGGATGCCGGTCCAGCCGCCGACGATCTGCGTGATGGCGGCACCGTCCACCACGGGGAGCACCAGCGGGTTCTCACCTTGGAGGCGGGCCAGTTCGCCCCGCAGTCGAGTCAGTTCTTCCTTGTGCTTGGCGTCGGCGTTGGGCTTCTCTGTCTCGGTCAGTGCCGTGCGAATCGCCGTGACGAGATCGCGCTCTTTCGTGAGTCGTTCTTGCAATTCGTCGCGCTTTTTCTCGGCCTCAACCTTGCGCTGCGTCAGTTCCGCGATGCGGGCCTCGTGATCGCCCCAACCGGATTGCTCGCGGTTCACCGCGTTAATCTCGATGTCGAGATGCTCGATCTCGCGAATCACATCCTCCACCGGCGGCGGCGTGGCACCCTGGCTGAGCTTGACGCGGGCCGAGGCCGTATCGAGCAGGCTCACGGCCTTGTCCGGCAGGTGGCGTTCGGGCAAATAGCGAATGCCGAGGCGAACCGCTTCTACCACGGCTTCATCGAGAATACGCACCGCGTGGTGCTTCTCCATCACATCCACGACCGCACGCAACATGCGCACAGCCTTCTCTTCATCCGGTTCATCGACGCGGACTTCCTGGAAGCGGCGCTTCAGGGCGGGATCGCCTTCGAAGTATTTCTTGTATTCATCGAAGGTGGTGGCCGCGACGGTGCGGAGTTCGCCGCGGGCGAGCGCGGGCTTGAGCAGGTTGGCGGCGTCGTTCTGCCCGGCTGCGCCGCCAGCACCGATCATCGTGTGGGCCTCATCGATGAAAAGAATCACGGGCACCGGCGACGATTTCACCTCTTGAATCACCGACTTCAGCCGGTTCTCGAACTCACCCTTCACACCGGCCCCGGCTTGCAGCAAGCCGAGATCGAGCGTGCGCAGCTCCACGTTCTTGAGCGGTTCGGGCACGTCGCCCTTGAAGATGCGAAGGGCCAGGCCTTCGACCACGGCGGTTTTGCCGACGCCCGCTTCGCCTGTGAGGATGGGGTTGTTCTGCCGACGGCGGGTGAGAATATCGATGACCTGGCGAATCTCGGTATCGCGGCCCAGGATGCGATCGATCTTGCCGGATTTCGCCTGGGCGGTGAGGTTGTGCGTAAATTGATCGAGCGAGGGCGTCTTCGAATTGGCTGCCGGCACGGGTGTGCCATCGGCACTGGTCGTGGGTGCGGCGGCACCGGCTGTGGCGGCGGCGGCAGCTTCCTGCTCGTTCTCCTCGCTATTGATCCGCGGCAACAGGTCTTTTAAATCCTTCAGCAATCGCTCTTCCGGAATGCGGGCCAGTTCGGGCGATGAGCCTTTCACGCGCATCGAGATCATGCGTTCGGAGAGCGCCGCCGCGAGCAGATAGCCCGAGCGAACGCGCTGAGAACCATATTCCAGTGAGGCCAGCACCCATGATTCACGGATGAGATCGAGAATCTCGAACGAGAGATCGGGTGCGCGGCTATTGCCAGTCTTGAACTTGCCGAGGGCCGCTTCGAGTTCGCGCTTCACGCGAGCGCCGTCAATCTGATAGTGCTTGAAGATCGCGGGCAAATCGTGGCCGGTGGCTTCCACGAGTTTCAAGAGCCAGTGCTCGATCTCGACGTGAAAGTGCGTGCGCGACAGACAGAGCCCTGCCGCTCCTTGCAAAGCTCGATTGCAAGTGGAATTGAGTTTCTCGATAAGTGCGCGAGGATTGATCGCGGCCATGTTTGACATTCCCGTGAGCGGTGGTTCGATCCGAATACTACGCAGCCACTGTCGCCGATCTTGCACAAAGTACCGGCCGGAGATGCGACTTGAAAATGAAAAGTGGAAAGTCCGTCACGGAAGTGAATATTGCTGGACGTGTCTGCTTCAGCGGGTCGTCTGCGAACGATCAGGATGGATTCTCATTGATTCCGATCGAGTTCCCGCCCCCCTCGACTGGAATCATCCGCATTCCTCGGAATCATGTTGCGATCCTGGAAGAATGTTGGTGAATCAGGACTTGCGGCGATTCTCGAGCAATCATCATGATCGGGGCAACCGTTGGGTTGCGGCCCACGTTCACGCGAGTTTCGCCTCGATTGCCGTCCAGACGTCGTTGATGACCTTCTCGGCTGTGCCCTGAAGGAGACCTTTCGGAACCATCTTGAGAAGTCCGGTAACTTCGGTAAGATTGCCGGTCCAGTGGACGGTGGTGCCACCGTTCTCGGCGGCGTGAAACTCCAACCGCGTCAGCACCGTGCTGGTGGCACCAATCGCCTTGGTGAAGATCTTGTAGGCCACGGCCTGATCTTCGACACGTTCGGTGGTTTCCATCGTGGTGTCGAGCGAGCCGGCGATGAAGGCGAGTTTGGGCTTGAGTTTCCAGCTCGCTCGATCGGATGATGCTTGCACATTCTGGGCGTCGGGCAGTGCAGCGACTAAAAAGGCAATGTCCGACAACTTGGCCGCGATCTCGGCGACCGGTTGATGAAACGAACGGTCGCCAGCGAACTCGATCATGGTTGCCCTCGCAAGTTTTTGCCCATTGTACGCCGCCCCTAGACTCGCGACGGAGTGCGCGAAAAATTCAGGAAAACCGGAATTCGGGCGAGATGCTCCGCTCCGGGCGTCCTATTCTAGAGCCTAAATCTCGTGTGACTCGCCGCGGCCCTTGTGCCGCTCTTCCTCGAAGGAGTCGTGCCATTTCGTCCGCTCTGACCACGGGAACCATTCCCAACCTCACGCCCAACCTGCGTCTGTCCCGCCCCAAATCCCGACTTCTTGGTCGCCTGCGTGGGATGCCGTTCATCCTGTTGCACATCGCGGCCATCGTCGGAGCCTGCCTCGTCGCTCCGACGTGGCTTTCCGCGGGGCTGGGTCTCGGCTTTTACTTTCTGCGCATGTTTGGCATCACTGGCGGCTACCACCGCTATTTTGCCCATCGCTCGTATAAAACGAGCCGGGCGTTCCAGTTCGTTCTGGGCTGGATCGGCTGCATGGCCGTGCAAAAGGGGCCCTTGTGGTGGGCCGGGCATCATCGCCGCCACCACAAATACTCCGATCAGGAAGACGATCCGCATTCGCCCATCGTCAACACCGTGTGGTGGGCTCACATCGGCTGGGTGATCTCTGGCAAATTCCGCAAAGGAAAGCTGGACGACATCCGCGACTTCGCACAATACCCCGAACTGCGAGCCATCGACCGCTGGCACTGGCTGCCGGGCGTGGCCCTCGCTGTGTTCTGCACGGTGCTTGATGGCTGGAGCGGCCTCGTCTGGGGCTTCCTCGTCGGCACCGTGCTCCTCTATCACGGCACCTTCCTCGTGAACTCCGCCTGCCATATCTGGGGCACGCGCCGCTACGAGACCACCGACCAGAGCAAGAATAACTGGTGGGCGGCGTTGCTGACGATGGGCGAAGGCTGGCACAACAACCACCACCACTACCAGAGCTGTGCCCGCCAGGGCTTCATGTGGTGGGAAGTGGACATGACTTACTACATCCTCCGCACGCTCGGCTTCGTCGGCATCGTCTGGGACATTCGCGAACCCACCGAGAAGGCACTCAGCATGAAGCGTGTGGGGCAAACGCAGACAAGCGAAGGCGCGGCCGTGGCGAACGCACCCGAGCCTGAAACGGTGCAGGCGTAAGCCGGTGGCGGAACAAGGGCCAACCCGCCCGCTCACTGCGGATCCCAGATGGGATCCGCTTTTTTATTGCCAGCCCCTCCGGCGGAACAACCAGCCCGCGGCACATAGCCACATCGTTCCCAGCAGCACCGCGGCCAGCAGATTCAGCCAGTGGTACGGATTCACATCACCGGAGAGAGCCGCGTGCAGAATGCGGGGGCCGTGAAACTCCAGCGCCAGATAAGGCACATAGGGAATGTTGTTTAGCGTGCAGATCAGGAGCACCATCGAGACGGTGAGCAGGTAGCACATCGCGCCGAGGAACGCGGCACGCTGCGTTTTGGCCAGTGTGGCGACGGTCATGCCGATGCCAAGGAAGCCCGCCGCGACCGCCAGGAGCGAGAGCCAGAAGAAGAGGCTGCTGAGCACGCTGGGGCGATAGATGCCCGCGAGAGCGGCGGCGAGCCCGATGCCGAGTGCAGGATAGAAGAGGAACTTCGCCGTGAGAATCTCGGTGGGCGAAGCGGGCGAAAGAGCCTGGGCCAGCAACACTCCGCGTTCGCGCTCCTCGCAATTCAGAGTGGGGAGCAGGTAGACACACGCGAAATACAACGCGAAGACCACCATGCCGGTGGCGATGGCCGCGCGGAAATCGAGCACCTTGCCCCCGAGTCCCTGGCGTTCAATGCTCAGATCGGGCACAACAGGCCCGGCCGCGGCCATCTCTTCCTGCAACCGGTGATGAGCTTCGAGCACGAGCCAGTTGTTCTCGTTATCGAAGGGCGGATCGGCCGGGAGTGCTACGCCGGGTGCCTTCTCGCGGGCGTTTTCAGCAAAGGCTCGCCGCGATTCCTTCCAGAACCACTGTTCGTAAGGAGCAAGCGCATTGGCCTCCTCCTTCGGATGCCAGATCCGTACCGCCACCGCGGCCCGTTCACCGGGCTTTGCCGGCGTCTGGTTAATCTGAATCGCACCCGTGCCTGGCGGGTAGACAATGACCCCTTCGATGCTGTCCGCCTTGGCGAACTCGCGGAACACCACCTGCGACCGCAACTCGGGCGGCACGTTCCGTTGCAGGTGCTCAATCAACGGGGTGGGCCGATCGAATTCGACATAGCAGTGGTGGACGCCCCCCACCATGCCGGTGCCACCGGCTGCTTCCTCGGGTGAGAAGAGGGCGAGCAAGATGGCCGACGCGAGCAAGAGCAACCCCAGGGCAATCCCGCCACGATTGGCCAGATGCCGGTGGAATTCCTTGGTGAGCAGGGCTCGCAGTATGTACCAGCGCATGACGGATTCGGGGGTCAGGATTCAAGGGTCAGGCGAGCGGCCCGCGTGATCGGGCTGTTCAATCGCGTATCGTTTGCCTGAGGAACAGCGTCCTCAGGCGAGCGGCCCTCGTGAGCGGGCTGTTCAATTGCGTATCGTTTGCCTGAGGAACAGCGTCCTCAGGCGAGCGGCCCGCGTGAGCGGGCTGTTCAATTGCGTATCGTTTGCCTGAGGAACAGCGATCTCAGGCGAGCGGCCCTTGTGAGCGGGCTGTTCAATTGCGTATCGTTTGCCTGAGGAACAGCCCCCTCACGGGGGCCGCTCGCCGCGATTCATTCGAATGCCTGCCCCGTTAGCTTCAAGAAGGTGGCGTGGAAGTCGAACTCGCGGGTGCGGATGCTGGCGGCCTGGCCTGCTGTCACCAGTGCGGCCAGACCACGACGACCCTCATCGGTGGCCACGTCGAAGACCAGCCGTTCGCCGTTGGTGCGAATCACATCCACCTGGCGTTCCGTGTGCTCTTGCCGTAACGCCAGCGGGGAATCGAGTGCCACCAGCTTGCCACGGCAAACGATACCGACGCGGTCGCAGATCTTCTCGACCTCGTCCATGTCGTGCGTGGTCATGATGATCGTGGCTCCCTCCTTCACGCGGTCGCGGAGGATGCGGTGCACCACCTCGGCGGAATGGATATCGAGGTTCGCGGTGGGTTCATCGAGATAGAGGATGGGTGGCTCGTGCAGGAGGGCTCGTGCGAGCAGTAGCTTCTTGCGCATGCCGAGTGAGTAGCCGCGAACGGGCAGATCGGCCTGTTCGTCCAGCTCCACCATTTTCAGCACGTCATTGACGCGGAGCCGTGGCGTGGCGTAGAGCTGCGCGAAGAATTCGAGATTGCGCCGGCCGGTGAATTCTTCGAAATGGTTCTCGCGGTCCGGCACGTAGCCGAACTTGGGTTTGATTTTCGCCCATTCACGAACGACGTCGAGTCCGGCAACAGTCACGGTGCCAGCCGAGGGCTGACGTTGACCGATCAGCACGCGAATAGTGGTCGATTTGCCGGCACCGTTCGGGCCCAGCAAGCCAAAGAGTTCGCCACGATTGATTTCGAGATCGAGCCCATCCACGGCTGCGAAGGAGCCGTAGAGCACGCGAAGGCCGTTGAGCCGAATCATCGCATTTGATGAAGTCAAAACGCCTCGCTGCCCGAGGTGCCAGTCGTGTGCGTCAGGCTGCGGAGTCCCGTTCCGCCCGCATCTTCGCGGTCCCTCGTGTTAAGCGCACTCGGAGAATTTAGGACAGTTTCCTGGCAGTGGCTCGCAGGTTTGGGGCATTCCCCTGATGTCGAGCCCGGGTGAACCAGAGTGAAACGCAACCCGGGACGCCAACACACACGGGAGAGAGCCATGATTCGCAAGATTCTGACCGCGGGATTCCTGGGCCTGTTCGGTATCGGCCTCGTCGGAGCCACGGTGTTCGGGGCCATCGGCATGGCGAAGTCGGTTCAGGCGGCACCGGCCAGCGAGACCCGGTCTGCACAGGGGCCGTTCACGGTGGAATTCACCAGCCCGCACATGCCCGAGACCATTCACATGACCTTCACCAGCCAGGCCGAGGCGGAGCAGTTCGCCAGCATGAAGAAGCAGCACGGCTACGCGGTGACGCTGAAGTAGGGTGCAACCAATTGATGTGGTGGTGGCACGAGGACAGTTGCGGCGGTTTGCTGGGCCTTTCATTCCGCATTCCGCACTCCGCATTCCGAATTCCGCACTGCTGAACCAGGTTCCTGCGGAGGAATTCAATACCCCCAGAGGATTCGGATGCACCCCTGAAGTGAATGCCCCGGGAGCTGGGCTTCCGCCGACGCGGCTGGTTGGCTATACGGGCAAACCGGGCGAACTACGATTCACCGGGCTGCACGTGTGAGGATGCAACATGCGAAAGACCGCGTTCCGACTGGGTGTGCCTGCGATGGTGGTGCTGGCCAGCGGCCTGTTGTGGTTCACACGCGGGCCGGGGGCGAGTGGGTCCTGAACCCCCGTGGGCTGTGGCCCCGTCGGCGGTCTGCCGATGAACTACCCGATTTATCCCGCTCCGATTTACCAGCAACCCATTTACCAGCAACCAGTGCCGTCTCGCCAGCCGGTAGCTCCGCCTCGCGCGCCGGTGGCGGTGCAGCCGAGGCCGCGGCCTCAACCAGTCCGAATCGAGCACGCAGTGGTGCCACCACCCGATGCACTCGGGATTCATCTGGAAGTGCTGCCGACTGTCGAGGTGCCCGAACCTGGAACGCTCGGGATTCAGGTGCCCGAGTGAGTCGAGGCGGCCGAGGGAAAGACTCCACCACCTGACGGTGCCGGCTCGCCAGGTGAGGGGTGCTGTTCATTCGATCCGGAAAGCCAACTTGACCGGCCACGCCCCGGGCAGTATCGCCGGGGTCGATTCGGAACGCTTCTCGTGCAAGGACGGCCGGTATGTTGCTGCGTTTCGTCGCGATCTGTGCAGTTTTATGCTGTGCCGCACCGCTGTTCGCCCAGCCAGTGAACCTCACGGAATCGCCGCGATCCGGGGACTGTGCCCGCTACACGCTTGACCTGAACGTGACCGGCGAACTGGTGGTCAATCAGGAGAACCAGCCGCTACGTATCAAGCTGGAAGCCCGGGGCACACACGCCTTCACGGAGCGCACGCTCGCACTCGATGCCGGCCTTCCCTTTCGCTCGGCTCGCCACTACGACAAGGCCACGGTGTCGGCCAACATCGGCGGTGAGCGCTTCGAGCACGGCCTCTCCGCGGAACGCCGGCTCGTCGTGGCGGATCGCCTGGTCGATGGCGTAGCGTGCTTCGCCCTCGCCGGGCCGATCACGCGTGAGGAACTGGACGCGGTTGCCGAGCACTTCAACCCGCAGTGCCTGGCAGGCCTCTTGCCCGGCAAGGATGTGAACTTGAGTGACACCTGGTCGCTGGCGAACCCCGCTGCCCAGGCCGCCTGTCAGTTCGATGGACTCATCAAGAATGGCCTGGTCGGCAAGCTCATGGAGGTGAAAGACGGCGTCGCCACGTTCACCATCGAAGGCCCGGCCGAGGGAATCGAGAACGGCAGCAAGGTGATGCTGGCCATCGAAGCACGTGGCAAATTCGACATTGCCGCAAAACGCGTGACGGAACTTAACTGGAAGCAGAAGGACGAGCGCGAACAGGGCCCGGTGAGCCCCGCGTCGCGGATGGACGCGAACATCACACTCACGCGAAGCGTTCTGGCCGAGCCGCCTGCCGAACTCACCGACGCCGCACTGGCGGGCATCCCTGCGGGGTCACCCACTGCGACTGCTCTGCTCCTGCGTCACACGGATGCGAAGGGGCGTTATCAGTTCTTCTATCCGCGCGAATGGCACATCACGGGGCAGACCGACTCGCACCTGATCCTGCGTCTGCTCGAAGGTGGCGAGTTGCGGGCCCAGGCAACCATCACCCTGTGGAAGACCCTCCCGGCGGGGCAGCATATTGCCGTGGACGACTTCAAACGAGCGGTGGCGAGTTCGCCCGGCTGGGCCGCCAATCGCATGCTCGATGAGGGCGAACTCCCCGTCGATGGCGGCCGTTGGATTTATCGCAGCCTCGTCGAGGGGAAACTGGATGATCTGCCGGTGGTGCAAGGATCGTACCTGCTGGCGGGCCCGCAAGGCGAACATGCAGTGGTCACGTTCACCGTGAAACCCGAGAATTTGAAGCGGCTCGGCAACCGCGATCAGGACCTCGTGAAGGCCATCATCTTCCGCAAGTGACCATGAGATAAACGCCAGGAATTCAGGGGAAAGCACAAGTGCGACTGCGGCCTCATCAGCGGTTTTGATTCCGCACTCCGCATTTCGGGAGCCCTTCCGGAATGAGCAGAGCGATTGGCTCGGAAATTCCAGGGCCACCCGAATGCGTCTCGTCTCCCCGCGACGCCGAATGTTTGTTATGGTAAAGTCGGCGGCGTATCGGTCATGAACCTTAGGCACGGGTGCAGAATGCGGATCGGGGTCGTCAGCGACACCCACGACCGGGAAGAGACGATCGCAGAAGCGATTCGACTCCTCGCGGAACAGCACGTCGAGATGATCCTGCACTGCGGCGACATCGAGACCGTGGAGACGATCCGCCTATTTCAGGCCATTCCCACGCATTTCGTCTTCGGAAACTGGGACAAGGACCGCGTGAAACTCGCCGCCGCCATCAAGGAGGTGGGCGGCACACACTACGATTCCTTCGGTGCGATCGAACTTGCCGGCAAACGCCTCGCCTGGGTCCACAGCCACGAACGCCATCAACTCCGCCAGCTCGAACACTCCGATTTCTTCGACTATGTCTTCTACGGCCACACACACGTCCGTGAGCAACACCGCACGGGCAAGACACTCGTGGCGAACCCCGGAGCCCTGTTCCGGGCGAATCCGAAGACGTGCATTGTGCTCGACGTGACCACAGGTGAAATCAAACCGATCATCGTCTCGGTGGCACCCAAGACCCCACACGCCAGCAACGGAGCAACCGCACCGGACGAGGAAGTCGGCTCCGTGCTCTTTCGGCCCGCCGACCTGCCGCTGCCGCCAACGCCACCCCCGGCCAGTTCGAACGAACCCTGAGACGTGCGGCCCGTGAGCACGTCGTGCGGGCCCCGTCTGTTTGCTGTGTGTTCCACCCCACGCCCGGGTGAGCCCGCATCTCATAGGCCAGGGCTTTCTGACAGCACGGATCGGATGATCAATGGTAAAATCGTCTACAACTGCGAAGTGCGGAGCCGCCTCTCGTTGCCCCACTCTCTGCATCGTCACGTACCAGATTTGAATCATTGGGACGCGGAGGAAGCCCATGCCGCCCGCGACGACTGCTCGCAATCTGCCGGAAATCGAAGGCTACATCGTCACGGACGAAATCGCCCGCGGCGGCATGGGCCGCGTGCTGCGTGCACACGATCTCTCGTTGAATCGCGAAGTCGCCATCAAGGTCCTGCTTCCGGGATTGCCCCTGGCCGAAGCCGCGAACCGCTTCGTGCGCGAATGCAAGATCACCGCTCGCCTGCCGCACCCCGGCATTCCACCCATCCACCAACTCGGCACTCTCACGGATGGCTCGCCCTTCCTGGCCATGAAGCTGATCCGCGGCCAAACGCTGGCCCACATGCTCAAAGCACGCACTGCACCCTCGGACAACTTGCCGCTGTTCATTCAGATCTTCGAGCAAATCTGCCAGGCCGTGGGATTTGCCCATTCGCAGGGCATTCTGCATCGCGATCTCAAGCCGCAGAATGTGATGGTGGGTGCGTTCGGTGAAGTGCAGGTGATGGACTGGGGGCTCGCCAAGGATCTCGCCGACGCCGGGCCTGATGCCCATGCCGGAGCGACACCTATTCCGCCGGGCATCCCAGGGCCGCAAGCGGCACCAGACGAAGACCCCGACTCCACGCTTCCGGCACTCGGCGATACACCGCATTCCATCGCACCCACGAGCCCCGGCTCTGTGCTCGGCACAGTGCCCTATATGCCGCCCGAGCAAGCACGCGGAGATGTGGATCGCCTCACGCCGCGCTCGGATGTCTTCGCGCTGGGTGGGATTCTCTGCCACATTCTCACGGGTAAGCCGCCCTATCACGGGTTTCCCCTGCAAACGCTCCTGATTCTTGCCGAGACCGGGGACACGAGTCGGGCACGGGCTCTGATCGAGGCCTGTGGAGCCGATCCGGAACTCTGCGAGATTTGCACGCGGTGCCTGGCGAAAACGCCGGCCGATCGACCGCCGAGTGGCCAGGCCGTGGCGGAACTGGCGGCAGCCTATCGGGCCCGCGTGGAACAGCGACTGAAAGAAGCAGAACTGGCCCGTGCCTCCGCCCTGGTGCGCGCGGCCGAGCAACGCAAGAAACGCAAGGTGCAACTGGCGCTGGCGCTCGCCCTCGGCCTGTTGCTGAGCAGCCTGGCCGCCTTCGGCTGGTGGCGCGAACGGGCCCGTGTGGAGCAGGCGCGGCTGGAAGGAGAACGCAACACCATCGAGACGCGCGAACAACTCCTGCGGCAAACGCAAGAAGTGCAAACACGCGACGGTGTGAAGGCCAGCCTGGCACTCGCCGTGGAATTGCGCAAGCGCTATCGCTTCCAGGATGCCCAGGCCGCACTGGGCCAGGCCCAGCAACTGGCTGCAGGCGGCCTCACGCCGGAATTGGTGCCCATCGTTCAACAGGCCCAGGCCGATCTCGAATTCATCGTGGAACTGGACCAGATCCGGATGCAGCGATCAATCTATCTGACGCGAAAAGGCGGCGGCGGCGAATTCGATACCAGCACCGCCCCCGCCCAGTATCAACAGGCTTACTCCCGGCGATCGTTCACATTCCGACCCGACTCGATCGATGCCCTGGCCGCACGCATCGCCGCGTCCGAGATTCGCGATGAACTCGTGGCTGCACTGGATGACTGGGCGGTGTTCGAAAAGGACGTCGAGCTTCGCAACACCGTGCTGGCTGTGGCTCGTCGTTCGGCTCCGGGGCCGTGGACGGACCGCTTTCGCGATCCCGCCGTTCGCGATCAGCCCCTGCGTCTGTGGTGGCTCGCGCGCGAAGCCCGGCCTGGCGAACTGCCGCCCGCCACGCTCGCCGCACTCGCTGTGGAACTGGAACAACACGGCCTCGATCCCACGCGCGTGCTCAAACGGGCCCAGACCGCGTTCCCCAATGAATTCCTGATCGCGTTGAGCCTGGCACTCTGGTTCGGTCGAGAGAACCGCGATTTGAACCAGGCGATTGCGTATTACCGGGCCGCTCGCGCCATCCGGCCCTCGGACACCACGGCCATCCACAACCTCGGCACTTTGCTCGCCCAGCAAGACGACGATGAAGCGGCCCGCGAGGCATTCCAGGTGGCGATTCAACTCAACCCCGACTCCCGCGATTCGCACTACAACCTCGGCTGCACCCTCTCGGACCTGGGTGAGTACGAACAGGCCATGGAGCAATTTCGCCTCACGGTGAGCCTCGATCCCCAGTTCGCCCCTGCCTGGAACAACCTGGGCGTCGAGCACTCGCGCCGCGGGGAACACGACAAGGCATTGACCTGTTACGAGAAAGCGATGATGCTCGCCCCACAGGACTCCGATGCCGCGTTCAATTTCGGGCGTGCCTTGACCAAGCTCGGTGAATACGAGCGTGCCGTGGATGCGTTTTCGCGTGCGATCGATCTGGCACCCAACTCCTGGGACGCGTACTCGGAGCTGGGTCACACTCTCTATGCACTCCGCGAGTGGGAACGCGCCGCCGAGGCCTACCAGGCGGTGATTCGGTTGAATCCGAAGCACGCCCCGGCCTACTTGAACCTCGGCAACGCGCTGGACAAACAAAAGGATTTATCAGGTGCCATCCGCCAGTACCGCAATGCGCTGAAAGTCGATCCCACATATGCCAAAGCCTGGTTCAACCTGGGGCTGATGCATTCGAAACTCAATGAACTGCCCGAGGCCGAGGATGCGTATCGCCGCTCGCTCGAATTCGATCCCGATCACATTGATGCCTGCTATAACCTGGGCGTCACACTCAATCGGCAAGAACAACACGCCGCGGCCATCGTTCAATTCCAGGCCCTGCTCGCACGCGCTCCGACACATCTGGGCGGCATGAACAATCTCTCGCACTCGCTCTTTTGCACGGGCAATCTGGATGGGGCCATCAGCTGGCTCGAAGCCGCCGTGGCACTCGATCCTTCCTTTGAATCCGTTCAGGAGAACTTGAACTTTTTGCGTCGTGTGCGGCGGGCACGCGACGCGAGCATCCGCGCGACATTTGGCATCACCATGCCCGATCTCCAGCCACGCTGAGCATTCGTGTGGAGTGCAACCATTTTCTCTGGGGGTGGCACGAGGACAATTGCGGCGGTTTGCTGCGTATTCCATTCCGCACTCCGCATTCCGAATTCCGCACTGCAGGACCACGCTTCTGCGGCGGGATTCAATATCCCAAGAAAATTCGGTTACACCCTTCGTGTGCCTTCGCCAATCCGGGTTGACCCTTTCATTTCTTTCGGCGTACCATTCCCCCGCTCGCCCGGCACGGCCAGGCTGATGAATCATTCGGCCCACTTGTGCCACGACTCAAGGAGGAGTGATGAGCCGCTGGTTGCTGACGTTGATTCTCACCATGTTGGCCTTCGTCTCACTGGCTGGGCCGGCTCAAGCGGGTCTGCTGCCCGTGCGTGTCTCGGTCACCCCGGAAGGGGACAAGTACCGCTGGACCTACGCCATCGTGCTCCCCACGGATATGAGGCTGCAGAGTGGTGATTATTTCACCATCTACGATTTCGGCGGTTACGTCCCGGACACCAACTCGCAACCCAGCGACTGGTCGTTCGCAAGCGCGAACCTGGGGACCACTCCCGAGCGGCTGCTCCCAACGGATAACGTGGCTCTGCCGAACCTGACCTGGACCTATCTGGGTGCCACGATCGACGCCGGCCAGACCGGGCTTGGCAACTTCTGGGCACTCTCGGACTATCGCGATCCCACCGATTCGTTCTTCACCGCCCGAACACACCGTGCCTCGGATGGCCTGGCGGATCGCAATATCACGGAAACAGTGGTGCCGGTGCCGACCGCCCCTCCGCCGGGCGTGCCGGAACCGACCACGTTGGTGCTGGTGGGGCTCGGTTTGCCCCTGGTTGCGCTGGGCCGGCTCGCGCGGGCCAGATGCAGTTGACAGTTCTCGCGGATTCGCCTAAAGGTGCGAACCGCAGTGAGCCGGGGTTCCGCTCGCCGACGGAGGGAAGCAGCGGACCCCACCCGCAGTACGATGCCGCGGGTTGCTTGAACGAGTCGCCTTTCACGGAGGTTGGATCACCATGATTCGTCGGACCTGGATCGCCCGCCTGTTCGCCGCGGCCATCGCGGTTGTTGCTGTCTCCTCGGATGCGGCCCGGGCTGGAATCATTCCAGTGTCGGTCACCGTCACGCCTCAGTCCGGCAATTTCCGCTGGACCTACGGTGTGGTTCTGCCCAGCGATATGCAGCTGCAGGCAGGCAACTACTTCACGATCTACGATTTCGGTGGCTTCGTGCCGGATAGCATCCAGGCCCCGGAAGGCTGGACCGCCTCGGTCACCCCGAACGCCACCCCGCCGGTCGGCCTCGAACCGGTCAACAACCCGACCATCACCGACATCACGTTCACCTACAATGGTGACACGATCCCCACCGGCCAGATCGGCCTCGGCAACTTCTGGGCTGTCTCGACCGTCGGTGATTCGGTCTCCACGCAGTTCACCGCCCAGAATATCCAGGTCTCGACCGGGAACATCGACCGGAACATCGTCGACACAATTGCCCCTGGCCCGAGCGTGACGCCCGAGCCGACCCCGGGTGTGCCCGAGCCGACGACGCTTGCCCTCGCCGCCCTCGGTCTGCCGATGGTCGGTGCTGTCCGCATGATCCGTCGCAAGAAGTAAGTCGTGCTCTCCTGACGACGAACACCCACCCGAACCCGGGTGGGTGTTTTCTTTCTCCACAACCTCATTTCTGTTGGCCTTACAGCGATTCTCCCCGCGTCCTGTCGCCATGTTCTCGGTTCTCAAATCCGCATTCCGAACTCCGCGTTCCGCATTGTGGTGACCCATTCGGCGTCGAACACAGCGTCGTCCGGGTCGTGGTCCGGTGTGTCCGAGAGGAGCCAGACATTCCAGCCGAGTCGCGGGCCGGCTCCTGCGCCCTCATCGAGTTCGGTTTCTGGCACTTCGGGTGCGGCGAGCACGAGTTGAATGTCGAAATCGAGTTCCGGACCGACGAAGAGCCGTGTCAACTGGGCCACCAGGAAGAACGCCTTGCGTTCAGCGACCAGGGCGTGATCCGGTAGCAAGCCTTCGAACTGTTCGTAGTTGAGTGGGCCGAGCCGGATGCGGAAGCGGGCGGTCACGTCCCACACGCTATCTCCCGCAACGGCGTCCATGCCGAGTGTGCCGAGTTCGCCGAGCCGCGTTTGCCGGTCTTCCGGGATCGCCAGCCAGCTGCCGCGGAACTGTTGCACCTCCACCGGCAGCATGAAGTAGTCGGCGACGAGGGCCCTCAGGTTCACGGCATTGCGTGGCCGCTGGGCGAAGAAGCCGGCGTAGTAGTGCAGGGCCAGGTCATCGATGCCCGCGAGCGTGGCGTCCGTGCGATGCGGCGCTGCATCACCGGACGGCGAGCCATTTGCGGGTGCGAATGATTCCCAGTCGTGCGTGTGGCGATCGAGATCGGCATTCTGCACGATGAGCCGGTGCTGCAGACCCGTCGTGCTGAGCCCCATCAGGCTGCGGATGCCGAGCGTGAAGGTGTCCGGTTCTTTCCGCTTCGCCTCGCCGCGCTCGAAAGGAATGTGGAAGCGGTACTTCTCCCACGAACGATAGAAGAGCGAGATCAGCCGGTGGTTGAAGATATCGAGCCAGTCGCGCAGCGAACGGCGTTCAGGCGAACGCCGGGGCAGATCGCGGACCAGGTCCATCAGCATCTGGGTGTAGTGCGTGGGAAGTGCAGCGTTGACACCGTAGAGCCCGAAGAATGTGACCGTGGCGAGGTGGTTGGGCTGATCTTCATGGGGGGCATCGAGGGCCACGATCTGAGCGGGCGGGAACGCAAGCGAGAGGTTCGGGCGGAACCGCACGATCTCATCCGCCGGGGCAAAATCAAGCCCCACGGGTTTGCGACCGGGCAGTGCACGTTCCATCACGCGCACGGCCTGGAAGAAATCGAACTCGTAAAACGCGGCAAAGAGCCGCTCCTTCACGGAGGGCATGCGTGTCCTCACCAAGGGGCGGGCCGGCGCGATTGTCTCACCCGATCGGCTGGTCGCCGGCGCGGGGCGGCCAGCGCTTCAACTCGCCGTCCTGCTGTCGGAAGCGGGCAATCAGTTGCGTGAACGAATTCAACGACACGTAGAGCCCGAAGAAGCGTTCGAGCACGGAGGCGAACAGGACGCCGCTGGCCGCAGCGAACTTCGTCTCATCGAGTACGAGGTCGATCTCGAGCCCGCGGGCGAAGCCGCCGAGTTCGCCACCGCCGACCCAGGCCGTGGTGCGGCGATGGC
>JBGSZR010000263.1:0-12331 GCA_041750275.1 Gemmataceae bacterium
TGGTGGCGGCGGTGGCGGTGGCCGGGGAGGCTACGGCGGCGGTGGTGGCGGCGGAGGCTACGGTGGTGGCGGTGGTGGCGGCGGCCGTCGCTACTAAAAGCCGTTCAACCCGGCTCAGCGCGAACGCCGAATAAAATCACATGACAGCGGGGACTTCACCAGTTGTTGTTCCCCCTGTTCTTCTTCGTTGATATATTGATAGAATCTGATGCACGAGTCGTTCGCATCATCGCGATCGGCCTTACCTTCGGGAGTTGTTATGGGTTTGCGGATGCGGGTTCACGACCGAGAACCAATTGGAGCCGCCCTGAGGCGTTTCAAGAAACTGGTCGAACGAAGTGGATTGAAGCGCGAATTGCGAGCCCACGAATACTACGAGAAGCCCTGTGAAGCGCGCTCGCGGAAGAAGTTGAGCCGCATCCGGGCCATGAAGAAAGCCGCCGCTGCCCGCGCGACCGGCATCTGAGGCGAATATAACACAATCCAGTGCCTTAGCCCGCCCTGACACGGCGGGCTTGCTTTGTTTGCACTCTCTTGCAGAGACGATCTCGCCCCTTGGCCTTATTCCGGTGGCAGCGGCACCACGAAGATGAGATCATCCTGTCTGGGAAAGTTACCGGGAATAAGCGGTAGTTGCTGGCCGCCCTGGTCAATTCGATCACTTCCGACGCTCCAGATCACAGGCTGTCCCTCACGGAGCAGCACCCGGGGCGGCGTCTCATTTCGGCCCGTGCTATATCGGCCCGGTGCTGCTGCCAGCGTCTCACCGGTCGACACACGATAGCGAAATTCCTGTTCGCCGAACGGATCGGGTATTTCCGTTCCCAGTATGTCGGAGACAAACAATTGATCGAGGTTCACCGGCGGGGCACTCTTCCGAAGCATGTACAGTCTCACAGCAATTGAGAGTGTGACACCCCGCCGCAAGACTCGAATGGTCCTGGCGGCTTCGATCAGGTCGATTGTGGCGGTTTCGCGAATGACAAGAAAAGCTGCACCCGGTCGCCCGCGGACCCAGGTAAAGGGTGGCCCGGCGAGATCGCCATCGAGCACCATGCCCACGAGTCGGCGTGTGCGTTCACGCTCCCAGGGCACCTCCCAGGCCATGCCGACGACATCCGCCTCCGCATTCACTTGATCGCGGGCCTGGCCGGCCGGATTCAGCTCCTCCGAAAGCCATTGCGTGGGTGCCGCCAGCAGGGTGCGGACGATGTAGCGTTCCGCCAGCAAGTGCGGCATCGGATCGTATGCCTTTCGCGGATTGCTCTCGAGATTCTCTGCCAGCAACCGGATCAGAAGCGGTTCGATTTGTGGTCGGTTCGCCGCATCACCCGGCAGATTGCGAAGCCACTGGTAGGCCGCGAACAGGGCTGTGCGCTCGATGCCATTGGCCGTCTGTGCGGAGCTGATTATCGTGGCATTCCGCATATTTCGCACGAGCGCCATCACAATGCGATAGTTGGCGGCGAACGTGGCGTGATCACCATGCTGCGCTTGCTGCTGAAGGCCGCGACCCAGGAGCGCGAGGGCCATTCGCCGAGCTTGCTCGAAGGGAACGGCACCCGCGCTGTGCGAAAAATTGCGAGGGTCTTCGTAGATCCCTGTCGGGCGATTGGCGGCTTCAGTAGCGAGTGCAAACCAGGTCAGCTCGTCAATGACCACGGCATCCAAGTCGAAGACCGCATCGAGCCAGGCATCCATTTCAGGATCCGGCTTGTGGCCCTGAATTCCGGGCCAGCCATGCAAGTGAATGGCGAGGTCGAGGCGTTCTTCGACCCGATTATTTCGCGTGGCATCCTTTATCGTTGGCTGTCGCGAATTGACCGCGGTGACAGCCTGCGTGTAGCGCTCAGCCGCGGTGCGAAAGTTCCGGCCCGCTTCGTTCGCGTCGAAGGGGGGCAGGGCGGCGATAAATGCCAGGTCCGAGTCCCCGTGCGGGCTATCAGGCACTTGCCAGACGCGGTAGGCGAGGCCGACGGATTCGCTGAGCGCCACCAGCACCAGTCCGCTGGCCAGCGTGATCAGACTGGAGCGGCGGCCGAGTCGGTCGGTGGCCCATCCCCGAATCAAAAAGCGTGAAAGCAGGAGCGTGAGAAGTGGCGGCAGCCAGAGTTGCCAGTGCATCGTTCCGCCTGCGAGCAGCGAGGGGAACCAGAAGACGGCGGCCGAACCCCCGACCAGGAGTGCGACGCCGGCCGCTACCACGGTCTTCCGAAAGAGCATCCCGCAGAGTTGCCCGGCCACGAATCCGTACGCCACAGGCAGGAGCAGGAATTTCCAGCCCTGCGAACCGAGTGAATCAAAGAGCAAGGTTCGCATCACGGCCGAGAGAAATGTGTAGCTTCGTTTACCATCCATGACGGGCCCAGCCAGGGCACGCGTCATGGAAGGGAGGAGGATCAGAAACGCCAGCCAGAGCGCGAAGAGGGCATGTGTCGCGACCTTGATCGTCCACATCCGGCCGAGCGGCAAGCGGCGTTCGCCCCAGAACTGAGATGCGCCTGCGGCCTGTTCGTCTGCGAAGGTGGTGACGCCGGCCAAAACGCCCGCGGCAAGCCCCAGGATCGGCCAGGCGAGCATGGGATGCAGAGAGGGCAGAAGGAGGGCGAAGCCAAACGCGAGGGCGAACGCGGAGATCACCAGGAGCGGGAAGAAGAGTTGCTTGCTCGCGAGCCAGAGGAGTGAGCGAATGCCCAGGCGGGAACGTTTCGTGGTTCGCGTGAGGCCGGCCAGGCCAACCGGTTCGCCCTGATCCTCCGCTGCTCGTTCACGGTCAACGCGTGTGAAGAGGAGTGCCGAGAACAGCAGCGGCGCCGCGAGCATCAGGGCCAGGAAGAGCAGGGCCCCTTCGAGCTTGGGCCACCCCGAGCCCGGTTGGCCAAAGAGGATCATGATGGGAATCAGCAGCACGATTGCCAGTGCGGTGGCTGTGGGAATTGCGAAACCGACGGAGCCCAGAGTGGTGTAAGAAACGGTGGAGCCGAAGGTGCCCCAGGCGAACGCGAGCAGGGCATACACAACGACGGCGAAGCTGAACCCGGCTGTGCCGAGGTGCCCGAGCAAGCCGGCCACGGCGACGACAATCGCGATTTGTCCACAGGCCAGGGCCGCGCCAGCGAACACCTTGGCGCTCCACAAGCGGAGTCGCGTGGTCGGCAACGATTCGAGAAAGACCATCGTTCGTGCTTCGCGCTCCGCGGCGAAGAGCGCTCCGCCGCACACCATGCCAGACGTGACTGCAAGCAACAGGGCTGCCAGACGCCCCACGCCCAGAAAGCGGACGATATCGCTCGGCGGGGCATTCGCGGCCGGTGGGTCAGCCAGTGTCGCGGCGGCCACGAGGATGCCCGAGCCGAGCACCATCAGGGTCATCGCGATGAGCCACTGCTCGCGCCATTCTTTCCAGACAATGGCCTTGAACAAGGCGGTTCCCTCGGCCTGACGGGTGAGGTGCAATCAGTTCGATTCCACCTTGCGAACCGTTGGTGTGCCGTGTGTCGTGCCATTCACAGACCGCGACATCAGCGCCGTGTACACGTCTTCCAGGCTCACGGCGGTATCCTCGAAATCGCTGATGTTTGCACTCGCTCGAAGAGTCGCCAGGGCTGCGGCATCGGGGTCCTGAACCAGCACTTGCCAGAAGCGCCCGGTGCCGTTGCGTTCGAGCACGATGCCGAGTCCGGATGGATCGGGTGCGTGATCGGTGAATCGCAGGCTGATGCGCCGCACCTGCTTGCGTAGCTCCTCGAGTGTCGAGGCGAGAATCATTTTGCCATCACGAACGAGGCCGACGTGCGTGCAAGCGCGTTCGAGTTCGGCAATGGAATGGCTGGAGACGAGAATGGTGCGACCGGCCGCGGCGAGATCGGTGAGCCCGGCGAGGAACTCGCGCCTCGTGAGCAGATCGAGCCCGGACGTGGGCTCATCGAGCAGAAGCACTTCCGGATCGGGAGCGAGGGCGAGGGCGAGGCCGACACGCGCATAGCCACCCTTCGAGAGTTCCTTGAGACGCTTGGTGGGATCAAGGCCGAGGCGGTCGATCCATTCACGATAACGCGGCAGGAATCCGGGGCGATGGAAGGACGCGGTGAACCAGCCGGTGTCCTGCACCGTCATCCAGTCGTAGAAGCGCGGCCGTTCGGGCATATAGCCGACACGGTGTCGCAGTTCCTGAGCCCGCGACCAGCAGTTCAGGCCGAGGATTTCGGCCCGGCCCGTGTCCGGCGGAGCGAGCCCAGTGAGGATCTTCATCGTGGTGGTTTTGCCGGCACCATTGTCGCCGAGAAAGGCGTACACCGCTCCACGCGGCACGCGCAGATCCAGGCCATCGAGTGCGGTCTTGCCTCGATAGCGCACCACAAGATGTTCGGCCACGATTACATCATCACTCATCACCAACCCCGACCCGGGCGAAGCGATCGCGAGTTATCGCTTCTCGAACGCAGACTTCACAAGCGGATTCACGACCCATTCTGCCGGCCATTCTCCAGCCAGCAATTTCACGATGGCCCGTGCTGCAAGGCTGGCCATGTCGTTGCGCGACTTCAGATCGACACCAGCCGTGTGGGCTGTCATTACAATGTTATCCAGCGTGAGCAGCGGGTTATCGCCCGGGGGTTCTTCATCGAACACATCGAGCCCGGCTCCGGCGATTCGCTTGTTTTTCAAGGCGTCGTAGAGGTCCGCTTCGTTGATCACGCCACCGCGGGAGGTGTTGATCAGGAATGCTCCGGGCTTCATCAGGCCGAGCGCGCGGGCGTTCACACAGTGCTTCGACTCGACCAGCATGGGCATGTGCAGCGTCACCCAGTCTGCCTGTCGCAGCACATCGTCGAAAGCGAGGAGCGGGATACCGTTCGCTTCGGTGAAGGCCTTATCCGGGAAAGGTTCGTAGGCAATGACCTTCATCTGGTAGGCCTGACCCATGCGGGCGACCGCCTTGCCGATGCGACCGAGTCCCACGACGCCAAGTGTGCTACCCCGCAGGGGCAAGTTCGCTCGCCGCGGCCATTCGCCGGCCTTGATCAGGTTGTGCTGCAGCAGCAGATTTTTTGCCAAAGCGAGAATCAATGTGAATGTGTGCTCGGCAACGGCGTCCTGGTTCGTCCCGGGTGCGAAGGTGACCGCCACGCCGTGGTCGGTTGCCGCGGCCAGATCGACGGCATCATAGCCCACACCGGCCCGCGCGATGACCTTGAGCCCCTTTGCCGCAGCCTCGGCAATGATTTCGCGGGTATAGGGTTCGGAGCCCGCCAGCGAACCCGCACAGCCCATGAGCACGTCCCGCAGTTCCGCCTCGCTCATCTGGGCATTCCGCTTCGGGAACACCATTTCGCAACCGGCGCCCGTCAGGGTGGGGCCGTAAACCGATTCGATATCCCGCAGCGGAGCGGGGCCAATCAGGACGCGGGGCTTCATGGGGAGATGTCGGAAGAGGATTTCGCCGAAACGAGTGCATCCACCATTTGGATGCACTCCGTCTGGCCGTCAGGGAGTAGAATACAAATACCGACCCGGATGTGAACGAACCTTTGCGAACAGTTGGTGTCCTTGAGGCGTTCACTTTGGTCGGGAATGACAAAGTTGCAACTTGACGAGTGACGATTTACGGTCGAACATGTATGCAGAGGGATTGCGGATTGTCCGCTCCCCGACTCGCAGGCATGGCTCGGTCGAGTCCCGGACCCTGGAGGCAGCCCACGACAACGGCACGACTCACACTCGTTCTGCCGCGGCTAGGCCCGCCTCCGGAGGCATCACCCATGTCCTGAAGGAGGCCGCTTGAACACCGCCACACTGCACGCACCACTGCTCACCTCCGCCCGCCCCCTCAGCAGCGCTCTGCACCGGGCCTGCCTCGCGGCACGAATTGCCGCGGACAATAAGGGCCGCGACGTTGTTGTTCTCGACATGCGGGCTTGCACTCCAATGTTCGATTTCTTCGTGATCTCCACCGGCACCAGCCGGCGGCAAATCCACGCTATTGCCGAGGAGACCGATGCCGGGCTGCGGGCTGAGGGCGACGAACGCATGGGCATCGAGGGCTACGAGGCCAGCAAGTGGGTCGTGCAGGACTATGGCGATGTCATGGTTCATGTGTTCGACACCGACACCCGCGATTACTACAAACTCGAAGAACTCTGGGCGGACGCGATCAAGATCGACTGGGAACACGAAGACGAAATTGAAACCGAGTGAATGGGTCGAAATACGGTGAAAGTCGACAAAGCCCAGGGCCGCGGTCCCTGGGCTTTCTGTTGGGTTACTCTGCTGGTAAAGCCATGAATCTTCTCCACGAACTCCGACCGCTCTTCGAGCCTGTCCTCACAGAGATCGCACCGGATCGCGCCAAAGTGGCGGACTATCTCCATGCCATCAAGCCCGCAGGCAATCCCGAGCATGGCGACTACCAGGCCAACTTCGCCATGGGGCTCGCCAAACCGCTCGGCCAGAAGCCGCCGGACGTCGCGAAGTGCGTGATCGCGAAGCTGCCCGCAAACGACGTGATCGAGTCCGCGAGCGTCGCCAGCCCGGGCTTTATCAATATTAAATTGCAGGCTGCATTCCTCGCGAAGGCCGTGCAGGGCATTGCCTCCGATCCGAAGCTCGGCGTCGCTCCGGTCCAAAAGCCGCGCACATTCGTGGTGGATCTGAGCGGCCCGAACGTCGCCAAGCCGTTGCATGTTGGCCACCTCCGCAGCACCATCATCGGCGATTCGCTCATCCGCATTCTGCGTTTCCAGGGCCACACCGTCATCGGCGATAACCACCTCGGCGACTGGGGCACGCAGTTCGGCATCTTGCTACACGGCTACAAGCACCACCGGGACGATGCGGCCTTCGCCGCCGATCCTGTGCGTGAACTGGCCCGACTCTATCTTCACGTTCGCGGGCTCGCTCAGGTGGCCGCGGAGGACGATGAGGACGCGGTCGCGGGCAACGACGTGATGGCGAAGTGCCGCGAGGAAACCTCGAAACTGCACGCTGGCGATGCGGAGAACGTCGCGCTCTGGCAGAAGTTCATGCCCGCCTGCCTCGAGATGCTTCGTCCCATCTACGAGCGGCTTGATGTGAAGTTCGACGCCACATTCGGCGAGAGCTTTTACAATCCGATGCTGCCGGGTGTAGTCGAGGACATGCTCGCGAAAGGCATAGCCTTTGAGAGCAAGGGAGCGGTGGTGATTCCTAATGCCAAGGGAAACGTGCCGCAGACCGAAGAGGAGATGAAGAAGGAAGACCCGCCGGCGATCATCCGCAAGCGTGATGGGGCGTTCACATACACCACCACCGACCTGGCCACGATTGATTACCGGGCGAAGACGTGGAAGCCGGATGCCATGCTCTATGTCGTGGGTGTGCCCCAGGCATTGCACTTCAAGACGCTCTTCGCCCAGGCCAGGCGCTGGGGCCACGAACAGATCGAGTTCCAGCACGTGCAGTTCGGTTCAATGCTCGGCAAGGATCGCAAGATGTTCGCCACGCGCAAGGGCGGTGTGGTCGAACTCTCCGTGCTGCTCGATGAAGCCGCGAAACTCGGCATGAGCAAGTACGAGGAGACACATGCGAACCGCAAGGCACAGGGCCACGACGTGCCCGACCTCACCGACGAGGTGAAGCGAGATATAGCCGAGGTGGTGGGCATTGGTGCCGTGAAATACGCGGACCTGAGCCAGAACCGCACGAGCGACTACGTCTTCGATTACGACAAGATGCTGGCGACGGAAGGCAACACGGCGACGTACATGCAGTACGCGTATGCCCGGTGCCGGGCCATCTTCCGCAAGGAGAACATCGACGCGAAACGCTTTCGAAGCGAGCCGCCCGCCGTTGTCATCACGAATGCCGCGGAACGTGCTCTGGCGCTGCAACTGTTGCGCTTCCCCGAGGCGATCGAGTCGGCCGCCGCGGATTACTTGCCGCACATCATCACGGCTTATCTGTGGGACCTGGCCAGGGCTGCGAGTGTCTTTTACGAGTCGTGCCATGTGTTGAAAGCCGAGACAGCCGAACTCAAGGAGAGTCGGTTGCTATACGTGGATCTCGTGGGTCGCGTGATCCAGCAGGCGTTGCACTTGTTGGGCATTCGCGTCGTGGAGCGGATGTAACGCCAGGCGAGCGGCCGGTGTCAACCGGCTGTTCAACCAGCAACATGGCGAGCGGCCGGTGTCAACCGGCTGTTCAACCAGCAACATGGCGAGCGGCCGGTGTCAACCGGCTGTTCGAACAGAACTGATTGTTAAGTACCGATTGTTCAATCAACATCGGCCGTTATTCGCCACTGACTTCTAAATGAACAGCCAGTTGACACTGGCCGCTCGCCGACTCGCTCGCCGGATCAATTGCCGTACTGCTCGCTCTGAGGTTGTTCAATGTTCGTCGATCGTGTGGAACTGTTCGTGAAGGGTGGCGATGGCGGCCGGGGGGCAGCGTCGTTCCGGCGTGAGAAGTTCGTGCCCAAGGGCGGGCCCGATGGTGGCGATGGCGGCGATGGCGGCTCGGTGATCATTCGCGCCGATCCGAACGCCGATAACCTCGCTGGCCTCACCATGAAGAAACACTGGCGTGCCAGAAGCGGTGAGCCCGGAACCGGTGCGAGGTGCGCCGGTGCCGATGCCGAGGATATCGTGTTGCTGGTGCCGCCTGGCACCATCATCCGCGACCGCGAGCGAGGCAACATTATTAAGGACCTGTTGAAGGATGGCGACGAGGTGATTGTCGCCAAGGGTGGGAAGGGTGGTCGCGGCAACGTGCACTTCAAGAGTTCCACCAACCGCACGCCACGTCAATATGGCCCCGGCGAGGACGGCGAGGAACGCTGGATCAGCCTGGAACTGAAGGTGATTGCCGATGCCGGGCTGGTCGGCTTCCCGAACGCGGGCAAGTCCACACTTCTATCGCGGCTCTCCCGGGCGACGCCGGAGATTGCCTCGTATCCGTTCACCACGAAGCACCCGAACCTCGGCATCGTCACGGTCGGCGATGCCGGCTTCGTGCTCGCCGATCTGCCCGGGCTCATCGAAGGAGCCGCCCAGGGCATTGGCCTTGGTCATGAGTTCCTGAGGCACGTCGAACGCACCCGTGTGCTCGTTCACCTCGTCGAACCGTTCCCGAGCGATGGCGTTGATCCCGTTCGCAACTACCATCTCATCCGCAAGGAGTTGATGGAGTACATCGTTCCGCTGAACGAAAAGCCCGAGATTATTTGCGTGAGCAAGGCGGAACTGACCGGTTCGGAAGAGGTGCAGCAGCGGCTCGCCGAGAACCTTGGCCGCGAGGTGTTGCTCATCTCTGCCGTGACCGGGCAGGGGTTGCAGAATCTGGTGGTGCAACTCACGCAGCGGATTGCCGAACACAAACGAGCGGAAGCCGAGGCGGAAGCGAACAAGAAGCCGACTGAATTCCCGCTGGAAGCCGCGATCCGAACTCAAGGCTTCCGGACCGAGTCTGTGAACCGCATCACCTCTCCCGAGACGAGCGATGACGCCGGACGTGGTGGTTGACATCGGCAACAGCCGCTTGAAGTGGGGCCGCTGCACCGGCAATCGCGTCGTGGAAGTTCTGCGTCTGCCGCTCGATGATGAGCGGGCCTGGGACGCGGCTCTGGTGAAGCTTTCGCCGCCGGCGCTGCGGGTGCGGAAGTGGTCCGTGGCCAGCGTGAACCCGCCTGCACTCGGGCGTTTCTTGCGCTGGTCTGCCACGCACGGGCACACGGTGGTGTTCGAAAACGTCGCGGATGTGCCCATTCGAATCAATGTGGATGAACCCGGCAAAGTGGGGCTCGATCGGCTCTTTGGAGCGATCGCCGCGGCTTGCATGGTGCCCGCGAACGTGCCCGCGATCACAGTCGACGTCGGCACCGCTGCCACGGTAAATCTCATCGATGGTGAGGGCGTCTTCCAGGGCGGTGCCATTCTCCCCGGCCCGCGGCTCATGGGGCGAGCCCTGAACGAGTTCACCGCGAAGCTCCCGTTCGTTGAACCCACAGAATGGCTCGACCCTCGCCCCGGCAAGAACACCGGGGCTGCCATTCGCCTTGGCATCCACGCGGCGCTGATTGGTGGCGTGCAGGTCATTGTCAATTCCTTTGCCGTGGTCTGTTTGCAACCCCCGTGGCTCTTCCTCGCGGGTGGTGCCCAGCATCTCTTGACGGGACTCCAGGCGACTGGCGTCGCTCAAATCCAGGCCGTGCCCACACTCACGCTCGAAGGTATCCGCATCGCGGCGGAGGCGTTGCCGTGAGTGCCACGAGGGTGTCCGTGCTCACGCCGGCTGGTACCGGAGCCATTGCCACTGTCGAGTTGCGCGGCCCCGAAGCCTGGGGATTCTGCTGCCAACACTTTCGCACGGCCAACGGTAAGCCGCTCCCCGAGACGCCCATTCCCCATCGTTTCTGGTTTGGCACGCTCGCGGATGGCGATGAAGTGATTCTTGCCGTGAAGCAGGTGGAATCGGAAGCGTGTGTCGAGATTCACTGCCACGGCGGCCCGCGCGTTGTGCGCTGGGTGGTGGAACAACTCCCGGCGAGCGGTGCTCAATGTGGATCCACCGTGGCAAGCTCGCAACCGAACAGTGGGCTTGCGCCCGCCGCTCGCCTGGTGGCGAGCGCTCCCACGCTTCGCACCGCGTCCATCCTGCTCGATCAGTTTCACGGCGCGTTTGCGGCTGCGATTCATGAGATTCTCGATTCGCCCGACGAGGGACATTTCTCGACACGGATCGCCGACCTGGCACAGTTCGCTCCGGTGGGAAAACACCTCGTTGAACCGTGGAAAGTGGTGATCGCTGGAGAGCCGAATGTGGGCAAGAGTTCACTGGTGAATGCACTCGCGGGTTATCAGCGCTCGGTCGTGTCGGAGATTGCCGGGACCACGCGCGATGTGGTGACCGTGCCACTGGCCTTCGACGGCTGGCCTGTGGAAATCACAGACACCGCTGGCATACGCGAAGCATCGGGACTCGAAGCCGAAGGAATCGAGCGGGCCCGGCGTGTGCTCGCGGAAGCGGAACTCGTCGTCTGGCTGCACGACGCGACGGCTCCGAAACCCGCTGCAGCAGCGCCAGGCACGATGAACGTGATCAACAAGGTCGATGCGCCGCCGCAGTGGGATCTCGATGCGATGCCCGACGCATTGCATGTGTCGGCGCGAACAGGCACTGGTGTTTCGGAACTCGTGAGTGCGATCGTGGCGAAGCTCGTGCCGCATGCGCCACCGCCCGGAGCTGCGGTGCCGTTCAAGCCCGAGCTGGCCGAGCTGTTGGAGTGGGCAAACGCAGCGAGTCGTTATCCTGCGGAATGCCGGCGAAGACTGCTGGAGTTGAAGGCGAAGATGTGTCAGAGTTACGAGAAGCCGTAATCCGCGAAGAGGTTCCGGGATCGCGATGCCACAACTACCTGCAATGGAACCGTTCGTCGCCATCGACTTCGAGACGGCCGATTATCAGCCGGATAGTGCCTGTGCGGTCGGGCTCGTGCGTGTCGAGAATGGAGAGGTGGTGGGGCGGGAGACGCTGCTATTGCGCCCGCCGCGGCCGCGAATCATGTTCACGCACATCCATCGCATCACCTGGGCCATGGTGAAGGACGCGCCCACGTTCGCGGAAGCCTGGCCGCGGCTCGGCTCCATGCTCGAGGGAGCCAAGTTCCTGGCGGCTCACAATGCCTCGTTCGATCGCCGCGTGCTCATGGCGTGCTGCCTGTCGGCGCGATTGCCGGTGCCGGATCTCGGTTTCAGGTGCACCGTGCAGATTTCTCGCAAGCGCTGGAAGCAGAGCAAGAACGACCTGGCCACGGTCTGCCGGCGGCTGGGTATCGCACTCAATCACCACGACGCGGGTTCGGATGCCGAGGCGTGTGCCCGCATCGTGATCGCGGCCCACGCACCAATTATTGAAGAATGCCCTTTACCACTTCTCCATGCACATCGGTCAAGCGGTAGTCGCGGCCCTGGAATTTGAAGGTGAACCGCTTGTGATCGATGCCGAGCAGGTGCATCACGGTCGCCTGGAAGTCGTGGACATGCACGGGATCCTGGGCGGGCGCGAAGCCAAAGTCGTCCGAGGCACCGTAGGTGATGCCTTTCCTGACGCCTCCGCCGGCCATCCAGATGGTGTACACATAGGGATGATGGTCGCGGCCCCAGGTGGTGGTGGCCTCGATCTTGCCTTGCAGAAACGGGGTGCGGCCAAATTCACCACCCATAGGCATCAAGTTAAGGAGTACTTCGGGTTCACGAAAACGGGAAGTCCTCCCACAATCTTCGGTTAGCAACAATCGACGACTGTGAGAGGAGCATCCCATGGGCATGGTAGCCCAAGTCGGCGCGGCGGTCCA
>JBGSZR010000264.1:0-43221 GCA_041750275.1 Gemmataceae bacterium
CTGGGCCATCGCCGAGGCGACGGTCTCCAGTTCCGAGGTCGCGCTCCGGAGCGCGGCCAGGTCCTGCTTGCCAATCGCGTCGCGCACTTTCTGAATCGCGGCGTTCACCGGGCCCTTGTCCGACTCGCTCACCTTGTCGCCGGCATCTGCGATCGACTTCTCGATCAGGTGAATGCGGTTCTCGGCCTCGTTCTTGGCATCGGCGAACTCGCGCTTCTTCTTGTCCTCGTCTGCGTGCAGTTCCGCATCGCGCTTCATCTTCTCGACTTCTTCCTTGTTCAGGCCGGATGAGCCCTCGATTCGGATGCTCTGGGACTTGCCAGTGCCTATGTCCTTGGCAGAGACGCTGAGCACGCCATTCGCATCCAGATCGAAGCTGACCTCGACCTTCGGCGTACCACGCGGGGCCGGCGGGATGCCGTCCAGGTGGAACGTGCCGATCTGCTTGTTATCGCGGGCCATCGGTCGCTCGCCCTGGAACACCTGCACTTCCACCGAGGGCTGGCCATCCGCGGCCGTGGTGAAGACTTCCGACTTCTTCGTCGGGATCGTGGTGTTCTTCGGGATCATCACCGTGAGCACACCGCCGAGCGTCTCGAGGCCGAGGGAGAGCGGAGTGACGTCCAGAAGCTGGATATCGGCCGCGGCTCCGAGGAGCAACTGTGCCCCCTGAATGGCAGCACCGATGGCGACGACTTCGTCCGGGTTCACACCACGGTGACCTTCCTTGCCGAAGATCTCCTTCACCAGAGCCTGTACCCGCGGCATGCGGGTCATGCCACCCACCATCACGACCTCGTCGATCTGGTTCGGCTTCAGGCGGGCATCGGTCAGCGCGGTCATCACCGGCTTCTTGCAGCGCTCGATGAGGTGATCCACCATCCGCTCGAACTGATTGCGGTTGATGGACATCATCAGGTGCTTGGGCCCGCTGGCATCGGCCGTGATGAACGGCAGGTTGATGTCTGTCTGCGTCTGCTGGCTCAGGTCTTTCTTGGCACGCTCGGCCGCTTCCTTCAGACGCTGCATGGCCATTGCGTCCTTGCGAAGATCGATGCCGTTTTCCTTTTTGAAGGTGTCGGCAATGTGGTCCATCACGACCTGGTCGAAGTCGTCGCCACCGAGGTGCGTGTCGCCGTTGGTGGAGAGCACCTGGAAAACGCCGTCCTCACCGACATCGAGGATGCTGATATCGAAGGTGCCGCCGCCGAGGTCGAAGACCGCGATCTTCTCGTCCTTTTTCTTGTCGAGCGCATACGCAAGTGCACCAGCCGTGGGCTCGTTGATGATGCGCATCCGTTGCTTGACGACCTTGCCGTCCTTCCCCATGATCTCGTATTCGGTGTCGAAGCCGGCGATCGAGGCGGCGTCAATGGTGGCCTGGCGCTGGGCGTCGTTGAAGTACGCCGGGACCGTGATCACGGCCTTGCGGACGGTATGCCCGAGGTACGCTTCCGCGCTCTCCTTGAGCTTGCGTAGCACCATCGCCGAGATTTCGGGCGGCGTGAAGGTCTTTCCGTCGATCTCGACTTTCACGAGGTCGTTGGCTCCGCCGACGATCTTGTACGGAACGAGTTTCTCCTCGCTCTCGACCTCATTGTGTCGCCGGCCCATGAAACGCTTGATCGAATAGATGGTCCGCTTCGGATTCGTGACGGCCTGCCGCTTGGCCGGGTCGCCGACGATGCGATCGCCCTTATCGGTGAAGGCGACGACGCTGGGGGTGATCGAGTTGCCTTCCTGGTTCGGAATCACTTTGACCGCGCCGCCTTCCATCACGGCGACAACGGAGTTTGTGGTTCCCAGGTCGATTCCGATGATCTTCTCTTCTGCCATGTGAGAGTTCTCCTGGAATAAGCATCCGTGGAGCCGGCAAGGCCCGCGGATGAGATTTTATGGGTTTGTGTTGGTGATCACATGGTTCGATTCGCGGAAACCGCCCTGGGATTCACAACTGGAAGCGAATTCCCGCAAGCCGCGTGCCACTGATGAAATTGAAGTAGTCTTCATGGGCGCAAGTGTCTTTTGATAAAGTACTTTCGATTTTCGAAGCGAGAAGAGTGCCGCGTGAACTTCTGTGCGAAAGGGCCAGTTTCCGCCATTTTGACAGTTTGAAGCAACTCTCGCGGGGTATTGGGATTCCGGCATGAAACGAGCTCGGCGCATTCGGCACAATCGGAACCGATGTTGACGTGTTAGTCCGGCAATTCGTTGACGACGTTATTCTCCACCGGTACATTCCACCGAAAGGCATTAACCTCCGGCGAGTCATCGCAGCCATGAGTCGAAAATCCGAGAGCGGACCCGGCAACTTGAAGGCCCTCCGCATCCAGATCGACAAACTGGATAGCGAAATTCTCAGCCTGCTGAACAAGCGTGCGGTCGTTGCCGGGCAAATCGGCAAGGTCAAGTCCGAGACCGGCGGCGAGGTCTTCTCGGCTTCGCGTGAAGAGGAAGTGCTGCATAACATTCTCTCATCCAACAAGGGCCCGCTGGAACCCGTGACGGTGCGGGCCATCTTTCGCGAACTCATCAGTGGATCGCGGGCGATCCAAAAGGTTCAGAAGATCGGTTTCCTGGGGCCGGAATATAGTTATAGCCACCTCGCCGCCCTCGAACGCTTCGGTGAAGCCGCCAGCTACCTGCGAACAGCCACCATCGCTGCGGTGTTTGAAGAGGTCGGCCGTCGTCATGCCGATTTCGGTGTGGTGCCGCTCGAGAACTCGACCGATGGCCGTATCACGGATACGCTGGACATGTTTATCCGCATGCCTGCGATCAAGATTTGCTCTGAAATTCGCCTGCGTGTGCACCATCACTTGCTGGCGAACTGCCCGCAAACGGAGATTCGTCGAGTTTATAGCAAGGCTCAGGCGCTGAGCCAGTGCCGGAACTGGCTCTCGAAGAACCTGCCACATGCCACACTACACGAGGTTTCCAGCACGGCCGATGCGGCACGCCTGGTGCAAACGGAGCCGAGCGTGGCCGCGGTCGCGAGTCGTCAGGCGGCCGTGCGGTACGGCATCGACACGCTTTATCAGAACATCGAAGATTCGCCTTTCAACGAGACGCGTTTCGCCGTAATCGGCATGGCCGATAGCGCTCGCACCGGGGCCGACAAGACGGCCCTGATGTTCCAGACCAGCAACAGCCCGGGTGCTCTCGCGGATTCGCTCGTCGTCTTCAAGACCAACAAGATCAACCTCACCTGGGTGGAATCCTTCCCCTATCGCGAGGCCAAGGGCGAGTACGTCTTCTTCCTGGAAATGGAAGGGCACCGCGAAGATCCCAAGGTGAAGAAGTCGCTGAACGCTCTGGAGCACATCTGCGACAGTGTCTCCGTGCTCGGTTCTTTCCCCGCTGCCACCGCCGCGGACGAGTAGGCCTTGGCTTTGGACCTTGAGTGAATGGTTCTGCTGTAGCTTCCCAACTCTTTTGCAAGCACTACAACAGGATTGTCGTTTCATCAACTGGCACAGTTGTTAGGCCGTATTCTGGCTGATAGCTGAAAGCTGACAACTGAAAGCTCTCTCGCGAAAGCTATCTCCCATGATTCTCGTCATCCGACCCGAAGCCAGCCTCGAACAGGTTGAACACGTCATCGAGCGAGTGAAGGAACTTGGCTTCACTCCACACGTGAGCCGCGGAGAGAGCCGCACCATCATTGGTGTGATCGGCGACGAGACCAAGCCGCAGGCCCAGAACTTCTCGGCGATTCCAGGCGTCGAGCAAGTGCTCTCCATCATGAAGCCGTTCAAGCTCGCCAGCCGCGAGTTCCACAAGGAAGATAGCGCGGTCTACGTCGGCAAGGTGCGCATTGGCGGCGGTAGCCTTGCGATGATTGCCGGTCCATGCGCTGTTGAGAACTTTGAGGTGATGGACACCGTCGCCAAGTATGTGAAGGCGGGTGGAGCCAACATCTTGCGTGGCGGTGCCTTCAAGCCCCGCACCAGCCCCTACGCCTTCCAGGGAATGGGCGAGGATGGCCTCAAAATTCTCAAGGATGTCGGTCAAAAATACGATCTGCCCGTTGTGACCGAGGTGATGGACCCGCGACAAATCGATCTCGTCGTTCGCTACGCCGACATGCTGCAGATCGGTGCCCGGAACATGCAGAATTTCGACCTGCTCAAGGAATGCGGCAAGACGAAGACGCCCGTGCTCCTCAAGCGGGGCATGAGCGCGACGGTGAAGGACTTGCTGATGTCCGCGGAATATGTCCTTTCCGAGGGTAACAAGGACGTGGTGCTCTGCGAGCGAGGCGTTCGCACCTTCGAGGATAGCACACGTAACATGTTGGACATGAGTGCTGTGCCGAACGTGAAGGGGCAAAGCCACTTGCCGATCATCGTCGATCCGAGCCATGCGACCGGCCGACCCGATCTGATCCCAAGCATGTGCCGCGCCAGCGTCGCTGCGGGTGCGGATGGCGTGCATGTGGAAGTGCACAACTGCCCAGAAAAGGCGATGTCCGACGGCCCGCAGGCGCTGCTGCCACACCAGTTCCTGGACCTGATGGGCGACCTGCGCCGACTGGCCGAGGCGGTGGGCCGTGAGTTCTGGAAGCCTGAGGAAAGCTGAGAATCCCGAATCAGCCGCACGACAGGGCTCAGTCAACCGATGCAGGCTATGACGATCACGAGCAGGAAGTCGCAAGCCTGTTCCTGATTGGTTTGGTCGTCATCGCGTTTTTGAATCGTGCGGCTCTTTCTGACTGATCCTGCCGCAATTCTGATGAGGTCATTCGATGGCGCGACGCAAGCTTGTGGCCGGGAACTGGAAGATGAACACCACCCTGGCCGAGGCGAAAGCCCTGGCCGAGGCGCTGGTCAAGAGCACTGGCACCGAGTCGCGTGCCGATATTGCCGTGTGCCCGCCGTTCACCTGGCTCGTTGCGGTCGGGGAGATCGTGAAGGGTTCCACCATTGCGCTCGGTGCCCAGAACGTCCACTACGAGAAGAAAGGTGCGTACACCGGTGAAGTCAGCCCGGCGATGCTCAAGGAGGCGGGTTGCAAGTACGTGATTGTGGGCCACAGCGAACGCCGGCACGGCCTCGGCGAGAGCGATCATGCCATCAATCACAAGCTTCACACGGCTCTCGAAGAAGGCATGCACGTGATCCTGTGCATGGGTGAGACACTCGCTGAACGCGAGCGAGAACTCCAGGAGCGTGTCTTCCAGCGGCAAGTGTATGCTGCGTGTGCCGGTCTATCCGACGAGCAATTCCAGCGGCTGATAATCGCCTATGAGCCCGTGTGGGCCATCGGGACGGGCAAGGTCGCCACGCCCGAGCAGGCGCAGAGCGCACACAAGTACATTCGCACCAAACTTGGCAGCCTCTATGGCGAGAAAATCGCCAGTGCGCTTCCCATTCTCTACGGCGGTTCCGTCACCGCAGAATCGGCCGCAGGGCTTTTCTCGCAGCCCGATGTGGATGGCGGACTCGTGGGTGGGGCCAGCCTGAAAGCTGATTCCTTCACAGCAATCGTGCAGGCGGCCGCGGGCTGATCTTTTCGATCGAGCCGGTTTCTCTTACATTGACAGTTCAACCGTAGGATCGCGGAGGCTGCCGTGGCACTGATTGGCGTCTGGTGGGTTGCCCACACATTAAATGCACTCGTCCTCTTCGTGGGCGTGCTGCTCATGTTCACCGTGCTCATCCAGCGTGGCAAGGGCGGTGGCCTCGCCGGTGCCTTTGGTGGCGTCGGCGGCTCCAGCCCATTCGGATCGCGTGCAGCCGATGCTTTCGTGAAGGTCACCTTGTACATGGCTGCCGTGTGGGTGCTCCTCATCATGATCAACGTGAAGGTTGTGAAGTACGACATCGCTGAGCAAGCCAAGACATCCCAGACGACCACGCCTGACCAGTGAGCCCGAAGCCGTTCCTTGTGAGATTGCCGCGTGTTGCTGAGCATGACCGGTTTCGGCGAAGCCCGCACCGAAACCCCGACGATGACGACGGCGATCGAGGTGCGGGCTGTCAACAACCGGCACCTCAAGGTCACAGTGCGCGGTTCCGACCCTTACCCCATGCTCGAATCCGAGCTGGAGAAGGTCGTTCGTAAACATGTTCGCCGGGGAACGCTGCTGGTTCAGGTGCGGGTGATCCGCCCGGCCCAGGCCACGGATCTCAAGCTCAACACCACCAACCTCAAAGCCTATATCCAGCAAGTGCGAGAAGCCTGCACGGAGGCCGGTTCGCCTGAATTCGCCGGTCCGATTCTTTCGCGTGTGCTGGCACTGCCCGGTGTCTCACCCGATTCGGTTCAGTCCAGTACAGCCGTCGATGAAGAATGGCCCGTGGTGGAGCAGGCGCTGATCGATGCTCTCCGCAAACTGGACGTGATGCGCCGGGAAGAAGGCCGGGCCATGGGTGAGGAACTCCTGGCACTGCACCGCATTATCGGCGAGCAGCTGGATGGCGTCCGCCAGCACCTGCCTGCCGTGATGGCCGAGTATCGGCAGCGGCTACTGGATCGCGTGCGGCTTGCCATCGTGGACACGGGAGTGGCTGTGGCTCCGGAACACGTGATGCGTGAACTGGCGCTCTTTGCAGATCGTTCCGACGTGGCCGAGGAAGTGACCCGGCTCACCAGCCACCTGGATCAGTTCGCCGAACTGGTCCGCAAGGGCGAAGAAGGGGCCGGCCGCAAACTCGAGTTCGTCGTGCAGGAGATGGGCCGCGAAACCAACACGCTTGGCTCGAAGGCCGGGGATGTCACGATCTCGCGCCATGCCGTGGAGATCAAAGCGACGCTGGAGAAAATTCGGGAACTCGTGCTCAATGTCGAATAGCGAGAAGGGACGCCAGACATGGAGCCAGACAGCGAACCCCGGATCGTGCAACGCGAGAACCTACACCTGGCCCCGCTTGTCGTTGTCTCGGGACCCAGCGGTGTGGGCAAAACCACACTCGTGGAAGAATTGCTCAAGAGCACGCCGTTGCCGCTCCGTCGAGCCATTACGGCGACGACCCGCAGCATGCGGCCCGGAGAAGTGAATGGCACAAGCTATCACTTCTGGAACGCGGTTGATTTTCGCAAAGCGATCGATGAAGGCCGCATGCTGGAATGGGCGTTCGTTTTCGATCGCGACTTTTACGGAACGCCCCGCAGTGAGGTCGATCCGTATCGGGAGTCGGGGACGGGTGTGATTCTCGTAATCGATGTTCAAGGTGCGGATACTGTTCGCAGAGCATACCCGAACGATCACCTGTCCGTGTTCATCACGGCCCCGAACTTCGACGTGATCGAGGCCCGCCTTCGCAGCCGGAAGGACATGCACGAAGAGCAGATCCAGAAGCGACTCGAAACCGCACGATCAGAACTGGCCCGAGCGGACAAGTTCGATCGAGTTGTCGTTAATAACGAACTGGCAACCGCTGTGGCCGAACTGCAGCTCCACATTTGCGAACGCTTTTCTACTTGAGGGAGTACGAATATGCTCGACGATCTGAAAGAGGAAGGGATTGTGAACAAGGTGGGTGGGCGGTTCAAGCTCTCCACATTGATCCAGAAGCGCATGGTGGCCCTGAATACTGGTGCCAAGCCGCTCGTTGAAGCCCGCGGTATGGACCGCATGGCAATCGTGATTCGCGAGATTCTCGAGGACAAGATCTATCTCGATGCCACCGGCAACATGCAACTCTCGAAGAACCCCACCGTGATGGCCAACATCCCAGGCGCATACCCCGGTATGCCCGGCAGCTACGCTCCTGCGCCCGGCTCGGCGACGCAAGTCACGGACGATTGAGTGCCATTGCCGCAGGACCCTGGATTGCTCCTTTCACTGACTGCTGAGCCGCTACCCTTAGGTGGCGGAGTCCCACGTTACCTCTGAACTTTCTCTGCCGCTGTCCCGTATTAGCGGTGACCGCTACATTAACGGCGGCTCCACGCAGCCGTCACCCGGGATGTCACGCAGCCATGGCCGAATCGATCCCATCGTCCGCCGCTTCCACGGATTCTTCGCGTGCCCCGGCACTTCCCTCCACTGCGGATGCGTCGCCATACGTGCCCGTTTCGTGGATGGCCGTCGGTGCAGCGCTGGTGGCGAGCCTGTTCCTGCTCATGCTGCTCTTCTCGGGTTACAGTGCCTACAAGAGCCACAAGCCGCTCATCTGGCCCGAGCCACTCCTCACGCTGGCCGCACTCTCCGTGGTGCTCAGCTTCGCCGCTCGCCGCCTCATCCGTGAGTCTGAAGGCACCCGCACCGGCGATCTCTTCGGATTCAATCTCCTCAACTTCGCCTGGTGGGTGGGCCTCATTGGCTTCCTGGGTTACGGAGCATACTTCCTCGCGATCGAATACTCGATTAGCCGTGATGCCCGCAGTGAGGTCGAACGCTGGATCGGTTTCGTCGAGAAGGGTGAGATAAACCGCGGCTTCCATCGCACTCTCGAACCCGGTAAACGCGGCGGCATCAATCCGGACGACGGCGCACGCCTGCAAGGCGAATTCCGCGACCCGATGATCGGCTTCCTGAACACCGATCTCATCCGCTTGATGCAACGCAATAAGGGAGACTGCACGTTCGTGCCCGGGGGCCTGCGCGACTGGGTCACCAAGGACACGGGCGTCGAATGCGTTTACACCGGCACCATCACCTGCCCGGAAGGAAGCTTCCCCGTTCGCATCCCGCTCAAGGGATTTGAAGCCATATCGAGTGCGGAGGGGAGCGCGGTCGGCCGGCAATGGCAAATCGTAGTTCCTCAGGGCGGCTTCATGAACCGCGATGAGATTGCCCTCACCGATTATGGCTGGATGGTTCTCGCCCTCGAAGCCCAGGCCTCTGGCCGGGCCAACGAATTCTTGCAAACGCTTGGTCTTGGCCCCGCCGTTCGCCCCTATGTGTTCCACGACACGGTCATGCAGGATGGTGAGCCCGGAACGTGGATCGTGCTGGTAAATAACCTGTCCGGCCGCGTCGCGCTTTGCGGGGGAACGGCGCTGGCACAGCCGTACACAACCGAATATGAAAAGGCACTTGCTGCGTTCCTTCGCACAGCGGGCGGCCTCGAACCCACTGCCGAGAAGCGAGCCAAGTTCCTCGAACTCTGGAAGGAAGGACGCGGCATCGTGCCTGCCGGTTCCGCGCTGCTGAACTCGCCTGACACAAGTGCCGTGCTCACCATCACGCCGCAGGCCGTGGTGGCACGTGTGCCGGTCGAGTTTCCGGAGGCCGATTCCAGTGCCAGTCGCGGCAAGCTAGTGCTTGAGTGCACCGACCCGGCCGTGCTCGCCGAATTGCAAAAACTGCGGGCCGCCGCCGACCCCAGCAAGGGCACACGTGAGCCCCCGGCGGACTTCAAGAATCGAAACTTCACCTGGAAAATCGTGGGGGTTGAATCCGATCTGAACCCCATCAAACCGCCCGCACCGCCCGGCGGCCCTGGCCCACCCGGTGGTTGATGGCTCGACATCTCGGGCGAATCTGGGAACGTTTCATCCCGATTCGCCCGCCCACAATTGACGAACCGTGGATAATGACAGCATTGAACGGTCGCACTCCACGGAACCAAGCCCATGTTTTGTTCGATTGACGACGCGCTGGCGGAATTGCGGGCCGGCCGCATGATCGTGCTCGTGGACGACGAGCATCGCGAGAACGAAGGCGATCTCGTGATGCCCGCCGAGACGATCACCCCGGCCGCGGTGAACTTTATCATTCGCCACGCCTGCGGTCGGCTCTGTGTGCCGATGAGCAAGGCCATCGCCGACCAGCTCGGCCTCGAGCTACTTCCCGGGCTCGAACTCGACCCCGCCGCCACGCCGTTTACTCGCAACTTCGACGCTCGCCACGGCGTGACCACCGGCATCTCGGCCCAGGATCGTTGCCGCACCATCCAGGTGTGTGCCGACCCCCACAGCACTGCTCATGATCTGGTCCGCGATAAGGGACACATGGATGGCCTCGTCGCCCGTGCCGGCGGTGTGCTCGTGCGAGCGGGCCACACGGAAGGCGTCGTCGATCTGTGTAGGCTGGCAGGCTTTCGCGAAGTCGGCGTACTGTGCGAAGTGCTCAACGAAGATGGCACCATGGCCCGCGTTCCCGATTTGCGTGCTTTCAGCGACCGCTATCAATTGAAGATGTGCACGATCTCGGATCTCATCGAATATCGCCGGCGTCGTGAGAAACTCATCAAACGCGAAATCGCCTTGAAACTTCCCACGGATTTCGGCGACTTCGATCTGTTCGCTTACACTTCCATCGTCGATCAGGAACCGCATGTCGCCATTACACTCGGTGGTGTCGGCCTCCAGGGTGAGGATGGCACGATCCCTGTGCAGGAAGGGCCCATGCTCGTGCGGATGCACAGCGAATGCCTCACCGGCGATGTGCTCCACTCGGCCAAGTGCGACTGCGGACCGCAACTCGCCTATGCCATGAAACAGGTCGCCGAGGCGGGCCGCGGGGTAATTGTCTATATGCGGCAAGAAGGCCGCGGCATCGGCCTGCTCAACAAGCTCCGTGCCTACAAATTGCAGCACGAGGAAGGGCTGGACACCGTCGAGGCCAACCGCCGACTCGGCTTTGCCCCCGATCTGCGCCACTTCGGCATCGGAGCCCAAATTCTCCACGACCTCGGCATCCGCGACATCCGCCTGCTCACCAACAACCCGCGCAAGGTCATCGGCCTGGAAGGCTACGGGATGCGCATCGTCGAGCGCGTCCCCATCGTGATCCCCCCCGGCATCCACAACCGTGTCTATCTCCAGACCAAGCGCGAGAAACTCGGCCACATCCTCGACGACATGGGAGCAGGCGAGGGGGAATGAAACTCGCCTCTATTCTGTTTCACGGATCAGCCGAAAAAGTGTTATTTCGGGCCGTGTGTTGAATCTCACACGAAGCAAATGTCCGAGACCCCGGTTGATGTAGAGTGTCCTGCCATCGTGCAAATCGAATGCACCCGACGTATATCGCTTATTAAGAACGGGCAACAGTGGTGGCGACAAAAAAGGAGGTTTGCATTGCCCTCCGTGCGTGTGCCCTGAGAGAATCCAGCCTCGATAGCTACCCCAAACCGCACCATCCACTGCATCCGGATTATGACATAAAACGACCTGGGCCTCATCCGTATTCAACTTCGACATCACTTGCAACGGACGGAAATTCGGACCCCACATATCATCAATGCCGACAATAGTTAGTCCGTCCGTCTCGTGAGCCGTATTCCTCAAGACGGTTATCCCGTGCTCTGTGAGTCGCTGGGTCAATACTTCGGCAATCGCCAGATCGGACCAGCGTTCGCCATAGTCGTGATTGCCGAGCACGGCGAAGCAGCCAAGCGGAGGTGCATTCAAGTTCGAGACCACCCGAGCTACTTCTTCGACTCGCTCTGGAGATCCCACACTCATGAAATCGCCAGTGATAACCACAATATCGGGCTGAAGGTTGGAAACTGTTTGGAGTGCTGCGGAGATGTAGTCCGAATCAACCTTGGGCCCGACGTGCAAATCACTGATCTGGCAGAGGGTTCGATTTTCGAGGTGTGATGGAAGGTTCCGAATGGACATATCCTGGCGAGTAACGCGAATCCAGTGGGGCTCAATTCGCCACGTATACAGCCCGTCACCTATTGCAGCGACTCCCGAGACGCCAAAGAAACGCCGGCGAGTCAAGCGAAAGGACATAATGATTTCCATCCGTAAAATTAGGATGTATGGTTCCGCACATGCAACCCACAGTATCAATTCATCCCACATTGAAGGTACCCATCGCCTTTCCGATGAGTGTGATGGGTACCTGGTCTCCGGGCTGGTAATACTTGCGAGTGCGATCCGCGAGAGGTTCGGAGTACGAAGCTGGCGGGTCGTGGGCCGCAAGTTGTCGTGTCGCAATGATCTCGCATCATCACGATGTTGTTACACCGCCACGTCGCGGTTCTCGAACTTGCCTTTCATTACCTTCTTGTAAACGTGTGCATTGCCTTCGATGATGCCCTGCGTCTCCTTCACCTTCATGAAGCTGTCGGCGAGACCGGGGGATTCTTCCCACTTTAAAGGTGCCTCACCTTCGACCTGGCAAAACAAGGAATGGTCGAACTCGGCCTTCGCGGGCACGCTGCCATCATGAATGTGAACGGTCGGGAAAAAGAGCATATCCTTGATCGCCCGTGGGAATTCGAAGGCCATCGGATGGACTTTCTGCACATCCTCCTTTGGCTTCGTGAGCTTGAAGACGGCGAAGCCAAACTCGGCGTACTGCGGCAACTTGTCCCAAATGCTCATAGGCAGGCGGAAGCGGGCATCGAGCCGGGCGAAATCCTTGATGGCGGGGACGAATGAGGCCTCGTACTTGCCGACTTCCACCACGGGCAGCACACCGCCAAGCCCACCCGCCAGCGGTCGGCCATCCTTGTTTGCGGCAGGCACCGGGAATCCTTTTTGCATGTCGTCGAAGAAACTCTCGTACTTCTCCAGGTTGAGGAATTTCACCGCATCCTCGGCACTCGCCTTGGGCGTCGGGATTGGCAGAATCATCGCCAGATCTTCGCCCGCCTGAAAGCGCATGCTGTACACGAGAAACTGTCCACCATTCTTCGCCGCACGGGCAAAGATGTTGGTGTCCGCCACATACTCGACCGGCTTCGAGAAACAACACATGGGATACCCTTAGGAGTGTGAGATACTGTTGATGAATCGTGAATCAATTCTATTAAATCTTATCTGACTGTAAGCGGATTTCCTCAATCCAAAACTGACGTGCTCTATGCTTCATCGTTTGTGAGTGATATAGTCCGGAATTCTTCACACACTCAATTTCGCCACAAAGATATTGTCCACGACCGCGCCGTCGAGCGTGAGTGACAGGGCGTCGCCGTGTGTGTCGTCCCTGCGATTCCGGTAGGCGGGTGGATTCACGTTCGGTTCGGGATCCGTGTGAACCTCGATTTGCCGATTGGCGAGATTAATCATCCAGTAGATCGGAATACCGGACTCGGCGTAGGGCTGACCCTTGTTACTGCGTTTGTGGACATGCATCACCCCCTCGCATCAGCATACTGGAGTCCCGAAACGCAAGAAAGCCCACCCATGATCACATGGGTGGGCTTTCAGTTATTGTGCTTCACACACGTTCACATCACTTGTTGCCTTCGGCCTTCTGGCCCATGGCGGCCTGGGCGGCGGCGAGGCGGGCAATCGGCACGCGGAATGGCGAACAACTGACATAGTCCATGCCCACCTTGTGGCAGAAGTGGACGCTATCCGGGTCGCCGCCGTGCTCGCCGCAGATGCCGACCTTCAGGTGCTGGTTGTGCTTGGCGGTGCGGCTGGCCCGGCCCTTCTGAATACCCATCTCGATCAACTGACCCACGCCGTTCACATCGATTGACTGGAACGGGTCGACAGGGAGCAGTTTCTCGCGCAGGTACGTCGGCATAAAGCCCTTGATGTCGTCGCGGCTGAAGCCGAACGTCATCTGCGTCAGGTCGTTGGTGCCGAACGAGAAGAACTCGGCTTCCTCGGCGATCTTGTCCGCCGTGAGGGCGGCGCGGGGCAACTCGATCATCGTGCCGATTTGGTACTCGACCTTCACACCCGCCGCCTTCATGCACTCGTCGGCCACTTCGATGGCCCGCTTCTTGAGCATCGAGAGTTCCTCGACCACGCCGACGAGCGGGATCATGATTTCGGGCAGCACGTTCTTGCCCTTCGTCTTCACCTCGATGGCGGCCTCGATAATGGCCCGCACTTGCATGTCGCCGATCTCGGGGAAGACCACGGGCAGGCGGCAACCGCGGAAGCCCATCATCGGGTTGAACTCATGGAGTTCCTCGACGCGTTCCTTGATCTTCGCAGCCGTGATGCCGAGGCTCTTGGCGACTTCCTCCTGGCCCTTGGCGTCGTGCGGCAAGAACTCGTGCAGCGGCGGATCAAGCAGGCGAATGGTAACCGGGAAGCCGTCCATCGCCTCGAAGATCCCGACAAAGTCCGCCTTCTGGAAGGGGAGCAGCTTGGCGAGTGCCTTGCCGCGGGCTTCCTGAGTCTCGGCGAGAATCATTTCACGCATCGCGGTGATGCGGTCTTCACCGAAGAACATATGCTCGGTGCGGCAGAGGCCGATGCCTTCCGCGCCGAACTCACGCGCCTTGGCGGCATCGGCGGGCGTATCGGCGTTGGTGCGAATCTTGAGCTTGCGGCCCTTGTCCGCCCAGGTCATCAGCGTGGCGAAGTCGCCCGTCATGGTGGGGGCAACGGTCGGCACCTTGCCGATCATCACGTCGCCGGTGGTGCCATTGATGGTGAGGAAATCACCGGCTTTCACGGACTGCCCCGCGACGGTGATGGTCCCTTTCGCCTCGTCGATCTTTACCGCCTCACAGCCGACGACACAGGGCTTGCCCCAACCGCGGGCGACCACGGCCGCGTGGCTGGCCTTGCCGCCGGTGCTTGTGAGGATGCCCGTGGCGAGGTGCATGCCCGCCACGTCTTCCGGACTGGTTTCCTTGCGAACCAGCATGATCGGATCGTTCGGGTGCTTCTCATGATGGGCCACCGCGGCCTCGGCGGAGAGCACGACCATGCCCGATGCGGCACCCGGGCTCGCCGCGATACCCTGGGCCACAGGCTTGGCGGTCGCCTTCGGATCGAGTTGCGGCAACAGCAGGTGATTGAGGCCATCCGGCGGCACCCGCTTCACAGCGGTGGTCTCGTCGATCAGCTTCTCGTTGGCCATCTCCACGGCGATGCGAACGGCAGCGGTGCCAGTGCGCTTGCCGCCGCGCGTTTGCAGCATGTACAGCGTGCCGTCCTGCACGGTGAACTCGATGTCCTGCATCTCCTTGTAATGCTTCTCGAGTTTCTCGCGGATGTCCATCAGTTGCTTGTAAACCTTGGGCATCTCGGAATCGAGCTTGGCAATCGGCTCGGGCGTGCGGATGCCGGCAACGACGTCTTCACCCTGGGCGTTGATGAGGTAATCACCGTAGAAGACGTTCTCGCCGGTGTTCGGATCGCGCGTGAACGCAACGCCGGTGCCAGAGCCTTCTCCCATGTTGCCGAAGACCATTGCCTGCACATTCACCGCGGTCCCCTTCAGGCCGGTGATGCGCTCGATGCGGCGGTATTCGATGGCCTTCTTACCGTTCCAGGAGTTGAAGACGGCATTGATGGCAAGCATCAATTGCTTCTTGGGTTCCTGCGGGAAATCTTCGCCGACGTGCTTCTTGTAAACGGCCTTATATCGCTTGACGAGTTCCTTGAGATCGTCGGCGGAGAGGTCGGTATCGAGCTTGGCCTTCTTCTCGTCCTTGAGCTTGTGAATCTCGTGTTCGAATTCTTCGTGCTCGCAGCCCATCGCGGTGGAGCCGAACATGTCGATGAGGCGGCGATAGCTGTCGTAGGCGAAGCGGGGGTTACCCGTCTTCTTGGCGAGCCCCTCGACACTGGCATCCGTCAGGCCGAGGTTCAGGATGGTGTTCATCATCCCGGGCATGGAGAGCGCGGCACCCGAGCGCACGGAAACGAGCAGCGGGTCGCTGTTGTCGCCAAACTTCTTGCCGAAGTTGGCCTCGACCTTCTTCATGGCCTCGTCGATCTGCGGAATCGCATCTTCCGGGATCTTCTTGCCTTGCTCGTAGTAGGCGGCGCAGACCTCAGTGGTGATGGTGAAGCCCGGCGGGACGGGAATGCCGATCTTGCACATCTCGGCGAGGTTGGCCCCCTTGCCGCCCAGGAGTTCCTTCATCTTGCCATCGCCATCGGCCGTGCTGCCACCAAAGAAATAAACGTGCTTTGCGCTCATAGAAACTCAGTGTGCTGGAGTGAGAGGGTCTCCAGCGTTTTAGCGATTGAATCTCTCGATGGCGAGAGAGTGAAAAAAGCGAGTGCATGCGGAAAAAAGCAAGGGCCATGTCGTCTTGAGTGTGGAATGACCGCAGCGATCCTGGCGAGCCTGGTTCAAACTCACGCGGCTGCTCTGGTGCTCTTCGCCCGTCAGTGGTGCGAGAGCCCCGAGGATGCTGTGCAGGAGGCGTTTTGCAAGCTGGCAGCGCAGCATTCGTTGCCGGAGGATCCCGCAGCCTGGTTGTTCACGGTCACACGCAATGTGGCACGTGATGCGGAAAAACGGCAACGACGCCGGGCAAAACGCGAGCAGATGGTTGGTTCCCAGAGGTGTTGGTTCGCCGAGCAGCAGGTGGAAGGCCTCGATGCTGCAGATGCGGTCCAGGCATTGCGAACCTTGCCGTTGGAACAACGTGAGGTGATCGTGGCTCGACTTTGGGGCGGTCTCACGCTGGAGCAATTTGCCAGGAGTGCAGGGTGCTCCGTTTCCACGGCGCATCGTCGATTCGAGGCCGGGATTGAACAGATTCGCGAAAGGCTGGGTGAACGATGTCCGAACTGAGAGATGATCCGGTGCTCGGTCCACTGACACGGTTCACGCCCAGCGGGGTGAAAGTGGATCCCATCGCCATCGGATTCGCAGCAGGGCGAGCCTCCGCCCGCACTCCGCGCGGCTGGAAGTTCGCGGCAGTGGCTCTCTTGCTGGTCAATCTGGCACTGGTGGGTGCGGCCCAAACCTGGCACCGACCGGGCCAAACCGCGGCGGCACCGCAGCCAATTGTCATACCCGTGGTGTTGCCTGTGCCGATCGCGGAATCGCATTCAGCCATTCCTCCAGGCACCGCTCCGCGTTCGCCCTGGAGGCTCGCCAAACTGATGCGGGTCACCGAGGTTGAGCAGCTACCCGAACCAATCATCTCAGACGAACAGCGTGCTGCTGCCGCTCCGCTCACGCCACTCTCGCTGCAGAGAGCGAACTTCGACTGAATCCGTGTCGACTTGATTCTTACTCGATCTCACAGGAGGCAACCCATGCGTTGCAGTGGATGCTTATTGGTCTTGTCGCTGGTGTGCGGCAACTGGCTCATGGCGAAGGCACAGCCCCCACGTGAACCCCAGGAAGGCAAGCTCGTCCTGCCGCTGCAGGTCGATGCTACCGCGCCTCCGTATCGGGCGCTGCGATATCGGCTCCTGCCCGAACTCCGTGAGATGCAATCCGGCAACCAGATCCAGGGATTCTACAAGTGTTTCTTCGAACAGAATCATCTCTTCCACGACAAGGAATCGATCGAGAAACAGGAGAAGTGGCTGGTTGCACCACTGGCCGATTTGAAAACAGACAAGGAACTGATTGGCTATGGCGGAGTCGCCGTCGCGCAGGCAAGCTTTGCTGCCCGGCTGGACCTGGTGGACTGGCAGATCACCAACCAGGCCAAAGCCGATGGCGTCATGCTCTTGTTGCCAGATATCCAGCAGATGCGCATGCTCGCGAAGATTCTCAAGATTCGAGCCCGCGGCGAGATCGCACGCGGCGAATTCGAGAATGCCATCGAGACCATCCAGACACTTCTCGCGCTCGCCCGCACCTTCAATGAGCATCCCACGTTGATTGGCCATCTTGTAGGGATCGCCATCACCGCGCTCACGCTGGGTGTGATCGAGGAGTTCATCCAGCAACCCGGTGCCCCAAACCTGTTCTGGGCCCTGATCGATCTCCCGTCGCCATTCATCGATCTGCGGAAAGGGCGTGAAGGAGAAAAGCTCTTTATCCCGGCCGAATACGATGCTCTACGCGTTGCCAGGCCGATTCCCGAGGCGGAATTGCAAGCACTCATCGGCAAGCTCGGGCACTTCCTCAATGATGTCAGCGGCAAACAGGCGGCGGCACCGCTCGCATATTATTCCAAGCTTGCCGCCGACAAGGAGGCCCTGGCAGCCGCGAAGGAGCGACTCATCAAAGTGGGTCACACAGTCGACGAACTGACGAAGCTGCCCGCCTTGCAAATCGTGCTGATGGATGATTTTGCGCAGTATCAAGTGAGGCTGGATGACTTCCTGAAATGGACGAATGTGCCGTTCTGGAAGGTGCCAGCCGAGTTCGGAACGGCAGAGGGTCGTCCGGGGATGTTTGGCGAAGTACTCCCTTCTTACAAACTGGTGATGTTGGCAAAGGTCCGTCTCGAGCAACACATGGGCATGCTGATTACTGCGGAGGGTGTCCGTGCTCATGCCGCAGCGAACGGAGCCAAGCTGCCCAGCGCACTGGACATGGTTTCGTTGCCGCTGCCTGTCGATCCTGTGACCGGCCAGCTGTTTGCATACGAAGTCACGGACGGCACCGCATTCATCCGTGGGGCCACGCCGAAAGGACGCGAAGAGGATCCACACTTTCACCGCGTCTACAAGCTGACAATTCGCAAGTGATCAAGCATCGCGACGACTGCACTGTCTTTCGCCTCGAGCCGGGCCAGTTACTTGTGGCTGTCTCGGCTGAAGGGATGGTGCACGCGTCGAATGATTCCACACGGCGTGTGGTGCGAATCGCGAAGGCGGGTTGGGCAGGGTAGGGGCATGCTTATCAATAACGATCTGCCGAATGATTGCCATATCATAATCAATTAAAGTATATTATCTTGCGGTTGAGCACTCTGATAAGTCGGATGCATAACCGTAATATTATGAATAACTTGCACGCGAAGTGCTTGTTGATTGGCCAGCTTTTCCTTGCTCGTGGGATGGGAAATCCGTATAAACTTGAAGAGTTCGATCCGTTCTCCGGCCTGTGCGGGTCGGTTCCCTCCTTTCGACCGTGCTCCCCAACGGCCGCGCTGTGCCACTCGCTTGTGATTGAAGCTTGATCACCGATTGGCTCGTAGCGGTCCGTGAGGTTACACCTGATGCCAGCCCTGAAGCTGCGGCGAATCGATTTATCGGCCAGCAACGCCACTTCCCAACTCAATAAACTGCGCGACCAGTTCCGCTACGACTCCGAGGTCGTGTCGGCTTCCGCCAAGAAACTCACGCAGACCGTCTTCGGGGAAGCCTTATCGCCCATGCGTGTGGTTGAGCGCATCTGCAACGAAGTACGCGATAAGGGTCTTGCCTCCGTGCTGCACTACACCGAGGTCTTCGACAAAGTGAAGTTGAAGCCGGAAATGATCCGCGTAAAACCCGCCGAACTGGCCGCGGCCCACGCTTCGGTGAGCCAGGAGTTCCTCGATGTGCTCCGGCAGATTCAGTATAACGTGATGCAATTCCAGTCCGGCTTGCTCCATCGCGATGCCGAGATGCGGGTCTCGGGCAAGCACGAACTTCACCTGCGTTATCGGCCACTGCGCCGCGTGGGTGTTTATTGCCCAGGTGGTGCGGCCGCCTATCCCTCCACGCTCATGATGACGGTCTGCCCGGCCCAGGCCGCGGGCGTCGAGAACATTGTCGTCTGTATGCCGCCCAAGGACACGGGTGGCTTCAGCACTGAGATGCTGGCCACGTGTCACGAACTCAAGATCACCGAGGTCTATCGTCTCGGAGGTGCTCAGGCGATTGCCGCCATGGCCTATGGCGTCGAGGGCCTCAAGCCGGTCGATATGATCGTCGGCCCGGGCAACCAGTATGTCGCGCTTGCCAAGAAGCAGGTGTTTGGCCAGGTTGCGATCGATTGCATTGCCGGGCCCAGTGAGATTGTCGTTTGTGCGGACGACTCGGCTCACCCGGACTACGTTGCTCTCGATCTCATCGCCCAGGCCGAGCACTCACCCGGCGTGGCCGTGCTGGTGACGTGGTATCCGCCGTTGCTCGATGAAGTGCAAGCTGCGTTGGAGAAACGGCTTGCGAAACTATCGCGTGCTGATCTCGCGCGTGATAGCCTGGAGCGCTATGGAGCACTGGTTCTCGCCCCGGACAAAGCGAGCACCATCAACTGTATTAACGTCCTGGCACCGGAGCACCTTCACATCCAGACGCGCGACCCCGATGCAATCCTCGACGATGTCGAGAGTGCGGGTGCCGTGTTTCTCGGGCCATTCACACCCGTGGCAGTCGGCGACTACGCGGCTGGCCCCTCGCATGTGCTTCCCACGGGAGGCACGGCTCGCTTCAGCAGCGGACTGAACGCCAACGATTTCCGCAAGCGAACCAGCGTGCTCCGCTTCACTCGAAACGGGCTGAAGGAGATCGCTGAGGATGTCGTGTTCCTGGCAAACGCGGAAGGACTCACGGGCCACGCTGCGAGCGTCGAACTACGTGCCGCGGACAACGGACCCGCGGCCCGGCCCAAGCCCAAGCCCGACAAAGTCCCCGCCGTTGCCGGCGCGAAGAAGTGAGTGTGTGAGGTGCGCGATCAACTTCCCCGCGACGCGACGCTGCTTCCTGCCATTCGCAGCAATATCCGGGCGATGGCGGGTTACGTTCCGGGCGAACAACTCAACGACCCGGACATCATCAAGCTGAATACGAACGAGAATCCTTACCCACCCAGCCCGCGCGTGTTCGACGCCATTCGAGCAGCACTCACGAGCAATACACTCCGCAAATACCCGCAGCCGCTTGGTGATTCCTTTCGCCAGGCTGCGGGTCGCGCGTTAAACGTCGATCCGGCAAGTATCCTCATCGGCAATGGCTCCGACGACATCCTCACCATTCTCACGCGCAGCTTCGTCCCCGAAGGCGGCCTCATCGTTTCACCCTCACCGAGCTATATTCTTTATCGCTCGCTTGCGGAGATCCAGGGAGCCCGCTTCGAGACCGTCCGATTCACCGAGAACTGGCAACTCCCCTCACCCTGGCCGGAGCGTGAGGCGAATCTCACGTTCCTCGCCAACCCGAACTCGCCCACCGGGACTGTCGTTTCGCCCGAACGAATCTCGGCACTTGCAAATGAATTAAACGGCCCGCTGGTGCTGGACGAGGCGTACGCAGACTTCGCTGATTGGAATGGCCTCGCACTTCTCGAAGAACTCCCGAACCTCATCATCTCGCGCACGCTGAGCAAGTCGTATTCACTGGCCGGCATCCGGTTCGGCTTTGCCATTGCCCGGCCCGATGTGATTCGTGAACTGGTAAAAGTTAAGGATTCGTACAACTGCGATGTGCTGAGCCTTGCCGCCGCGACCGCAGCCATGGAAGATCGCGCCTATTTCGCCGATGTACGTGCGAAACTTCTCGCCACCCGCTCACGGATGCAGAAGAGGCTTTCCGAGTTCGGCTTCGCGGTCACGCCGAGCCAGGCCAATTTCCTGTGGTGCCAGCGTTCCGATTGTGCCGTGAAGCCGATCTATGAAGAGCTAAAAGCCCACAAGATTCTTGTCCGCTACATGAACTACGATGGCTACGATGGATTAAGAATGACCGTGGGAACTGATGCGGAGACCGATGCATTGCTCACCGCGTTGAAATTGATCCTCTGATGAAGCACCATGCCACGCACTGCACAGATTCGGCGAGAAACTGCCGAGACGGCCATTGAACTCGATCTCAACCTGGACGGCACCGGGAAGGTGAATGCGTCCACGGGGATAGGTTTCTTCGACCACATGCTCACACACATCGGCAAGCATGCCCTGTTCGATCTCAGTGTGAAATGCCAGGGCGATCTGCACATCGATGCCCACCACTCGGTGGAAGACGTCGGCATCTGTTTTGGCAAGGCTCTGGTGCAGGCACTCGGCGACAAGGCGGGCATCCGGCGCTTTGGCGATGCCACCATCCCCATGGACGAAACGCTCGCGACAGCCGCTCTGGACCTCAGCGGCCGGCCCTTTCTGGTCTGGCGAGCCGCTGTGCCGCTGGAAGCGCTCGGCACCTTTTCCTCGCAACTTGCCGAGGAGTTCTGGCGTGCGGTCTCCTCCGCGGGAGCGCTGACATTGCACGTGATGTTGCATCACGGCCACAACACGCATCACATTGTCGAGTGCATCTTCAAGGCCTGTGCCCGTGCCCTCCGCGCCGCCACGGAACCTGATCCCCGCGCCACAGGCGTACCGTCCACCAAGGGTGTGCTGTGAACTTCCTCGCACACTTGCACCTCTCGACGGGCACACCCGCGTCCATGCTGGGCGGGATCGCAGCAGATTTTGTCCGGCAACCGCAGGTGCTGCTCTTGCCTCCCGATGTGCAGGAAGGGGTGAAGCTCCATCGCCGCATCGATAGCTTCACGGATTCGAATATCACCGTGCGTCATAGCATTGGCCGCCTCTCCCATAACTGGCACTGGTTCTCCGGAATCATTGTCGATATTTACTACGATCACATCCTGGCGTGTGAATGGTCCAACTACTCCGATGAACCCTTAGATGTTTTCTCACAGCGATCTTACGATTCACTCAATTCCCTTCTCATGCTCCTGCCCGAGGATGCCCAGCGCGGGATCGGGCAGTTCATCTCGGACGATCGCCTCTTTCGCTACACCACACTGGACGGCATCGAGGATACACTGGCCCGCGTCTCCGATCGCATCGAGAAGCGGATGCCCAAGCACGCCGTGAGGCTTGAACAGGCCATGCCTGATCTTGCGGCCAGCCATGCCGGGCTCGTCTCGGACTTCCGCATCTTCTATCCCGAATTGATCGCCTACGCCCATCGCTGTAAGCTCGGCATGTGAACCTGTGCTGGGGTTCGACCGTCCCTTTCGCACGGCCCTATCAAACAAATTAATGGAGATCGCCCATGCCGAAGTTGAACCAGATCAATGCGCTCGTCACCGCACGCAAGGGCGATGCCGAGAAGCAGGTCACGGAACTGTACAAGCTCATCCAGAAGGAAGCGCTCTTCGCGGGCCGCGAACGCACGTACCGGCCACTGGATGAGATCAACGGCCAGAAGTTGCCGGCCGAGAGCCAGCGCGTGCAGCAGCGCGCCGATGATCTGATCCGCCAGGCGCGCGAGAAGTGGACAGAACTCTGGAACCTCGTCGGCACCCAGGATGTGGGCAACACCCAGGCCCGGGCCGATATCGTGGTCGATGGCAAGGTGCTGCTCGCCAGCGTTCCCGTCACCAGCCTGCTCTTCCTGGACAAGCAGGTGAACGACCTCGAGACCTTTATCTCGAAGTTGCCCACCCCGGACCCGGCAGAAGAGTGGACGCACGACCCGAACACCGGCTTGCTCCGCGGCAAGGCGAATGAGTCGATGCGCACGAGCAAGGAGCCGACTGTCATCGTGAAGTACGATGCCACGAAGGAGCACCCGGCGCAGACCGAACTCTTCACAAAGGATGTGCCGGTGGGCACGTGGACTCAGATCCTGTACAGCGGTTGCATCCCCACGGATCGCAAGAACGCGATCCTGGCACGTGTCCGCAAGTTGCAGGACGCCATCAAACTCGCCAAGGAACAGGCGAACCTGCTCGATGTGGAACGGCAGAAGGTCGGCGACCCGTTGCTTGAGTTCGTGTTCAGTGTCTAATGGTCTCGCGGCGAAAAGGCCTGGTTTGCCTTGAACCTTTTCGCCGCATCACGCATCATGATGGACGCACAGGCGTGCAGGCTGAGGATCAGGCTTCGGCTCAAGCGCGAGTGCCATGATGTGGGTTCGAGTCCCACTCCCGCCACTTTTGTCTCTATCCGAGCCATGGCGGGGTAGCCCAACTGGTAGAGGCTGGTATCTCGCCGAGAGGTTAAGACTGTCACGCCAGGTTCAAGCGGTCGTGCCGAAGTGTTCAATCGAATGGCCGGCAAAATGCCCTGAGGTTGCGGGTTCGGCTCCCGTCCCCCACGCTTCGCCCAACATCCTTGTGGGGGTAGCTCAATGGTAGAGCGCAGGGCGTCAGGTTCAGTGCCGGCGACCGGATAGTGTGAACACTCCCTGAGAAGGCACGTGACGCGGTCCGTAACCGTGTTGCAACCACAGCCCCGGCCGGAAGGCTACTCCGGTCGGGGCACCTTTTCTTGCACAGGTTCAAGCATGTCCGTTGCCACATCCCCGAATATCACTCCCGCTCCGATCGCTCCCGCCATGCCGCGCAAGACGCTGGCGGAACTCCTCCACGAACTCGGCGATATCCCCGCCCACCGCGTCCGGCTCTACCCATTCCCCGGCACCGCCACGGAAGCGGATGCCTTGCACATCAATGAAACGGAACGCCTCTGCGAACTCGTCAATGGCACCATCGTGGAGCTTGCCGTGGGACTTCCTCAAGGTTATCTGGGGTCGCTGGTGGCATTCCACCTCAACACATTCGTGTTGCCCCGCCGGCTGGGGATTGTTGTGCAACCCGACGCCATGTTTCGCATGACGCCGGGAAATTTGCGTGAAGCGGATGTGTCGTTCACCCGGAAATCGCAGCTTCCGAAGCCCGTGCCTCAGATTGGCAGCTGGTGCCCAGAGTTGTGCGTGGAAGTGTTAAGCCCCGATAATACGCGCGCCGAGATGAACCAGAAACGCATTGAGTATTTCCGCTCAGGTTGTTTGCTCGTGTGGGAATTCGATTTGCACACACGCACCGTGGATGTCTATACCGATCCGACGACAAGCCAGCGTTTTCAGGAGTCGGACACGATTGATGGCGGAGCGGTCTTACCCGGCTTCACCCTCTCCCTCGCCGAGCTTTTCACTGCATTTGATGAAGGCATGCTATCCCTCACATGAGCGAGCGCGAGTTTGCTGTTGACGTGGTTCGCATCCTGCAGCAGGCCGGGTTCACGGCACTGTGGGCGGGTGGTTGCGTGCGCGATGAACTGCTGGGCTTGCGTCCCAATGACTACGATGTGGCCACCGACGCCACGCCGCAGCAGGTGCGGAAGTTATTCCGGCATTCGATCGCCATCGGTGCCGCGTTCGGGGTCATCGGGGTCATCGGTCCGCGCAATTCGGAAGGTGAACATCTCACGGTCGAAGTGGCCACGTTCCGCTCCGATGGCTCGTACAGCGATGGTCGACGGCCGGACACGGTCACGTTCTCCTCGCCGCAGGAAGACGCCCAGCGGCGCGACTTCACCATCAATGGGCTCTTTTTCGACCCCATCGCGGAGCAACTGCACGACTACGTCGGCGGCCAAACGGACCTGGAAACGAAGGTGCTCCGTGCCATCGGCGATCCGTTCGCTCGCTTCGAAGAAGACAAACTGCGGGTGCTTCGTGCCGTGCGGATCGCGGCTCGCTTCGAATTGAGTGTGGACGCCAGCACACGTGCGGCCGCCCAGGCGATGGCCCAGCAGATTCTGGTCGTCTCGGCCGAGCGCATTGCCGAGGAACTACGCAAGCTCTTGACGCACTCCACTCGTGCGAGAGGCGTGCGCCTGTTGCACGAGTTCGAATTAATCGCGCCGCTCTTGCCCGAATTGGTCCCAACCTTCACGGTGCCGCAGGGGTTGCCGAGCGCACCGCGCGGCACGCTCTGGGAACACCTGGTGCAGGTGGTGGAGATGTTGGAGGGTGAGGTTTCGTTTCCGCTAGCGTTTGCGTCATTGTTGCACGATGTGGGCAAGCCGCGCGTGTTCGCACGCACGCCAGAGCGGTACACCTTTCACGGGCACGAGCATGTCGGCCGGCAAATGGCAGAGAAGATCGCCTCACGCCTAAAGCTTTCGACCGCGGAACGCAGTCGGTTGGTCTGGCTGGTCGAGAAGCATCAATACCTGGCAGACGCACCCGAGATGCGTGCCAGCCGGCTCAAGCCGATCCTCATTCACCCCGGCATTGGCGAGTTGCTCGCACTCCATCGTGCCGATGCACTCGCGAGCGCGCGGAGCCTGGAGCATGTTGAGTTCTGCGAACGCGTATTGCGTGAGATGCCGCCGGACGAGTTGAACCCTCCGCCTGTGTTGACCGGCGAAGACCTGATTACGGTGGGCTTGAAGCCCGGTCCCGACTTCAAGCGGCTCCTCGACTCCGTGCGCGAGGCGCAGCTGGAAGGCCAGATTCGTTCGAAGGACGAGGCACTGTCACTCGTGCAGGAGTTGCGGAAGGCACCGCGACCCGGGTCTGAAGCACCGTGACCGGACGCGGCCGATGCGACGTAAAGAGCACTTCCTGCCACCAGAAACACAGCATGGTCCGCAGTGTTCTCGGCACTTCTCGCAGCGACACCTTGCTCGTGCCGCCGAGGCGAGCCCGATGAGTCACCGGCACCTCACTCACGTCCTGGCCGAGCAGGCGTGCCCGCGTCAGCATCTCCGTGTTCACGAAGAAGCCACGCGAACACGGCATCAGTTGCGACAGCACTTCGCGCCGGAAGACTTTCAGGGCACAATCCACATCGCGAACGCGCGTACCCAGCAAGTTGCGAGCGAGCAGGTTGTAACCGCGGGAGAGAACACGTCGCCGCCACGGATCCTGCCGCCGCACCCGCTTGCCCACCACGATGGGTGAGTGTTCCGCGGCCTTCGCCAGCGTGATGAGTTCGCTCAAATCAAACTGGCAATCGGCATCGGTGAATGCCACCAGATTGAAGCGTGCGGCCTCGAAACCGGTGCGGAGTGCGGCTCCATAACCCCGATTGCGCTCATGCCGCAGCAGTCGCATATGCCGGGTGCGTGCTGCGGAAGCCACCGCGACTGTGTCATCAGAGCTGCCGTCATCCACGACGAGGATTTCAAACTGGTCGAAGTGTGCAAAGAGCGCCGCTTCGGCTTCTGCAATCGCCTGGGCAATCACATCCGCTTCGTTGAAAGCGGGAATCACCAGACTCAGAGATAAGTTCGCGTCCATGCATGCCGCTCCGTGTGGAACGGGTGGGACTGTAGCACCGTTGCGAAGTGGGGTAAAGGGGAGACGCAATCGCTGGGATCGACACAAATGCCCGTTCACACGGGCCGCTCGCCGGGCTGTTCAAAATGAAATAGCCCTTGCCTTGTGCGACATCGACGCTACAAATGGGATAGGCCCTGTGCTGATTCCCCAAACCCACCATGTGAGGGCGTGAACATGACGCTGTTGAGCCGAAAGGCCGACTACGCCCTCCTGATTCTTTCGCACCTGCACCAGAATCGCGAGGGCCGCAATGCTCGCGCGATTGCGGAGAAATTCGGCATCAGTCGGCCCTTTGTGGCAAACATTCTGAAAGAGTTGTGCCAGAAAGGGTTTGTGGATAGCCACCGTGGCGTGAAAGGCGGCTATGCCCTGGCCCGACCGGCCGAGTCGATCACGCTCGCCGAACTGCTCGAATGTATCGAGGATGGCTTCCGGCTCACGATGTGCAACGATTCTGGCCACGGCGAGGATCACGGCGGCGTCTGCACCCTCACCGAGGTCTGTACCGTCCGCGGCACGATGGCCGAGGTGCATCGCCGGCTCATCGACGTCCTTCGCGGCGTCACCCTCGCGGAACTCTTCGATCCACAGGCACCGAAATCGTTTCCCTTGACACACTTGCCCTTGCTGGCCGAACCGAGTTGCTGTGCAACTCCTCACTGAAGACGAGGCTGAAGACGGACATGGTGAAGACACCGATTTATATGGATAACAATGCCACCACGCGGACCGATCCGCGTGTGGTCGAGGCAATGTTGCCGTATTTCACCGAGAAATTCGGCAACGCTGCCAGCCGCAATCATCCCTTCGGCTGGGAAGCGGAAGCGGCCGTGGAAGAAGCTCGCGACCAGATTGCCGAACTCATCGGAGCCACCGGCAAGGAAATCATTTTCACCAGTGGTGCCACCGAGAGCAACAACCTGGCGATCAAGGGTGTTGCGGCCATGTACAAGAAGAAGGGCAACCACGTCATCACACAGGCCACCGAGCACAAGGCGGTGATCGACACCTGTAAGCGGCTCGAACGCGACGGGTATCAGGTGACGTACCTGCCCGTGGATCAGTTCGGGCAAGTCTCGGCCGAGCAGGTGGCCGCGGCGATTACGGACAAGACGATTCTTGTCACGATCATGTCCGCGAATAATGAGATCGGCTCGCTTCAACCGATCGCCGCCATTGGCAAACTGTGCAAGGAAAAGGGCATCCTCTTCCACACGGATGCCGTGCAAACGGTCGGCAAGATTCCGATGGATGTCGAGGAAATGGGCATCGACCTCCTCAGCCTCACGGCTCACAAGCTCTACGGACCCAAGGGCATTGGTGCCCTCTATGTGCGCAAGAAGAATCCGCGTGTCCGTCTCGAACCGCAGATCGACGGCGGCGGCCACGAACGCGGCATGCGCTCCGGTACGCTCCCCGTGCCGCTGATCGTCGGACTCGGAGCGGCCTGCGACATCGCTCGACGCGAGATGCCCGAAGAATCGAAGCGAACCTTCGCACTCCGCGAACGCCTCCGCAAGGGCATCATGGAGACGCTCCCCGAATCGTACCTGAACGGCCACCCGACCGAACGCCTGCCCGGCAACGCCAACATCAGCTTTGCCTATGTCGAGGGTGAAGGCCTGATGATGGGCATCAAGGACGTCGCGGTGTCGAGCGGCTCCGCCTGCACCAGTGCCAGCCTCGAACCGAGCTACGTGCTGCGTGCGCTCGGCGTCGGCGACGAACTCGCTCACAGCAGCATCCGCTTCGGCCTCGGCCGCTTCAACACCGAAGCCGAGGTTGATTTCGTGGTCGATCTGGTCACCCGCGAGGTGAACCGGCTCCGCGAGATGTCCCCGCTCTACGAAATGGTGCAATCCGGCATCGATTTGAAATCGATCCAGTGGGCCGCACACTAACACCTTAATGGAGTTGATCCCATGCCATATAGCGACAAGGTTCTCGAGCACTACAACAATCCCCGCAACGTCGGCACCTTCGATGTGAAGGATCCGGATGTCGGCACCGGCCTCGTTGGTGCCCCCGAGTGCGGCGACGTACTGAAGCTCTCCATCAAGGTGAACGCCGACACCGGCGTCATCGAAGATGCCCGCTTCAAGACCTTCGGCTGCGGCTCGGCCATCGCTTCCAGTTCACTTGCCACGGAGTGGCTCAAGGGCAAGACCATCGACGAGGCCATGGGCATCAAGAACACTCAGATCGTCGAGGAACTCGCCCTCCCGCCCGTGAAGGTGCACTGCTCCGTGCTCGCCGAGGACGCCATCAAGGCCGCCATCAAGAATTACCAGGAAAAACAGGACGCACCAGCATCCCCGAAACTCGAACCGATGGCCATCGGCGGCTGAATCTCAACGAGCGATCTGTTACTCTAATATCACAGACCCAACACGAAAGGTGGTTCTCATGGCAACGGCAACGGCTCCCGAAACCTGCGGCATCGGCCTCAAGGACGCTCCTGTGGCTCCGCCGCTCTCCGTGACCGAACGGGCCGCGGAAGAAGTGCGCCGCTACGTCTCCGAAATGCGTTCCACGGGCCAGGTCGAGCCCGATGGCAAGCTCTACCTCCGCGTTCGCGTTCAAGGCGGCGGCTGCAGCGGCTTCCAGAACAAGCTCGATCTCGACGCCAAGTTCGACGAGAAGACCGACAACGTCTTCGAATTCCACGGCATCGAAGTCGTCGTCGACAAGCGATCGATGTTGTACCTCAGCGGTGCCGTTGTGGACTACCACAACGACCTCAACAAGAAGGGCTTCACCGTCACGAACCCGCAAGCCAAGGGCACCTGTGGTTGTGGCAGTTCCTACTCGATGTAAATGGCAAGCGGTGCCCGCGTCGGCACCGCTCCACTGCTGATAACACATGAATAACACTGACCACTTTGCCCGCCTCGGCTTGCCGAGGCGGTTCGCACTTGATGACGACACACTCGAGCGCCAGTACCTGGCTCGCTCGCGGGCGGTGCATCCGGACTTTCATGCCGCGGGTGCTAGCGCGGATCTTGCAGCGAGCCTGGAACTCTCGGCCGCGATTAACGAAGCGTACAACACTCTGAAGGATCCGTTTCTGCGGGCCGAATACCTGATAAAGCTCGAAGGTGGCCCGTCCGCGGCAGATCAGAAGGAGATGCCGGCCGAGTTTCTCATGGAGATGCTCGAGGCCCGCGAGCAAATTGAAGAGTCCCGCGGCGATGCGAGCGCGATTGCACGGCTGAACGAGGAGTTTCAATTACGCTACGCCGCATTGCTCGCGGAGATCGCTTCGCACTTCGATGCGTATGATGGCGGGGCGGGCACGGAATCAAGCGAAGTGCACCTGAACCAGATTCGCGCATTCCTGAACGCTGCCAAGTATGTCCGCGGCCTCATCCGCGATTTATCTGCCGAGTAATTACTGCGAGACGATGCTATGTACGACTCCGCGAACCTGAAGAAGTTAAGAACTCTCAAGGAGTTGGCTCCGGACGCGATGACGGCATTTCACGCTTTCAACGATGCCGTGTTCGCGGAAGGTGCCTTGAGTGTGAAAATCAAGGAGTTGATTGCCGTGGCGGTAGCCGTCACCACGCAATGCCCGTACTGCATCGACATCCACACGAAGAAGGCGAAGTCCGCAGGCTGCACCGAGGCCGAACTGGCGGAAGCAACGCTTGTGAGCGCCGCACTGCGAGCGGGTGGCTCCGTGACACACGCCTCGCACGTCATAGGATAAGCTACAGACTGGACGCATAGCTCAGGGGTAGAGCGAGGTCTTTACACGGCCCAGGTCGGGGGTTCAAATCCCTCTGCGTCCACTCGAGTTTGGGCCTGGCGTCTCGGGCTGGTTTTTCTCGGTTGAATCGCCCTGTTCACGTGCATCAACTTCCTTCCATGCACAACCTGATTCAACTCGAGTCCATCACCCGCACCTTCGGTGCATTCACGGCCCTGCACGACATCACGCTCGCGTTGCCGCCGGGCCGTGTCGGTTTGCTGGGGCCGAATGGGGCGGGCAAATCGACGCTCCTGAAAATCCTGATGGGCCTGATTCCGCCCTCCTCCGGCAGCGGCCGCGTGCTTGAGGAATCACTCGGCGGCGATCGCGATTCCCAGGGCAACTGGCGGCTGCGGCGGCTCATTGGCTTCATGCCCGAGACCGATGCTCTCGTCCCCGGGCTCAGTGGCATCGAGTATGTGGCCCTTGCCGGCGAACTGTATGGTATGCCACGCCGGGAGGCACAGCGCCGGGCCCACGAGGTGCTTTCGTATCTCGAACTCGAGGAAGCCCGCTATCGCCGAGTCGAGGAATACTCGATGGGCATGAAGCAGCGGGTGAAACTGGCCCAGGCGCTCGTTCACGATCCGCCCGTATTGCTACTGGACGAGCCCACGAGCGGCCTGGACCCCGCTGGCCGCGATGCCATGCTGCGGCTAGTTCGCACGCTCGGCACGGATCACGGCAAATCCGTGCTGCTCTCGACGCACTTGCTCGCGGATGTGGAAGCGGTTTGCGAGCGCGTCGTGATTCTCGCTGGCGGCCGCATCTGCCATCAAGGCCTGGTTCGCGATCTGTGCGAACGCCGGCAAGACCGCTTCCGCCTGCGCGTGCAGGGTGATACGGCTGGCTTTCGCGAAGGCTTGCTTGCGAACGGCGTGGCGCTTCTCGCCGATGAAGACGGCGACTGGCGCGTGGCCGTGCCCAGCGGCTGGGCGAACCTCTCCTTCTTCCAGCTTGCCACGACGAATCGCGTCGTCATCCGCTCGCTGGTTCGCGACGACGAAACACTCGAAGAATTATTCCTCCGCACGGTTGGGGTGTGATCGTGGACACAGACCCACTGCGAGCGGTGTGCGAATTGAGGTAACGGGACGCACGATGCAGGCACAGACCGACACCTTGCTGCGCTACCGCCCCTGGCGTGGCACCTTCCGCGGGCCGCTCTCGGCATCCTTCGCCATGGCCCGTGCCTCCGTGAAACTCTTGCTGCGCCGCCGCCTGATGTGGGGCCTCTTTGCGCTCGGCTTGCTCGTCTTCCTCTTCTTCTTCTACGCCCAGTACCTCGCGGTCTGGATCCCCAACCAACTCACATCATCGGACACGCTCCGCGTCGGCGTGGTGCCCGTGAAGGTGAACGATCTCACCAAACTGCTCGAACGCCTCAGCCTCAACGGCAGCGTCCACACGTTCGGCAACTTCTTCTGGTTTCAGGGCTATGTGCTCATCATCGTCCTCGCGCTCGCCGGGTCCGTGCTCGTCGGCAACGATTTTTTTCACGGCAGCCTGCCGTTTTATCTCTCCAAGCCCATCGGCCGCTGGCATTATGTGCTCGGCAAGTGCCTCGCCATCGGCTTCTTTGTGAACCTGATGACCACGCTCCCCGCACTCTTCCTCTGGCTTCAAGCGGGCCTGCTCTACGACTGGAAAACCTACTACGTCGATAACCTCGATCTGCTCGCCGGCATCCTCGGCTATGGCCTCGTGCTCACCAGTGTGCTCAGCCTCCTTGCCGTGACCACGGCCATTTTGGTACGGCAAACGGTGCCGATGGTGATGATCTGGATGGGCGTCTTCGTGCTCTTGCGAATGATGTCCAACTGGCTCGTGGATGGCTTGAATCAGCCCGCGGAATGGAAGTTGCTCGATCTCTGGAATGATCTGTACTTGTGCGGTCTCTGGTGCCTGGGTGCGGCACCCGAGACGATCCGCCCGCAACCGCAGCCCGAATTCTGGCAAGCCTGGGCCACCATCGCCGGCGTGTGCCTGGCGTGCATGCTTTACTTGCGAAAGCGCATCCAGGCAGTCGATATCGTCAGTTGAGGGCCGCGGTGAACTTCCCGGAATCAAACATGCTGCTGCAACCGCCTTCACTCGAAGATGTGCACCACCGCCACACTCCGCCGCCGCTGGCCGAGCCGCTGCTGCTGTTCGAACATGTCTCGAAGTGGTATGGCCCCGTCCTCGCGATGAATCAGGTGACACTCGAATTGAACGGCGGCATTACCGGTCTCGTCGGTGCCAACGGTGCCGGCAAAAGCACACTGCTCCGCATGGCGAATGGTCAGCTAAAGCCCACACTGGGTCGCGTTCGCGTGCGCGGCATCGACGCCTGGCACTGGCACGCCCGGCGACTCGTTGGCTATTGCCCCGATGCCGATGCCTTTTATGAAGACCACTCGGGCCGCAAGTTCGTCTGGACCATGGCCCGCCTGTGCGGCTTCGATCGGAGCGAATCGACGTGGCGAACCGAGGCCGTGCTCGAACGCGTGGGAATGGCCGAACGCGCCGATCGCAAACTCCGTGGCTACTCGAAAGGCATGCGGCAACGCATCAAACTGGCCCAGGCCTTGCTCCACGATCCGGAACTGCTCATCCTCGACGAACCGCTCTCCGGCATCGACCCCATCGGCCGACAGGAGTTGCTCGAAGTCTTTCGCTCACTCGCTTCACAGGGGAAATGCCTGCTGATTTCCAGCCACGAACTTGAAGCACTCGAGAAACTCACCAACCACGTTGTCATCATGGCCCGTGGCCGCATTGCCGCGGTCGGCACGCTTCAGCAAATTCGAGACCTGCTGGACAATCACCCCGTCTCGGTGCGCATCGAAGTCGGCTGCCCCCGCGAACTTGCCCGCCTGTTATTAGCGATGCAAGAAGTGATCGCGGTGGAAGTTGATCGCCCGGCTCGGCCAGGTGGCGAATCGATCAGCCTGGTGGTGAAAGCCCACCACCCGAAGCGCTTCTTCGAGCGGTTCGGCGAACTGGTGATCGAGGAACAAATGGACGTCCACCGCCTCGAACCACTGGACGAATCCGCCCACGCCATCCTCGGCTACCTCCTCGGCGGCAGCGGCAAAACGTGAGCGAACCCAGGAAGCAGGCGGGGTGATTCGCCTCTGAATCTCACCCCTTGTACGGCATCAGGATCGGTGGGGCGTCGATGCCGGTGGTGAGCTTCTCGTGACCCTCGGCGATGGCGGCACCGAGTGCGGTGAGGTCGCGGAGTTCGCGATCCGTGGCACGGGCACCCTGGTATTGCCGGGTGAGGGTGCGGCAGAGCCCGTCCGCGGCCTGGCGGATGAGTTCATCATTGTGCCGGGCGGCATAGAGGCTCGTGCAGAGAATCACCACGAGTGCTTGCACACGCGAGGAGAGTTCGGACATGCGGCACTGCCGGTCCGCGAGCTTCAGCTGATGCTTCCGCATCGTGCCGGAGATTTCGGACGCCATCTTTCGAAGCTGGCGGGTGGCGAACTTCGCATGGCCCCGCAGTTCGCGCGGCTCCGGCGGCAACTCCACGTGGCTCCGCTTCACCTTCTCGCTCATCATCCACTTCGCATATTCGAACATCGGCCCCTTGAGCTTCCACAGATGCAGTGGATTCGCGAGGTTCGGCTTGCGGATGCCATTGGCGTGCAGAATCTTGCCGATCGATTCAAAGTAGCGTCGGCCGTGTTGCTTCACGAGCGACTTGAAGAAGGCCATGCCGAGCATCTCGCCTTCGCCTTCATAGATGCAGGGTGCGAGGAACTCGTGGACGTTATCGCCGAAGAGGTGGCCGTGCAGGAACGAGCGGCCGCCGTGCGTCTTCATGTGGAGTTCAATAGCCGCTTCTTTCTGGGCCTCGCTGCCGAAGATCTTGGCGATGATGCATTCCATTTCGCCGCGGTAGCCTTCATCGAGGAGGCCGCTGCACCATTCGGTGAGCGCATCGCAGGCGACGATGAGGCCGGCGAGATGGCCGAGGCGGCGCTGCACGAGTTCGCGCGTGCCGATGGGTTGGCCATAAGTCTTGCGGAAGTTCGCCCACGGCACGATGTCCGCCATCATCATGCGCATGGCCCCGGCCGCGTTGGCGCACAGTGCCACCCGGCCACGGTTCAGGCCGTGATACGCCACGGTGAGGCCATCGCCATCGGCGGGTTGAAGCAAGTTGCCGACGGGCACGCGAAGCTTGTTAAAAATAATGCCCTGGTTGTGGCAATGCTTGAGGGCATAGAGCCCGTACTTCTTCAACTGGAATTCCGGCGTCTCGGTGGGGGGCAGATCGACGACGAGCACGGCCGGGCGATTCTCGATGAGGCAAACGAGCCCGATGGTGCGGCCCGGCACCACGTTCGTGATGAAGAGCTTCTCGCCCGTCACCACATATTCATCGCCATCGCGCACGGCGGTGGTCTTGAGGGCGGTGAGGTCTGAGCCGGCACCGGGTTCGGTGAGTGCGAAGGCTGAGAGTCGCCGACCGCTGGCCAGTTCGGGGAGCCAGCGGCGTTTCTGCTCGTCGGTGCCAAATGTCTGCACGGGGTCGACCGCACCGATGCAGCCATGCACGGAAGCCAGCCCCGCGGTGGTGGGGTCGATGGTGGCCATCTCGGTGAGGAACGGTGCGAATTGTGAGAAGGGGACGCCCGAGCCGCCGTACTCGCGCTCGACGAGCAAGCCCCAGTACCCTGCCGTGCCGAGTTCGGCGAGCACGTTTTCGCCGATCTTGCGATTCGCGTCCAGCAGCGTGCCGTTCTGCTTGTGCCGACGCACCACTTCGAGGGACTTTTTCATGGCGATCGCGGCGTCATCCGTCAGCGGCTTCGGTGTGAACGACCAGGCTTCACCATGAATCTCCGCATCCCAGATGGCCCGGTGAATCGGGCTCGCCGTGGTCTGGTGCTTGGCGGCGAAGAGCGTCTCGACCTGATCGTCGGCGGCGTCCACATCACCCATGCGGCGGACTTCCTCGGCCCCCTTGCCGCCGAGCCGTAGCGCTTCCTCGGCGAACGTGGGTTTGCGTGTCGGCAATGGAGTGGTGGGAGTTTCCGGGGTTTCAAGTTCGGTGCTCATGCGTGGACCTCCTCGTGTTCGTGTTGCGTCTGCCGTTCCTCGTGAAAGCAGCGGCCCTGCGCAGCCCGATCGCGGAGCAGGGGGCAGGGTTCGAAGCGGATGCCGGCGGTCTTGTTCAAATCAGTCATGTCGCGAACGACGTTGGCCAGACCGAGGGCATCGGCGGTGCGGAGTGGCCCGCCGCGGAAGGGTGCGAAGCCCGTGCCGAGCACCATGGCGAGATCGATGGCCCAAGCCTGCGAAACGACGTTCGCTTCCAGACACTTCGCAGCCTCGTTGATCATCGGATAAACCAATCGCTTCTGAATATTCGATAGGCCAGAGCGATCAGATGGTGCAACGGATTTTGAGCCCTTCTCAGGGATGGCCCAGTGGGTGGGTTTGCCCTTGTGGTCGTTGCGGTATTCGTAGAAGCCCTTGCCGGCCTTCTTGCCGACCCAGCCGCCGCGGGCCATGGAAGCGAGTTTCCCGGGCGTGGGTGAATCCTCACCGCTGAGTGCGCCGAGCGATCCGGCCACATCCGCAGCGACGTCCAGCCCCACCTGATCGAGCAATTCGAGCGGCCCCATCGGCATGCCGAATCGCACCGCTTCGCGGTCCACGTCCTCACCGGGCACACCCTCGCACACGAGCCGAACAGCCTCATCCATGTATGGAAAGAGAATGCGGTTCACCAGGAATCCGGGGCTATCGGCGACGACCACGGGCACCTTACCCAGCTTGCGCACGAGTTCCACAAGCGTGCCGATGGCGGCATCATCCGTCTCGCGTCCCCGCACCACTTCCACGAGCTGCATGCGGTGCACGGGATTGAAGAAGTGCAATCCCGCGACGCGGTCAGAGTGGGGCACCCCCTCGGCGAGTCGCGACACGGAAAGTGCGGATGTGTTCGAGGCGAACACGGCGTCACTCGAAAGCCGCTCGGCGAGTTCACGGAAGACGGTGCGCTTCACCTCTTCACGCTCGACGACCGCTTCGATCACGAGGTCCACGTTTTTCAATGGTTCCCATTCGTGGGCGGGCGTGACACGGGCCAGTGCCGCGTCCGCCTCCGCGGCGGTGAATGCCCCTTTCTTGGCGGCTTCCGTCGTCAGCGTCTTGATCTTCTCCATTCCCCCCGCCACGATCTCGGCAGTTAAATCCTTGAGAATCACGGGGACTTTATTGATCGCGAGCAACTGGGCGATGCCGGCGCCCATCACACCGGCACCGATGACCGCGGCCTGCTTCACCTTGTGCGGTTCCGTCTCCGCGCCGACCCAGGTGCTGAGTTTGCGAGCCTTCTCGCGCAGGAAGAAAAGATCAATGAGGTTGCGAGCGGTCGGCGAGAAGATGAGTTTTGCGAACTCATCGCGCTCGGTGGCGAGGTTGCCAAGCGTGCCTGCTTCGATGGCTCGTAGGGCGGCGGGGAGTGCGGGGTAGTGCTCGCCGCGTTTGGCGAGCTTCTTGCGTGCGGTCGCCAGCACGATGGCCCGGCCCGGCCAGGTGGCATCGAGAAACATGCCCGTAAGCGAACGGCTCGGTGAGCGCACCGTCCGCCCCGCCAGGCGATCGGCGATGAACTGCTCCACCTCGCTTTCGAACGTCGCCGGTGTGAGAGCGCGATCTACGAGCCCCGCCCTTGCCGCTTTCGCGGCCGAGAGTGAACTGCCTTCGAGAATCATGCGCAGCGCCTGACGCAACCCCACTTGCCGCGGCAATCGCATGGTGCCGCCCCAGCCGGGGATGAGGCCGAGCATGACTTCGGGGAGGCCGAGTTTGGTGGAGGCGTCGTCGCGGGCGATGCGGTGCTTGCAGGCGAGTGCGAATTCGAGCCCGCCGCCCAGGCACACTCCATGAATCACAGCGATGGTCGGGCACGGCAACTGCTCGATGCGGCTGAAGATTTCCTGGCCTGCAAGCAACACCGCACGCACCTCGTCTTCCGTGCTGAGGCTACGAATCTGCCGCACATCCGCACCGGCGAAAAAGCCCGACGCCTTGCCGCTGCGAAACACGACCACACGCGGTGATTCCGCTTCCAGCAGCATCAGCACGTCCTGAAGGTCGTGCATGACGGCCGAGTTGAACACGTTCACAGGCGACTCAGCCACATCGAAGGTGACGGTGGCGACGCCGCGCGAATCGCGTTCGAGGCGAAGATGGTTGTAGTCCTGGGACATGATGCATTCTCCAGAGTATCCGTTCATTCACGCAGCGGTTTCGACCCACACCGCCATGCCCTGGCCGCCGCCGACGCAGAGCGAAGCCAGTCCGCGCTTGAGGCCGCGATCGCGCAGGGCACGCAGGAGCGTGAGGATGAGCCGCGTGCCAGTGGCACCCACGGGATGACCCAATGCGATGGCACCGCCGTTCACATTGAGCTTTGCAGGATCGAGTTCGCCCACGGCCTGGGAAGCCCCGAGTTCGCGGCGGGCGAATTCATCCGAAGCCATCGCCTTTTGGCAAGCCAGCACCTGGGCGGCGAAGGCCTCATTAATCTCGATTAGGTCGAAGTCCGCCAGTTTCAGGCCGCTTTTCGCGAGCAACTTGTGGATGGCGAACGCCGGGCCGAGGCCCATGCGGCGCGGATCGAGGCCGGCAATGGTGTAGCCGCGGATGCTGCCGAGTGGTGTGCGGCCGCCGAGTTGTGCTTCCGGAGTCACGACCAGTGCCGCGGCACCATCGGTGATGGGGCAACTGTTCCCGGCCGTGACCGTGCCATCCTTCTTGTCGAAGATCGGCTTCAACTTCGCCAGTGCCTCGATGGTCTGGTTCGGCCGCGGTCCGGTGTCGAGTGCGACCTCGCCTACGGGCACCACTTCATCGGTGAAGAAACCGCGCTTCCAGGCTGCCATGGCTTTCTGATGGCTGGCCAGCGCGAACTGATCCTGCTCCTCGCGGGTGATGCCGAATTCCTTGGCGATGATCTCGGCGGTCTGGCCCATGTTCAGGCCGCAAGTGGGATCCGAGAGACCAAGTTCCAGTGCGGGCACGGGCTTGAACAGACTGGGGAGAATGCGCGGAAGCAGCCGCATCTTCCGCCAAATGCTGGCCCGGCTGAACTCGAAGAAAAGGTCGCGGGCCTTGCGATTGTACAGCAAAGGCACGTTGGACATCGACTCGGTGCCTCCGGCGATCACCTGCCCGGTGCGCCCCTCGGTGAGGATCTGCCAGGCCGAGACAACGGCTTCCATTCCCGAGGCACAGTTTCGGTTCACCGTGTGTGCAATGCGGTCCTGCGGGATGCCGGCTCGGAGCGCGATCACCCGGCCGAGATTCGAGGCGTCCGCCTGCCCGGCGACATTCCCGAAGACGACTTCGCCGATGTCGGTCGGTTGAAGGGCGGCCTTCTTCAGCACGCCTTCCACGGCGATGCGGCCGAGTTGATCGGCCGGCACCGACGCGAGAGCCCCGAACGCTTTTGCAAACGGTGTCCGCACTCCGGCGAGCACGGCCAGTGGTTCGAGTGTCCGGTTCGAGTCCATGATTTATCCCTCTTGAGCGACCGCTTCCGGGGTCGCAGTTGGCTGGTCCCGCAGCTTGCGGCGCAACACCTTGCCGAGTGCATTTCGCGGCAATGGCCCGGCGACCACATCCACAATCCGCGGCCGCTTGTGCACTTCCAAGTGCTCCTTCGCGAAGGCGTCAAAGGCGTGACGGTCGAACGTTGCCATGTCCTTGGGCACCACCACGGCCTTCACGCGTTCGCCACGGAGCGGGTCGGGCACGCCAAGGATCACGATGTCGCTCACACCTTCGAACTTGCGGAGCACGTGCTCCACATCCGTCGGGAAGACATTCACACCCGAGGTGATGATGAGATCCTTCTTGCGGTCGACGATCTTGAAGAAGCCGTCGGCATCGCAGGTGGCAAGATCACCGGTGTGCAGCCAGCCATCGCGGAGGGCCACGGCCGTGGCTTCGGGGTCTTCCCAGTAGCCCGCCATCACCTGCGGGCCGCGGATGAGCAGTTCACCCACTTCTCCTTGCCGCACGGGGTCGCGGCCATTCTCGGCATCGACAAGCTTCACCTCGGTATCGGGCAACGGCAAGCCGATGGTGCCAGGGCGAGCTGTGCCATCGAGTGGGCCCACGTGCGTCACCGGGCTCGCTTCAGAGAGTCCATAACCTTCGACCACCACGGCCCCGGAACGATTCGAGAATTCCGCGGCCACACTCGGCGGAAGCGGTGCGCCGCCGGAGATCACCTGCACAATGGAACTCATGTCGTATGCACGCTTGGCCAGCACCACGTTGAACGCGGCGAGCATGGCAGGCACAGCCGGCACAATCGTGGGCTGGGCACTCTCGATCAGCTGCAGCACGGTGTCCGCCTTGAAGCGGTGCTGCATCACGATGGTGGCTCCCATCACGATTGACGAGAGGCCGCAGACCATCAGGCCATAACTGTGGAAGAACGGAAGCACGGCCAGAACGGTGTCGGTGCCGATGGGGCGTCCCGTCCAGTGGAACACCTGATAGGCATTTGAAAGCAAGTTGCGGTGCGTGAGCACCACCGCTTTCGGATGCCCCGTCGTGCCACCGGTGGGGAGGATGAACGCGGGCGAATCGGGCGTTGGCCGCTCCAGCGCATCCAGCGGTAACACGGCATCGAGCGCATCATCGAATCGCCATTCACTCCGCGGATGGTAGCGCGAATGCAACCGCAGACGCGAGATTCGCGCGAGCTTGTACAGCATGCGGTCCCACCAGGGCAGCCGATCCTTGAGGGTGACGACGAATTCGACCTCGGGCCGGGCATCCTCCTCGGTGCCGATCAGTGGCAGGAGCACATCCAGTGCCACCACGATGCGGCACTGCGTGGCTCGCACGAGCGAGGCGATTTCCTCGGCCACCATCAGCGGATTGAGCGAAACGGTGACACCGCCCGCCATCCAGATGCCGAAGAGAGAGATGAGATATTCCGGCACGTTGGGCAGCAGAATGCCCACACGATCACCGGGTTTGAGCCCATTTTGCTTTAACGCGGCGGCCAGGCGCTGGCTGCGTTCGTGCAACTCGGAGTACGTGATTTCTTGTTCGTAGTAACGGCAGGCGACGCGATCGGGTTGCAGGCGTGCCGCCTCTTCGAGGATGAAGTAGAGCGGTTCGGCTGGATAGTCGATGTGCTCGGGAACGCCTGCGGGATAGTTCGCCTGCCACGGATGCGCCGGGGGGGCGAGTGTGCTGCTGTCCATGGATCCTCCCACGTCGTTGGGCGACGATTCGGGGTAGGTGGGCCGCTTGGCGACGGATCCAGAGAGGTATCCGGGGGTCCGCAGTGGATATGACGCTGCGGGCGGCGGCCAGAAAGTTGTCCAACGGATTATTCGAGCCACATGGGGTCAAATCAAGTTAATATCCCATGCCAATAACCCGGAGCGACTTTTCCAGTTGATACAATCCGACCCTTTGTGGTTCACGGGAAATCACAATTGATGCGGTGTCCTCAACGAGGAATACCCACACGATTGCTGGGTGCTTACAATTGCTGTTTGGGATTGCCACTGATAAGGAAGGGCACTGACGCCATATGACTGCCACCAAATCCGCGATCGCGTCGGAAGATCTGAGCCTCACCGAGTTGCAGGCGGAAGCCGAGGATTTGCGTCAGCGCATCAATCGCTTTCGCACGTCGCTCGGCCGCTTCTTCGTCAACAAGCAGGAAATCATTGATTTGATGTGCGTGGCCGCGATTGCGCAGGAACCGCTTTTGCTCATCGGCCCGCCCGGCACGGCCAAGTCTGATCTCGTGCTGAAGTTCAAGGACGCGCTCGGCATGAACGAGGGCGATTACTTCGAATACATGCTCACGCGCTTCACCGAACCGAGCGAGATCATCGGGGCCATCGACATCCGCGAACTGCGCGACGGCAAGTATATCCGCAAGAGTGAAGGCAAACTCCCCACCGCCCGCCTGGCGTTCCTCGATGAAATCTTCAAATCCAATTCCGCCATTCTCAACATTTTGCTCACCATCATTAACGAGAAGAAATTTTATCAAGAAGGCAAACCCGAATCGGTGCCCCTGCGGGTGATGTTCGCGGCCACGAACGAGATCCCTGAACAGGGCGAACTCGCCGCACTCAAGGACCGCTTCGTGCTCAAGGTGCAGAGCCGCTCCGTGCAGGACGATCACTTCACCGAGTTGATCGATGCCGGACTTCGCGGTGAGGCGTTCAAGGGCTTGAACCAGAAGCCGTGGATCGAAGGGCACTGCACACTCGATGACTTCGTGAAGGCGAACCGCTATCTGACCTACCTGTTCTCCCGAACCGGTGATGGCCGCGGCGAGGAGCAAAACGACCGCCAGCTATTTTTCCCGCCCGAAGTGTTCCGCGAGTTCCAGCGTCTGGTGAAGACACTCGTGCGCGAGGACAAGATCTTCATTTCGGACCGCAAGCTCGTGAAGTTGTACAAGCTCTTCCGCGTGCGTTCCTGGCTCTTCAGCGGCGGTACCGTGAGCAAGGACGATCTCCGCTTGCTGGCCTATCTCGGTGAAACGCATCAGGAAATCGACCACCTCCGCGACAAGGTGCCCCAACTGCTGGGCGACATGTGAGCCAGGGAAGCATGCGTTCCCTCGCTCACGCTTCGGGCTTGGAGTTGTTTCTCCATGTCACGCGAGTGCGCAAGTCCTGATCCGCTCTGACACGTTCCACGAAGTGGGCATGATTCCGAAAAGTGCGCGTGATTCCTGGCTGGGGTCATGCCATGTTGGAATCAAGGAGAATGGCCGCCAGGACTCATCGCGCTTGAGCGGCCTGGCGGGTGAGCCAGCCGACGGGGAGCAACTTGGGCCGCGGCACCACCACGCCGGTGATGCCGCCGTGGCGTTCCCACAATTCCAGATGCCCCAGACGCAAGAACTCAAACAACTCCGGCTCGGGGTGATCGGCGAGGTATTCCTTTACCAGTTCCGCCATGTGGGCGTCGTAGCACTGCTTCGAATGCGAGTGAACGGCATAACGGCCGGGGTGCCGGCGCAGGTCGCCATCGAAAATGGGGCTGATGTGATAAAGCTCGTGAAAGACGGTGACGAGTTTCTCTTCGAAGGTCTGGTCCAGAAAACGCGGCAAGCAGAACGTCAGCACGTACATCATTTCCACGCCATCGACCGTGAATCGCTGCACCTGATATTCGACGCGGCCATGCTGCCGCGTTAATTTGCCCCCGCGAAAGCGCAGTGGTGTGACGCGTGCTTGCAAGCCAAAGAGGCTGCGGTTCCGCGACGGTGTAAACGACATCAGCACGGCGGGCATGTGAACATGGCGAAGTGCCTCGCATCGCGAGGCGACATCCGCGCACACCCGCCGCATCCGTTCACAAAAATCCAGCGGGCGAGTTTGGGGCGGAACGGTTGCACTCCGTGGTGGGTGTTTGCGCCCCTCGGGAGTCACCCAGCGCTGCGGAAGTGGATTCGCGCGCGAATCCCAGCGAAGTTCGAATGGCAGCGGGCGATAGCGTGTCACGGACATCCGTGTGGACTCGCGCGAGGATTCTTCGGTTCTGTCCCGAACCAAAGTCGAATGGGTGACATGCTAGATGCTGGAGGAAATCGGGTCAACAAGGTGCCGGCCTTCCAGCTCCAATTCGTGGGATTGCTTGCTACAGAGAGTGATACTGAACGTCAATGGAGTGAGTGCCGCCAGAATCCCACGGATTCGGATTAAACCTCGCCGCTGGCGGGACCGATACATCCGTTAACGGTGAATCAGTCGCGCTTGGCCGCGCGTCCAGATGTCCGGCCGTCTGATCGGAGAAGGTGACATGCAAAGCAAACGACGATGGCTGACCCGCGTGGCGGCCATGCTCGGCCTTGGCCTCACAGGGCTCTCGGGCTGCCAGACGCAGGTCGGCGGAATGACCCTGCCGAGTGGCCGCTATTTGCACCACTACCCGCAATATTTTAGCCCGGATCCTCCCTTCCCGCTGCCACGCGAACTCGC
>JBGSZR010000265.1:0-2690 GCA_041750275.1 Gemmataceae bacterium
CATCTCGGGGCGATGGCAACTCAGCAGGCTCGGGATCTGCGGGCCACGAACCTGCTCGATCTGTGCCGGGCGGCGGTTGAACTCGAAGGCAAGGATGTGCCGCACGGCCGCGATGCCATGATCCGGGCGGGCCTCAGCACAATCTCGCTGCCGACGGCGCTCGGCAACGCCGCCAACAAAGTTCTCTTCGAGGCGTACACCGAATCGCCGGCGTCCTGGCGGTCGTTTGCCGCGATCAAATCGGCTAACGATTTTAAGGACCACACCGGCATCCGGTCGAGCGCGATGAAGGACTTGGAGTTGCTGCCGGCCGGCGGCGAGATCAAGCACGGCACGCTGAGCGAGGCCACCTACGGCTTCAAGGTCGATACCTTCGCCCGCATGCTCAGCGTGGATCGCCGGGACATCATCAACGACGACCTGAGCCTCTTCGACGACACGATCCGCTCGATGGGCAAGGCGGCGATGCGTTCGCTCTCCGATCTCGTGTACCGCGTGCTGCTGGCGAACGCCGGGAACTTCTTCAGCGCGGGCAACAAGAACTTCGACACGGGTGCAAGCACGGAGTTGTTGTTCTCGTCCTTGAGCGCGGGCATCGCCAAGATGATGGCCCAGCGCGATGCCGACAGCAACGACCTCGACATCAGGCCCGCCGTGCTGCTGGTGCCGCCCGAGTTGCAGCAGCAGGCCAAGGAACTGCTGATGAGCGATTTCATGCAGCGGGCCAACGACAAGCCGACCGGCAACGCCTTGAAGAACGCCGTGACGCTGGAGGTGGAACCGCGTTTGTCGAACGCGGCCCGCTTCACCGGCACCTCGGCGAAGGCGTGGTATCTGTTCGCCGGCCCGGCCGACGCGGCGCTCACCGTGGCGTTCCTGCAAGGCCAGCAAAGCCCGACGGTCGAGTTCTTCGGCTTGGACACCGAGCCGCACAAGCTGGCGGTTTCGTGGCGGGTCTACTTCGATTACGGCGCGGCCCTGAGCGACTTCCGAGCGGCTTACAAAGCGAAAGGCGAGGTTTAAGCCGAGCCAACTGGATCCAACGAACCCAACCCCACCACACCCAACCACATCCCACCCTCTTCGCTCCCTGGCGAACGCGGCTTGCCAACTGAGGCCGGCCGTCGCCTGAACCCCTTCCCGGGGTTCTCCCTGCCGACGCAGGACATCTTGGAGGGGGTCTTCATGGACGACAGCACCGAGGCCATCGGTTCATTCACATTTGCAGTGGCGTTCCGCGAACCCGCGCCCGAGGCCCGCGAGCGCTTCGAGCGGCGGGCCGACACGCTCGCGGCTTGGCTTCTCGCCCAATGGCAGAAGCAGCACAAGGAGGTGGAGCATGACTGCCACAGCCAAGCCGGATGATCTCAAATGCTTCTACGACGACGGGGCCAGCCCGCCCGATACGCCGTTGCGGATCGAGGCGGAACGCGCTTACCGGGAAGCGTTCCTCGATGCCGCCCGCGAGGCGATCCGGCTGGAGGATTGCTTCGAACACCTTCCCCTCGACCGGGCCTGGGATGAACGCCGTCACACCCGCGATGCGGCGGAGATCGAGTTGGGCCAGTTCCGCCCCGATCACATCGTGGCGGCGGCTCGCACCCGGGGCCGCGTCCAAGCGTTCGAGTTCGTGGCCCAGGCGCGCGAACGGGGCCGGGATCCCGGTTATTCCGACCAACGGCTCGCCTCCGAGGTGATCGCGCCCTGGGGCCAACGTGTCGCGATGTGGGCCGCGACGGAACTCGACCCGGCCTGCGTGTCGATCCCGCCCCGGCCCGACGACGACTGGCCCGAACCCGAGGTGAAACCCGTGGCCCCGCGTCTGGAACTGATTGCCCGTCGGGTTTGCGACGTTCCGCGCACCGGCAATCTAGCGTTCCTGCGGGACGGCACAAAGCCCGTGATCGCCGCCGTGGAGAAGCCAGCATCGCCATCGCCGGCGCGGCCGATCTTGCCAACACTGACGCTGCGGCAACTGGTGGATCAATTCCCAACCCTCCGCGAGCCGGTGATCCACGGGCTGCTGCGGCAGGGCGAAACCATGAACGTCATCTCGTCGAGCAAGACCGGCAAGTCCTGGCTCGTCAGCGATCTGGCGCTCGCCGTCGCCCTCGGCCGCCCTTGGCTCGACGCATTCCCATGCGAGCCGGGGCGCGTGCTCATCATCGACAACGAATTGCACAAGGAGACGAGCGCCTTCCGCATCCCGAAGGTGATGCAGGCCCGCGGCATCGGCATCAACGAGGTTGGCGACCGGATCGTCATCTCGAACCTGCGGGGCCGGTTGAAGGACATCGTCGGCCTCGGCACCTACTTCGCGGAGATGGAGCCGGGCGAGTACAAGGTCATCATCCTCGACGCCTTCTACCGCTTCATGCCCAAGGACGCGGACGAGAACTCGAACGCCAACATGGCGCTGCTTTACAACTACCTCGACGCTTACGCCGACAAGCTCGGCTGCTCGTTCGTGCTGGTGCATCACAGCACCAAAGGGAACCAATCCGCCAAGAGCGTAACCGATGTCGGGGCCGGCGCTGGCTCGCAATCGCGGGCCACGGACACGCACCTCGTGCTGCGAGCTCACGAACAGGAAGACGCGGTAGTTGTCGATGCCGCCGTGCGTTCCTGGCCACCGATCCTGCCGCGATGCCTGCGTTGGGCATTCCCGGTCTGGACGCTCGACGACGCCC
>JBGSZR010000266.1:0-28174 GCA_041750275.1 Gemmataceae bacterium
GGCCGATCCGCTGCCACCGGCTGCGATCGGCCCTGCCACGGCGGATCCGCAAGTGGTTCCGGCGAACGGCCCATTGCTGCCGCCGGGGCTACGCAACCTTCCGGGTTTAAACAGCCCACCGGCACCGGTGATTATGCCCCCGGTGGCATATGGTCCGCCGGGAGATCCGCAGGGGCTCGGCCCGGTCGGAGGCTTCGGCCCGCCGCCTGGTCCGATGTACCCGAATCCGGGGCCCTATGCGGCACCGACCTGGCAGCCGGCCAATCCTGGGCTCGGTTCCGCTGTGGGGCGCATCCCCGCCGGAACGCCCGGTTCCGCACCGCATGTGTGGATGTCTGGCGACTACTTGCTCTACTTCACCAAGGCCCAGCCCATCCGCTTCCCGCTCGTCACCACGAGTGCGCCGAGCGACCAGGGGTTGCTTGGCCGGCCCAGCACACTGGTGCTTCTGGGCCAGGGTGATCTCGGCTACAACGCCATGAGCGGCTTCCGCGTCACCGGCGGCTTCTTCGGTGATGCCGACCGTCGGAAAGGGCTCGAAGTCAGCGGCTTCATGACGGAGCAGAAGTCGAATATTCACGACTTCGTTTCGTCACCTTCAGGCATTCCCACGCTCACGCGGCCGTTCCTGGACACAGCCACACCGAGCGCCGCCAGCAGCCTGGTGATCGCCAACCCGGGGTTGGGTGGCGGGGCGATCAACGTCTCCACAAGCACTCAGACATTCGGCATCGAAGCGAACGGTGTCTGGAACCTGTATCGGTCCGAGCCCGGTTGCCCAAAGGGCTGCAGCATCGACTTCCTGGCCGGCTACCGCTTCATGCAGGTGAAGGAAGATCTGGCCATCGATTCAACCACGAACCTCAATCTCGCGCCGTCGATCCAGCCGATCTTTGGCCAGGGACCGTTCGGGGTTCCGGTGCTCATCAACACGCTTGTGATTCCGGGGACCGTGCCCTTCGGCGGTCTCAATGTGGCGAGCCCTGCCTCGGTGATCGTACAGGATCGCGTGCTGATCTACAACAACTTCAACGGTGGCCAGGTTGGCTTGCGCGGCGAAGCTCACTGGGGCATGTTCGTGCTGAACGCGACCGGCAAGTTCGCCATCGGTAGCATGCATCAACGCATCGAAATCACTGGTAACAGCGGCTTCGTGAACCCGACGACTGGGCGCATTGGCAGCAGCTACGGCGGACTTTATGCGAATGCGACCAACATTGCCACCTACAACCAGGATCAATTCTCGGTGATCCCCGAGGCAAACCTGAACCTGGGCGTGTATATCACACGCGGCCTCACCGCGTTCATGGGTTATAATTTCCTCTACGCCACCAACGTGGCCCGGCCAGGTTCACAGATCAACCCGCTGATCGACACTTCAACGGTTCCGTTCAGCCCGAACTACGGCTCGACGACACGCCCGGCATCGCTCCGCATGCCAATCGTTCAGGACGATTTCTGGCTGATGGGTATCAACTTCGGGCTCCGCCTGCAGTATTGATCGAGATCCTCCGAACCGCTGTGGACCGTGTGAAGATGGGGCATGCTCCTGCCCTCCTCTTCACACGGCCCATTTGGCATTTCGATGGTTCACTTCTCGTTGACGCGGAACTTGGTGAAGATCCGCCGTGCCAGCGGACTTTCGGGTGAGATGTTCTTGCCCTGGATGCCAAAGAAGTAGAGCCTCGGATGGGTGCCAGTCGGCACCACGCAGAGCCATTCAATCGCAGGTCCCGCTTCGCTCTCGATTTGCAGTTCGCGTGCACGGAACTCATCCACCAGCATCTTCCCTTCCTTGCGAATTGTGGCTTTCCGCGAATCGACACGCTGCTTCTGGCCCGCATTCAAAATGGGGTCGATCTGCCCGCCATCCTTGTCCTCCGCTGCCGCTTTCGCCCAGGCGGGATCGAGATCGTACCAGCCGACCCAGGCTTGCACACCCGAGTACCAGCCATCGGTGATGAATTCTTCACCACCACGGCAGACGGCAATCGGGAGGGCATTCAGTGGATGTGCGGTCGGCTCGCCGGGGAGATCGACCGTGCACGAACCATCGGGTGGCGTGAACGAATTCCAGGCCGACTCGGGCACGCGACCAGCATGGTAACCGCGATAGAAGAGTGTGGCACCGAATGCCAGAACGGAGAGTGCAACAACAAGGATCGCTCTGCGGAATGGGAACTTCCGGGATTGTGCTGGAGCAGAGGCGACTGTGGGTGACGGTTCCGGATCAAGTGACAACGGTTCCGGGATCGAGAGCGGCGAACTCACTGGCATTGGGGCTTGCGCTGGCTCGCTTACACCTGCCACGGGCAGTGCCACAACACTCGCTTTGCACCAGGGACAGGCCACGGTCGTGCCCGCGACCGCACTGGGCACCTGGAACGGCTTGCTACATCGCGAACAGGCGACCGGAACAAACATGTGGAGCAATTCCCTTCTCGTGCCATCACGAGTGGATAAGTGAGTCTGCCATTCACTTCCCGTTGCGGTGCCCCGATGCATGCGCAATCTGTTCACGCAATCTCAACAACTCGGCCTCGGCTCGGTCGGCACGTTGTCGTTCGTCTTCGGCACGTTGTCGTTCGACTTCGGCGCGTTGTCGTTCGTCTTCGGCTCGCGCTTGCTGTTCCTCTGCGCGTTGTTGCATTTGGTCGGCGTGAGCCACAGCGGTGGCGGCAATCTCTTGCGGCGTTGGAATGCGTGCGCCCGTTTTGGGGTCTCGCAGCCGAAGTTGGATTTCGTCACGTTCCAGGTACAGCCCTAATTGCTCACTCGCCAAGCGATCCTCGATAAACTCGATGGGCCGAAACTTGCCGCGAACACGCCGATAACCCTGAAACGACGGCGTCAGGTAATCCTCATACGGATCGAAAAGGAAGTATTCTTTTACCTTCAGCGTCTTCTCATAGAGAAGCCACTTCTTCTTGGTGTCCTCGCTTCGCGTTGACTTCGAGGTCAATTCAATCACCACATCGGGCGTCTTCTCTTCCCACATCAGATAGTTGGGTCGGAGGCCCTTCTCGACACCACGAACCATGAACACATCTGGTGCCACGTGGCGCCGCTTGTTCCCCTTCTCGTAGAAGAGGAGCAAGTTGCCGCTGACGTAGACATCCGGTTCCGGGATGTAGTGCAGTTCCAACGACTCGATCAGCGTGAGCATCAACTTGCGATGATGATCGGTTTCGGCCATGGGCTTGCCGTCCGAGGTGGGATACCCGTTGAACGGGAAGTGTTTGGGCTCCTGTCTTAGCAGCATTGCAGGTCTCCGCGGTTCATCCACCACCTGCATCTTAATCGATGATCTTGTTCAAGGGGTACTCCACAATGCCACTGGCACCGGCAGCCTTCAGCTTCGGCACGATGTGGCGTACGGTGTCCTCGGCGATGATCGTCATCACATCGACCCAGTCCGGGTCCGAGAGAGCCGAGATGGTGGGCTTCTGAAGTGCCGGAAGGATGCCCAGAATCGCGGCCACCTGACCCTTCGGTACGTTCATCATCAGCCCGACCTTCCCCTCGGCAGCCATGGCACCACGAAGCATCAGGATCAAGTCATCCATCTTCGCACGCTTCCACGGATCGAGCGCCGCGGCGTTATTGGAGATGAAGCGCGTCGTGCTCGTCAGCAAGTCACAGACGATTCGCAGGTTGTTGGCGCGCAGTGAACTGCCGGTCTCGGTCACCTCGACGATGGCGTCGGCGAGTTTCGGCGGCTTCACCTCGGTGGCACCCCAGCTGAACTCCACATTCGCCGTCACGCTGTGCGAGGCCAGCCATTTGCGTGTGATGTTTACCACCTCCGTGGCGATCCGTTTGCCTTGCAAATCCTTCGGTTCTCGGATCGGCGATTCGTTCGGCACGGCCAGCACCCAGCGTACGGGCCGCCGGCTCACCTTGCTGAAGACGAGTTCGGCCAGCTCCGTGACCTCGGCATCATTCTCGACGATCCAGTCGAACCCGGTCAGACCACAATCCAGTGAACCATCTTGAACATATCGAGCCATTTCCTGAGCGCGGATCAGTGTGCAATGGATTTCGGGATCGTCGATGGCGGGATAGTAGCTCCGGCTGGCAAAGGTGATTTTGTATCCTGCCTTGCGGAAGAGTTCCGCCGTCGCATCCTGGAGAGAACCGGCCGGGAGTCCAAGTTTCAACACGTTGTCCATTGCAGTGCGTTATCCCAGTGAGAGAGAGTCGAATGATCGGCAAGTGTTGTTGAATGAGTGGCTGCCATGTACGGCCAGAGCGAAGTCGTGGCGACTTCGCTACGCGCTGCGACCGCGTGGGTGGAACTTGCCGTGCATGGCTTTCAACCGGGCACGATCGACATGTGTATAGTGCTGGGTGGTCTGGATTGAAGCGTGGCCAAGCAATTCCTGCACCATGCGGATATCGGCGCCGCCCGCGAGCATGTGCGTGGCGAAGCTGTGCCGCAACGTGTGAGGGCTCACCAGGTGCGAAAGCCCAACTCGCTTGCAATACTTCTTGACGAGTGCCCAGAGAAAGATGCGTGACAGCGGTCGCCCGGACTTGCTCACGAAGACGTTGGCAGGGTCCGATTCGCTGTGCGGGAATGTTCGCCCTTCACCGAGGTATTGCTGTAGAGCCGCGATCGCGGGTCGCCCGAGTGGTACAACACGCTGTTTGTTCCCCTTGCCGACACACTTGCAGAAACCGGCATCGAGATAGAGATCCGCCCTTTTAAGCCCGACAACTTCACTGGCCCGGCAGCCCGTGGCATAGAGCGTTTCCAGCAACGCTCGATCTCGCAAATAGAAACGATCGCCGGCCGCGGGAGCCTGCAGGAGCGATTCGACGGCCTCGGGTGACAGCACGTGTGGGATGCGTTCCCAGAGTTTCGGCGAACCGAGCAAGTCCACCGCAGTGGCATCGGCACGCTCCTCGAGCCGCAAGAAGCGGTAGAACATTTTCAGAGCGACCAGGTGCCGGGCGATGCTGGGCGGAGCCAGTGCCTCATCGTGGAGGAATGCCAGATAGCGGGCAAGATCGCGCAGAGTTGGTGCGGTGTATTCGTGATAGCGCACGAGCGCACACCACTTCGCGAAGCGTTCGAGATCCCGGCCATACGCTTCAACAGTGTTTGCGGAGAGCCCTCGCTCCGACTTGAGGTAATCCCGAAACGCCAGCGTATCCGAGACAAGAGCAGTGAGAGACATGATCGGACCTCAATGAGAACTCGAGTGTCAGGCGAGCGTCTGGCGAGCGGCCCGCGTGAGCGGGCTGTTCCTTGCGCGATCACAACGCCTGCGAAGTGAACAGCCGGCTTACACCGGTCGCTCGCCCAAATGCTCGCCGATCGCTTGACTATCGCTCGTCGCGAATCGCGCGTTCCAAGATTGGTCGCAACTGGGCGAATGCTTTTGCACGGTGGCTCATCGATTGCTTCACTTCAGCTGGCAATTCACCGAAGGTTTTGCCATGTTCGGGAACGAAGAAGAGCGGGTCATAGCCGAAGCCGCCGCTGCCGTGCGGTTCGCTGGCGATGAGTCCGTGGCAGCGTCCCTCGACTTCACCATGCACCCGGCCACTGGGGTCGGCGAGCACGGCCGTGCTGACGTAGTACGCGGCGCGCTCTTCACCCTGGAGTGCAGCCATCGCAGCGAGCAGTTTGCCGTTGTTCGCGGCATCGTCGCCGTGCGTGCCGGCATAGCGTGCGGAATAGATACCAGGTTCGCCGCCGAGTGCTGGCACCACCAACCCGCTGTCTTCGCCGATCACCCAGGCACCGAGTGCGGGAGCAAGCTGCGTAGCCTTGAGCCGGGCATTGCCGACAAAAGTGATTGCGGTCTCTTCCACCTCCGGAGCGTCCGGGTAGGGTGTGAGGTCGCTTAACTCGAAACCCAGATCATCCAGGAGTTCGAGCATCTCCCGCAGCTTCTTCTTGTTGCGACTGCCCAGCACAAGTCGTGGCATGGCACCCATTCCTCCCGGGAAACATCCTCATTATCCCTGGCTTGGCTGGAACACGAGACAGGGATTCACGCATCAAATGGAATGGGACTCGCGTCGAAGCGGCGCATTCCGATTAACGCTCAGGCACGGTGTGCGTGGCGACGGAATATCAGCCTTCTCATTTTCTGCATTCGGCACTCCGCAATCGCACTTCTGCAGGGTAAACTGCTCGCTTCCTTCTCCCCAACTGCGAGGCTTTCCATGACGCGATTACTGGCCAGTGGGTTGGCCGTGTTGCTCGCCGCTCCCCTGTTCGCACAGCCGAAACTGCCACCTGGACTCGTGGTTGAGGAACAACCGCAAGATCCGAAGGCCACCAAGATTGTGCTGATCGCAGGTTCAAGTGTGCTGAAGCCAGGCGAGCACGAATACATCGCCGGTTGCGGCACACTCGCGGACTTGCTGAAGCAGACACCCGGCGTGGCACCGGTGCTAGCCGTTGACTGGCCGAAGAAGCCGGAAACATTCGCCGGAGCAAAGGCCGTGGTCTTCTTCACGGATGGTGGTGACAAGCATGAAGCATTGAAGGGTCAGCGTCTCGCCGAAGTGCAGAAACTGGCTGATTCCGGTGCGGGTCTGGTCTTTTTTCACCAGACGATCGATGTGCCCAACGATCTCGGGGATCGCATGCGTGGCTGGTCAGGCGGGGCGTGGGAGAAAGGCTATTCTCAACGAGCCCACTGGATCGCCACCTTCGAGACGTTTCCGGATCACCCCATTTGCCGCGGCGTTGATCCGTTCAAGATCGATGACGGCTGGCTGAACCAGTTGCGTTTTTCGAAGGGGATGAAAGGAGTCACTCCGTTGCTACGAACCGCGAACCCGAAGGGTGGCAAAGACGGTGATGCGGCGATTGTGAGCTGGGCTTTCGATCGGCCTGCGGAAGGTTCAGCGAAGGCCGGGCGAGCCTTTTCTTTCTCGGGTTGCCATCTGCACTCCAGCCTCGCCCAGGAAGGTTATCGCCGCTTTCTCGTCAACGGCATTTTGTGGAGCGCAGGTATGGAGATTCCCTCCAAGGGAGCCCCGGTCGCATTATCCGAGGCAGAACTGAACAAGTATCTGCTGGCCGCCAAGAAGCGATGACTGTTCACAGGTCGGTGCGGAACTGCCCTGCGTGTGCCTGATCGCGATTATTCGCATCAGGCTTGCTGCGCAGCACCTGCAGCAACAATGCCAGCCCTTCCGCCTCGAAGACCCGGTCGAAACTCACGTACGCATACGATGCTGGCAGACGGCCCGGAGTAGCGAAACAGATGCCCCCATGTGACACATCGCGACAGTGGCCGGAAATTGCGGATTCCACACGGCCGTCGCCGTGCAATGGATAAATGGTCACGGGCAAGTCCGTGCTGAGCCGGGGTTGCCGGCGGCGGTCCTGCACGTTGGCCAGTTCACGCTTGATGCCGGTGAGCACATTCGGAATGAGTTCCTGAGCCGCACGGGCGAAGGTCGCATCCGGGCTACCAAAAAGCCCCGCGTTGACCACGACTTCTCCGACAGAGCGGCCTGGTGCGGGCAAGGCCACCGTCACTTCAACGCCGCTCTTTTTGCTGGAGAAGGAACCCCAGAGCCCGGCCGGTGCCAGTTTCCGGAAGGTGATCTTGCTCGGTTCCGCAACCACCGACAAACCCCAGTATTCACCGATGGGCGACAGTTTGAGGGGGGCCACCGTGTGGGGCACGGTCGAGGGGAATTGAGCGGTCCAGGTTCCGTCGGCTAACTGGCCGAAATCGCCAGGCATGACCGGAACGCGACGGTCCCCAGCCGCGGTGCGATAAAGAGCCGCGACGAAGTCCATTGCCGAAAGCCGTACTTCGGCCCAGTGTGGTCCGAGCAATCGAACAGTAGGAACCACGGATCGAATACGATCGAGTTTCACACTCGGACTCAGGTCTTCGACCTCAGCCAGGGGCAAATCATCCTCCACGGGCGGTGGCGTCTTGACGCTTGGCGAAGGTGATGATGGGCGGCGCAGGTTCGCCGAGATCAGCGGCGGGAGCGGCCGACCCGGTTGGGTCATGCGTGTGGCGGAAGCCAGCGTGTGGTTCTGCGTCAACTCGCCGGGGGCACGGTGCCGACCCGTCACGGTTGAAGGATCGGCCGGCATCGGATGGCGGCCGGTGAGTGAGGCCGGGTCCGAGACACCTCGATCCATGCGCGCCTTGCGAATCGCCAGTGCCGGGTTGGCAGACGACTCCGGGTCGGCCATCAAGAGCGATCTCACAAACTCCAGACAAAAGCCAAATCGCTCGTCCGGGTTCTTCGATAAGGCCTGCCGCACTGTCTCCTGATCGCATTCTGGCAAACCATCCAGATTCGGTGCAGAGGTGATGTGCTGCAGCATCATGTGCTGCGGATTGCGCGCCATGTACGGGAAAGTGCCCGTTAGCAGCTCCTGATACACAAGCGCCAGCGAATACTGATCCGAACGCGGGCTGGGGCTGCCACGCAGCACTTCGGGTGCGACATATTTCGGCGTGAGGCCGCGATTCTTCTCGGTGACGGGCTTTCCGCCTTCGAGCCGGCTCACGAGACCGTAATCGCCGACCTTCACGCGTCCAGAGGTCAGAAAGAGATTGGCAGGTTTAACATCCAGATGCTGGAGGCCATACTTTGAACCGATCACGTCCAGGGCTTCCGCTGCATCCGCCAGGTAGCCCAGCAACTCGTCGCGGGGGATGCCGGCCAGGCCTTCATCCTGGCATTGCCGGTAGCGGTCCTGGAGCTGGCAGTCCGCCAACTCCATGACCATCACGAGTTCGTCATCGACGAGCTCGACGCGTTCCAGAGTCAACAAGAAGGGATGGCGAATCGCCTTGATCTGTTCGAAAGCACCGAGTTCCTGGCGCAACTCGTGCCCCTCGCCGGAAGGTGCGACGAACTTCACAGCCTTGAGGAGCCCGCCAGGGGCCTCGCACTTCCAGACTTCACCAAACCCGCCGCGACCCAGTGGATCGAGCAGTGTGTAGCCAGGCAACGGTTGCGTGCCCGCCATCTTGCTAAAGGGGCGATGCAACCCGCTCTCGGGTGTTTGCACGGGCATGGGCGGTTTCGCATCGGTGTCGGGGTAGCCAATTTCGTCAAGCCTAGACCACGAAACCGAGGTGAGCGAATAATTCGGAAGTGGAACTCACAGAATCCAGCATCAAGACGCCAGCGCGCGAATCAAGGCCACGATCAGGACCAATCCGAGCACCGCCATGGCAGCGCACCACCCCAGGACAGCACCCGAAGAAGTGCTGGCACTCCTTCGTAATGTCTGTCGATTTCGAGGTGTACGCGGTGATAATTCCAGGTCCGGCGCGAAACCATCCACCCGGCATGAATCCTCCGTCAACTGCGACCAGGGTGAAGTCTCACTACCACCAGCTGCAGCTACACCGCTGAGCTGGCCTGTGGCGAAGGAGTGCACTCCGGGTTGCAAAGGTGGCAAGTCGTACGACACCGTGGTTGCGCTTCCCAGAGTAGAACAGATCTGTTCGAGTTGGGCCGCGACCTCTCCTGCGGATGTGAAGCGGTCCGTCGGTGACTTCGCCAGCAGTCGTTGCACCAAGGCACTCACTTCTGGCGGCACATCACCACGGATGTGGGTGATCGGCAATGCAGGCGCGAAGCGGTGCCGGGCCAGTTTCTCCGACAACGTGCCGCCCGAGAAGGGGGGCCGACCACACAGCAAGAAGTAAAAGACGCAGCCGAGTGCATACAGGTCCGCCCGGAAGTCGGCCCGGCAGGGATCGTCTGCCTGTTCGGGTGCCACGAAATCCGGCGTACCCAGAAAGCCCGTGGTCGGGCCGGCCGGTGTCTGGCCTGTGGCATCGACCGAGGGCAGCACGCGAGCAATGCCGAAGTCTGCAATCTTCGCCACACACGCGGTCTCTCGTTTTGAGGGCCGGGCCACGAGCACGTTGGCTGGCTTCACATCCCGGTGCACAAGGCCCAGTTCGTGTGCGTGCTGGAGCCCAAGAGCGGTCTGCCGGATGATCTCGCAGGCCTCGCCCACGGGGAGCGGGCCGCGTTGTTGGACCAGCGTATCGAGGTTGGGCCCATCGACGAATTCGAGCACAAGGTAGAAGCGATCACCGAGTTCATTGGCATCGTACGCAGTGACGATGTTCGTATGGTTGAGCCGGGCGGCGGCACGGACCTCGCGTTGAAACCGTTCGCGTGTTCCCTGGGTGCGCGTGAGGTCTGCGGCCAGCACCTTGATCGCCACCAGTCGGTTCATGGTGCGGTGCCGGGCTTTATAAACGCGTCCCATCGCCCCGCGGCCCACTTGCTCCAAAATCACGTACGGCCCGATCACGAAGCCATCAGCCCGGCCTGCGAGCAACCGCTCCGCCTGAAAACGAGTGAGCACGCCCTCGGCCACCCAGTGCTTCGCCACGGCTGTTGCCGTTGCCAGTTCTCGTGGGAGTGCCGTCACAGCATGGGTGAACGGCACCGTCGCGAGCAACTCGCTCGATTTCACCTGAGCCAGGAACGATTCGCGATCCGTTATGGCAGGAGCTGAAGAATTCATGCGGCGACACTCATTGCAGCGGCACGGGGCGCGGTGAACCATCCCAAGCGTAGAAGACGATTCGAATCGCGGCACAGAGCATATTCGGATTCTCGTGAAACTCTCACGATTCCAGACGAGTCAATGCGAGATAAGGATGTAACGAGAGCGTACCGCGGAATCGCAGGGATTCGACTGGCAAGCGGCCCCCCGTCAGGGTGTTCCTGACACACTTCAAACACAATTGAACAGCCCGCGCACGCGGGGCCGCTCGCCTGCTTTCGATCCTTTTCCCTTTCCTTGCGTCGCATTTGCGGAATATACTTGCCTTCACCTGCCGAATCGCACCGCTCGCTTCGATTCTTGCCGTGGGCTTCTCATGCTCCATCGTTTTTCTTCATCTTTGGCCGTCCTCCTGGCACTTGGTTCATCGCCCCATCTGTGTGCGGCCGAACCTTTACACGAGCGTATTGATGCCCTGATCGCCCACCGTGCGAATGCCGAGACGGTTCCGCTGGCGGGCCCGGCCCAGGATGGCGAGTTCCTCCGGCGAGTGTGGCTGGATCTGGCTGGGCGCGTGCCACCGGTTGAAGTGACGCGGGCGTTTCTGGCCGACACCGATCCGGCCAAGCGTACCAAGATGATCGACGGGCTGCTCAACGGCCCGGACTATGCACCGCGGCTGGCCGACGCCGTTCACGTCATGCTCATGGAGCGGCTCGGCGACAACCCGCTCTGGAACCAATACCTGCTGGACGCTTTCACGAGGAACAAGCCTTTCGATCAGATGGCTCGCGAAATCCTCCGGGCCGATTTTCAGGATGAAGCCAATCGCGGCGCCGCCTTCTTCTTCTCGAAGCGGCTCGAAAACTACGGCCAGAACCCGGTCGAATACTCGGCACTGACACGCGACGTCGGCCGGCTCTTCCTCGGCAAGAACTTCCAGTGCTGCGAGTGCCACGACCACCTCTTCATCGACGAATACAAGCAACAGGACTTCCAGGGCCTTCATGCCTTCATTCGTAACACCATGCTCGTGGATGCAGCCACCCTGCACGTCGGCGAGAAGCCGACGACGGACAAGCTGGGCTATGCCTCCGTGTTCGAGAAGGTGATGATGAGCACCGGACCGGCGTTGCCCGGCATGATGATGATCGAAGTTCCGATGTTCGCGAAGGGCATGGAGTTCGCGGTCCTGCCGGACAAGAAGACGAAGAACCCCGGTGTGCCGAAGTTCCGCACCTTGGCGGCCCTCGGCGAACAACTGCCGCGGGCCACGAACAAGGACTTCACCCGCAACGCGGCCAACCGGCTCTGGTTCCTGATGATGGGCCGCGGCATCGTGCATCCGCTCGACTTGCACCACAGTGCGAACCCGCCGGCGCATCCAGAATTGCTGACGCTGCTGGCCAATGAGTTCGCGGCTCATCAGTTCGACATCAAGTGGTTCCTGCGCGAGTTAACGCTATCGCAGACGTATCAGCGTTCAAGCCGGGCCGCGAAGGGGCAAATGGTGCCGGACCCGTGGTTCTTCGCGACGGCCAACGAGAAGCGACTCAGTGCCGAGCAAATGTTGCACAGCATGCTGGAAGCGACGGGCACGGACCGCAAGTCCGCAGATGCGGTGCGGGCGAAATTCCTGAAGGCGTATGCCAACCAGCCGCGTGAACCGGAGGACGACATTGAACCCTCATTGCGGGCGGCTCTGTTCGTGTCTCACGATGAAACGGTGCTGGCGTTGCTGAAGCCGAAGACCGGCAATCTCGTGGATCGTGCGGCTAAATTGACCCCGAACCAGGCAGTGGAGGAGCTCTATCTGGCGATACTCTCACGCAAGCCGACAGCGGACGAGGTTGACATCGCCACGAAATTCTTGACAAAGTACCCGGATGGGAAGCCCGATGCCGTGGGTCGGCTGGCCTGGGCGCTGCTCGCGTCCATGGAGTTCGGGGTGAATCATTGACCCCTCAAGGATGAAATTATGCAGATGATGGCACGCCTCTTCGGCCTGGGAATGCTGGCGGTTTCACTGGGATTCGCCTGCGGCTGCGGCAGCAAGCCCGAAGGCGAGGCCAAACCGGACACCAAGACTCCCGAACCCCAGCCGGAGCCCAAAAAGGACCCGCCAACCGATCCGACGCCGAAGAAGGATCCAAGCCCGCCATCGGCTCCACTGGCCACCTGGGAGATGAACCCGGATTTGCACAAACTCCCCGCGGCACCCGCAGCGGGCAAGCTGGGCTCCAAGGACTTCAAGCTCGCAGAGGCCCGTGTCAAGGGGACCGTCCTGACATTAGCCATGCCCGAGGAGGGAAAGGCTGAACGAGCCTTCGTGCTCAGCTTCGACCTGCCGAAAGGCCAGGTCATCGAGAACCGCAAGTTGGTGGTGCGGCCCGAACAGGAGACGGAGCCGGGCTTCCCCGTCATCACGACCAAGACACCCGGCGACATGCCCGCCGTTCTGAACCTCGTTAACGGCTACTCACTGACACTCGAACTCGGTGCTCGCAGCAACGGCAAGATTCCTGGCAAGATTTACCTGTGCATGCCCGGTGAGGGCAAGACCTTCGTCGCGGGGGAATTCACCGCAGAATGGGAACGACTCGACACTGATCCGCCTGGACCTCAGCAAGCCCCGTACGTTCAAGGGAACCTCGTGGTCACGGGGATGCCGAAGCCTGTGGTGAAGGTGGGCTATCTCGGCCAGCCCGGAAAAATGGCGTTTGTGTACGACAGTCAGGAACTCGACCTCGATGGAGCACCGGCTGGTTTGTTCACGCGATCAGGCGAATTCGGTGCCCGCGCCACCACGATCCTGACCGGCGCGGAGGCCGGCGACCCTGCCCGCTACGAGCATGTGAAGTTGCCGCCCGGCCGCTATCTCATGTACGCCACGGTTCGTAAGGCCACACCGGCGGGTGCGAAGGATGCACCTCCGAACGAACTCTGGGCCAGTGGCAACTGGTTGACCGTGGGTGAGAAGGCCGAGATTACTCTCAACGTCACGGTGGACACGACTGCCGTGGGAACGGTGGAGGCGAAGGCTCCGGCTGGCATGGGCAAGGTCATGGTCATGCTAGCCCCGGCCGAGCAACCCGGCACCACCATCGACGATGGCCTTTTCCAGGGTGCCGCGCTCAGCATGGGCATGGCCGCCGAGGCAACGGACGGCAAGGCCGCGTTCGCCCGCATCCTGCCCGGCAAGTACGAGGTCCGGGCTTACGAACAGCCCAAGGCCGACGACCCACCGCGACTGATTGGCGAACCGCAGATGATCGAAGTGACCGCCGGCAAAGCGGCCTCGGTCGATTTGACCGCGAAGAAGTAAGGCGAGCCGCACCTCTGAGGGGGCGGTTCATTCTCCAGGATGTTCCCCATGAAGTGCACTCCGCTCGATCACCATCTGTCGCGTCGTCAGTGGCTCGGCTCGGTTGGTGCCATGGGGCTCGCCGGCCTCACCACACCGGCCATTGCGGAGCAACTTCGCAAGGAACGCAAGCAGGTGCTTTTCGTCTGGCTCGATGGCGGCATGAGCCAGCTTGAAAGCTGGGATCCGAAGCCGAACACGCCCTTCGGCGGCCCGCTCCGAGCCATTCCCACGAGTGTGCCCGGCATCCACATTTCCGAGACATTGCCACAGTCCGCGAAGGTGATGCAGCATCTCGCCATTGTGCGAAGCGTCAGCACGCAGGACAACTCGCACTCGGCCGGTGTCGAGCGAATCCAGCGTGGCGACCCCAAGAACCGTGGCGTCGTTTACCCCTACTTCGGCTCCGCAGTTGCCAAGCTCATCGGCCCAGGTGAGAGCGGCCTGCCGCCATACATTTCCGTAAAGCCCATGAGTGGCGGCTTCCTGTTCAAGGATGCCGGGTTCCTGGGCCCCAAGTATGGTGCTCTCGCGCTTGGCGACGGCAAGCCACCCGAGGGTTTGCTTCGCCCGAAGGACCTCACAGCTGAGGACGATGCCGAGCGCAACGAACTTCGCAAGCTCATCGATTCGCGCTACGTGGAAGGACGCCGACCCGAGTTCAGCGAGGCCAACACGCACGCCTTCGAAATGGCAGCCCAGTTGCAAAAACGAATCGAACTCTTCGACCTCACCAAACTGCCCAAGAAGGACCAGGACCGTTACGGCAGCCACGACCTGGGTCGGCACATGCTGCTCGCCCGGCGCTTGCTCGAGGAAGGCGTCACCTTTGTCAAGGTCACGTCCTACGGCTGGGATTCGCATGGCGATCACTTTAACCAGTCGCTGAGCCAGCACCCGCGCTTCGATCAGCCGTTCGCCGCGATGATCGAGGATTTGCACGAACGCGGCATGCTGGACAACGTGCTGGTGATTGCCATGAGCGAGTTTGGCCGTACGCCGCGAATCAATGGCCACATCGGCCGCGACCACTGGCCCGAAGCGTGGAGCGTGTGCATGGCCGGGCGAGGCCTCAAGAAGGGCGTGGTTGCGGGCAAGACCAACGACAAGGGCACCGAAGTGGCAACGGAGCCGCACGACATCGGCTCACTCTTCCACACCTGGTGGCGGGCCCTGGGTGTGAACCCCGAGGAGACCGAGTACCGCAACGCCGGGCAACCCCTCCCCATCGCCCACGAAGACATGACACCAATCCACGAAATCCTCGCGTGAGGTCGTGACGCTCGATTCGCGGCAACACTATTCGGACCACACCCATGCAGCCGCCCAAGACGCCAGCACCCATCAAAGAACTCGGCAAGCCGCTGAACACACCGGCACAAATATTCCGGCTGCGCTACCGTGCCGATGGAACGCAAGTCGCGGCGGGATGCTCCGATGGGCTCGTGCATCGCTGGAATCTGAGTGGCAAAGAACCTGTCGAGTTACCTGCACTCACCGGACACAACGGCTGGGTGACGGGCCTCGCCTTTGTGGGCGATTCGCTTCTCACCTGTGATAGCTGGGGCCGGCTCACCGCGTGGGATGCGAATGCCAGGCAACTTTGGACCGTGGAAACTGCCCACGATGGCTGGGCGCGTGCCGTGGCTCCATCACCGGATAACACCACAGTCGCCACTTGTGGACGGGATGGCTTCGTGAATCTGTGGAAAGTGAAGGATGGCAAAAAGCTCGCGGCATCTGCACACACCGCGGACACGCTCACGGTGATTTTCGCTCCGGATGGCAAGTCCCTCCTTGCGGGAGATCTGTTCGGGATCGTTCGCGAACTGCCCGTGGCGGGTGGTGAAGCGATTCGCACCTTCGAGGCGAAGGAACTTCACCGGGCCGACCGCGTTCAGGATGTGGGCGGCGTTCGATGCCTGCTCTTCACGGCGGATGGCAAGACGCTCCTGGTTGCCGGCGCCGAACCCAAAACGGGTGGTTTCGTCCAGTGTACTCCACTTGTCATTGCCTTTGATCGAGCATCCGGCAAACGCACGACGGTGTGGAGAAACGGTACCGAGAAGGACGGCTACGTAACTGATCTCGCCTGGCATCCGGAAGGGTTCGTGGTCGGCACATCAAGCGGCCAGCCGGGTCAGGGGAAGCTCTTCTTCTGGAAGCCGGGCGAGGAGCAGGCGAGTTTCAGCGTGGCGAAGCCAAATTGCCACAGCGTCGCGATTGCTCCCGACGGCCAGACGCTGGTGCTGGCGATGACGAATGCGAATAGTTCGGGGAATGGTCGGCCGAAGGGGGAATACCAGGCGAATTACTCTCCCATCCAGTTCTGGCAGTTCACGAAATAACCCCCGATTGCTCGGGGGTTGGGCGATACCCGGTGTCACTCACCGGGCAAATTTCACATCGAAGTTACCAGCGGAAGATCAGGTCGATGGCACCGGTGAACAGGTTCTGGTTGCCATCGAAGGCACCAGTTTGGCTGTTGTTGTCGTAGCGAGCACTGGGGCGGATGATGACGCCGGGCAGTGGCTTGACCGCGACGCCGTAGGTCACTTCCGTGTAGAGGCCCTTGCTGCCGGTGCGGGCACCCTGCGAGTCCTCGAACACTTCCGCGCGGAGCGTGCTCACGCACTTATCCGAGTGGTTGTAGATGAGGTAGTTGGCAGCACCGTACCAGTTCACGCTGCCGATATCCTCGTAGTCGTCCATGTGCGAGTAGCCGGCATCCAGCACGTAGCTCAACTTGTCGTTGAACGCATGGATCACCACCACGTTGTAGTTGTTGTACACCTGGAACTGGGCGGCTGCGATGTACGTCGGGTTCGTCACGGTGCAGTTCAAAGACACACTCGTCTGGCCTTCGGCAGGGGCCCACTTCAACTGACCCAGGAAGGTCAGACGGTTCGTGGCGGCATCGATGAAGGTATCGTTACCGGTTGACGCACCGTAGCCGACGGTCCAGGTATCGTTCAAGGCCGTGGTCGCCCAGAGACCGGTGTGGGTGAACGGGTTGTACTGGAACATGTACGACCGGCTGATGAACGGTGTATCCGGAGCCTGCACCAGTTCATACCCGATGTGCGTGGCAAAGCGACCGACCTTCACCGTGGTCTTGCAACTCGGCAAGTAGGCCTGGGCATAGAACTGGAACGGATCGATCGGGTACGGATCACCATCGGTCACCTGGTCGAACCACAACCCGCGGGGAATCGTGGTGCGGGCATCCGTGCCGGGCAGAATCCAGTTCATGGCCCAACCCCACTGGAACTCATCCTTCGATGTGTCCAGCGTCTTTTCGACCACCAAGTAGTTCTGGTTCATCTGGTACTGGCGGGCCTGATCGATCATGAACACCGGAGCATTACTGGTGCTGTTGGTGCTCGCGTTGTAGGACATTTCCGTCCAGCCATAGATCGTGATCCCGCGGTTATCGAGGATCTCGCCCAGGCGCGTCTCGGCGAGCGAGCGCTCGATGAGATACTTGTGCGGGGCTGGCTCTTCCTTCTCGTCCTTGATGTACTCATTCAGAAAGGGGTTGCCGGCATTCAGGGTCGAGCCGTTCGGGTAGTACGGCAGAGGGGTTTGCGTGGCGGGCACACCCGTATTGGGCACCTGCACCACCGGGACGCCGCCGTTGGGCACCTGCACCACTGGAGCGCCGCCGGTCATGGGCATCGGCACGGGCTGGCCACCCTGCACGTACGTCGTGGGCTGACGATACGTGGCAGGTGGGGCATAGTTCGGGGCCGGCGGCTGACCGGCGGCCAAAGTCGTTGTGAGTAGAAGCGATGTAAACATGAGTCTTCCGTGACCTGGGCTGGAGGGAACGGGTGACGAACACCGTCCTGGTGCTCGGCGGCAAGGCTTCGTGGAGAGCACGGCGAAGCACTGCGTCGCACACACTGCTTCGGCCGTTCTTGCCCGTTCTCTTAACCACCCGGGTTGCCCGGACTACCGCGGCGCGTGAAGTGAGGTAAGCTGCAACGCAATCGCCGGTTATTCGCCCATTTTGATGCGATTCAGACCGGCTTCAGCACCTGCAAACGCACACTATTGACGTGATCCAACACCTTCACGCGGTACTCGGCCATGTGCGGTGCGGTCATGTGGGCCTCCAGTGCGGCCACGTTTTCCCACTTCTCGACCACCACCACCGTGTCCGGGCCAATCAGATCCTGCGCCTTGAACGAGGTCGGCTCGTCTATGGTGGCACCGTATTCGATGCAACCGGCCTCCGCCTGCACCAAGGGTGTGACCCAGAGGAAATGCTCCAGGAACGCATCACGTGTGCCCGGCTGAAGTTGGATGGTTGCGAGCACGTGAATCATGATGTTGTTCTCCAGGCAAATGCGAAGCGTACCACCCACCAGGCGGGACGCTTCCCAGGCTGATATTGTTTCGGTCGCGGTCGTGGCAAGAGTTTGGCCATTCCGGTCTAATTCACCAAGAAGGTTTATTCATCATGAACCACCCAGTCGACCCAGGTGAATTGACCGGAATTCACCGGGACTTCGGAACGTCGATGTTGAGTTCCGACTTCTCCTTGGGCAGTTCCTTTTTGAACTCATATTCGTTGAAGATCGCGGCTCCCCAAGGGTTCTCGTTGGCGACCTTGCCATCGTGTCCGGCCACGCGAATCACGTAGCCGCCGCCCTGAATGCCTCGGCCTCCCTTGGCAGTGTCGTACTTGCCATCCTCGATGGGTGCAAAGCCCTGCAATCCGGAGCCACCCGCTGTGGGGTCCGGATCAAAGTAGACCATTCCCTTGGGGATGGCCTTGTTGTTAAAGGTGGCCGTGCCGGAGACATCGTACAGTTTTTCGCCCTCGCTGCAGCCGAGGACCACGAGCAGGCCACAGGAGAACGCGAGCCACGGAGAGGTGCGCATGGTTGCTCCGATTAGTAGTTGCCGAGCACTTCGCCACCGTTGCGGCTCGCGAGCGCGCGATAGGTGGGCATGTCCACGGAATCGCGAATGAATCGCACCGAGCCATCGCCGAGCGCGAAGTTCGCCCCACCGGTATGCATACTGCCCATGGGCACATCGTTGTATTGACCGATGAGGTTCGCCTTGAGCGCGGAGTTGATGGCGTTGGTGGCGTTGCGAGCACCGCACGCGAAGCAACTTCCAGATTCGCCTCCCCGAAGCCAGCTTCGGTATCGTGTGCCATAGGTGGAGGCCCAGGACATCTCCGCAATCATGATCGTGTTCGACGTGCCATCGGTGACGTCCGTGAGCTTGATGGGGCCCACGACGACATTGGCCCGGACGTCTGGCTGGAACATGCCGGAGGTGGCCATCGGCACGCCATCGTGGGAACAGGTGGTGACAGGGTAGGCTGCCCCCGTGGTGGGGTTGGTGCCGCGAGGGCCGGTCATACCGTAGTAGTGCAGGGTGAAGGGCGGCTGGCCCGAGGTGGCGGGCACGAGATCGGGCGGGTTCACATTGTTCGGCGCACCGGTCTGCATCATCTCGACCGGCGACGACGGGCAAAGGTAGTTGGCGATGCGCGTGAGCCCGTAAGGATTATTACGGTTCGTGCCTGTGTAAGAACCGCCCGGATTGGTGTCCATCGCCTTGAAGAGTGGATCGTTCTCCATGTAAGGCAGAATGTACACGGTCCAGCTGAGTTGCGTGTTGCCGACGTAAGCCGGGATGAGGCGGCCGTGGACGTCGTGGTAGCTGTGGCAGGAGAGGGCAATCTGCTTGATCTGGTTCTGGCACTTCATGCGGGCTGCCGCTTCACGCACTTTTTGCACGGCCGGGAGCAGCAAGCCAATGAGGATGGCGATAATGGCAATGACCACGAGCAATTCAATGAGAGTGAAGGCCGCACGCAGGCGGTGAGACATGAGTGATCCTCGGAAGAGGCCGGGCGAACAATGAATGGCTAGCGGAAGCCGGATACTGGCTTCCTGCTGGATTAGAGCGTAAGTTCGAGATGTTTGCCACGGCTTTCAGAAGCAATTCATAATTGGGGCTTAAGTGAATGCCATTCGGTGACACCCCATAATTGCCACGAGACTCCCTCACCGGACAGTGTTGCTCGCTGCACCGATCACAAACGAATCAGCGCTTTCCCGGGCCGGCGGGGTTGCTCTGAAAGGTGCCGCCGTCGCTGCCATCGACCTTGTAGCTGTTCTTGGAGCGGTCGTAGATGATGCGTTTGCCGCTGTTCTCGCTGTTCTGGAACCGACTGAGAATACGGGCCAGGCTCGTGCCATTGGCTTCGAGGATGACAAACTGCCCATCGTAGGTGATGAGTTCACCCCAGCCGTCGTACTCATCGGAACGGATAAAGGCGTTCCCCATGGCATCCATACGTTGCAGAGGCGGTGCCTTGTCGCGCTTGTGGGTTGAGACTACGAGTTGATTGGCACACGTCAGCACCACCGAGCGCAGCGGCAACTTGTGTCGCTCGATCACAGCGGACGGACTCGCGGCCGGGGCACTGATAACCTGAATGTTATCGCGGAAGGTCGCCTCCTGATAAACCTTCCCCTTGTCCTTCGTCGTCATCTGACCGCTGAAAGTCACGATGGTGAGCTTCATCTCCATCTCGGCCGGCTTCGCGGGTGCGTTGCCCATCGGCTGGGCTTCGGGGCCGGTCATGTCCTTTTGCCCGGGTTGCCACATCCGCACAGTGCCAGGGCCCTGGGCCACGATCTTCTGGTAAGGATCACCGCGGCCATCGTCCTGAGCCTGGGCGAAGACTGCGAGTTCACGCGCTGTCAATTGTTGCGTCTTGACGATCTTACCCGTTTCGTCGCGCTCCACCTGGTTGAAAGTCACCGTGTTCGAGCCGCGCGGCTCATCGACGGCGTCATCCGGGGCGGGATAGCAGTACACCTTCTCGACCTTTGCGCTCTCTTTCTCATTGCCCTTGAGCCCCTTGGGCTTCACATTGCCAGCGACCGTGCCCGGTGGCCGGGTGGGCTTCGTCATCTGGTTGAAGTAGACCTCGCGATCGAGGAACACTTGCAGCGTGTGGCACACGACCCACGATTCGCCCTGCGAGGCGGCCACTTTGCCGATAAACTCCGCGGTCTTCGTCGAGCCGTTGAACGACATGGAATCGCGCCAGTGCACGATCATGATCTCGGCTTTCTTCAAGTTGGTGCCGGCGAAGTCTGTGCCTGATGGCATCGAGAGCGAGCCGCGGCCATCGACTGTCGTGAGGTTGTGCAGTTGATCGATGACCACCTTGGGGCCGAGAATCGAGAGGTTTTCGTGGTGGACCTGTCCTGGTTCCTTGTCGCTGCCGGTGACAGTCAGCACGCTGCCTCGCGGCGAAGAATCGATTAGCAAGGTGCTGCCAAGGATATCGGTGCCACGCGGCTGCTCGGGGTCTTCCGGATCCTGGTGCACCACGACTTGCCCCTCACAGCGGGCCTTCTCCATCTCGTACTTGAGCGACGTTGAAACAACGGGCTTCTCGCCAGGTTCCTTCGCGGTCGGTTCCTTCGCCACGCTCTTTGGCACCGGGTAGCGAACCACCCAGGTATCGATGACGCGAGCCTTCAGTCGCAGGGGCGGCTTCGGCTTCTCCTTGGGCTTCTCAGCCACGGGATTGGCCAGCGGATTCTTCGGCTCAACCACGGGCATCGGCACTCCACCCATGGGTTCCGTCAACGGGCCCATCGGGGTGGCCGGTGCAACCGCCACCTGTGCGGGCGGTGCCCCATCGCGGAACATCACCGTCAGGAACTCCGCCTGCTCCACCTCCACATCGCCCGAGTGGCTGCTGACATCACCCGTGGCGAGCAAGCGCTGCGGCAACGGCGAACCGCTGTTCGCATCCTGGGGCGCACCAGGCTGGTTGGGTGACTCGAGCCAGAGTTTCAGTTCGCGGCCCTTGAGCCAGTAGTCCGCCTGCACATCCTCGAACTTGGCCCCATCGGTGAACGTGAGACGGTCCTGCACGCGGCCATTCACCTTCTCCTTCACGTGGGACATCGACGTGAGCCAGCTGGCCTGGATCGTATTTCCCTTGTTGGCAGGATCGAGCAGTTCGAACTTGCCGGGCCCCTCGACGCGTGCAGTGGTGGTGCGATCGGGGGCTGGCCCGGGCTCCATGATGAGCCTGGCAGGCCGGTTCTTCTCCCCGGCCGTGAGCACGTTGCCGCCTCCCTTGCTGCCATCGGCCCCGGGTGCATTCGACTTCACCGCATAGAGCGGTGCCCCGGAGAGCGTGGTGCGGTTCGCGGCCTGTTCGAACAGCAAATCCTGGCCGTAGGCTTCAAGCCGATCTTCTTCCGCCGAGATGGTGAGAAAGCGGCCCGGGGTATAGGTCCAGGCATGCAGCGACTTGAAGGCCGTGCCGCCTTCCTCGCTGGGTTTGGCAGGTGCGGGCGACTGCGGAGTGCCGGTGGGTGAGCCGTTGAACTCGATCTCGAGCACTTGCGTGAAGAGTTGTTGCTTGCTGCCGCGCGGCAACACGCGGGTGACCTGCACATCGTTGGGCAAGTTCGGGTTGGCCTGCGGCAACACATCGAAGCGGCCGATGTGCTTCTCCATGTCGTAGGCGAAGGGGCCGAGCGTTTCAATTTGCAGGAGGGCCCGATCAAGAGCACGAATTGATTGGATTGCAACGAACGGTCCACCGCCGATGCCGGCCAGGGCGGGCGGAGCTTGCTGCGTGGCGAGTGGGTTGCCAGGGCGTTTCTCCGCCCCAGGCTTCTCCTTGTGCGCCGATGAATCGGGGGTGCTGATGAGACCCTGCTGCGAGTCCGTCCACAGGTTGATGAGCACACGTTCGCGCAGTTCTAGCCGCTTGACGCCACCCATCACGGAGGTTTTCTTCTTGTCGTCTGCGGGCACCGTGGGTGGGGCGAAGAAGATGCGCATACCAATGGCGGTGATGGTGGGCGGCGGCAACCGCTGACCCGCGAGAATCGCAGGCACGGCCGAGGCTTCACGCAAATCGCTCCCGCGCGTGGGAGCCGTGGCGGGAGCCGGCGCATCGAAGCCGCGGGGCAGATTCTGCCGATCCACGATTTCCACCGACGCATCCGTCCAGATATCCGGCCCACTGGCCCCTTCGGGGTTGTTCTTGGGGTCGCGGTAAAAGACCGGCCCGGGTGTGCGCAGCACCATGAACTTGTTGGGATCGTCGCTCCGCTGGTTATTTGTGATGTACACCGTGCCACGGCGTGGATCGGGTAGGGCGTGCTCGGGCTCGCTCACCAGTTCCATGCGAAGTAGTTTGGCCCGGTTCATGTCGTTGGGCGTGTTAATCACGCGATCGAACTCGAGGACCGCTTTGTCGGCGTGAAAGGTACTAATCTCGACAACTTCATTCGGATCGCGTGTGCGTGGTTTGCCGAATGACGCCAGGCTGAACGGAGCCAGCGTCATGCGGTTGGTGCCCGTGACGATCGGCGTGGCACCGGCGGCCAGAACGACAGAGGATTCGCCGTTGCGGAATTCCAGTTTTGTGGGGTAGTTCTGATCGCTCAGTTCCGGGCAATCCGGGCCGAAGGCTTCGATGAGCCGTTGCACCGTCGGCGAGATGGCGGATTTCTGAACCTGAAAGGTGCCATCGGATTCGATGGCGTACTTGTCCGGGAGTTGGGGCAGGCCATCGAGCCAGCCGAGGGCACGTGAATAGCCGAGGTACGCCGTCAGGAAGACCGCGAAGCCCGCGAGGAACAGAGCAACTCGTCGCGGTGTCCACATCACGCGAAACCCCGGGAAATCAGGTCGCAAACCGGGCCACAATGCCGGCCCAGGTGCCTTGTTGCTTCATCAGCCATTCAACCGTTTCGCGCACCGCACCCCGTCCACCGGGCACTGCAGTCACGTAGTCCGCGTTCTCGCGAAGCTCGGCACAGGCATCCGCCACCGCCACGGCCACGCCGACCCGCTTCAGGATCGGTAACTCCGCGAGGTCATCTCCGATGGCACACACTTGCTCGGGCCGCACACCACACTCGGCCAGCACGCGTTCGAACGCTGGCAACTTGTCCGCTTGCCCCTGCAAGACTGGTGCAATGCCGAGTTCGGCGGCACGGACATCCACTGCGCTCGAGCGACGGCCGGAGATAATCGCCGCCCGCTTACCGGCAAGTTGCCAGAACTTCAAGCCCGACCCATCGCGAACATGGAATCGCTTGAGTTCGAAGCCGGAATCGCTGTAAACGACGCTGCCGTCGGTGAGCACGCCATCGACATCGAGCAGTAACAGTTCGATTTTCGCGACGCGTTCGAAAAGGGAGAGCGGTTGCGGCACAGCAGCACCGTGATGGGAATCCTACGCGGTCTTTCGATCCACGAGGCGAAGTGGCGGGCGTGTTTCCGAGATTGCCCCGGGTGGTTCAAGCCCAATCAGATCGGTTATATCGAGCATGCCGACCGGCTCACCGGCCGAGTTCACCACCGGCAACTCGCTGATCTTGCGTGACTTCAAAATCGCGATGGCTTCCGCCATCCGTACCTCAGGTGTCGTCACGATCGGGTTCTTCGTCATCGTCTGCCCGATCGGCTCATCAATCGCTGCATCCGCATGATTCTCAAAGAGGCGGGCCAGATCGCTATCCGTGAAGAGCCCCGCCAGCTTGCCTCCTTCATCCACCAGCATGATGGCACCCGTGCGGCGGCCATCGTGGCGAACACGAGCGAACACCTCTCGAATTGTCTCGGTGGCGAACGCGACTCGCAATTCCTCACCGCGGCGCATGTGCTCCGAGACCGTGGCAAGTTTGCGACCCAGGCTCCCGGCCGGATGGTAGCGTGCGAAGTCGTCGGCTGTGAACCGCCGTTCCTCCAACAACGCGAAGGCAAGAGCATCCCCGAGGGCGAGCATGATGGTGGTGCTGGTGCTCGGTGCGAGTGCCAGCGGGCAGGCCTCGGTGATCGGGCCATACACGATCGCGGCGTCTGCCGAGCGGGCCAGGGAGTTCGTGGCGTTGCTGGTGAATGCGACGATGGACGAGGCGAATTTCCGAAGTGGCCCGAGCAGGCGCACGAGTTCTTCCGACTCGCCACTGTGCGAAAGGAGCAACGCCACATCATCCGGGTGCACGGCACCAAGATCACCATGAACGGCCCGCGTGGCATCGAGCAGGTACGCACGGGTGCCGGTGGAGTTGAAGGTGCCGACGAGTTTCTGGCCGATATCCGCGGACTTGCCCACACCGACCACGGCCACGCGGCCTCGGCAGCGGTACAGGATCTCGGTAACCGCCTCGAACGAGTCATCGAGCCGGCTGGCGACCACTTCCAGTGACGAAGCCTCCGCCCGCAAGATCCGGCGAGCGAAATCCAGCCGATCGAGTGTGGAACGCGAAGAGCTCAAGGCACGTCCCTGTGCCGGGTGAGAAAGCAATGATGGGTGAGGGTATAGCCCGAATGACGCCACAACGCAACCGCAAGGCGAGAGCAGGCCACCTTATTCGATGACGATGGGCGAAGCGGTGCCGGTGATCGGAAAGCCTGCCGGAGCTGTGATCTTTCCCGTGGTTGCGTCGATCGTGCCACCCCAGCCGAACAATCCCAGGAAGCTGGTACTGAGCAGGCAAGCGGAACCTCTATCCCACGCCGTGAGGTTGTACTTCAACGTGCTGAGCAAGTTGGTAAGAGTTTTCCCCAGTGTGTGGTAGGGATTATTGTACAGTCGCGTGGTGTAGACCCAGAACCCATCGGGGCCCCGGACACGAATTCGAACACTCTTGAGCGAAGCGATCAGATGCTGTGGCACATCAAAGCTGGTGCTCCACAAGACGGGCTCGCCCGTGTTGCCGTCGGGGATTTCTGTGGTGGTGAGATTGATCATCCCGATCGACTTGCCATCGTCGTTCAGGATATCGCAGGTCACGTTGTAAGAGCTGCCCGCGGAGCCGGTGATTTGCCCCGCGACGACGACATTTGGCATGGTAATCTCCCTGGGTGAGTCGTGGACTCGGAATCACAAGGGAATGCCGATGCGTTGCGGTTTGCGGACAACGATCCAATAATAATCCCTCAGAAATCGGCTTGTCCTTCGGCGGGCATTTGCGAGGGCGCAGGATCAGCTGCAGGTGCCGCAGATGAAGCATCCTGGGGCAAGTCCTTGCTTCCGACGATGGTCAGGTTCATGCCAATCTGCACTTTCACCTTCACGCCGTCGATTTCGACATCCATTTTGTCGTTGAGATACCATCCAAGCGAACCCGTCGAGAACTCCTTGCGGGGCACCTCGAACTCTTTGCCGTTGATCACGACCTGCACGGGCTTGGCGGCAGTCCGAAACTGCTCGCGCGTGATGCCGATGCTGGCTTTGGGTGCCTTGGCCATGGGAAATAATCCTTGAATCAGGTGAGGGGGAAACGAAGAAGCGGCCGGCATCTGAACATGCCGGCCGCCGATTGAAATTCGAGGCGACAGTTCCCTTATGCCGTCTTCATGACGCGACGACGCAGGGCACGATATCCGCCGAGTGCACCAATACCGACCAGTCCCAGAAGGATAGCTGGAGGAGCGGGCACCGGGTTGGTGTTCTCCGTGGGAGGTGTGGTAGGAGGATCATCAACGACATCGGGTGGTTGATTCACAGGAGGAATCACGGTCGTGCCACCCGGAGGATCGCCACCGCCCCCTGGTGGGACGTTGGTGCCATTAGGGGGTGTGCCGTTATTGTTATTCCCGTTGCCCGTCCCGCCAAAAATGCCACCACCACCCGCGCCACCACCGATGCCTCCGAGTCCACCACCTGTTCCGCCGCCACCGGCGAGTGGTGCTCCGCCAAAACCGGCCCCGCCCACTCCACCTGAACCACCGCCAACACCAGCGTTACCGCCAACTCCACCTTCGACCTTTTGCAGGGCAAGTTGGGCCTGCACCAGTTCATTGGGATTCGTGACGGAACCGAGACCGTTCATACGAACCAAGCGATAACCGGCGAGACCGGCGTTACCATAGAACTGGGATTCATCGCCAGTCAGTGGCTGCAACATCGCCTGGGCACGCTGAACGTACACAGGTGCCTGATCGAAGACGGGGTAATCAGCCTGGAAGGAGCCTTTTGTCAAACTGAACGGCGTCGGCGTCGAGGGGAGGTCCTTGGCTGGTGGCAGTTCAGCCTCGTTGATGATCTCCCACAGGGCAATCTGGAACGCCCGGGCTTCATCTGGTTTGTTGGGATCGATCGAATCCAGGTAGAACCGACCAAACAGCTCGCGAATGAACGCAGTGCGGTACAGGGCTTCCTTCTGACCGGCTTCGTCATCCTTGAGTTCGTAGTTCTTTGGAAGCGCAGGGTCGACAATTTCGTAGCGATACGTTTCACCCGCGGTGACGCCGACAAGTGTCTGAGCACAATAGGTGTGGAAGTCACGCCCCATGTTCCCCGTGCCCACGAGCTCGCTGGGGACAGACCAGTTCAAAAGCCCTACCGGGCGGGAGTCCCGGGCATCCTTCCACTTGAAGGCGAAATCGCCCCGGGGGCTCAGCCCCTGATAGTAGATGGTCACCTGACGGGTCGCCGCAACCTCCGGCTTCGGCTCATCCTGTGCGGCGGAACGTCCAGCAGCAAGCACGCCAAGAGCGAGCATCGCCAGCGAACAGTTCAAGAAACGAAATCGACGAAACGCATGCATAATGTTCCTCCCGCGAAGGGGCGCGAGGGGCAAATACGGAACGGGTTCGTGAAGGGACGAACCTGTTATATCAGGTGTAGAAAGTAACTTTCTGATTCCCGAATGAAAAGCCCGAAACCCCGAGAATGACAGAATTTCCTTTTAGGATTATACCCGGACGCGAATCGCCACCGCCAGTGTAAACCGACGGCAACACAGATCCCGTTTCAGTCTCACCGCATCCAATCGTTACGTTACTCAACCTGCTACAATAATTCAGAAAGTCCCGACTTTACCGGATGCGATCCTCGAATGCCAGCAGCAAACCCTTTCTCTGATAAGGTTTCCGCCTCGCGAAATCGTTTGTCGCTGCCGCTCTGGCACGAGCGCTTTGCCGCGCCGTTCGCACCGATAACCGCACAGGATGTAGCAGAACGCGGCTGGGATGCGGTCGATATCGTCTTTGTCAGCGGTGATGCATATATCGATCACCCCAGTTTTGCCGCGGCCATCCTGCACCGCGTGCTGGAGCGCGCGGGCTTTCGCGTCGCCATTCTCAGCCAGCCGGACTGGAAATCATGCGAACCCTGGCGTCAATTCGGGCGGCCCCGCCTCTTCTTCGCCGTCAGCGCCGGCAACATGGATTCGCTGATCAATCACTACACCGCTAACAAGAAGGTCCGCAACGACGACGCCTATTCCCCCGGCGGCCGCATCGGCTTGCGGCCCGATCGCGCCACGCTCGCCTATTGCCAGCGCGCCCGTGAAGCCTAC